>DATLXK010000029.1:0-107682 GCA_035575925.1 Sphingobacteriaceae bacterium
ATAGCCCATCGTTGATTTACCCACATTGGCTGTGTCTTTAAATACCCGATTACGTTTGATCCGTTTATTTTTACATACTCTGATAGGGGTAGAATCAATAAAAGAGATACCTGTACACTCACCCAGGCAGCATGTTTTCAGGAAAATAGTCATGGGTAAAACCGCTGCTTGCATCAGTTCGGTAAAACGGTTATAGGATACGGTGCGGGGAAATTCCGATTGTAAATGCTTTTGGACATAATGCTGATAAAAGTGCTTCATATTTCTAAAACTGCCTGAATGAAAGAGGGTCATCAGGGTAATTACTTCGCTCTCAGACATACGGGGCTTCCGTTTAGGCGCATTCCCTAGTATAGAAGCGCTTATAACGCCTTTAAATTCTTTACAAAACTCATCAGTAAGATAGAAAATTTCTGTAACTTTATCAGTGGTAATATTCATGTTTTATTTATCTATATATTTGAATTTAAGATACTTAAATATATAAAATAATGCTGAATATTACCTTTTTTACTCTCCTTTTTTGTGTGTTTTTTGCCTTTTTATACCTAACTTATTAATCGAACTCAGGTTAGTAATATGGTGTGAGTTCAGATTATACCTAAAGGATATAATTTCTATCGTGCCTACAGCTAGAGCAATATAATGCCTAATTCTTACATTTGCATTTGTATGAAAGGAATTATTTTAGCAGGCGGATCAGGCACCAGGCTGCATCCCCTAACATTAGCCGTAAGCAAACAGTTGATGCCGGTTTACGATAAGCCAATGATCTATTATCCGCTCTCCACCCTTATGCTGGCCGGGATCAGGGAGATACTGATTATTTCTACTCCTCATGACCTTCCGCAATTTGAAAAGTTATTAGGTGATGGAGCATCGCTTGGATGTAAATTTTCATACCTAGTTCAGGAACAACCTAATGGCCTTGCGCAGGCATTTGTATTGGGCGAAAAATTTATTGGAAAGGATAAGGTTGCCTTGATTTTGGGGGATAATATTTTCTATGGTGATGGTATGAGCCGTCTGATGCAGGAGATTAGTGATCCTGATGGCGGAGTTGTGTTTGCATACCAGGTAGTTGATCCTGAGAGATACGGTGTAGTAGAATTTGATAAAAACTATCAGGTAGTTTCGGTAGAAGAAAAACCTGTTGCACCAAAATCTAATTATGCTATTCCCGGGTTATATTTTTACGATAATTCTGTAGTAGAAATTGCTAAAAATATTAAACAATCTCCACGGGGAGAATATGAAATTACGGATGTAAATAAGGAATATCTGAAAAGAGGTAAACTGAAAGTGGGAGTATTGAGCAGGGGTACAGCGTGGCTTGATACCGGCACATTTAATTCACTTATGCAGGCCGGCCAGTTTGTTCAGGTAATAGAAGAACGGCAGGGTCTTAAAATCGGCTGTATTGAAGAAGTAGCTTATCGTATGGGCTTTATTACTGCAGAACAGTTGAAAAGCATTGCAGAACCCCTGGTTAAGAGCGGATACGGGCAGTATCTGCTTAAAATGGTTGGTTGTTAGTAGATTTATGGTATGCATAATATCTGGTAGTTCTAATTACAAGGTCAGACATCCAAATGTTACCAACTGATTAACACATTATATATTTCTACTTCCTTTTTCGTTAATTTGAAGATATGTTGAGTGACCGTAACGTGATCGGGAAGAAACTGCAATCCATCCTTCCTGAGGATCGTATAAAAAGCCGTTTAATTGATGTGGTATCCTATGCTGCGGATGCCGGTTTTTATCATCTGGAGCCGAAGGCAGTGGTTCAGCCGGTATCAGAAAAGGAGATCAGGTTGCTCTTTGAATTTTCTCAGGTTAACCAGATCCCGCTTACGTTCAGAGCAGCAGGAACCAGCTTGTCCGGACAGTCTATCTCAGATGGAATACTGGTAGATCTTAGTAAATACTGGAGCGGAGTAGGAGTTGAAAATGACGGGGAACTGGTCAGGGTGCAGCCGGGAGTGATCGGCGGTATAGTGAATGCCCACCTTAAAAAATATAAAAGGAAGATAGGTCCCGATCCGGCCAGCATCAGTTCAGCCATGATGGGAGGTATTCTCTCTAATAATGCAAGCGGGATGTGCTGCGGGGTAAGTAAAAACTCCTACCACACCACTCGTTATATACGGTTCATCCTGCCCAACGGAAAAACGTATTCAACAGAAAATAAAGCCGATTATTCCCGGTTCCGGGCTGAGTGTCCGGATATCCATGAACGTATCGGAGCTTTAAAAAAACGTATTGGTGATCAGCCTGAGATCTATAACCGGATCCGCAACAAGTATAAAACCAAGAATACAGTAGGCTATTCACTCAATTCTTTTATTGATTATGATGAGCCGCTTGATATCCTGGCGCACTTACTGGTAGGTGCTGAAGGTACGTTAGGATTTATTTCAGAAGCCGTCCTGCAGACTGTTCCTGATTATCCCGCCAAGGCAACTGCCTTAATGTATTTTACAGACATCTACCAGGCCTGTAAGGCTATTGTGCCTTTAACCGTTGCAGGGGCTGAAGCAGTAGAACTGATGGACAGATCGTCATTACGGTCGGTAGAAAATATTCCCGGGGTGCCTGATTTTTTAAAAACATTACCGGAGACTGCCGCTGCCCTCCTGGTCGAGTTCCAGGGAAACAATGATGAAGAGGTTCAGATTAAGATCAGCCAGTATATGCGCATGGCTCCTGATCTTTCGCTGTTAAACCAGCCCGTATTTACTACGGATACGACAGAACAGGCTTTCATGTGGAAAATTCGCAAAGGGATGTTTCCGGCTGTTGGTGCCGTTCGTGCCAGCGGAACTACGGTTATTCTGGAAGATATCGCATTCCCGGTAGCGCACCTCGGAGATGCTATTCTGGAGCTGCAGCAGATATTCAGTAAACACCACTATCATAATGCGATCATTTTTGGTCATGCCAAGGATGGCAATATTCATTTTGTGGTAACTCAAGCTTTTGATTCAGCTGATGAAATTAAACGATATGATCGGTTTTTAAATGAAGTAGTTAACCTGGTAGTTAATAAATATGATGGAGCGTTAAAGGCAGAGCATGGTACCGGGCGCAATATGGCACCGTTTGTAGAGACAGAGTGGGGACACGAGTTATATCAGGTGATGAAGGAACTGAAATCGGTAGTAGATCCGCACAACCTGCTTAATCCCGGTGTGATCATTAACAATGATGCCAAAGCACATATCCGTAACCTGAAAAATTTGCCACAGGTAGAGGAGGAAGTAGATAAATGTATCGAATGTGGCTTCTGCGAGCATATGTGCCCCAGTCGTAATATTACTACCACACCACGCAGAAGGATCGTGATCAGGAGAGTGTTAGCTAACCTGAAAAAAGCAGGACAAAATCGGGAGCATAAAGAGTTATTAGAGCAATACCAATATGACGGCCTAGAAACATGCGCAGTGGATGGCCTGTGTGCTACAGCCTGCCCTGTTGATATTAATACCGGTACCTTGGTAAAACGTTTGCGACGCGAAAACCATAGCGATTTTGCAAATCAGACAGCGGTATTTGTAGCACGTTATTTTAAACCCGTCACCTCGATGGTGAGATTTGCACTTCGTGCGGGTACCGGTATGAATAACCTGTTCGGATCAAATACCATGCTTGGGCTTACATCCTCAATTAAGAAGATCATCCCCTCTTTTCCGCTGTGGTCAAACCAGTTGTATCCCGCCAGTGTAAAACATCAGGCATCTGCAAAAACGGGGCACGACACGGGTATGTCGGTAGTTTATTTTCCAACATGCATTAACCGTGTAATGGGCGACCCGGATAAGAATAAAAAATCAATCATGGAAACCTTCCTGAGTGTTGCCCAAAAAGCAGGAGTTTTTGTGATCATTCCGGACGATATAGCAGGCAATTGCTGCGGACAGATATTTTCTTCAAAAGGGTTTAACCCGGCATTTGCGCTCTCCGCTAATGAAACCATAACTAAACTGTGGAAATGGACCAGACAGGGAAGCCTGCCTGTTGTACTGGATGTTACCTCCTGTACGCAAACTTTGCAGCAATCTTATCCGGTATTAAGTGAAGATAATAAAGCCCGCTTTAAAAAGATGAAGATCCTGGACAGTGTTGATTTTCTGGATGTGTTCGTGCTCTCCAATATCGAGGTTACAAAAAAGAAAAATTCAGTAGTGCTGCACCCCGTATGCTCATTGCAAAAGATGGGCTTGTCAGAGACCTTTGTAAAAATTGCACGTCACTTTGCAGAAGAAGTGGTAGTGCCCATGCATGCCGGATGTTGCGGTATGGCCGGCGACCGGGGGTTCTTGTATCCCGAACTGACCAGGTCTGCAACTGCCCCGGAAGCCCGGGAAGTTAACCGGGAAGAATACGAAGGTTACTATTCCAGCGGCAAAACCTGTGAGATCGCTATGTCTGATGCTGTGAAACATAATTACCAGTCTATCCTTTACCTGGCAGATGAATGCGGGGAAATAAAGGTTCAGCACGGGGAAGGGAAGCCGGAGGCAAAACTGCAATGGTAAAAGAAAGGTAACGATCGATAAAAAAGTCAATAATCCTTGGATAGGTTGAATAGGTGACCAATAACATCTTTGTCTGGTCTTTATCTAATAGGTATGATTAAGTTCATATAACTAAATTTGTCACTTTCCACCTGATGATGCGCTTGATACTGGTAATATAAATGTCCTCCCTGTTTTATCCTATATTTGCCCTATCATAACATTTAATATGCTTCCTGTACTTTCACCGGATCTGAAAATTGCTGTTGTCGGGCTGGGATATGTGGGCTTGCCCCTTGCAATGGCTTTTGCAGAAAAATATAAAGTTACCGGTTACGACCTGAATGAAGATCGGATAAGATCACTTATACAGGGAAAGGATGCGACCCTGCAGATATCCGCCGAAGAATTGTATGAGTCAAAAATTACGTTTACCTCCACTTCATCGGATTTAGCCGGGTGTTCTGTTTACATTATTACTGTACCCACACCGGTAGATGAATTTAAAAAACCTGATCTCTCGGCACTTTTTCACGCATCTGCGTTGGTGGGAAGTTTACTAAAGAAGGGCGATCTTGTAATCTATGAGTCCACAGTATACCCGGGTTGTACAGAAGAAGACTGTGTTCCGATACTGGAGAAGGAAAGTGGGTTAACCTATAATACAGAGTTTTTTTGCGGATACTCACCCGAACGGATAAGTCCGGGTGATCCTGTGCATACATTAAAGACCATTATAAAGGTCACATCCGGTTCTATTCCGGCAATTGCAGAGCTGGTAGATGAACTTTACACGTCGATTATTACTGCGGGCACTCATAAAGCATCTGGTATCAAAGTTGCCGAGGCATCCAAGGCCATTGAGAATGCACAGCGTGATGTTAATATCTCATTTGTAAATGAACTGGCGTTAATATTTGATAAGATGAATATTGATACCAGTGAAGTGCTGGAAGCCGCTGCTACCAAATGGAATTTTCTAAAATTTAAGCCGGGATTAGTGGGCGGCCATTGTATAGGTGTTGATCCGTATTATCTGGCTTATCAGTCTGAGCGATTAGGCTATCATCCGGAAGTGATACTGTCCGGCAGAAGGGTTAATGATCACATCCCGGTTTTCATAGCTAATAAAGTAGTTAAGCTGATGCTGGCCAAAGGCATGCAGTTGAAGAACTCGCGGGCACTTGTATTAGGAATTACTTTTAAAGAGAACTGCCCGGACATACGGAACACTAAAGTGATCGATATCGTTAACGAACTTGAACAGTTCGGCTTAAGGGTTGATATCTATGATCCTCTAGGCAGCAAAAATGAGGTGTGGAATCATTATGGATTGGAGCTTGTTGATGATATATTTGCAAACCCCTACCAATTGATCATTCTTGCTGTTGCCCATACGGAGTTCTTAACGATAGACTACGGTCGCTTAAAAGGTTCAGATACCGTGCTGTTTGATACCCGCTCTGTTCTTAACCGGAACTTGGTAGATGGGCGGCTGTGAGCTGCCGCTCAAAGGTTATATAATGCGGGTTGACCATACCGTCATTGCGAACCGAGCAGAGGAACGGGCGCAGGCGTGAAGCAATCTCTGCGTGGGAGACGCTTGAAAGATGATTAAAGAATTGCCAGCGCCTGGCCCCAGATTGCTTCGGCTCACACGGCCCGGCCTCGCGAATGACGCTCATGTCATACCGTCATTGCGAACCTAAGCAGAGGAACAGCGCAGGCGGGAAGCAATCTCTGCGTTGAAGAGTTGGCAACTGCACAGGCAGATTGCTTCGTCATACGTCCTCGCAATACGCACTGTACCGGCCACGGCGGTCTTCCGCGTTTGGTATCCACACCCAGCACTTTGATGCGAAACGATTTCATTTTTAAACAACTTCTAAGAGGTATGCAATTACAAAAAAACATTATTTTGCATCCCGAATAAATCACATTAACTCGCTACACTATGAAGTGGTATGTTCTTTACACTAAATCACGCAATGAAAAAGCCGTGGCTCAAAAACTAACCGCATTAGGTATAGAGGTATATTGCCCGGTAGTCAGAACCAGGCGACAATGGTCAGATCGTGTGAAATGGGTAGAAGAGCCTCTTTTCCGTTCCATTTGTTTCGTGCATATAGCTGAGCAGGACAGAGAACGTGTGTTTCAGATATCAGGAGTTGTGCGTTATCTTTTCTGGATCGGAAAACCAGCCGTCGTACTTGATCATGAAATAGAGCAGTTAAAACTATTTCTCGAAAACAGTGATCATAATGAAATCCGTGTAGTTGATTTTACTCCTCAGCAACGTGTCAGGATCACTTCGGGTATTTTAAGTGAAAAAGAGGCTGTTGTAGTAAGGCAGGTTCAAAATAAGCTGGTTCTTCGCTTGGAAACCATTGGTCTTCAGATCCAGGTAAATTTAAATAAAACCAAAGTGGATCCCGTTAACTGAAATCTAATGGCTTTTCCGGTAATATCATTAGATTTGCATTTTTAAAAAACTAATGAAAGTAGCTTTAATTACAGGGGTAACCGGGCAGGACGGTGCCTATTTAACCGAGTTCTTGTTAAACAAGGGTTATTTTGTACATGGTATCAAGAGAAGAAGCTCGTTGTTCAATACCGATCGGATCGATCATTTGTACCAGGACCCGCATGAAAGTAATTTAAGGTTAAAGCTTCACTACGGTGATCTCACAGATTCAACCAATCTGATCAGGATTATTCAGGAAGTACAACCGGACGAGATATATAACCTGGCAGCTATGAGCCATGTACATGTAAGCTTTGAAACTCCTGAATATACTGCCAATGCAGATGGCATAGGTACTTTACGGATATTAGAAGCTGTTCGCATTCTCGGATTAGAAAAGAAAACGCGAATTTATCAGGCCTCTACCTCCGAGCTTTACGGTTTGGTACAGGCGGTGCCACAATCCGAAACTACTCCTTTTTATCCAAGGTCGCCTTATGCTGTGGCGAAAATGTACGGATACTGGATAACAGTAAATTACCGCGAAGCTTATGGCATGTATGCCTGTAATGGTATTCTGTTTAATCATGAAAGTCCGTTACGGGGAGAAACGTTCGTTACGCGTAAGATCACCCGTGCCGCAGCCAAAATTGCTTTAGGTTTGCAGGGATGCTTATACCTGGGTAATTTATCCGCACAGCGGGACTGGGGTCATGCAAAAGATTACATTGAAGCCATGTATCTCATCCTGCAGCAAGAAAAGGCTGAGGATTACGTTATTGCTACCGGTGTAACTACTGCGGTACGCGATTTTGTTAAAATGACATTCGGAGAACTGGGTATGGAAGTAGAATTCAGTGGTAAGAATGAAGGAGAAAAGGGTGTGATTGTGGATGTAGATGGAGCAAAAATAGAAGAACTGGGACTGAATAAAAAACTCCTGAAGCCGGGTCAGACGGTTGTTAAGGTTGACCCCCGGTATTTTCGTCCTACGGAAGTTGATTTATTATTAGGAGATCCGATCAAGGCAAAAACAAAATTGGGGTGGACACCTAAATACGATTTGGAGGCTCTGGTTAAAGACATGATCCATTCAGATCTCAATTTAATGAGAAGGGATGAACATCTTAAAGCGGGCGGTTTTAATGTGCTGAATTATTTTGAATAAAGAAATTTTGATATTTACGAGCCAATTTCTATTAGTAGAGAAGGTTTACATAAAAAAATAATTATATCCGATAGGGTATTGCCCCCTGGTGGAATAACAGCTCTTTTATTATTATACCCAAAATATAAAATCTAATCCTTTGTCTGCAACTAAGTCCTATATTGGTGGAGATAAATCTATAATTCATGAGTGGTATATGAAAATACTTGATTTACAGTATTGTTTTATAGTAAAAATTAAAGAACTTTGCAGCCTTTATGCTGTGGATAAATAATAGATTAGGAATGAGTTTGAAAAAGATAACAATGCTGTTATTAACAGTAATATGTATAGTGCTATGCTCTAATGATGCATTTTCGCAGACAACTGCTGCCGATATAAAAAAAATACGGGTCGATGAATTAAGTGACGACCAGATCCGCCTTTATCTTGCTCAGTTCAAAGCAAGCGGTTTGAGCGAAGAGCAAATGGAGGAAGCCGCCCTTGCACAGGGAATGGATCCGGGTGAGGTAAGAAAACTTCGTGCCCGGGTGGATAAACTAAAAAATGAGGGTAAGTCCAAAAGTACCAGCGGGAATACTGCATCATCAAAGGGGAGCGGGCGTGGAACCAGGGAGTTGAATTATGAAAGAGATAGCATACCCTCCCGTAAGGATACTTTAAGTGTTGCCCAACTTGCTCTTTCGGAACTCAGATCTAAGATATTCGGAGCTGATATTTTTAAAAATGAAAATTTAAGTTTTGAGCCGAATCTGCGGCTTGCAACTCCGCCAAACTACCAGATCGGTCCGGATGATGAGCTGTTAATTGATATTTATGGATATTCAGAGGCAAGTTATGAGTTAAAGGTATCACCAGAAGGAACTATCAACATACCTTATATAGGTATAATTCAGGTTGGCGGATTGTCTGTTGAAGCCGCTACTTCTAAAATAAAATCGCGTCTCGCAACTATATACAGCGGTATCAGAAGCGGGAATACCAATGTTAGTATTGCCATTGGCAACATCCGCAGTATTAAGGTAATTTTGACCGGAGAAGTGGTGAAGCCGGGAACATATACACTTCCGTCTCTTGCAACCGTTTTTAATGCCCTTTATTCTTCAGGTGGCCCTACTGAAAACGGGTCTTTCCGCCAGATCGAAGTTATCCGGGGGGGACGTCGGCTGGCAACTCTGGATTTGTATGACTTCCTGTTAACAGGTCAATTGAAAAATAATTTGCAATTGCGTGATCAGGATGTAATCCGTATCCCTACATATAGAAAACGAGTTGAAATTATAGGTCAGGTAAAACGACCCGGAATTTTTGAAATGCTACCTGGTGAAAAGTTTTCCGATCTGCTTCGGTTTACCGGCGATTTTAATGAACGTGCTTATCAAGGCAGAATTAAGGTTTTAAAAAATACGGCAACCGAACGAAAAATCAGTGACATCACAACTGATCAATATCTTACTTATCTGCCCGAGAGCGGGGATAAATTTTTTGTTGATGAAATTTTAGACCGTTTTGAGAACAGGGTACGCATACAAGGTGCTGTATACCGGGAAGGGGAATATGAACTGGAGCCAGGTCTTACGGTTAAACAATTAATACAAAAAGCAGAAGGTTTACAGCAGGATGCTTTCATGAAAAGGGCTTATATTACCCGGTTAGGAAGTGATATGCAGGCCGAACTTGTAGCTTTTGATCCGGAAAAGATACTTTCAGGCGAAGCTCCGGACATTCTGTTGAAGCGGGAAGATGTGGTAAGGATATCTTCTATATTTGAGCTTAAAGAAAATTATTCCATTCGGGTTGAAGGTGAAGTACAAAGGCCGGGAACCTTAACTTATGCAGAAGGGATGAGCCTGGAAGATGCTATCATCCAGAGCGGAGGATTAAAAGAAGGAGCTACCCCGCAACGTATTGAGGTATCCAGAAGAGTAAAAGCCAGTGATGCACTTTCGTCAACTGCCCAGATTGCAGAGGTTTTTCAGGTTAATATAGGTCGCGACCTGACAACCTCCATTGAAGGGTTTAAACTACAGCCATTTGATATTGTGGTGGTGCGGCCTTCTTCAGGATATCAGGTACAACGTTTAGTAAGAATTGATGGAGAAGTATTATATCCCGGAACCTACATCGTATCTAATAAAAATGAGCGAATTTCTGATCTGATAAAACGCGCAGGAGGATTTACGGCCCTGGCATTTGTTGAAGGTGCTTCATTAAAACGGCAATCCAATGCCCAAATAGAACAGGATAAGTTAAGAAAAATACAGCGTTTGCAGAATACCCTTGATTCATCAGCAGTAATTAATGAAGAAGTTTTACGGAATGATTATGTTGGAATAAATATGCCTAGTATTTTGGATAAACCCGGCTCTCGTGCAGATATCTTTCTGGAGGAAGGCGATGTATTGAATATCCCAAAACAATTGCAAACTGTCAAAGTTAGCGGGGAGGTATTGGCACCTGTTACAGTAATATTTCATTCAAATCGCGGATTTAAACAGTACATTTCAAATGCAGGTGGATTTGGAACAAGGTCTAGGAAAAAGAATTCCTATATTATTTATGCAAACGGCTCTGTTCAAAGTACCAGGAAATTTTTGTTCTTTAATAATTACCCTGTGGTAAAGCCCGGGTCTGAAATTTTTGTTCCTAAAAAAGATGGGGATAACAAACTTAGTTTAGCTGAATTGATGGGTATAACGTCGGGTGTAGCATCCCTGGGAGCCATTATTCTAGGTATTGTGAACCTAATCGGCAGCAAGTAAGTTTACTCTATATCCTCACATTGAATAAGATCAACGACAGCCAAAAGAAGGATAAGATCTCTGTAAAGGAGGTGATTTCCAGGTTGGGAATCTGGAAATTGTATCTTATATCCAAATGGAAGATTATTGTATTAGCCGGAATAACTGGCGGATCTTTAGGGCTTTTATATGCAGTCCTTACAAAAGCAGAATATAATGCTCGATGCACTTTTGTTCTTGAAGAAGCTGATAAAGGTGGTTTAGGTTCTTTTTCAGGATTGGCTTCATTAGCAGGTATTGATCTTAATAGCCTGGGGGGCAGTAGTGGTATTTTTCAGGGTGACAACATTATCGAACTGTATAAATCTCGGTCTATGATTGAGAAGACCTTGCTTTCTCCCGGTAATTTCCTTGGTAAAAAGCAATTACTTATCGAACGATTTGCGGAGTTTTACCATATAGATGAAAAATGGAGGGATATTAAACCCTCAGATCTTAATTTCAAAAAAATGCCTTACACCTGGAAACAGGATAGCATTATTAGTGTAGTTGTAGAAAACATTAATGAAAAATACTTAATTGTAGGCAAGCCTGACAAGAAATTAAGCATCATTAGCGTGGAGTATACTTCTGAAGATCATTTTTTTGCAAAAGTTTTTACAGACGAGATTGTAAAGAATGTAAACGATTTTTACACGGCAACAAAAACAAAAAAATCCACACAGAATGTGAGAATACTGGAAAGACAGGCCGATAGCGTTAAGAGGGTGTTAAATTCTTCGATAAGTGGTGTGGCAGCCTCCAATTCTGCCAACCCGAATATGAATCCCGCTTTATTAATGCTCAAAACGCCATCTCAAAAGAGACAAGTTGACGTGCAGGCAAGCTCCTCAATCTATGCTGAGATAGTTAAAAATCTTGAGCTGTCCAAGATCTCATTAAGAAGAGAAACCCCGTTAATCCAGATAATCGATAAGCCGGTGTTTCCTTTAAAAAAATACAGGCCTCGGAAGTTATACTCATTATTGTTAGGAGGAATTATAGCCGGAGCAACAACTGTACTGATTTTGATCTGGAAGAAAATGTATTTTGATTGATTATATAGCTAGTGTTAAATATACAAGCAGGTTTCTATTTAATTCGGAGGGTTGGCTACCACATACGATGGCTGTTTATTAATAGTTCATGGCTGTTTTTTAAACAAAATAATGCACAGCATTTAGTAAACAAAAACTATTCTATAGGTATCGTTACTTATTTTGACCGGTATGGGCGGTTCTTCAAGCCTCTGATTACGCGTCTTGTTAGTTTATTTCCTGATACAGAAATCGTAATTGCAATTAATGGTTATCATAATAAGCAGGTTCAGGCAAAATATCTGGAACAGATAGGGGCTTTTCTGGCGCAGTTTCCCAATGTTAAAATAGTTCAATTTAATGAACCCCAAAGCCTTAGTAAATTATGGAACTTATTGATGGTTAATTCGCTCGCTGATAAAACTTTTATATTTAATGATGATATACAAATAGGGCCCCAATTTAGAGAAGATTTGAATCAATCTGGAATTATGGATGAAGAAGTAGCACTGATCAATGAAAGTTGGAGCCATTATTTAATCTCAAAGAATACGGTAAAAAAGATCGGTTGGTTTGATGAGCGGTTTCCTGCTGTAGGAAATGAAGACGAAGACTATGAGTGCAGGCTGGTATTAAATGGTATTTATGTAAAAAATTTTAAAATAAGAAGTTTAAAAAATATCGTTTTCAAGACTCAGAATTTTTCCTGGAAAAATACAGAGGTGGTTAATAGTAAATATGTACGCGCCAACCAGGTTTTTTTCAATTCAAAGTGGGATGTAAAAGAGGATGCTGAAAACGGCTATACATATGTACGAATACTGAATAAATATGTGTGTCTAAAAGCTGGAATGGAAACACCTGAGTTCTATACTTCACCAACTACTTCATAAATATATCAAGAAGTAATTTTATAATATGGAAAAAATTCTCGTTACCGGTGCCGCTGGCTTTATTGGATCGCATGTTGTTGATGCACTTATAGCTGAAGGAAAACCTGTGATCGCCCTTGACGATCTGAGTGGCGGGTTTATAGAAAATGTTAATCCTAAGGCTAAGTTCATTGAAGGAAGTATTACAAATACAACACTTCTTAATAATATCTTTTCTGAAAATAAAATTTCTCACATTTATCATTTGGGAGCATATGCTGCAGAAGGATTAAGTCATTTCATTCGTAATTTTAATTATAATAATAATTTAGTTGGGAGTATAAATCTGATCAACCAGGCTATTTTGCACGAAGTCAAGTGTTTTGTATTTGCTTCTTCAATAGCTGTATATGGCAAAAACCAACTTCCATACACAGAAGAAACACCTCCGCAACCTGAAGATCCATACGGAATAGCAAAATATGCTGTAGAGCTTGATCTGAAGAGTGCCCATGAATTGTTCGGCTTAAACTATGTTATATTCAGGCCCCACAATGTATATGGAGAGCGGCAGAATATCGGCGATAAATACAGAAATGTAATCGGAATATTTATGAATAATATTCTTAAAGATATAGAGCTTCCTATTTTTGGGGATGGAAACCAAACCCGGGCGTTCAGTTATATTGATGATGTAGCTTTGCCAATTTCCCACTCTGGCTTTATGAGCGAAGCGTACAATAATGTATTTAATATAGGTGCTGATAAACCTTATACCATCAATGAGCTTGTAGATGTGGTGGCCAAGGCCTTTGATACGTCTCCGAGGCTAATATATCATGAAGCCAGAAATGAAGTGGTGAATGCGTATTCAAGTCATGAAAAGGCAGATCGGGTTTTCGGTCATTTCATAAAAAATGTGGATCTTGAAGAAGGAATTAATCGGATGGTTGCTTCTGTGAAGATGTCAGGCGCCAAGAGTACCCCTAAGTTTAAGAATATTGAAATAGAAAAGAACCTCCCTGCAGCCTGGAAATAGCTGATGTAAAGAAGAAACATACATCTATCTTTACCTAAACCCATGAATACGGATCAGAATGGAATAGTCAGGAACGGTTTTTTTTCTGTCGTCCAGATAGTTATAAGTAGTTTAAGTTATGTAATTGTTTATTACATGGTGTTAAGCAGAACAGGTAAGGCAGAGTTAGGTATGTGGTCTCTCATTACTTCCATACCTGCAGCCTTCACTGTATTTGGTTCAGGAGTTTCAGGATGCCTTTTACGTTATATCCCCGTGTACATCGCCAGGGGGGAACCCTTACAATTTAACCGTATTTTGGCTAGTGGTACTTTGTTTAATTTTATTCTTGGATTGGTTATCTCTGCAGCCGGGTATATTTTTTCTGAACCTATAATACGGTTTATGTTTGATATTGCTCGTGTACCGGTGTTGTATAAAGAAGTATTTCATCTCACTCTGATCACTTTTTTTCTTAATTTCATTTCTTCGGTATTTTTATTCAGTTTAGATGGATTGCAATTAATCTACAAACGAAATATAATAATAATGGCGGCATCGGTTTTTTTTTGCATTTGCTGCCTGCTGTTTATCCCCCTTATGGGATTAAAAGGACTTCTTTATGCTCAGACTGTGCAAGCAGCGGTCATTTTTTTTTCAGCCTGGATAATACTTAAAAGTTCAAAGCCATTTAATATGGCGGAACTCCGACCGGATAAAGCCCATATAAAGCTTTTTTTTACCTACGGACAAGACTTTCAATACATATCCCTTTCGATCTTGCTTTTTGATCCGCTAACCAAATATTTTTTAAACAGGTATTTTAGTCTTTCAGCTGTTGGAATATATGATATTGTAAACCGCGCGATAACCCAGATACGCATGGTTTTGGTCAATGCAATTCAGGTCATTATTCCAGTAGTTTCCAAACGGTCTGAAGAAAAGAGCCTTGATGTTGAACACTTGTACTCTAAAGCATTGAGGGGCGCTGCATTTTTAAGTATATTAAGTTACAGTATTCTCATTTGCATCAGTATACCGATAGTCTATCTGCTTGATCATAAAGATCTCGGTTTTTATATTATTTTCCTGGTTTGTCTTTCATTTGCGTATATAATCAATATCATTGCAGCACCGGCTTATTCCATATTAATGGGATTAGGCAAGTTGAATCACATCGTTATTTCACACCTCATCTCAACCGGTTTAAATATTATCCTCTTTTTATTGCTGCAATATAAACCTCTGCCTGAATGGATGGTTTTGCCGCCACTTTTTGCCATATCAGTTTCATCGTTTTATATTCTTAATCAATTCCATGCAGAATATCGAACTATCAAAGTGAAAGTTTTACATGAAGATTTAGGGCCATATATTCTATCTGTATTGGCAGTATTGTCTACCATACTAATTTACAAAATGGATTTTGACATCACCTGGTTGTATATTTTGAACCTGTTATATCTGTTTCCATTAGCGTTTATGCTATTCCGAAATACTTTTTTAATCAGTTTAAAAGGCAGGTTAACATCGGCTGTGAGCAAATGAATCCTAAAATATCGATTATAACAGTAGTTTACAATGGCGCAAAATTTCTGGAGCAAGCTATCCAAAGCGTTCTGGGTCAAACCTATACTAATATCGAATATATCATTATTGACGGAGGCTCTAAGGATAGCACTCTGGATATTATCAGGAAATACGATGACCGGATATTTAAATGGGTAAGCGAGCCGGACCGGGGAATTTACGATGCGATGAATAAAGGTATCACTTTTGCTACTGGCGAACTGATTGGAATTCTTAATGCTGATGACTGGTATGAGCCAGACGCAGTAACAAAGGTGGTTAATGTTTGCGAAAAGTATTCAGATGGAGAGGTATTTCATGGTTTATTAAAGCGAAGGGATATAGAGGGGAATCTAAAGTATATAATCGGTCAATCCTCAGACCTCTTACCAAAAACTATGATTGAGCACCCGACATGTTTTGTAAAAAAGACCACCTATCAGCGATATGGATTATTCGATACTTCCATGCGCATAGCCGGTGACTACGAACTTATGCTCCGTCTAAAGAAGCACCAGGTTAAATTTGTGTTTATTGAAGAAGTACTGGCTAATTTCAGGGATGGAGGCGTGTCAAATTCCTTTAAACAAGTCAAAGAAACACTCACTCTTAAATATAACTATGGTTTTATATCGGGGTTCAAAAAAAATCTGCTGCTCTTATACTTTGGTTTAAAAAGGTTATTACCGTGAAGATTGGGTTTGTGATAAACGATATTTCCTGTGGCAGGGGCAGCGAGCGTGTGGCTATTACCATAGCTAATGAATTGAGCAGATGGTATGAGGTGCAATTTATCAGTCTTAACCAGATAAATCAGCAGAGTTTTTTTAGCGTTGATAAAAAAGTCATCATCATACCGCTTCCTGATTCTGAAGTCTCTAACAAGCTAGCCAAAAAATTACAGGATTTCAGGTATATCACCAAATGTATCACACAATACCGGTTTGATATATTAGTGGGTGTGGGATCCTATCCTTCCACATTATTAGGCATGATTAAAAAGGTAGGGAGTAAGCAGATAAAATGCCTCGGGTGGGAACACGCCAATCGAAGTGCTTTAAGGAGCTATTTCTGGAATAAATTACGCAAAATATTTTACCGGGAACTAGACGGTCTTATTTGTCTTAATTTATCTGATGAAATTGATTATAAAGGATACGCAAAATCAATTAAAGTTATTCCTAACCCCTTAGCCTTTCAATCTATAGAGATCGCCCCCCTGAATACAAAAACCATAATATCTATTGGTGCACTTGAGACGGAAAAAGGTTTTGATTTGCTTATAGAAGCGTTCAAAATAATATCAAATCGAATTCCAGATTGGAAACTGGTAATCATCGGCGAGGGGAGTATGAAGGATTCACTTGAAAAGCAAATAAAAAGCATCGGTGTGGGAGAAAGGATAAGTATTAAACCCGCGGTAATTGATGTGAGGAAAGAATATCTTCAAGCATCCATATACGTATTGCCATCCAGAAGGGAAGGATTTGGTATGGTATTGATCGAGGCTATGGAATGTGGGGTGCCCTGCATCAGTTTTGATTGTCCTACAGGGCCTAAACATATCATTACCCATGATAAAAATGGTATTTTAGTGCCGCCAAATGATATAGGCAAGCTGGCGGCTGCTATATATGATCTGATCAGCAATCATGAAAAAATGCAAAAATTAGCAATTGATGGTAAAATGGCTGTGAAAAAATATCGCCGGGAATTCATAGTGGCCCATTGGCAAGCTTGTCTGAATGAGATCACATCTGTATAGAGTATGCTAACCTGGGTCATTTGGTTTTTAATCATACTAATCATTTTTGTTGCAGACCTGTATAAGGAAGATTATATCCTGACGGATTATTATGAAGACTTTTTTTACACCTTGTTGGTGTTATTCGCTGTTTTTTTCGCCGGATTCCGATACCAGATCGGCAATGATTACGACTCATATGCGTCAATTTACCAATCAATATCTGCTGATCCACTTTCTACATATGTAGAGCCTGGGTTTGCATATTTTTGTTTTTTTCTGAGCTGGCTGGGGATTTCTGAACAGGGAATGTTTTTAGTTTTTTCAGCTACAACTATCATTCTCCTTGCAAAAACCTTAAAAAAATATTCAGTTAATCCGCTGGTGTCATTCATGATTTTCCTTTTCCTACCGGGATATTATTGGAATACGCTTTCTATCGTGCGTCAGTTTTTCGCTATGGCTATTATCTTTTATGGTGTGAAATACATCATTAACCGGGAATTTCTGAAATACTTATTGTGTGTTATTATAGCAACTGTGTTTCACAAGACTGCTGTAATTATGATACCTCTGTATTACCTGGTTCAATTGAATTTTAGCAGGTTTATTCTTCTGGCCGGATTGATAATCGTAATTATTTTTCCTTTAACGAGTTACCTGGAGGGAAATATTCTTTTAACTGATTATGAAGATTATTTTACGTCTGACAAGCCTGAATTCTCTCTTGCAACCAGTCTTATTACCAAATTGGCAATATTTTTTATCGTTCTGTTTTACAAGGATCGTTTTGAAGATAATGAAAGCAAAATAATTATAAATATTTACCTTCTGGGTGTTGTATTCTATTTTGCTACTCTTGCTACCGAAGCAATTTCAAGAATATCTCTGTATATGACCATTTTTGAGATCATCGCTATCGTTAAAATATTCGACCTTTTCCTGTTAAAAGACCGTATCCAACTTCATGCACTTTACCTGACATATTGCGTACTTTTCTTTTTTAACCAGTTGCGGGTTTACGAAACAGGCTATGTAAAAGGTACTTCAATTGGTAATATTGAGTATAAAATGAATTTTAAGGTGTGGAAATAAGCATACACGTCATTGCCAACTGAAGCATAGTTGGTGCTGTGGCGTGAAGCAATCTCTTTCATGACGCTCCGCTTAAGGGGTGTTATAAGAAAGCCGGTACACGGGCAGATTGCTTCGTCCCCCGGCTGGTGGCTTGGGCTTCGATCCTCGAAATGACGCCCTATTAGCGAATCGTCATTGCCAACTGAAGCATAGTTGTGCTGTGGCGTGAAGCAATCTCTCTAATAACGATAACCTAATAAACCTTCAGTTGAGATCATACTCTATTTTAAAAAGATTACGTTTATTTGCAGCGTATGATTAATTCATCCTATACGGCACTATGCGGATCGGAATAGATTATCGGTTTGCTGTAAGATCTTCGAGGGGAATTGCCACTTATATCCGGGAGATCGTCCGGGAATTGATGCTTATTGATCAGGCAAATGAATATATCCTGTATATTGATGAAGATACAGCATTGAATTTACCCGCTAATTTTTCTAAAGCAATACTTCCATATAAGAATATCCTGCTATTTGAACAGATTTATCTCCCGTTGCAGGCAAGAAGTGACCGGCTTGATATTCTTTGGTATCCGTCCAACTCTGGTCCGATCTTTCTGCACCATACTATCAAATTGGTAGTAACCGTTCATGACCTGATTTCATTTATGAATTTTAATTCCGTTAACAAGTGGTCTTTTTCTTCACTGAAATACCGTAGCGGTGAATATTACCGTAAGTATGCATTAAAGTCAGGATTAAATAGGATCAATCAGATGATTACGGTGTCTGAATATTCAGGCTCCAGAATCAGGCAATTATTGAAACGTGATGCAGCTGTTATTTATAACAACATTTCATCAGAAATTCCATCAGGCGCTGATCAAGCCATCCTTGAAAGGCTTAGCCTAATTCCGGGGGGATATTTATTCAGCATAACGGGTCATGCGCCGCATAAGAATTTAAAGGGGCTGCTTGAAGCCATCTCAGGTTCATCACTTTCTGAAAAACTGGTGATAAGCGGCATCCACAATAAAAATGTACTTGATGAGTATCCGGAAGAGATCCGCAGGAAAGTAATCATTACAGGATATATCACGGAAGAAGAAAAAGCCTGTCTGTATAAAAATTCCAAAGCATTTTTATTTTTGTCGCATTATGAAGGTTTCGGGATCCCTGTTCTGGAAGCCATGCAATTTAATATTCCTGTTATTGCTTCAAATAGATCTTCTATACCTGAAGTAGTCGGAAATGGCGGACAATTAATTGATCCTGAAGATATCGAAGGCATCAGAAGGTTAATAAGAGAATTGCCGCAGGTGGATATAGAAGAATTAAGAACCCGTCAGGCTGAGCAGCTCAAAAAATTTTCCTCATGGCGTAACTCTGCTGTTCAGCTTCTTCAGTTATTTGCAAAATTGAACCCGGATTTAAAATACCGTAATTAATGAATATTTTATTGTTTTTACCGGATATTTCAAGAAGGGGCGGCGTAGAGCGGGTAGTGGCAAACCTGGCAAACTTATTTATCACCTGGCCGGGATACAAAGTAACGGTGTTGAGTTGTTTTAACACGAATACAGGCACTCCGTATCACATTCATCCGAATGTCGGGATAGAATGCCTGAATGCCCGGAAGTATCCGGCTGCTGCAATTAAAAAGATGCATTGGTATGTAAATCTCGCCAAACCTTTATCCGATTACCTGAACACCAACCCGCATGATTTTGTGCTGGCTAATGGGAGCTATCTGTGTACCACACTTAGCCTTACGGTAGCAAACGGAGCGGTGAAGATCGGGTGTGAACATATCGGGCATCACTCGGTAAACCTGTTGCATAAAATAATAAGAAGGGTTTTGTATCCCAGGCTGGATAAACTCGTGGTACTTACAGCGAAAGACCGCATATTTTTCTCAAGGTTTTTAAATAATGTGACTTGTATTCCGAATTTCCTGGAAAACCAGCCAGAACAGCAGCCACAGCTTACAGAAAAAGTAATAATCAGCGCCGGAAGGTTATCACATCAGAAAGGTTTTGATCTTTTACTGGGAGCATTTGCCAAAGTCAGCAAAACATATCCTGACTGGCGGCTTGTGATCTATGGGGAAGGGGAAGAACGGGCAAAGCTGGAAGATAGGGCCAGGAAGCTGGAGATAACTAAGCTCGTTGAACTACCCGGAGAAACGGAAATGCTTGCTGAAAAATTTAGTACTGCCGCTTTTTTTGTGATGTCTTCCAGGTATGAGGGATTTCCAATGACTTTGCTTGAAGCGATGCAGGCCGGATTAGCATGTATCAGTTTTAACTGTTCAGGTCCTGATGAGATCATCGATCATAATACAAATGGTATACTGGTGGAGCAGGGTGATGTTCAGAAATTGGCGGAGGCTGTGACAAAATTGATTGCCGATGAAGAGAAAAGAAAACAAATTGCAGAAAATGCCCGTCGGAAAATAATGGAATACACTGTCGGGAATATTGGCAAGAAGTGGGAAGAGTTATTACGCTGAGAGGTTATCTTATTATACAGACAAATTAATCTCTATTATTAAGCTGAAAATTATATAATCGTTTAAACATGTCCTATTCTGTTCTCATTACTACTTACCGTAGGGATAATACCGATCACTTAAAGCAGGCGTTGCAGAGCGTACTCAATCAAACTGCACCCCCGGATGAGATTATACTGGTAAAAGATGGTCCGTTAAACCCGGAGTTGGAAGCTGTTATAGCAGATATTAGTCTTATTGCAGGTGATACTATGAAGGTATTGGCTTTACCTGAAAACCTTGGGCACTCCCCGGCTTTAAATAAAGGTTTACTACAAGCAAAATATGAACTTGTGGCACGAATGGATGCAGATGATATATGCAAACCAGATCGTTTCAGTAAGCAGGTGGCATTTTTTGAAGATAATCCGGAATATGCAATGGTAGGTGGTCAGGTAGAAGAGTTTATCACCGTGCCGGGAGATACTGGTTTATTTCGTTACCTGCCGTTAACACACGACGAATTGGTTGAGTACGCAAAAAAAAGGTGTCCTTTTAATCATCCTTCCGTAATGTATAAAAAATCAGTTATTCAGTCTGTGGGACTTTACGAAGATTTTAAGAGTACTACTGAGGATTATTTTTTATGGGCAAAAGTGATCCATGCCGGATACAAAGTAGCTAATCTGCCGGACGTATTGTTGAACTACAGAATGGGGGAAGGCTTTATGGAACGAAGAACGGGTTTTGCCTATGCGACAGGGGAATTCAGGCTGTTAACCAAGATGAAGAACATAGGTTTTATCTCATCGTGGAGATATGTGAAAAGCCTGGCGAACCGTATGCCTTTACGGTTGATGCCTTCATTTGTTAGCCGGTTTGTTTATAAATATTTTCTGAGATAATCATCCTTAAAAATATTACTTTCTTGCAAGAATACTGTATGAATATTAATGTAATATCAGCAGAAGCATTCTTAATTTATACTTTTGCATTTTGCCTGATCAGGTCGGAATATATCTGAATAGATAATATAATTATGAGCAGCCTTAATGATCTTCTTCCGTTACTCCACCCGTTTTATTGCAGTGATAAAATTCGCGTTGGCAGTGATTATGACGGGGGATACGTGCTTCCCTTAACAGCTATTAAGGATGCCGATCTATTGCTGTCTTTTGGTATTGCGACAAATATAGATTTTGAAAAGCATATTGCCCGGTTGAACAGCGATATAAAGATCATGATGTTTGATCCTTTTACCGGGCCATTGGAGGATTTCAGCCGGCTGATGAACAAGCGTTTCGATCGTGCACCGGTGGTTGAAAGGGTACCTGCACCTCAGATCAATCCGGGTTATTTTGAAGGTAAAAAATCTTTGCCGGGGCGCATTTTGGAAAGAACATATTTCTGGACCATGTTCTATGCGATGCTTCTTCAAAAACGTTATACATATAAAAAACGGGGGCTGCGTGATTATAACGATCGAAAGTTCATCAATTTTCCTTTGTTGTTTTCTGATCCTGCCGTTAATAATAAAAACAATATTCTCATTAAAATGGATATTGAGTTGGATGAGTACAAAGTCTGGAAACAATTGCAGCCCTATTTATCAAAGGTTTCATTAATTATAGTAGAAATTCACCAGGTAGGGACTTTTTATAAGGACGTTATTCAGATGATCGGGGAATTTAAAGCCTCGGGACTTTATGTGGTTCATGTTCATGGCAATAATGTAGATCATCTAATCGAAGGATCTTTAATTCCCAACTGCCTGGAGCTTACTTTTTGTAAAGAGGAATATTGTTCTCCGTTAATTCCTGACACCAGGAAGTATCCGGATAAGGATCTTGATGCACCGTGCAATCCTAATTGGCTGGATTATGAACTACCGGTAAGTGGATTAGATGGGGATACGTAAGGCTATACGTCGCGATTTAAAGGAAAGTTTTATACGTCATTGCGAGCTGAAGCGCGAGGCTTGTAATTAAAGGGTGAAGCAATCTCTGCGGAGTAGCCGCACAGTGTAGATTACTTTTCGCCACAACTTTTTGGTATTTAAACCTTACACTCTTAAACTTATTCTTATTTTTGAGGCTAATGAAGTTTATTAAAGTCAACCCATATAAACTATATAGTTTCCTGGCCGGCATTATACTGTTATCTGCCACCTGTAAAAAAACTATTCAGGAAGAAATCGTTATATATAAAAATGATATGGAGAAAGCTGATCTGACAGCTATTTCCGGAGGTAAAACTACTACATTTCAGAATACCAAAGTACTGGGACGCTACAATAAAAGTGGCTTCAGGCTCAACTTAAATGATCTGCCATCACATAATATGGTGCAGGTTTCTTTTGACCTTTATATTCATGATAGCTGGGACGGAAATAAAGGCAACGACGATGGGCCCGATCTATGGCAAATGACAATAGACGGACAGGGGGTAATAAACACAACATTTTCAAACCGGCCATGTGCAGCGTATTGGGACTGTGATCTCCAGTCATACCCCGGAGAGTATCCGCAAAGCAGTTTGCCCCGTGCCAGCGAAACTCGTGTGAATTTGCCCGGAGCATGTGTTCTTGCTTCAGAAAAAGGAAGCAGCTTGTACCGGATAGTAAAACTCATCAGGCATTCTGGAACTTCGCTCACCCTGGAATATATGGATCAGCTGAAGCAAACCAATGCACAGGCATCAGCGCAGGAATGTGATGAAAGCTGGTCAATGGATAATATAGAAATCAAAGCCATTAAATATTAGGTAATGGTCTCCGTCATCCGGGTTTAACCCCGGAGCTCGCGGTGTTTATAAATGATGCTATGCTTAAAAAGATATTATTTCATCTTCTTTCCTTAATCGTAATACTCATATCTGCGCGTTTGCATGCTCAAAGCCTTCCTGTTGGAAGTATGGTTTTAGATGAATATTACCGCAGGGCGCAGCTAAACGGACAGGTTGACTCTACAGTATCTTTTACTATTCGTCCCCTCTTTCCGGTATACGCATTTAAATCTCCCGACTTTTACAGCCCTGATAGTTTAACAGATGGGAAAAGGGTATTAAAGATAAAAAGTTCCTGGAATGATGCCGGGATGGGGGCAGTTAAGTTATTGCCGGTTACCTGGCAGATGCAAAATAATTCCCATCATCCGTATGGATGGAATAACGGTTCTTTCATTCCTGCAAAGGGATTGCAATCGATGATCACCGCAGGTGTGTATGCAGAATACGGCCCTTTGAAGATCCAGCTTCAGCCGGAATATGTATGGGCTGAGAACCGGAATTTTGAGGAGTTCCCTACAGATTATGCGAATTCCTTATGGGCACGATATTATGATTATCATTATAATTTAATTGATCTGCCGGAGAAATTCGGTAATGGCACGTACACGAAAGCATCTTTGGGGCAAAGCAGCATCCGCTTAACTTTCGATCCGGTATCGGTCGGTTTATCCAATGAAAACTTATGGTGGGGGCCGGGCATACGGAACTCTCTGGTTATGAGTAATACCGCCCCGGGATTTAAGCATATTACAGTTAACTCTGTGAAACCTCTCAAAACCCCGGTCGGATCTTTCGAAGGGCAGATGATCTTAGGAAGATTAGAAAATTCAGGCTTTGATGCGCCGCAGCCGGATAGTATGGATATTAACCCCTTTTATAAGGAAAAATCTGTAGATGACCGATACCTGATGGGAGGGGTGCTAACCTACCAGCCTAAGTGGGTTGAAGGGCTGTTTATTGGGTTAATACGCACTTCTCAAAAATACCGTAGCGACCTCTTGTGGATGGATTATATGCCTTTTCTGCTTCCGCTTAGATCATTCATGCCGGATGAATACCTTAAAAAAAATGCGGACCAGTATAGCTCCGTGTTTGCCCGGTGGCTTTTTACAAAAGCCAAAGGTGAGCTTTATTTGGAGTACGGCCGGAATAACCACCCGTATAACTATGAGAATTCTCCAACTGGTTCTGAGCACTCTACAGCTTACATCTTCGGGTTAAGAAAATTGCTTGATTTGAATAAACCCGGTGAACAGATACTGGTTGGTTTAGAAGTTTCTTCCCTACAGTCGCCGGGAGGAAACCTTAATAAGTATGGAGAGTCGTGGTATGTAGACAATTATATAAAATCGGGTCATACTAACCGTGGTGAAGTACTTGGAGCGGGATTGGGTCCAGGAGGCAGCTCTCAAACTCTTGATATAAGCTGGGTTAGCGGAATTAAAAAAATAGGACTACAGATGGAACGGCAGGTTCATAATAACGATGCATTTTATCATCTTTTTCTACATACATCAGATCCCAGAAGACACTGGGTAGATCTCAGTGCCGCCGGCAATGTACAATGGGATTATAAAAATCTTCTGTTCAACGCTAATCTTGGAGTTGTAAAATCATTAAATTACCAATGGTACCTGGTCCAGACAGATGTAAACAACTTCTGGGTACCCGGCAGGGATGTGGTAAATTTTCATACGCAAGTTGGGGTGAGCTATCGGTTTTGATTAGTGATTTTTGTCATATCGAGCACCGGGAGATATCTTGCCCTGTGCCGCGGCCGGCAAATCCTCACCATAATACTCATATGATATTCTGCAAATCCAAAACATTTTCATACGCAGTGGGGTGAGCTATCGGTTTTGATTAGTAATTTTTGCCATATCGACCACGGGAGATATCTGGCCCTGTGCCGAGACTGGCAAATCCTAACTATAATACTCGTATAATATCTGCAAACCCAAACATTTTCATACGCAGTTGGGGGTGAGCTATCGGTTTTGATTAGTAATTTTTGTCATATCGACCACGGGAGATATCTGGCCCTGTGCCGCGACCGGCAAATCCTAAACATACACTCGTATTAATATCTGCAAACCCAAACATTTTCATACGCAGTGGGGTGAGCTATCGGTTTTGATTAGTGATTTTTGTCATATCGAGCACCGGGAGATATCTGGCTCTGTGCCGCGGCCGGCAAATCCTCACCATATACTCATATTAATATTCTACTAACCCAAACAATTCCTCCATATATTGTTTTAATATCAGTTTGGCAAATTTTAAAATTAACTATAAACATATTTTATAACTTTGCGGCGCTCAGCTTATGTAATTCTGTATGGTGATATTTTTACTTCTCGCTTCCAGTTTCCTGTTAACAGCTACAATCGTTCCTATAGTCATCAGGATTGCAATTAAGAGGCGTCTATTTGACGCCCCTACCGAAACCCGTAAAGTTCATAAAAGGATCATACCTAACCTGGGCGGAATTGCCATTTTTTCTGGCTTCATGTTCTCCCAGCAGCTGTTCATTCATTCGGGGATGATACCACCATTGAATCAACTGCTTATGTCGGGCAGTGTCCTGTTCATGCTGGGCCTTAAGGATGATATTATTGGCCTGAGTCCCTATAAGAAATTCGTTGCACAATTTGCGGCTGCCCTGGTAGTTACGATCATCGGCGATATTAGGATCATGGATTTGGGCGGATTACTTGGAATGTACGAGCTAAGCTATCCGTTCAGTATCAGCCTAACCGTTTTTGCAATTGTGGGGGTGGTCAATGCCTTTAATTTAATTGATGGTATTGACGGGCTAGCCGGGATGCTCGGATTAATTGTTTCAGTAACGTTTGCTGTCTTATTTTTAAGTGCCGGAGAAACAGGATGGGGGTATTTATGCCTTGCGCTTGCAGGTTCATTAGGCGGTTTCCTTCTTTATAATATTTCCCCCGCCCGGATATTCATGGGGGACTCGGGAGCGTTAATGCTTGGCTTTTTCGTTGCCGTAATGAGCATCCATTTTATCAACATAGTAGAAATTAAACCAGTATTACTTGGTGGCTATACGTATTCCTCTGCTTCCGGACTTGTAATGGCATTGTTGATCATTCCTTTATTTGATACACTACGCGTGTTTACTTTGCGGATACTGGGAAACAGGTCTCCATTTGAAGCTGACCGAAATCATCTCCACCACCGCCTCATTGCCCTGGGTTTATCACATACTCAGGCCACATTTATATTATCAGCAGTTACGTTAATCTTCCTTTTTACCGCCTTTCTGTTCCAGGATATCGGATCAAACCAGCTTATTGCAACTTTAGGGATCATGATTTTGAGCTTGAATACAGGTTTCACGCTTTACAGTAAGAGTTATGAAGATCGCAGGATGGAAACGCTGCTCTCAGAAATAAATATTCCTAAACCCGAGGTGAAACCGGTTGAACTACATTCTCAGCATACATCTCCTGCAGGGTCTCCTCTTCCGGAAACTGTACTTGAGAAGATCAGGCAAAATTAAGACGTTCCCCCCTTTTATTGCTGGAGATCCCCTGTATTCCTTTAGCAGTGGCATCAACGGTTATGAAATACGTCAATAAGCAGCAGGGTCCTGGTGTTTCATGACGGAGTAAACCGTTATTTTCATTATGCTCCAAACGCAGTCTTCGGTGTCTCACTGATCTGTTTGCTAATAATGCTTCGAAATGACAATTTATTAGATAAATGTCCTTATTATCTATATCTGTCATCTCGACGAAGAGAGATCTTGCCTGTGCGCAAGCCAGATTCCTCCCTCAGGGTCATACCTTTTTAACTCATCTGCGTCTGTTGTAACTGATCCGGCTATGTTTTACAAATAATAAGTACTTTTGGCCCATCATTTACCGGACACCACCCAGATGAAACGTATTACAATACTTGCATACCTGTTTTTTTTCGCCTACGAGCTATCTGCCCAAACTCCTAATAACTACCAGCAGTATTCATTTCCTCAAACGCAGCGATTAGATTCAATAATCTATAACACCGGGAACAAATTCCACAGCTCGATCAAACCTGTATTTTCCGACCATCCGGTATTCCACGCATTGGGGGACACTGTACAGCTTGATCCGGATACGATCAGAAAGTCATGGCTGCATCGCAAGCTCTTTCATGAACACCTCATTGAGATTAATAAGCCGGAGTATTCCGTATATGCTGATTTTTTACCTGATTTTCTGGTTGGAAAGGATTCTCAGTCCGGCACCACATGGTTAAATACACGCGGGTTTCAGTTGGGGGGCTCAATTGGTAAAAAATTCTCTTTTTATACCAGCGGATATGAGAACCAGGCTAAGCTTGCAGGCTATCTGACTGATTTTGTCAATGAGCATCAGATCGTTCCGGGTCAGGGAATAGAAAGTCATGTACTTACCCAAACTACTGCCGCCGCTAAATTTGATGACTGGGCATACTCAAGCGCGGTACTTTCTTTTACTCCGTCAAAATACATCAACCTCACTTTGGGTCAGGATAAACATTTCATAGGCGATGGTTATCGCTCCATGCTGTTGTCTGACCTGAGTTCTAACTATCCTTTTTTCAAAGCTACTTTTGAATTAGGAAATGTTCGGTTCATGAGCTTTTGGGCACAGATGCAGGATATCCGCGCTCCTATACTTTCTTATGAAAATGGTTTCCGGAAGAAGTGGGGTGTATTCCACTATGCTGACTGGAATGTTAACGAGCGCTTATCGATCGGATTCTTTGAATCTATTATCTGGCAGGATGCGGATTCAACGGGAAAAAGAGGCTTCGATTTCGCTTATATCAATCCCCTCGTTTTTCTCCGCCCGGTTGAGAAACAGCTTGGATCTCCCGATAATTCCATGCTGGGGCTAAACCTGAAATATGAACTAAGTAACAACATAGTGGCTTACGGCCAATTCGTGCTGGATGAATTTCGTGCCAGTGATTTTTTTTCAAATACCGGTGACTGGAGGAATAAATGGGGGATGCAGCTGGGAGTGCGCGGATATGATCCTTTTGCTATCAAAGGGCTGCATTACCTGGCTGAATTTAATACGGCCCGACCATATACGTATTCGCACAGGGCTCCTATAATAAACTACGGGCACTATAACCAGCCGCTGGCTCATCCGATGGGAGCTAATTTCCGAGAGTTCGTCACGATCTGGCAATACTCGTATAAGCGCTGGAATTTACTCGGCCAAATCAATTCAGCGCGCTACGGCCTGGATGAAGGCGGCAAAAATTACGGGAAAGATATTTACCGGAGTTATGATGAACAACGGATAGGCGATACGGGCAACCACATTACTCAGGGCATTAAAACTGATTTTCTTTATATAGACGGGCGAATCTCTTATTTATTAAATCCTAAGACTAACCTGCGGTTTGAACTGGGCGGCGTTATCCGCCGGGAGAAAAACACCTTTGCCAGTAACCAAACCAACTGGCTCACATTTGGCCTGCGCAGCTCCTTAAGGAACCTGTACCAGGATTTTTAACTCTCTTTGTCATGTCGAACGAAGTGAGACATCTAACCTGCCCTATTAGTTTATCCTTGAGGCCCATGGGCTCCATAGCTTTTTATAAATATCTTTTACTACAGATTGTTTTTACTGTAAATTGTCATGTCGAACGAAGTGAGACATCTGGCCATGTGCGCAGGACATTACAGACGTGAATGCGTACGCCATACTTCTTGAATACAGTTTTATTTACGTCCTGATCCGATTCTCACTGCTAAATACTCACTACTCCATACTAAATACTAAATACTATCCCTACCTTTACACCTCATATGCCCCGTCTCAATACTCAATACACAATACGCAATACGCTGCATAAAGTATTATTGAACGCAGGACTATTCTTAATAACTTATGCTGCCAAATCCCAAACCCTCCCTGTAGGTACACCGGTTCTTGAAGATTATTACCGCCGTATGCAATTGCTGGGTAAACTGGATTCCAACATTTCATTTACGGTCAGGCCGTTATCATCCGAAGCGCTTCAAGAGGAAGATATCTTCAATCCAAGGGATTCGACTGGCGACAGAACTTCAGGTCACTCAGGTACCCGAACGTTCGCAAATGTTAAGGGAAAGTTTCAGGTATTGCCTATAACACTTCAAACGCAATACAACACAAAACGCCCTTATGGCTGGAACGATGGCCCGATGATACCGGCACGAGGCTTTCAAACGGTATTGAGTGCAGGAGTTTATGGGAAATACGGGCCGTTGAGCATTCAGTTAAGACCGGAAGTGGTATGCTGAAAATCGGTCACATGCTTTTGATAATTATCCCGGTATTTCGGATGCGTATTTCGATTTGCCTGACCGGTTTGGAGATAAACCATACCCAAAATTTTTCCCTGGCCAGAGCAGTATTCGATTAACTACCGGCCCGGTATCACTCGGGGTCTCCAGTGAAAATCTATGGTGGGGACCAGGAATTCAAAACTCATTATTGATGAGTAACACAGCACCTGGATTTAATCATATCACGCTAAATACAGTTCGGCCAATAAAAACACGAATAGGTTCTTTTGAAGGGCAATTGATAGGCGGTCGCCTGGAAGGTTCAGGCTTTACAGAAAAGCCGGATGACTGGCGGTATTTATCGGGGATGACATTTAGTTATCAGCCGCGTTGGGTGCCCGGATTAGTTCTGGGGTTTACCAGGAGTTTACAGTTATATAGCTCACATATTAAACGTATTTCTGATTATATTCCCTTTTTTAAGGGTTTTACATCAAAGTCAAATGAACCGGGACAGACTCAAACTGATCAATTAGCTTCGATTTACAGTCGTTGGTTATGGAAGGATGCAAATGCAGAGATTTATCTTGAATATAGCCGGGGGGACCATTCAGTAAACTTGCGTGATTATACACTGGAACCTGAGCATACGCGGGCTTCAAAAAATTTTGATAATGAATAAAAGAGAGTCTGGTTATGTTCAGATAAATATGGAGACAACTCGTTTAAGTCAGGGTATAAATTATTTGCTTAGAAACGGGCAATCTTTCTATGCTCATGGACAAATTGTGCATGGCTATACGCATAATGGGCAAGTCCTTGGCGCGGGCATAGGACCCGGAACTAACTTGCAATCCATGCAAATGAAATGGTTTAGAGGGTTAAATAGTTGGGGTGTAGATATTGAACGATATACATTTAATAATGATTTTTATGGTATCCGCTCAAATTATAAAAGGGATAGTCGAATAGACATAGTAATGGGTTTAAATGCCAGCAAAAAATCGAATGGTATATTACTTTGTTTAAATTTACAGGGGGTTAAAACTACAAAGAGTAGACAAAATTCCGACTCGACCTTTTTAAAGGATGCTGATAATGAAAAATTCAATATCTTTTCGCGAGTTGCATTTAGTTATCAATTTTAATTATAAGCTGAAATAAGATTAAAATTTAAGTTAGAATGCTGCTGTATCAGCAAAAAAAACTACTTTTGAAGCCTTGATATTTTTGAGATTGTTTGATGAGCAGAACATCATTTCTAAAGAACCACATTTTGTAGAAAAGCTTAGTTAATTTGGAAACAACAAACACCATACAAAACCCTCTATTACCGGATGACGAAATCTCCTTAAAAGAAATTATTCTCAAACTCAGAGAGTGGTATCGTTATCTCCTTTCTAAATGGATAGTCATTTTTTTAGCTGGGATTGTTGGAGGAACCTTGGGACTTACATATGCGTGGTTTAAAAAACCCGTTTATACTGCTGCTTGTAATTTTGTTTTAGAAGAAGGCAATGCTGGTAGCGGAATGGGACAGTATGCGGGTATTGCTTCAATGGTAGGAATTGATCTTGGCGGGAGTGGCGGCGGGGGCATTTTTCAGGGCGATAATATCATCGAATTGTACAAGTCGCGTACGATGATTGAAAAAACGTTACTATCACCATTAGAGATTAACGGTAAGAAGCAATTGCTCATCGATCGTTATATCGATTTTAACAACTTGCGTGAAACTTGGTCGCATAAAGCGGAATTTAAAAATATACAATTTAAAGGACGGGAAACCTTTAGCCGTTTACAAGATAGTATAGTAAGTTCTATCGTGAATGATATTAATAAAAATCATCTGAACGTATCAAAGCCAGATAAAAAGCTTAGTATTATTAAGGTTGAGGTACAAGCGAAGGATGAAGCTTTTGCTAAGGCATTTAATGACCAGATCGTAAAAAATGTTAACGACTTTTATATCCAGACTAAAACTAAAAAAACGCTGGATAATATTTACATTTTAACGCAAAAAACCGATTCTGTTCGTTCGGTTATGAATGGAGCGGTTTATACAAGCGTAGCGATTTCTGATGCCACGCCCAATTTAAATCCTACCCGACAGGTGCAGCGTGCGGTTCCTATGCAGCGTGCACAGATTTCCGTTGAAACAAATAAGGCTATGTTAGGAGAACTCATAAAAAACCTGGAACTGTCCAGGATGGCCTTGCGTCAGGAAACTCCGCTAATTCAAGTGATTGATCGACCCGTCTTTCCTCTTAAAAAAGAGCAATTGAGCCATTTAAAAGCAATAGTGATTGGAAGCACTGTAGTTGGTATTTTGACTATTTTCTTACTACTCGTCAGAAGGATCCTTCAAGGTATTATGGCGTAACAATGATTACTTATACCCTTAAAGTTGTTGATATCCGCAAAGAGACCCAAGATACGATTACCCTGAGTTTTAAGCAGCCGGGGTTAAAGAAAATTAAATATAAAGCCGGGCAGTATTTATCGCTTTTTTTCAGAATAAACGGCCGGCGTTATATCAGGCCATATTCCTTTTCTTCCAGCCCATCAACCGACTCTAAAATTGAGGTTACGGTTAAGCGGGTGGCAAATGGAATTGTTTCAAATCATGTTCATGACCGGGTGCAGGTGGGTGATTTGATCGAAGCAATGGAGCCCATGGGAGATTTTACCTATGAATCCAAAGAAAATATCAAGTCTATCTTTTTTTGGGGTGCCGGAAGCGGAATAACGCCGCTATTTTCCATTATAAAAGAGGTTTTAAATTCCGAGCCTCTCGTACCACTTACCCTGATTTACGGCAATAGAAATTTTGAATCAACAATATTTGCAAATGAGATTGAATTGTTATTGAATGTATATCCTGACCGTTTTAAAATATGGCACTTTCAAACAAAACTTTCAGTAATAAATAGCGATCCGTATATTATAGAAGGTCGCATAAACAGAGATTTCGTAATACGAGTTTTGAAAGATGTAAATATAATTCAATCTATGCATTATATTTGCGGGCCGACTGGTTTAAAAGATTCTGTTTGTGAAGGATTGAATAGTCTTGGGGTGCCTTCTGAAAATATCTTTTTTGAAGAATTTGAGATGGTTAAAGACCCGGAAGAGTTACAAGATATTAGTACTCAAACGGTTAAGATAATATTTCAGAAAATCGAATACAATCTGGAAATTGTTAAAGGACAAAGTATTTTGGAATCTGCGTTGGATACAGGACTTGAACTACCTTATTCATGTCAAACCGGAAACTGTAGCAGTTGCATGGCATCATGCGTTAGGGGAAGTGTAAAGATGATTGGCCCTGGAAAAAAAAGAATTGATTTATTGGCTAATGAGTGCCTGTTGTGTTGCTCGTATCCAAAATCGGGTGATGTATGTTTAGAAATTAATTAAATGAAGGTAGTTATTCTTGCGGGAGGATTAGGGACCCGTTTGTCTGAAGAAACATCTTTAAGGCCTAAGCCGATGGTGGAAATTGGTGGAATGCCAATTCTTTGGCATATCATGAAAATCTACTCTGCGTATGGCTATAATGATTTTGTGGTTTGTCTTGGGTATAAAGGATATAGAGTCAAAGAATATTTCGCAAATTATTTTCTGCACAAGTCTGACGTTACGATTGATCTCAAAAAAAATTCAGTTGAGGTACATGAATCAGAGGCCGAATCATGGAAGATCACTCTTGTACACACCGGAGATGATTCAATGACCGGTGGGCGTATCAAACGGATACAAAAATATGTAAATAATGAGACATTTATGCTTACTTACGGTGATGGGGTGGGCGATGTAAAAATAAATGAGCTGGTGGAACATCATAAGGCTCACGGCAAGCTTTGTACCGTGACATCCGTTCAGCCCTCTGGTCGATTCGGAGCCTTAGATTTATCTGAGGACAATAATGTACGTTCTTTTCTTGAAAAACCCAAAGGTGATGGTTCATGGATCAATGGTGGGTATATGGTATGTGAGCCGGGTGTTTTCAATTATATAAAAGATGGCGATTCTACAGTTTGGGAACAAGAGCCAATGCAAAATATTGCTGTCTCAGGCGAGATGAGTGCGTTCAAACATCATGGATTTTGGCGGCCAATGGATACGTTAAAAGATAAACATGATTTGAATGACATGTGGCAAACGGGTAATTCACCATGGAAGGTATGGTAAATACGCTGGATCAATTAAAACAAACTTATTCAGGAAAAAAGGTTTTTCTTACAGGTCACACAGGCTTTAAAGGTGCTTGGTTATTAAAAACGCTAAGCATATTAGGAGCAGAGGTTAAAGGTTATGCCCTGGCCCCCCAAAACAAAAATGATCTCTTTAATTTAATAAAAGGCGACCAGATATGCGAATCGGTAATTTCTGATTTAAGAGATCGGAGTACTCTTACAAATGCTGTTTTAAAATTTCAGCCCGATTACATCTTCCATTTAGCTGCCCAGCCCTTAGTGCGATTGTCTTATGAAATCCCCTCTGAAACCTTTGAAGTGAATGCTATTGGAACGGCAAACTTATTAGATGCTGTTAGATTGTTGGAAAAACCTTGTTCGGTTGTACTAATAACTACGGATAAAGTGTATCACAACAATGAGTGGGAATATCCTTACCGTGAAAATGATAAATTAGGAGGATACGATCCATATAGTGCCAGTAAAGCTTGTGCAGAATTAATCATTGACTCTTACCGTAATTCGTATTTTAATAAAATGAATTTCGATAGGCATAAAAAGGGAATAGCCGTTGCACGTGCCGGGAATGTGATAGGCGGAGGGGATTGGTCAAAAGATAGATTGATTCCTGATATTGCTAAAGCGTTAGATGCAGATAAAGAAATTGTAATTCGTAATCCAGCTTCTATACGGCCTTGGCAACATGTATTAGAACCTATTATTGCGTATTTGTTACTAGGAAAATTTTTAGCCGAAGACCCAATTCGTTATGGGGAGCCATATAATTTTGGCCCTAATGGAACTGATACGTTACCAGTAACTGAAATTGTAGATTTAGCTTTGCATTGTTGGGGAGGTGGAAAGTATAGGGCCGAGCAAATGACTACCCAACCCCATGAAGCTGGATTGCTTAAATTAGATATAAGTAAAGCTGTTAAAGATTTACAATGGAAACCTAAAATGAATGCTAGTTTATCCGTTCAAATGACAATGGATTGGTATAAGTCATTTGCTCAATCACCAAATCAAATTGCTGAATTTACAACTAGTCAGATTATTAGATATTTCAATCTCAAATAATCGTCATGCTAAACTATTTTAAAGAAGATCTAGCCCTTATTCTAACTCACACCAACACTTGTTGGGATGGGATGAAGAATAAAACTATTTTTATAAGCGGGGGCACAGGTTTTTTTGGAATTTGGATACTAATGAGTTTTATCTATATTAATAGAAAATTAGATATAGGTTCAAAAATTATACTATTAACTAGAGATAAAAATAAGTTTTTAAAAAGTTATCCTTGGATAGAAAAGTATAATGAGATTAGTTTTTTAGAAGGAGATATTGCAAATTTTGATTTTATAAGCGGAAATATCGATTATATAATCCACGCTGCGACGGAAGCTAGTGTTAAGCTAAATCTTGAAGAACCGTTAACAATGTTTGAAACAGTAGTTAACGGAACCAAGCGAATACTTGAATTTGGAAAAATAAAGAAGGTGAAATCTTTTTTACTAACAAGTTCCGGTGCTGTTTATGGCAAACAACCTTCAGAGATAGAGAACATTGAAGAAGATTATATTGGAGCTCCAATAACATTTGATGCTGGTTCCGTATATGGAGAAGGGAAAAGAATGTCGGAAGTATTGTGCGCTATTTATCATAAACAATATAACTTACCTGTAAAAATCGCAAGATGTTATGCTTTTATAGGCCCATTTTTACCCCTTGACTCTCATTTCGCAGCTGGAAATTTCATAAAAAATTTACTAGAAGGAGAGGACCTTATTATTGAAGGAGATGGAACGCCTTACAGATCTTACATGTATGCAGCAGATTTAATGATATGGTTATGGACAATACTTTTTAAAGGTGAAAATAATAGACCATATAATGTTGGATCTTCTATTCCAATTACTATAAAAGAACTTGCGGAATTAGTCTCTCAAATTGATTTAAACAGTCCCATCAATATTGTTTTAAAAACTGCAGAATCTGATAAACCTCCTTTAAGATATGTACCAGGAGTTAATCGTGCAGAGAAAGAACTAAAATTAAAGCTGTATACCGATCTTAAAAAATCTATCGAGAAAACAATAAAGTTTAATAAACTTCAAAGGTAAAAATTAAGATGGGGGAGGATAATAACAAGGAGATGCATGGGATTTGGAGAATAATGCCTTCAATGGCTATTACTGAAATTATCGGTCAAAGTAATTTTGATTTCCAAATACTAGATTGCGAACATGGTGGATACGATTATCAAACGTTGCTAGAAGATATTAGGATTTGTCACTTACAAAAATGTTTGGCATACGTTAGAGTTTCAGGTTTAAATAAAGTTGAAGTACAAAGATGCTTAGATTTAGGTGCTGACGGCATCGTATTTCCTCAGTTAGATAATTTTGAAGATTTCGAATTAGCTACAAAAATGCTTCAATATGCACCAAATGGAATTAGAGGATTTAACCCATTTGTTCCTGCTGGTGGATATGGCTTCGATAATATTCATAAAAAAAAAATCAGATGTATCGTAATTATCGAAACCTTAAATGCGATAGATCAACTGGATAAAATACTAGAGTTAGCAAATATAGACATGTTATATATAGGTGTTTATGACCTTTCTGCTCAGCTAAATTGTATTGGAAACATGAAATTTCCGCCTCTTCTTTCTATTGTAGATCAGATAATTGGAAAAGCTTTAAAAGCAACAAAAACAGTGTCTTTAATGATTAATAATCCAGAGAGCTATCAACTTTACAAAAGTAAGGGAGTAAAAAGTTTTGTTCATACAATAGATAGTCACCAAATAAAAAAAGCTTTTATTAATGAGCTTAATAACACAATAAAGAATGGCTAAGCTTATCAAAATATCAGACCTTATTGTTAAATTCTTCGAAGAAAAGGGCATCGAGCATATTTTTCTTCTTTCTGGTGGAATGATGATGAATTTATTGGATTCTGTTAGCAAATCCACGCAAATTAAATATATCTGTAACCACCATGAACAGGCTAGCGCTATTGCTGCTGAGACATATGCGAGAGTGAAAAATAGGGTTGGAGTTTGTTATGCAACAAGTGGGCCTGGTGCTACAAATACAATTACTGGTATTGCAGGTGCCTGGCTTGATTCAACTCCGGTAATATTTTTAACCGGGCAGAGCCGTACATCACTTACTGTAATGGGATCTGGGATTAGTGATTTAAGAATGCTGGGGAACTTCGAGGTTAATATAACTGAACTGGTAAAGCCAATTTCTAAATATGCCGTTTTTATTGATCAAGCTAATGAGATTATCTATCATCTGGAAAAAGCATATTATTTGGCTTCTACTGGCAGGCCAGGTCCAGTATTATTAGATGTGCCTTTAGATATCCAGAGTGCAATTGTAGATGAAGAACAATTAAAACATTTTATTATTGAAGAAGATGAAAAAAAAATATTTGATTTTGAAGTGATAAAAACTGACTTACAGCGATATCAAAAGCCTCTTATAATTGCTGGACATGGAGTAAGGGTGGCTAACCAAGTTGAGGAATTTAGAGAATTAATACGTCAGTTAAAAATACCAGTAGTTACTACACAGCTTGCTAATGATTTGTTACCTTATGATGATGATTTATACATTGGAAGGGTAGGATTAAGAGGTGATAGAGCAGGTAATTTTGCCGTTCAAAGTGCTGATATTATCATTACGATAGGAACAAGTTTACACATTACCACAACTGGTTATGAAGTAGAAGAATTTGCACCAAAAGCGAAAAAAATTGTAATAGATATTGATGAAGCTGTGTTAAAAAAGAATGAAGGTGTAAGCCAGATTCAAATAAAAGCAGATGTAAAAAGTATAATTAATTACATGTCGGCAAATATTAAGCCTTTAAATGTTCAAGATTGGATTATAAGACTCCAAAAATGGAAGGCCAGCTTTCCAATTATTAAAGAACCCCACATAAGAGAAAAAAATGAAATAAACACTTATCATTTAATGGATATCTTAAGCAAAACATTAAAAGGGGATGAAATTTTAGTTACAGATGCAGGTTCATTATATTACATTACAGGACAAGCTTTTTTAGCTAAGAAAGATCAGCGAGTAATTGTTTCTGGTGCTTTGGGTGCAATGGGTTATGCTTTACCTGGAGCAATTGGAGCTGCGTTTGCAGCACCAGAAAAGAATATCATTTGCATAACCGGGGATGGGTCTATGCAAGTTAACGTGCAAGAGCTACAAACTATTTCTCACTACCAGCTAAATTGCAAAATAATTGTAATTAATAACAATGGTTATGCTTCCATTAGAAATAGTCAGGCTTCCTTTTTGGATGGGCACTTAGCAGGATCAAGTCAAAATACAGGTGTTACGTTTCCAAATTGGGAAAAACTGGCAGGGGCGTATGCGATACCTTTTATAAGAGAAATAAAATATGATCACTTAAGCGAAACATTTACTCAAATATTAGATTTAAAAGGTCCGGTACTGATCGAAATAGTTATACCAGAAAACGTTACAATGATTCCCGCTGTAACTTCTGTAAGATTAGCTGATGGCAGTTTTAAATCAAACAGATTGCATGAGATGGTTCCTGAGCTTACCGCTGAACAACTTTTAGCGGCCGATGTTACCATAAACTAAAAATCCAATGAAAAAATTACGTGTTGCAATATTAGGGAGTGGGAACATTGGTACCGACTTGCTGATTAAGGTTCAACGATCGGCCTTTTTAGAATGTGTAGTGTTTATAGGAAGACATTTATCTTCTCCAGGTATGACTAAGGCGATAGCTATGGGGGTAAAAGTATCAGGAGAAAGTATACAAGCAATTATAAAGGATCCTGACGCTGTTGATTTGGTTTTTGATGCAACCTCAGCTAAGGATGCTGCTCATCATTGGCTTATATTAGAAAAGCTGGGAAAAATAGTAATCGATATGACGCCTGCAAAGTTGGGAACACTTTGTATTCCTGCAGTAAATTTAGATGAAGCAGTTAAACAACGAAACGTGAACATGATTACCTGCGGTGGGCAAGCTTCCATACCCATGGCTTATGTAATTGGGAAAACGCAAAAGAATGTTCAGTATATAGAAGTTGTCTCCAGCATTGCTTCAAAAAGTGCAGGACCAGCAACAAGGCTTAATCTTGATGAATATATTGACACAACCGAGAAAGGCTTAAGCATTTTTTCAAAGGCAATTAAAACAAAAACAATATTAAATCTGAACCCAGCCGATCCATGTATCGACATGCAAACTACCATATTTGCGCAAGTTGAGAATCCCGATATGGAATCTTTAATCGAAGAGGTGAACGTCATGATAAATACAATCCGTGAATATGTTCCGGGTTATAGTTTATTAGTTTCGCCAATCTATGAAAATGGGAGGATTGTAATTATGGTTAAGGCACAAGGTTTAGGTGATTATCTTCCAAAATATGCAGGTAACCTTGATATTATAAATTGCGCAGCTATTGCTGTCGCTGAGCGGTACTCAAAGGTTCTTAATGATATCAATTAAGTCTTAAAAATGATTAAGCAAATATTAATAAGCGATCCAACCCTACGCGACGGTAATCATGCGGTAGCACATCAGTTAAGTGCAAAGCAAATCGCAATCTATTCTACCGCTGCTGAAAAAGCGGGCGTTCCAATAGTAGAAGTAGGACACGGTAATGGCTTAGGAGCCTCATCCATGCAGGTTGGCCTGAGTTTAGTGGATGATGTGACGATGCTGGAAACCGCGAGAAGGCATCTTTTTAAAAGTAAATTGGGTATTCATGTTATACCTGGATTTGCAACAATTAAAAGGGATTTAATGAGAGCTCTGGAGATCGGGGTGGATGTTGTTAGAGTTGCCTCTCATTGTACAGAAGCTGATATTACACAAAGGCATTTAGGTTTTGTTCGCGAAAAAGGAAAAGAGGCTTATGGAGTTTTGATGATGAGTCATATGGCATCGGGTTCAGTTTTAGTTGAAGAAGCTCAAAAGATGGAACATTATGGCGCTGAAGGTATAATTATTATGGATTCAGCGGGTGCTTATTTACCCTCAGATGTGGAAGAAAAAATCACAGCTTTAGTAAATGGATTAAAAGTTCCAGTTGGTTTTCATGCCCATAATAATCTGGGGATGGCTATTGCGAATTCCATAACCGCAATTGAATCTGGTGCTAAAATTCTCGATGGAACAGCAAGAGGCTTTGGAGCCGGTGCTGGTAACGCTCAATTGGAAGTGCTTATTGCTGTTTTGGAACGTATGGGTTACATCACTGGCATTGATTTATATAAAATATTGGATGCATCAGACATTGCGGAAAAGGAAGTGATGCCAAGTATTCCTGTAATAAAATCGGAAAGCATTATAAGTGGGCTATCTGGTGTCTTTTCGGGTTTTGCTAAACATGTTACACGTATCTCAAAAGAATATGATGTAGATCAAAGGGATGTCTATCAAGAACTAGGAAAAAGAAAAGTTGTGGGTGGCCAGGAAGATATAATAATTGAAGTAGTTATGGATTTAGTAAGGAACCGAAAATGATTACGGAAGCAATGGTGAATCTGGTCTTTGAAGATTGCAGGAAATCCTGTACTAATATTGATATATTTTCAGCCTTACAAGGTCAATCTATTCTTGTAACAGGCGGCACCGGGTTTATGGGAAAATGGATTGCTGAAATGATATCCTACATTAACGCGACTAGAAGTTATAATATACAACTTTGTCTTTTAGGAAGAGATATCCAGCGTTTTAAGGATGAGGTTCCTCATCTGGCGGAAAAGGAGTTCATAGCACTAATTGAGCAGGACGTTAGAAATATTCATGATTTACCTGAGAATATAAACTACATTATTCATGCTGCGGGTTCGCCAGACAATCGGGAACATGCCTCACAACCTTTAAGAATGATTGAAACATTTTATAAAGGAACTCAAGCGGTACTGGACGCATCGACCCGGCTTTCTGATTTAAAGAACATTGTACACATAAGCTCACATCAGGTTTATGGAGAAAATGACTCACAGCTCTTGATTAATGAAGAATATCTAGGACGTTTAAAATCGGATAGTATAAATCATACCTATGCAGAAGCTAAGCGGATTACTGAAACTTTATGTTCTGTATATCGAAGTCATTTTAAATTACCTATTATATTAATGAGACCTTTTGCTTTTATAGGCCCATACCAGGATCTGGAGAAGCCATGGGCTATAAATAATTTTATCAGGGATGGTATACTAGGCGAGTCTATAAGGATATTAGGAAATGGACAAACTACCAGAAGTTATTTGTATGCAAGTGATATGGCTTTTTGGATTTTAACTGCTTTAATAAGCGGTAAAACTGGAGAGAGTTATAATTTGGGAAGCAAGAATTCTATTACGTTAGAGGATTTGGCAAATAAAGTACGGAGCTCTTTAAACAATAATATTGAAATTATTACTAAATCATCAAAATCAATTTATACAAATTTCACAAGATTAGTTCCTGATACTTCAAAAATTGTAAAAGCTTTTAATGTTGATGAAACCCATAGCTTAGATGATTCAATTAAAAGAACAATTGTTTGGAATCAATTAAACAGGAGCAAATTTTAAATTAAATGGACTTAAATAATATTACACCGGAATTAAAAAGCTTATTAGAAATTAGCATTCAAAAAAACATTAATAAGCCTATAATTCCTGGCGAAAATTATATTCCTGTCACCGGTAAAGTATTAGATGAAGAAGATATATTACTTGGTGTAGATGCTGCTTTAGATGGATGGTTAACTGCTGGCAGATTTGCTAATAAATTTGAAGACGATTTCGCTAATTATTTTGGTGCTCACAAGGCATTGTTAGTAAATTCCGGATCATCTGCTAATTTGGTTGCATTTTACACCTTAACATCTCCAAAGTTGGGAGATAGAGCAATTAAACTAGGCGATGAAGTAATAACTGTAGCAGCTGGATTTCCAACAACTATAAACCCCCTAATTCAATTTGGTGCTATTCCTGTATTTATTGATGTCGATATTGCTACGCATAATGTGAAATCGGATATGATTGAAGCTGCTGTTGGTCCCAAAACCAAAGCTATCATGATTGCCCACTCATTGGGTAACCCATTTGATTTGGATGAAGTGATGCGAGTAGCAAAAAAATATAATCTCTGGGTTGTGGAAGATGATTGCGATTCTTTGGGAGCTACTTACCGCGGTCAAAAGACGGGTACTTTTGGTGACCTGTCTACTTTCTCATTTTATCCCGCACACCACATCACTATGGGAGAGGGCGGAGCTGTGGTAATCAACAATCCCGAACTCGCAAAATTAGCAGAAAGCTTTAGGGATTGGGGAAGAGATTGCTATTGTGAACCTGGAAAGGATAATACTTGTGGTTGTCGTTTTAGCCAGCAATTAGGAACTTTGCCTTATGGTTATGATCATAAATATACCTATTCTCATATAGGTTTTAATTTGAAAGTAACCGATATGCAGGCTGCATTTGGTGTTTCTCAGCTAAAGAAAATCGATCATTTTGTTCAGCGTAGAAGAGAAAACTATGCGGCATTATATGATCGAATGAAAGAGTTTGAAGAGATATTCATTCTTCCTCAACCCACTCCTAACTCTGATCCGTCCTGGTTTGGTTTCCTATTAACTTTAAGAGAAGGGGATGCTGCAGATCGGCACATGCTGGTCCAGCATTTAGAAGAGAAAAAGATAGGGACAAGGTTATTGTTTGGGGGGAATTTATTGAGGCAACCTGCTTATGCTAATATTCAGCATCGTGTGGTTGGCGACTTGAAAAATACAGATGTAATCATGAATCAATCGTTTTGGTTGGGCGTTTGGCCTGGATTGAGTGAGGTGCATTATGATTATATAGCAAGAGTTATAAGGAAGTATATAAATTAATAATAAAACTTTATAGTTTAAACTGGTTAAAAAATAGTGAAGAAGGGTGTTATAATTGAGGTTGGATGTATCTGAGTAATAGTTATTCTTTTGCAACTTCTTTTTTGAAAATATCTAATAACACGGTAGTATAGATGGGTGTTTTTAAAACAAAGGTTGCGGCGTTGCTGGAAAAAATTGGGATGGACGGTGCCATTGCTTATACCGTTTTTGCCCGTGGTATTCAGGCGCTGGGTGGGTTGGCCACGATATTGGTTATTGCGAAGTCTCTTTCAAAAGATGAACAGGGATATTATTACACGTTCGGAAGTGTTTTGGCCTTACAGGTATTTTTTGAATTAGGGCTCAACTCAATTATTACCCAATACGTTGCGCACGAAATGGCTCACTTAACCTGGGGGAATGACCATAAGATGACCGGTGATCAATCTTACCAATCAAGGCTTTCGTCGCTTTTACATTTTTTTGCCGGATGGCTAGCGATGGTCGGCTTGCTGTTCCTGGTTGTTTTGTTAGCAGCCGGGTTCTATTTTTTCTCGACCTTTAACTCACATTCTTCCATTGCCGACTGGAAAGGCCCATGGATCATACTAGCGTTCACCACGGCAGCTTTCTTACTTTTAGATCCAATGCTGGCGTTTCTGGAAGGCCTGGGACGGGTAAAAGAGGTCGCACGCATGCGGCTCGTTCAACAAACCGCCTATATCACTTTTGTTATCATTTTTTTAACAAACGATTTTAAGCTCTATTCATCCGCTTTAGCTTCGTTTACCGGGCTGTTATGTACCACGCTCCTTTTTATTTTTTCAGATAATCTCAAGATCATGCGAAACATCTGGAAGATGAAAGGCGAACACAAAGTAAGCTACCGGAAGGAGATCTTCCCTTATCAATGGAAAATAGCGGCCAGCTGGATCAGTGGGTATTTTATTTTTCAACTGTTCAATCCGGTATTATTCGCTTCAGAAGGGGCGGTAACCGCAGGACAAATGGGAATGACATTGGCCGCCCTTAACGGTATTATGGGGCTCTCAATGAGCTGGATTAACACGAAGATCCCGCTCTTTTCAATGCTGATCTCACAAAAGAACTATGCCGGATTGGATCTTAGCTTTTTTAAAAGCTTTAGGCAATCATTATTCATCATGGCGCTCGGACTGGTAACATTATTCTTAATCGTTTACGTTCTCCGATCCTTCGGTTTTACCATGGGTGAGAGGTTTCTTCCTACTCTTCCTTTTGTATTTATTTCTATTTCCTATTTATTAAATACAATTGCATTCGGACTGGCTGCATATCTACGTTGTCACAAAGCAGAGCCACTATTGGTGCAGTCGCTGGTGTTTGCAGTATTCACATCCATTTCAACAATTACACTGGGAAACTATTATGGAGTTTTTGGGATAACGCTGGGATATCTGCTACTTGGGATATTGATCGGAATTCCTTGGGTACTAATCGTTTTTGTTACAAAAAGAAAATTATGGCATCAACAAATGCATTATTAACAATATCGGTTCCTACATATAACCGTCCGGAAAATGCAAAAAACACATTACTCCGGCTAATACCTCAACTGACCGACGAGGTTTGTGTAAATGTGTTAGACAACTGTTCAGATATAGACGTGGGCGATTATTTTCAGCAATACGCAAATTCTGAATTTTCGGGTAGAATTAATTTCATCAGGCATGCAGTAAATATTGGCGCGGATGTTAATTTTCAAAGGTGCTTTGAGCTATGCCAAACTCCGTACATATGGCTGCTGGGCGACGATGATCGCATAGAGACCAACGCCGTAGAAATAATATTGAATGAAATTAATAAGTATAAAAATTACGATCTGATAGGTATCAATTTTTGTTCCAGTGTAATCGAAACCGATAGGAAAGAACCCATTTTAATAAAGAATACGAGCGATTTAGCTTATAAGATGGATGCAATAGGTAATTTTGAAACTATTTCTACCACTATTTATCGAACTCAAGAGTATATAAATTTTATTCACTATGCCTCTTGGGGTGCATATATGATGGCATCGCAAATCATTCCTGCAATAATGGCTATTAGTGTGAACAAAGTATTAATATTATCAGAAAAATATATTGTTGACATAGAGCGCCCTGAAAACCCATTGGAACGGTGGTCTGAATATCAATTTGCCTTAAGTATATCAAGTATATTAGAGGCTCCAATTGGTTTAAAAAAAGAAGAGTATAAAGCTTTAGGAAAAAAGTTAAGTTTGCATTTTGACTTTATATGGCCTTTAAGCATTTTATACACCATCTTAAAATCTGTTGGATACAAAGTCGAATTGATCGATAATTATCATATATATATATATAAACAGTTAATGTTTAAAACGTTCGAATTCAGAACTAATAAGATTCACCAGCTTTACCAATTTTATATTTGTTTGTTTTTTCTTAAGTATAAAAATATGCTGAAACTTTTGATTCGTATTAGGCCAGGCATAAAAAACCGGGCAGAAAGATCTGTCCCTTATAAATTATTCATTCGCTAATATCACACGCATTTGAAAAAAATACCTATTCTTCTTTTAACGCATGATAGGCCGAACTTACTGGAAAAAGTATTGAAACGGCTAATAAAATATACTAATTGGAACGAGTTCGATCTTTGGATATTAGATAACTTTTCCACGACATCGAATACAAAAATCATAAATCTATTTAAGGATAATTATCCTTTTATTAATATCTACTCAACGCGATATAATCAGGTTTCTCAGATACAAAACGATGTCATAAAACTTTTAAAAGCGGAAATTTATATTAAGCTGGACGACGATATACTCGTTTCGGAAAACTGGACCAAACCTTTTATAGATGTTTTTAACAGGAATTATTCGAAAATGAGCTTTGGGTCTGTGGTGATCCCGATCAACGGGTTCGGCTGGTTGCCGTTCCTGGAGATTATGGACCTGAAAACAGACTTCCAGCGCAAATTTCCTGAAGTGGAATTGAAACAGGATTGTATGGATGTTGCTGTCTTTAATGATAAAAAAGTAAACGAATACATTTGGGAAAAGTGTTACAATATTGACGACACTGCCAGAACTTTTATCGAAAATCAAAAGAGCCAATTTTTAGACCTCCAATGTCCGCACCGGTATTCTATCGGCGCTATTATCTTTTCTCATGAAACCTGGAGGAAAATGGGGGGATGGAAAGTGCAGGTGGGTTATGAAAAGGTTCTGGCCAGACAAAAGAGATTTCAGAGACTAGCATCTTTTTGGAAAAATAAGGAGATTAAAAATAGCTATACCCGTCTAAATCATATCGCAGATATTTTTTCCGGAGCAACATCAAGTGAAATGGCTGGTGATGAAATCGGTATTTATAATTACTCACAAGAGAATGACCTTATTATCCCAGTAACCACTCAGGGTATTGTATTTCATTTTTCATTTGGTCCGGTTGATAGCTACCTTATGAGCAAGATTTATTTAAAATTACAGGATGTTTGATTATGTTATAGTGGGCGCCGGTTACTCCGGAAGCGTGTTTGCCGAAAGGATCGCAACACAGCTGAACCAAAAAGTATTGGTAATTGACAAGCGGAACCACATAGCCGGAAACGCTTACGATTACTATAATGAAGACGGAATTCTGGTGCATAAATATGGTCCCCACTGGTTCCATACCAACGATAAGAATGTTTTCAGTTACCTGTCGAAATTTACCGACTGGCATTTTCATTACCATCGTGTTAAAACATATGTCGACGGGAAACTTCTGCCCATTCCCATCAACTACGATACCTTGAATGAGTTGTATGGCCTGAATCTCCGATCGCCAAAGGATGTACAGGAATTTTACGACCAGGTGAAAGTGAGTATCGCAAATCCGGCCAATTCCGAAGAAATGGTGATTAGCCAGGTTGGCGAAGATCTTTATAAAAAGTTCTTTAAAGGATACACCCTTAAGCAATGGGAGATAGATCCAAAGGATCTTGCCGCCAGTGTAACGGCGAGGATCCCGACAAGGACCAACCGCGACGATAGGTACTTTACCGATACTTACCAGGGAGTGCCAAAATATGGGTATACGGAGATGTTTAAAAAGATGCTCGATCATCCCAATATCTCTCTTATGCTTCAAACGGATTACCGGGACGTTATCAACGAACTGAACTTTAAAACACTGATCTACACCGGCCCCATCGATTCCTATTTTGATTACAAGTTTGGTAAACTGCCCTACCGGTCGCTGCGGTTTGAACACGAAACGTTTAACCAGGAATCATACCAGGGACATCAGCAGATTAACTACCCCAACGACTATGATTTTACCAGGATAGTAGAATGGAAACACGCCACCGGGCAAAAAAGCACAAACACCACCATCACCCGCGAATATTCATTGCTTGCTACCGATGATATGGAGAAGTATTACCCGATACCCAGGGATGAAAACCATATATTATATAAAAAATACCAGGAAGAAGCTGATCGCCTGACGAATGTTATTTTCTGCGGAAGGCTGGCTGATTATAAATATTATAACATGGACCAGGTTGTGGCAAGGGCTCTGATGCTGTTTGAAAAAACGGTTAACTTTTGATCTATAATTTACTACTTTCATGAAGCTATCATTTGTTATATTAAATTATAATCGAAAAACAGAATTACTTATTACTATTCGTAAAACCCTTGATTGGATGGAACAAAGGGATGACGTTGAGATTATAATAGTTGACAATGCCTCAACCGACGATAGCGTGATGTCTGTAAAAAAGGTATATCCTGATATAAAAGTAATCGAACGTACCGTGAATAATGGGGTAGCGGGATGGAACGATGGCTTTGCAGACTCAAATGGAGAATATATCGTAGTTTTGGACGACGATAGTAATATAGAGAGAGGTTTGGAACAGGCAGTTCAGTATATGGATGCATGTCCTCAAATAGGAATATTAGCTCTTAATATTGTCGGCGGAGCTTTTCAAACTATTTTGTTAGAGGAATGGCCGGACAAACAGCAATGCTTAAGCTTTATTGGATGCGGAGCTTTAATACGTAAAAAGGTTTACCAAAAGATTGGCGGTTTTGCCGAGTGGCTCTTTATTTACGCTCATGAGCATGAATATGCTATACGTTGTTATAATGCAGGTTTTAGTATTCATTATTATAAAGACTGCCAGGTAGTTCATCGTACAAGTAATATCAATCGGAGTAACGAAAGACTTACTGTATTTACTGTAAGAAATGAAATGGGTATTATATATAAATTCTTCGGCAAAAAGCGAAGAACATATATATTTAGAACGCTTATTAATCGCTTAAAAACTATAAACGATAGTGGTATCAAAACTGGCTATTATGTAATTAAGGGATTTTTAGAATTTTTAAAAATTAGAGCAAGTATCCCTCATACACCGGTTTCAGATGATATTCAGGATTTTTATGCAAAGCGTTTCTGGTCCGCGAGACCAATTATTCGAATAAAAAATCATTAGTATAGCTCTATATGGAACAGAAGAAATATGATTACCTAATTGTGGGATCTGGATTGTTTGGGGCGGTCTTTTACCATGAACTTAGAAAAAGAGGAAAAACATGTTTAGTAATAGATAAACGCGCACACTGGGGCGGAAATATTTACTGTGAAAAAATTGAAGACATAAATGTTCATAAATATGGCGCGCACATTTTTCATACTAATGATCGCAAGATTTGGGAATATGTAAATTCATTTGTAGAGTTTAATCGTTATACAAATAGTCCGGTAGCTATTTACAAAGACAAACTCTATAACCTGCCCTTTAATATGAATACTTTTTACCAGCTTTGGGGGGTTCATACTCCCGCAGATGCAAAGAAAATCATAGATCAGCAAATTGCTGAGAGCGGCATTACCAATCCGGGCAATTTGGAGGAGCAGGCAATTTCATTAGTGGGAACTGATATTTACTTCAAATTGATTAAAGAATATACCGAGAAACAATGGGGGCGGAAAGCTACTGAACTGCCTTCTTTCATAATTAAAAGACTACCTGTAAGATTTACCTTCGACAATAATTATTTTTCTGATAAGTATCAGGGAATACCTATCGGTGGATATAATAAACTGACCGAGGGTCTTTTAAATGGAGCTGATGTACGATTAAACACTGATTATTTTGAAGATCGTAATGAGCTGGACAACCTTGCAGAACGCATCGTATTCACCGGCAAAATTGATCAATTTTACAACTACAGGTTTGGACAACTTGAATATCGCAGTCTGGATTTTAAACATGAAACATTAGCAATTGAAAATTATCAAGGAAATGCTGTAGTGAATTATACAGAAGGTATTGTTCCGTATACCCGGATAATAGAACACAAGCATTTTGAATTTGGAACCCAACCTGCTACGGTAATTACCAAAGAATATTCATCAGAATGGAGTCAATCTAAAGAGCCTTACTACCCGGTTAATGATAATCGGAACTCAGAACTTTTGGTTAAGTACAAATATTTGGCAGATCACGAAAAAAAGGTGATTTTTGGAGGGAGACTTGCTGAATACCGTTATTATGATATGCATCAGGTAATCGGTTCAGCCCTTGCAAGAATTAAAAAAGAATTTAATGAAGCATAATTATTGTATACTTCTTCTGGCCAGCTATGATTTTGAGGCCATTCAATTGACGTTAAAATCTTTAGATCACACTGTGACCGAGATAGGGGTTCCTATCATAGTAATTCTAAACGGTGGTAGTGCCAGCTATAAGGGATCAAAAGTTGAAAAAATTTGCCGGGATTGGGCCCGAAGCGGGGTTAACCGACACATAATAAGGCCTGTAGCTTCAGGAAAAGAGCCTTTATTTGCAATTCAAGAGACAATTGCATCCTTTGATCTTTTAAAGGATATAAAATATATTTTAAAGATTGATGATGATCTTATTCCTTTAAAACCAGGCTGGGCAACTGATATCGCAAATTTATATCATAATTCTGAAGAAAAATACGGGAATATTGGATTTACCACCGGACTCATAAATAATAATAGTTGGGGATTTAAGGAGTTATTAACGATTTATGATAAATGGGAAGAATATAGGTCTTTTATGAATCATGCATCCCTGGGAGGAAGGAATTTAGAAATAGCTGTTAAAGCTGGGGCGGTTGATACCGGATTAAACGGCACGATCTGGCAATATCCTGCCCTGGCAGCTTGGTTGCATGAATGGACATCGTTTGAAATCCCTTTATTCATCTCCAAAACGAAAGATCTTAAGGTTGAGGAAATTGCAATAACTACCCATTATTCAATTGGATGCATGTATTCTCATAAAGATTTATGGCTTAATCTGGTACCAGAGGGAGATAATTTTGATGAACTATTAATTCACCAGTATTGTCTGAAAAATAACTTAAAGAAGTTTGCAGCTATGTATCAGCCTTTTCTTCATCTATTTTATTTTAAACAACGGCTGGCAAACGCATATTTGTTTCCAGGGTTCATGGAAAATCTGGCTCGTCATTTTAACGATCCAACTTTCCAAAATATTATAAGAATAAATAATGAAGATCGATTAGCAGATATTGAAGAAAAACTTGGCTTTATTAAAACATTTGAAAGAAAGTTTGGAAAGATAGAACGTATTCTTCTAAAGGTTAAGAATTTTTTACCTTTTAAGATCTAGCATTAATATAATGAAAATAGCAGCTGTTGTTGTTACATATAATCGGATTTCTTTACTAAAAGTATGTGTTCAGAAACTTTTGGAGCAAACCCGCATTCCGGATATGATAATTATTGTAAACAATGGTTCAACTGATGGGACGGAGGAATGGCTCAAAACACTTCCTCCCGTGGTTAAAGTAATTAACCAGGCAAACCTGGGTAGCTCTGGTGGATGTAATTCAGGTTTCAGGTCTGCTATGGAGTCCGGTGTTGATTGGGTGTGGACGATGGATGACGATTGTAATCCGGATGCTAACGCGTTAAATGAGATCGTTAGCATTAAGCCGCAAATTGACACTATATATGGAAGTATAGCATTAAATGAGCAAAATCCAAAGAAGATTGTATGGTGGATTGCTGATGAAAAACGTAGAGGCAGATATATTTCAGATTATAGCAATATTAATACCCCTCTTTATTATACCAGACACACGATCCCCTTCCTAGGTTTATTTGCTCCTAAAGAGATAATCCATAAAATAGGATTTCCTGAGAAAAACCTTATTTTATGGAATGATGATGAAGAATATTGCTTTAGAGCTATGTCAAATGGTTTTCGGCTTTGTTATGTTACAAAATCAATTTTAAAGCATCCCCCGGTTGCTTATAAGGAAATCAGTCTATTTGGCATTAAAACATATATCTATGAAACTACATATCAAAAAAATAGATATTTTTTCCGGAACAGTACTTACGTTGCAAAAAAATATAACTCATTTTTTAAATTTTACCTGTGCATTTTACCTGTAAAAATTATTAAGGCTGCTATCCATTCGTGTAATAGTATACCATCTGAAGGGAAACTCAAAAATTACAAAACATATTTAAGCGCGATTCTGAGTGGTATAAGAGGCGAATTGGGATTTATTAAATGAAAAAGCGTTGAATCTGTATCGTTTTTTTGCATTATATCAGCCAGTTATCATGTTCGCAGGAACATGGCTCGTAGCTATCACGCTGTTTTCTATGCGGCTGAGCGGTCTTTTGGAACAGGATATTAATCAGGGATTTATCTTTTTGGGGATGTCCCTTACATTCTTTTTAATTGGCTATACACTTACATTCTTTTTAAGGAAACGTATCAGTCTTGGTATTCATAGTCGGGAATATATAAGTGATTATATATTGAAACGGTTTAACAGCTACTTCATATTTTGGATCCTGGCAACCATAGCTGAAATTTTGTACTCGCGTGGCATACCCATTGTTTGGTTGCTTACAGGCAGCGAAAAAACTTATTTCGACTTTGGGATACCATCTTTACATGGACTTTTAAATGCGTTGCAACTATCTCTGGGAGTTATTGCGTTTTACCTATACTTGATAACTAAAAAGAAAAAGTACATATACATTACACTTCTTTTTGTACTTTATAATGTAGCTATTATTAGTAGGCAAGTTATTATTGTATTACTTATTGAGATATTTGTAATTTACTTTTATTTAGCCACAAATAAGCTTAAGTTATTTCGGACATTAATTATTTATTTTGTACTGGCTATCGTTGGTTTCGGAATATTGGGTGACCTGCGATCCGATGCTAAAACTTTTCTTGTGCTTGCACAGCCGACCGAACGCTGGCCTGATTGGTTGCCTTCAGGATTTTTATGGGTTTATATCTATATTACCACACCTATTAATAATCTTATTTATAATTTTTCTTTTCCTGTAGAACAATACAGGTATTTCTTTCCAAATACTCTTTCACTTTTATTGCCAAGCGTTATTCGCAACATGGTCTTCAGCCCCGAAGATTATAATGTATCTGGGAATCTTATATCGCTGGCATTTAATGTAAGCAGTGCCTTTGCCGCCCCTTATGCAGACATGGGTTTTACAGGCATTAAACTTTTCTCTTTATTTATTGGTGTGTTCAGTAACCTCACCTGGTGGGCTGAAGGTTCCAAGAGGATTTTTTTTCGCGCAGTAATAAGTCAGGCCATTTTGCTTTCTATCTTTTATAATCATTTCATGTATCTTCCTGTCGCATTCCAGTTTTTTTGGATTTATCTATTTTTTGTCAGAATTAAATATGTCAAGAAATCTGTATAAATCACTACGCCAGATTCGGCAGCAAGCAATGTCCGAAAAACCAGCTATTGCTGTTGGAATACGTCTAAAGAATGAAATAGCTGCTATCCGTTCATTTTGGGGCTCATTAAAAAAGCAATCTTTTTTTAATAAAACTGAAATTGTATTTATTGACAGCGGTAGCACAGACGGAACCCTGGAATTTTTAATGAATATTGAGTGTACAATTTATACTATTTCCAGTGATGAATTTTCTTTCGGAAGCTCATGTAATTTAATAATGGAGCTTACTATAAGTGAACATGTTTGTTTTTTTTCGGGCCATGTTATTATTCAAAGTTCCGAATGCCTGAACTATTTATGCTCTTATATTAAAAAAAATGGAGATACGTCCGGATATCTCCGGCAGGTTCCAAATTATATAACAGGCTACTCAATCTACGACTTTACTTATTTAAAGTATCGTTTTCCTGCTAAACGTTCACAGCAACCCGTACTAACCAAGGAAAATGTAAGATTCTCAAACGCCGCTTCCATAGTATGCAGAAAACATTGGGATAGTGTAAAATTTAAGAATATCCGTGCTGGGGAGGATCAAATGTGGGCAAGTGAAGCATATAAAGCAGGATTTAAAATCATTTACTTTCATATGCTTCTTGTTCTTCACAGTCATAATGAATCCTGTGATGAGATTACACAGCGTGTGAGGCTCAATGCAAATGCCCTTTTCCCGAACGGCGTGGGACATTTTAAAAAATGTCTTGCTTTTATAAAGGTTTTTGCTAGTATTCTCTTAAATAGCGGGAATTTAAAAAAAGCAACAGAATTCGCATATGCACACTACAAAGGATATTCATGAAAATGTAAATACATAGTCATAATGAGTATAAACAATAGTGTGCTGGGTATGATTTTCAAATTATCGCTGTCAAAAGCATAATCCCAGAAATCGGATTCACGGTTCCATAGCTTTTATCGCTGAAGAGATATCGGGTTACTACAGGAAAATCCTTCTCCGTGTGGTATACTCTGTATATGACAAAGACCTTATCCAAGCAAATTCTCAGGTTCATACTAAACAGGAAACAAAGATTACAGTAAATCCCTGGAAAAGAAAAAAGCGACAATGGCAAAATTCCCTGAAAGAATGGAATTGGTGAAGACGGTCAATTATTTATGAGCATTCGGGCTATGCTGTCAACTTCCGGAGATTCTATTCATCTGTGAAACTCACATTGCTCATACATGTGCTTTTAAATAAGAACACTATAATTAATACTTTACCAAAAGTCCTTATTGAGATTTTTTTCTTAATACAATCATTGAATAGCTGGTTAATTCTGGAATGGGATGCTTTACCAGCCAATTGGCTTTAAGTTTTTCAAGAGTTCGGAGTACGGGAATTTTTTTATAATATCCGTGTCCAAAATATCCTGTATAATTTACAATATCATACCCTGTGCTTATAAAAAAATTTACCATTTTTTTCGACGGCCCGTATGACATATCATAATAAGCTTCAAATTTATCGTGCTGATAAAGATCCCTTGGATTAAAAAATGAAAGCAGCTTTTGACTGACAGATTCGGGAACCAATTTATTTACCAGGAAGGGAAGTGCATATAAGGTGGAAAAGCAATGCAGCGCATAACCACCGGGGGCTAAAATCTTAAGCACATTTTTATGGAGGTTCCTGGCATTATAGAAATGCTCTCCCGCCATCCTGCTGAAAACCAATCCGTAACGCGATTGAATATTTATACTTTCCTTGCACAGATCGGTCACATCGCGTTCGTAAATTATATCTGCCTTTTCGAGCTCTTTAAGATCAATGTCGTTAATAGTATACGAAATATTTAGCGCCTTTATCCTGTCTGGTGGTAATGTAGGATTTGCTCCGGCGCCTATTTCGAATACTGATTTAATGTTATTTAATTTTATAAAATTTTCGATCATAGCGGGCATTTCAGCCCAGCCAGGAAAGCTTGCGTCCGTTTGATAAACGATGAAATCTGAGGTCATAGTCAAAAGTAAAAAAAAATAGAAACATTCCTTAAGCAACTTAGCTTGACTGTGTATGAATAGTTCGTGATTTTAACAGTAAATTTTATATTTGCCAATATTAGCAGACAGCATATTCCCAGCCAGAACAACAGATGATAGATCGTGAAGGTAAAATCGGACTTTTTATTCCTTCATATAATGCGGGTAACTTATGGCCGGCCGTTATCAAAGCCCTTCATGAACAAAAATTACCACTGCACCGTAAGCTTATCATTGATTCGGGATCAACAGATGGAACAGCTCTGTTCGCCGAACAAAATGGATTTGCCGTAGTCAGCATAAATTCCGCTGAATTTAATCACGGCGGTACCCGAAATCTTGCTGTCAATATGCTCGCAGAGAGCCACCTGATCATATTTATGACACAAGATGTAATAATTGCCGATAAATATAGCCTCGAAAATCTTATTAAACCGTTTGTTGATCCTTTAGTTGTTATTAGTTATGGGAGACAATTGCCGCATATTAATGCCAATCCGCTAGCTGTCCATGCCCGGAAATATAATTATCCTGAAAACTCTATTATTAAACATAAAAATTTGATACCTGAACTAGGCTTCAAGGTTTGTTTTATGTCTAATGCGTTTGCGGCTTATCGAACATCAGCATTGCTAGAGTTGGGAGGCTTCCCCACGAATGTTATAATTGCTGAGGATACCTACCTGGCATCAAAAGCCGTGTTAGCTGGTTATAAAATTGCTTATGCAGCAGAAGCTACTGCTTACCACTCACATAATTACTCTCCGGTTGAGGAGTTTAAACGTTATTTTGACACCGGAGTTTTTCATGCGCAAAATCCCTGGATCAGAAAGGAATTTGGTCAGCCGACCGGAGAGGGTAAAAAATATGTTGTTAAGGAACTTAAATTTGTTTTAAGAACAAGGCCTGCATTTTTAATGAACGCCTTAATAAGTAATGTAATGAAGTTGGCCGGCTTCAAATTAGGGCAGAACTTTAATAAGTTACCAAAGGCCTTATTGCGATTTTTTTCCATGCACAAAAATTACTGGCAATAGCATCCATAATATTATTGAGTTTTGCCGACATTTGATATATCTGGCTAAGAGATGCCTCCATGTATGTGTACTAAGTTAAGGAGAATTGCCTGGAACAGCTTCGATTTTTATAATAATTAAAACCTCTATCCTATTTTATATGTTGTACTTTAAATATTATGCCAATATTAAAGTTTGCAATATTATTATAAATCCGTTGAAAAATAAAGAACTATATTTGCCGAAATTATGAAATTAACAATGACAGTCTTTAATTAAGAAAATATGAATTTTCGCTATTCAAAATATCTACCCGTATCTATTTATCTTAGCGATATATTGCTTCTAAACCTTTCTTTATTAATAGCAGTTAATTCCCATTCTACAGATTGGAATTATAATAATGCGTCTTTCATTGTTTTTATTATTTCAAATTTAAGTTGGGTTCCTTTATCTTATATTTCCAGGAGTTTTATAGTACATCGTCCACTTGTGCTTTCTGATAATCTAAATAGATTTTTTGTTACCCTGACTTATCATCTTATAGTTCTTTTTGCATCTTTATTTTTTATGGAGTTGGAAGCTTCAAGATATGTAATATTATTGTATTTACTAATTTTTTTTACTTCAATAATTTTACATCGCTCGATGTTATTCTTTTCTCTGGACTATCTTCGAAAAAAAGGCTTTAATCATCGTTCTATACTTATTTTAGGTGATCAGAAAATAGCAGAAAGGCTTAAAAATAACTTCGTAGCACATCCTGAATATGGATATGATCAGAATGGATACTTATCTACCGATGAACTCACTAAATGTTCCGACCAGCAAATAACAGAGCTGATTCATAAAAATTCTACTTCCGAAATATACGTATGTTATAAAGAGATAGACAGCTGCCTGATGGAGCGAGTGATCAACATTTGCGAAAAAAATTCTGTAAAAATTAATGTTGTATCAGACCTGCTTCTGAATAGTGCTTATGCAAAATTAATTAATTACGGTACTCTTCCTATACTAAATCTGAGCCGATTCAATTCGGAAGACTTTAAGTTAAAAGTTCTTAAACGTGGCTTTGATTTGAGTTTTTCTGCAGGTGTTATGATTTCGGGTATACCTTTGTTTGCCGTTATAATGGTGGTAACAAAATTAACAAGTAAAGGACCAATATTTTACAAGCAGACCCGGGTTGGGAAAAATGGCAAGCCTTTTTATATTTATAAGTTCCGAAGCATGCGTACAGATGCTGAGCATTCTGGCCCTCAACTTGCGAAGAAAGATGATCCCAGGGTAACCTCTTGGGGAAGAGTAATGAGAAAGACTCGTTTGGATGAATTACCTCAATTTTATAACGTTTTAAAAGGGGATATGTCAATCGTTGGCCCACGGCCCGAAAGACAACATTTCATTGAAAAAATAATTGAAAAGGCCCCGAGATATAGTAAGCTCTTATCAATAAAGCCAGGAATCACATCTATTGGGCAGGTCAAATATGGATATGCAGAGAATATAGATGAGATGGTAAGACGAATGAGATTTGATTTAGTGTATTTGAATAACCAGAAATTGAAGGTTGATTTAAGTGTCATTTTGCAAACGGTAAAAGTGATGGTTCAGGCGAAAGGTAAATAATCTTTTTTCTGTAGAACGAATGCAATGAGGATATGTGCAATGGCAAATCAAATATTTAATACTAAGACGGCCATTGTATGGGTAATACCACGATTTTTTTACATCCTGATCTTTTCAATAAGTTTATTAATACCCTTTAAATCTTTATCTCAATCCTTACCACTTTCTGAGAGTGACGAGTTGAGAATTTATCAGCTTAGTAGTTCTTCCGACTCAGCTTCATCATTTACGATTAAGCCTATTTATAATTCAGAGCAACATTTCCCCCAAAGTGATAGTTCTCAAAACAGTCCTTTTCGATCTTTAAAAAAGAAGAGAAAGCAGTCCTTTTTTCTTCTGCCTTTCGAACTTCAGCAACAGTATACCAGTCACCATCCCTATGGATGGAATGACGGTCCTTTCATCTTATCTAAAGGGTACCAAGCGGTAGCTAGTACAGGGGTTTTTATTCAATACGGGATAGCATCCCTACAATTGAAACCAGAATTCATTTTTTCAAGCAATAATAAGTTCAAAGGATTTTCTGAATTTCATGACAAAAGTATTCGGGATGCCTATTATGGTGAATATTATGCAGGTATAGATGCTCCGGAAAAATTCGGCGATAAAATTTATAAAAGGGCATTTTGGGGCCAAAGCAGTGTACGTTTAAATTTCAATACTGTATCCCTTGGCGTTTCCACAGAAAATTTGTGGTGGGGGCCGGGAATATATAACTCTTTATTGATGAGCAATTCGGCTCCCGGATTTAAACATATCTCTTTTAATACCTTAAAGCCTCTGAAAACCTTTCTAGGAACATTCGAAGGGCGAATAGTATCGGGGCGACTTGAACAATCAGGATATAGCCCGACATCTAATAAAGATTATATAAATAATAAACTACAAGATTGGAGATATCTCTCAGCTTTTGTTGTCGCATATTCTCCCAAATGGATACCAGGTCTTTTCATTGGATTTGACAGGGCATTTTATTTATATCACGATAATATGTCAAATAAAATTAGTGACTATATCCCTCTTCTAGATTCATTTGAAAAATCGCAATTAGAAGGTGAAGATAATAAGCAGCGCGACCAACTAGCCTCAATTTTTATACGATGGGTATGGGAGGAGGCAAATGCGGAAATATACGGTCAATTTGGTAGAAATGATCATGCCTATAATTCACGTGATTTAGTTCTTGAACCAGAGCATTCAGCAGGTTACATTTTAGGGGCGAGAAAAATAATTAAACTTAACTCTGGTAAAGGAAATATTGTGACCGGAATTGAATACACCCATCTGGAAAGAGATAACACAATTGCCTTGAGAGAAGCAAGTAATTGGTACGTCCATCTTCAGGTGAGAGATGGCTATACTAATCAAGGTCAGTTTTTAGGTGCGGGGATAGGTCCGGGCAGCAATCTCTTAACTATTGAAAGCAGTTGGTATAATGGCATGAAAAAATTAGGGTTGAAATTTGATTCCTTTAAACACAATAATGTTTTTTATAGTAGTATCATTCGGATCCCTATCTCTCAAGCATTAGAGGAGTGGACAGATTACGCAATATCTGTGAACGGAGTTTGTGGATATAATAAATTTAAAATAAATGGTACTTTACAAGGAATACGCTCGCAAAATTATCAATGGCAACCAACCGAAGATATTTTAAACTTCCAGGTAAAGCTTGGTGTAACGTATCAATGGTCAAAATGAGGCTATTTGTTTTACTTTTTACTCCTAAATTCATGTATAAAGGAGTATCATGAAAAAAAGGTGGTGGTGAATTACAACTTCGAGAATAAGGTAGTTGACTTTTGCCTGGAGCATGACATTAAGGTACTTACATACCCCCGGTAAACAGCTGGATCAACGGCCAGATCAATACCAAACAAATCCAAACAATTAAGATCGAAGACCTTCTTGAACGTGAAACTATCGAGATTCACAATGATGTTATCAGCGAGCAAATTCGAGGTAAACGTGTGCTCGTTACCGGAGCTGCCGGATCCATAGGAAGTGAAATAGTGCGTCAGATCTCCAGATCTTCTCCCCAGATGATTATACTGAATGACCAGTCGGAAACTCCGTTGCATAATTACAGTTGGAGTTACAGGAGAACAACCTGGAGAATATTTTAAATACTAATTACTATCCCTACCTTTACACCCCATATGCCCCGTCTCAATACGCAATACACAATATCAAATACGCTGCATAAAGTATTATTGATCGCAGGACTATTCTTAATAACTTATTCTGCCAAATCCCAAACCCTGCCTGTCGGCACCCCTGTGTTGGAAGAGTATTACCGCCGTATGCAATTGCTGGGTAAACTGGATTCCAGTATTTCATTTACGGTCAGGCCGTTATCATCCGAAGCGCTTCAAGAAGAAGATATCTTCAATCCAGTGGATTCGGCTGGCGACAGAGCTTCAGGTCACTCAGGTATTCGAACGTTCGCAAATGGTAAGGGAAAGTTTCAGGTATTGCCTATAACACTTCAAACGCAATATAATTCCAAACGGCCTTATGGCTGGAACGATGGCCCGATGATTCCGGCAAGAGGATTTCAAACGGTATTGAGTGCAGGAGTTTACGGGAAATACGGGCCGTTGAGCATTCAGTTAAGACCGGAAGTGGTTTATGCTGAAAATCGGTCACATGCTTTTGATAATTATCCCGGTATACCGGATGCGTATATCGATTTACCTGACCGGTTTGGGGAAAAGTCTTATAAGAAATTATTTCCTGGCCAGAGCAGTATTCGATTAACTACCGGCCCGGTATCACTCGGGGTCTCCAGTGAAAATCTATGGTGGGGACCAGGAATTCAAAACTCATTATTGATGAGTAACACAGCACCTGGATTTAATCATTTTACACTGAATACGGTGAAGCCAATAAACACTGAAATAGGCGCATTTGAAGGACAACTGATTGGAGGACGTTTAGAAGGTTCAGGCTTTACTGATAAACCGGATGACTGGCGTTATTTATCGGGTATGACGTTGAGTTATCAACCTCGTTGGATTCCTGGGTTATTTATAGGTTTTACCCGCAGCTTGCAGTCTTACAGCAAGGATTTAAATGAATTTTCGGATTATATACCAATTTTTAAAGCCTTTAGTAATAAGTCTAATCAACAAGGGCAAACACCAAGTGATCAATTGGTGTCTGTTTTTAGTCGTTGGTTATGGAAGGATGCAAATGCAGAGATTTATCTTGAATATAGCCGGGGGGACCATGCTGTAAACTTGCGAGATTATATTATAGAGCCTGAGCATTCACGGGCGTATTTAGTTGGATTCCAAAAATTAATAGAATTGCCAGGTAACAGGTCTGAATATTTACAGTTGGCCCTTGAAGGGACACATTTGACTCAATCAATCAACTACTCGATCAGAAATGCCAGTTCGGTTTATACCCATAATCAAATTGTACATGGCTATACTCACGATGGTCAACTAATTGGAGCGGGTATTGGACCTGGAGGTGATTTACAGAGTCTTCAAGTAAATTGGATTAGAACCAAAAATAACTTTGGGGTGAATATTGAACGATACGTTTATAATAATGATTATTTTGGTAATTCTTTTTTACAGACAGAGGGTCGTACGTACCTTGCTTTTGGATTGGAAATGATGAGAAAATATAAGGAACTAATATTGAATTGTATTATCCAGAGTATAATATCAAATGATCGACAAAAAGTAGCTTCAAAAGCTGCCAGTTTAAAACACAATTCTAAGGGGAATCTCCAGGCTCAATTGAATATTTCGTATAGTTTTTAATATCCTCTTGTTTTTTAAATTACTTTATCGTTGTAGTAAAAAAATAATACTTTTGCAATAATAATGAGTACTAATTGTACTCGATAACTATGCTCGAAAGTCTCATAACTTCAAAAACACGGATTAAGTTATTACTGAAATTCTTTCTGAATATCAATAATCAAGGGTATTTGCGGAGTCTGGAGGCCGAATTCAATGAGAGTACGAATGGCATCCGCCATGAGCTCAACCGTTTTGAACATGCCGGTTTGCTACTGACAGAAGCGGAAGGAAATAAGAAACTTTATCGTGCCAATATTAAACACCCCTTATTTAAGGACCTCAACAGTATCATCCGGAAATTTATTGGCGTAGAAGAAGTGATCGAAAAGATCATTGATCGGCTCGGGAATGTACAAAGGGTATATCTGGAGGGCAGGATAGCGCAGGGACTTGATTCAGATATCATTGATTTAATGATCATTGGTAATGATATCGACCGCAACTACCTGAGTACGCTGGTGGAAAAGGCAGAGCCCCTGATCGGTAGAAAAATACGTTACCTCGTGTTTGAAGAAAGAGATGCCGAGGTTTACGTGGAACGGCATATCAAGGAACTGGTATTAATATTTGATGAATCAGTATGAACTGGTACGTGCTCTATACCAAGTCCCGTTACGAAAAGGCTGTTGCAGAAAAGCTGGCTTTATCCGGTCTTGAGGTGTACTGCCCGCTTTTGAAAACGAAGAAAAAGTGGAGTGATCGCTGGAAATTGGTAGAAGAGCCCTTATTCCGTTCGTATTGCCTTGTCTGTATCAATGAGAGGGAACGGGATAATGTTTTTAGGGTACCGGGAGTTGTCCGTTATTTATACTTTTGCGGTAAACCGGCAATTGTTCGGCAGGAGGAGATTGACGTATTAAAAAATTGGCTGGATCAATACAGGCACGATAGTATTGAAAGCACAGAATATCATCCGCAGGATAAAGTCCTTCTTAAATCAGGTGTCTTAATGGATCAGTCTGCCGAAGTGCTCAAGAGCAGCGGGAATTATATCACATTGCGATTAGAGGGGATTGGAATGGAAATCAGGGTTGACCTGAGGAAAAATATAGTAGAGAAAGTATCCTAATTAACAGGGTATTTCGGATTACAGAGAGGTCATTTTTTTTAAAAAGATGTGACTGAAAGGGCGAAGCTGTATCCAGGGGTGATTTTTAAACCTCAATTTTCTTTTAACCGCAAAGCGCGCAGAGGGTAACGCGAAGAACTCGAAGCCGTTCTTATCGACCTTTGCGAAATACATTTCCGAACTTCGCCGTAAAAACCGGCTTTCATTTGGAACTAAGTTAGATTACAATCATAAGTTATAATGGACATTAAATTTTATCTGGTTAGGGGCATTTTCTCGTATCTCATATCTCATATCTCAAATCTCACCGAATGAAAACCGCTTTAATCACCGGAATAACCGGTCAGGATGGCGCATATTTAACCGAATTTCTGTTAAATAAAGGCTATTTTGTCCATGGCATTAAACGCAGAAGTTCTTTATTCAATACGGATCGTATAGACCATTTATACCAGGACCCGCATGAAAGCAACTTACGATTAAAATTGCATTACGGCGACCTGACAGATTCCACCAATTTGATAAGGATTATCCAGGAAACACAACCTGATGAGATCTATAACCTTGCTGCAATGAGCCATGTGCAGGTCAGTTTTGAAACCCCGGAGTATACTGCTAATGCTGATGGTATTGGAACTTTAAGAATATTGGAGGCCGTACGTACACTTGGGCTGGAGAAGAAAACCCGGATCTATCAGGCATCCACTTCCGAGCTTTATGGCCTGGTGCAGGCCGTACCCCAATCTGAAACCACACCGTTTTATCCTCGCTCACCCTATGCGGTTGCTAAAATGTATGCTTACTGGATTACGGTAAATTACCGGGAGGCTTATAATATGTATGCCTGTAATGGGATCCTCTTTAACCATGAAAGCCCAATAAGGGGGGAAACTTTTGTTACCCGTAAAATAACCAGGGCTGCCGCTAAAATTGCCTTAGGACTGCAGAGCTTTTTATATCTTGGTAATTTATCAGCGCAACGCGACTGGGGCCATGCAAAAGATTATGTCGAAGCGATGTGGCTGATACTTCAGCAGGAAAAAGCTGAAGATTTCGTTATTGCTACCGGTGTGACCACATCGGTACGCGACTTCGTTAGAATGAGCTTTATGGAATTGGGCATTGAAATAGAATTCAGCGGTAAAGACCAGCAGGAAAAAGGAGTGATCATCGATATTGATGAGGAGAAAGCTGAAAGCTTAAAGCTGAAAGCAGGATGCCTGAAGCTTGGCCAGACTGTGGCTAAGGTTGATTCGAAGTACTTCAGGCCAACTGAAGTAGACCTCTTAATCGGCGATCCGACGAAATCCAATACCAAATTAGGCTGGAAACCTAAATATAATCTGCCTGCTCTGGTAAAGGATATGGTTTTATCTGATCTGCACTTGATGAAAAAGGATGAATACCTTAAAAAGGGCGGGTTTAATACATTGAACTACTTTGAATAAACCCTTTTGTCATTGCGAGGGATAATTTATTTCATAAAAATCAATATCAATGACGTTAATTTTGCATGGGGCAACAAACCTAGGGCAGTATGACAGTCGTAACACTAGTGTACCAACCTGCTTGCGAGTTTTGTTTTAGGGTATGTATTAATCAATATTGGTGAATCTTATGATATCCCACATGGTAGAAATATCGTCAGAAATTTCAGAACCTTTACTGCTTCTTACCGTGAATTGAGCATCTATCTAAAGGAGAAAGCCATCACTCATGTGGCGATGGAAGCTACCGGCATTTATTGGATCACGCTTTATGATATTCTGGATCAAGATGGCTTTGATGTAACCCTGGTGAATCCTGCTGACAGCAAAAACCTTCCGGGTCGTAAAAGCGATGTTCAGGATTGTCAGTGGATTCAGCAATTGTTTAGCTACGGCTTGCTACGAAAGAGTTTTGTTCCCGAGGATATTGTCAGGAAGCTTCGGGTACATACGCGTATGCGTGAGGATAAACTTCAAATGGCCACCTCGCATATTCATCATATGCAGAAAGCTCTCGTACAGATGAATATTCGTTTGCCTGAAGTTCTGTCCCAATAGGCCGCTTTGTTTCAGAATCCGAAATAATAGCCAGCGATATCATAGAAGGGAATTTATTCGAGCAGGTGGAAGATGTGTTTGAAGTGTTGCAGAAAATACCTGATAAACCGTATTCATTTTGAAGGGATTCATAGTCGCGAGCTGCCTGTGTACCCTATTGAAGCACTCCGTGAAGCGTTAATTAATGCATTAATCCATCGAAATTATAATTCGACAGCCGCTGTGCAGATTCGTATTTATGATCAGTCACTGCAAATTATTAATGACGGCGAACTACCTGATGGAATGTCTATAGACGATTTAAGAAAGCCGCATCTATCACATCCCCGGCAAGTATTGTTGGCAGATGTTTTTTACAAGGCTGGTTTTATAGAAAGTTGGGGCAGTGGAACACTCAAGATTGGCGAAATCTGTAGAAAAAATAAGTTGAAAGAACCCCAATTTAGACAGGATAATTGCCAGTTCTCCGTTACTTTCTACAGCAATGAACTTACGAATGAACATGAAAATGAGCGTATAGAATTGTTGCTTGCTGAAATAAAGAAAGATAAATTTATCAGTATAAATAAATTGGCTGATAAGATTGGTGTGAATCGATCGACCATTAATCGGGATTTAACTAGTTTGAAAAAGGGAAACTGGATAAAGCGTAATGGTCCTGGAAAAGGGGGGGTTGGGGGGTAATAGCATGATAGGTAAACAAAATCTTATTCTTATCGGTGCTACTGTCGGACATTGTAAACAGATAAAGGTTTTTGATCAGCATATAAGGTTCTTTAACCCGAAATTAATTGCCTATTCTTGTAAAAATGCGGGTATAATAGAAAAATATGGCTCGGGTATAAGAAGGATTATTGATTACTTTGCTTCAGAAAATTTGCCTTTTCCCGAAATCAGAAATATTTCAGACGGCTTTATGGTAACTGTTTTTGATGGGATAAATGAAAATGTCCCTGAAAATAGACGGAATAATATCCTTAATTGTATCATTAATAATAAGAATATTAGTATACAAGACTTGCCTCAATCAATAAAGTAGATCCAAAAACCATAAAACGCGATTTGGAGAAGTTAAGGGAACAAGGCCTGATAAAACGTATTGGTCCCGCGAAAGGCGGATATTGGGTGGTAACAGAAAATGAGTAAGCGAAGTTTTTTTCTTATCGAACACAAAGGCAGTAGGATTACATGTCGGGTAAATTGTATAAAATCTTACCTTACCTAACAATGAAACTTAATTTAAATAATTCTTTCATTAATTAAACACATTACCAGTGAACAATATCAAAATAGCAATAATAGGCCTTGGATATGTAGGATTACCCTTAGCAATCGAATTTGCCCAAAAATATCATGTAGTTGGTTTTGATATAAATCAGGAAAGAACAGATGAACTTACCAGGGGTGAAGACAAAACGAAGGAAGCTGATACAGAAAAATTAAAAAACGCAATCAACTCAAAAACAAATAATTCTTTATTTTTTTCTAATAATACAGATGATTTAAAAGATTGTAATATATTCATTGTAACGGTTCCTACTCCAATAAATAAATACAATGCCCCGGATTTAAGCCCTCTCTTAAATGCTTCAGCTATGTTAGGAAAGGTTTTGAAGATCGATGACATTGTGATTTATGAGTCAACGGTATATCCGGGTTGCACCGAGGAGGATTGTGTTCCTGTATTAGAAAAATATTCAGGTTTAAAATTTAATAAGGACTTTTATTGCGGATATTCTCCAGAACGTATTAATCCTGGCGACAAAATCAATACACTAACTAAAATCAAAAAAGTGACTTCTGGTTCCACACCTGAAATTGCAGATATGGTTGATAGTTTGTACAAAAGTATTATTACAGCAGGTACTCACAAAGCTCCAAGTATTAAGGTTGCCGAAGCAAGTAAAGCTATTGAAAATGCGCAACGAGATGTGAATATCTCGTTTATGAATGAGCTTGCTTTAATATTCGATAGAGTGGGGATTGATACTACTGACGTTATTGAGGCCGCAGCTACCAAATGGAATTTCCTAAAATATAAGCCCGGCTTAGTTGGCGGTCATTGTATTGGTGTAGATCCTTATTATCTGGCTCATAAAGCAGAGTCTCTCGGTTATCACCCTGAGGTTATTTTATCAGGTCGGCGGGTTAATGATCATATGGGCATGTTTATAGCTAATAAAGTTATTAAACTAATGATTAACAAGGGTCATACGATCTGTGGAGCGAAGGTTTTAATTCTGGGAATTACATTTAAAGAAGATTGTCCTGATATTCGAAACTCACGGGTTATCGATATTTATACCGAATTAAAACAATTTGATTTAGATGTTGAAGTATATGATCCACATGCTGATAAAGACCAGGTTAAGCAAGAATACGGAATAACATTGACTGATAGCGTTTCCAGTAATTATGATGCAGTAGTACTGGCGGTAAGTCATAAGGAGTTTTTAGCAATGGATTTTAAAAAGCTCAGAAATGGTCATAACACAATTATCTTTGACACAAAGTCTTGTTTGGATCGTAGCTTAATTGACGCTCGTTTATAGTAAAATGGAAAGTATACAAATGGTTGACTTAAAAAGTCAATATCAAAAATTAAAGCCGGAGGTAGATGTGGCAATTCAAAATGTAATAAATGAAACTGCCTTTATTAACGGTCCGGAAGTAAAATCATTTAGTGATGATTTGGCAGAATACCTATCCGTTGATCATGTTATTCCATGTGCTAATGGAACCGACGCTTTACAAATTGCCTTGATGGCTTTGGGCTTGGAGCCTGGAGACGAGGTTATTGTCCCTTGTTTTACCTATGTTGCAACTATTGAAGTGATTGCTTTGCTCAGGTTAAAACCTTTATTAGTGGAGGTAAATCCTGAAACATATAATATTACAGCCGAAGCAATCGAGTCTGTTATCACACCGGCTACAAAGGCTGTTATCCCAGTTCACTTATATGGACAATGCACAGATATGGAACCGATTATAGCAATTGCAAAAAAATATAATTTGTATATAATTGAAGACACAGCACAGGCGATCGGTTCTGAATATACATTTGGTGACGGTCATGTTAAAAAGGCTGGCACAATTGGTGATATTGGTTGTACTTCGTTTTTTCCCTCCAAAAATCTGGGTTGTTTCGGAGACGGGGGTGCGCTGTACACAAATAACGCAGATTTAGCAAAGAGAATTAAGATGATCGCAAATCACGGTCAGGTTAAAAAATACCATCATTCAGTTGTGGGCTGCAATTCCCGGTTGGACACGATACAAGCTGCAATTCTTCAGGTGAAATTGAAGGAATTGAACAATTATGCTAAAGCCAGAAATGCCGTCGCAGAATCTTACGATCAGTCATTTCGAAAGCTGAAGTGGTTAACTATTCCTGCAAGACAGAAAAATTCAACACATGTCTTTAATCAATATACCATAAAATTGATAGATGCATTAGACAGAGATAAATTGAAAGATCATTTAGCATCTCAAGGCATTCCTAGTATGATTTATTATCCGATAGCTCTTCATTTACAAGAGGCATTCAAGACACCTGTGCACATTGTGGGAAGCTTTCCTGTTTCAGAAGATCTTTGTACCAGAGTCCTTTCGTTGCCGATACATACCGAAATGAGTGAAACCCACTTGTCTGCAATTATTTCAGCTGTAATTTCCTTTAAATAGTGAAGAAAATGATTGGCGTTGTTGGTGGTGGCATCATTGGATTGGCAATGGCTTATAAGCTCCAAAAACAATACCCTGGTGCTAAGTTATTAGTATTTGAAAAGGAAAATGCATTGGGTCAACATCAATCCGGACGAAATAGTGGAGTGTTACATTGTGGTCTTTATTACCAACCCGGCTCATTAACTTATAAAGGTTTCTTAAGTTTCGTAAAACATAATTTTAACTTTGCTTTATCAGAAAATTGATTCCTGATCTTGACGCATCTCATCTTGAAAAAGGTTTGGCAGGAGTTAGAGCACAAGCGATGGATACTAACGGGAAATTAATTATGGATTTTAATATTGTGCGGGAAGGCAGACAAGTGCATGTATTAAATGCTCCTTCTCCTGGTGCAACTGCCTCTTTGACTATTGCGGACCATATTATCGAAAATTATATACCAACAGTTTAAATAGATGTAGTGGATCAAAATTATTTTGTACATGATACGGCGATAGTAGATGAAGGCTGTTCAATTGGTGAAGGAACTAAAGTATGGCATTTCTCCCATATCATGCCGAATTGCAAGATTGGGAGCAATTGTAATATTGGTCAGAATGTAGTTGTATCACCGCAAGTTGTACTGGGTAATAATGTAAAAGTCCAAAACAATGTATCAATTTACACTGGGGTTTCGTGCAGCGATGATGTTTTTTTAGGACCATCAATGGTTTTTACGAATGTAGTTAATCCGCGTAGCGCAATTAACAGGAGAGATCAATATGCTAAAACCCATGTAGGTAAAGGTGCCTCAATTGGTGCTAATGCAACTATTGTTTGCGGTCACGATATTGGTAATTATGCATTTATTGGTGCCGGTGCTGTGGTAACTAAAAATGTACTCGACTTTGCTTTAGTGGTGGGTAATCCGGCGAAGCAAATTGGTTGGGTGGGTGAATACGGACATCGGTTAGAGTTTGGCAAGGATGGAATAGCGAACTGCAAAGAAAGCTTACAAAAGTATAAATTAGAAAATAATAAAGTATTAAGAGTTAGTTAATGAGCTTACATAAGAAAATAAAATTTGCAGTCATCGGCTGCGGTCATATTGGCAAAAGGCACGCAAGTATGATTTTAGGTAATGATAGTTGCGAGTTATTGGCTTTATGCGACACCAAAGAAAAATCAGAGCTAGGATTAGAGCTTTACGATAAAGCATTTTTTTTTAGTTCAGTAGATGAGTTGTTTAAAGCAAATTTAGAAATAGACATAGTAGCCATTGCATCTCCCAATGGTTTCCACCAAGAGCATGCTTTAAAAGCTCTAGAAAAAGATTGCCATGTGGTAGTCGAAAAACCGATGGCTTTAACTAAGGCTGGCTGTGAAAAAATCATTTTCAAAGCTTTACAAAAGCATAAACAGGTTTTTTGTGTAATGCAAAACCGTTACTCGCCTCCTTCTGAGTGGCTTAAGAAAATATTAGGCCAAAGGATTTTAGGCAAAATTTTCATGGTTCAGATAAACTGTTATTGGAATCGAGATGACCGATATTATAAGCCAGATCCAAAAACTGGTAAACCGACCACTTGGCATGGCACTAAAAACCTTGATGGTGGAACACTATTTACTCAGTTTTCGCATTTTATTGATTTAATGTACTGGTATTTTGGTGATATCAAAAATATTAATGCCCGCTTAAATGACTTTAACCATCATACTACTACAGATTTTGAAGACTCTGGTTTTGTGAGTTTTGATTTTGTAGAAGGTGGAATGGGGAGTTTGAATTATTCCACCGCAATCTGGAATAAAAATTTAGAAAGTTCAATTACCGTTATTGCAGAAAACGGATCCTTGAAAATCGGCGGACAATACATGAATGAAGTAGAGTACTGCCATATTAAAGATTATGACATGCCAATACTTAAAGTGAGTAATCCACCAAATGACTATGGCCCTTATAAAGGTTCTGCGGCAAACCATCATTATATTTATGAAAATATTGTAGATGTGATTCAAGGCGTAGGTAATATTACCACCAATGCTTTAGAAGGACTAAAGGTGGTTGACATTATCGAGCGGATTTATCAGAAATAATTGGATTGATTTCCTATCTAAATAAACTAAAGAGCAATCCATTTTTTAGAAATGTAGCAACTTTAGCTTTTGGGACAATTATAAGTCAAGTAATTGTTGTTGGCGTTTCGCCGATTCTAACTAGAATTTATAGTGTTGAGGATTTTGGAATCCTTTCTTTGTTTACAAGTATTGGGGTTTTCTTTGCGGTTTTAACCACTGGTAGATATGAACTGGCGATTGTACTGCCAGAAGAGGATGAAAAAGCGAAGGATATTTTTCAGTTAATTTTAACTCTGGGCTTATTGGTTTCGTTTTTCTATGGAATAATTATTTTATTACTAACCATAACAACTTCTTTTTTTTCTGACTTCAAAGTTTTTCAAAATAAAGCTGTGTATCTGTTGCCAATTTATACTTTTTCAATTGCATTGTACACCGCTATAGGCTATTGGTTGCAGCGTAAAAAATCATATAAAAAAATAAGCATTGCTGGGGCAATTCAAGCGATAGCCACCGCAATATTTAGCTTACTATTCGGATGGCTAAATTTCCAGGATTTTGGAATGATACTTTCGTTAATATTAGCTATGCTAGTATCATCTGCCTATTTGCTAAAAGACGAGTCGAAGTATTTCCTGCAATTTTCTAGAAAAGGGATGGTAAAAGCGGCAAAACGTTACATATCATTCCCTAAATTTATGTTGTTGTCAGATCTTTCACTGACGTTAACACAGCAGTTTATTCCAATCATATTTGCAACATTGTTTAACACCTTAATCGTAGGTTATTATGCATTGGCAAATAGGATATTGCGGTTGCCAGTAATTGTAATGGTTGGTGCAATATCCAATGTGTTCAGAAATGAAGCAATTGATGAAATTAAATTAAGAGGTAATTGTGAAAGTCTTTATATGGCAACGCTTAAAAAACTGATATGGTTTGGCGTGCCAGTTTTCTTGCTCATTTTTATTGCTGGTCCTTTCATATTCGAAACCATATTCGGCGCTGAGTGGAAAGTGGCCGGAGAGTTTTCAAGGATATTATGTATATTACTAGTGACAGAATTTCTTGCGGTTCCGTTGAATTCACTCTTTTATATTAAAGAGAAGCAAAATAAATATATGAAGTTTCAACTGCTAAATGCTTTTTGCAGCACGTTAGCCATATATTTCGCCTATCGAATTTACGATAGCGTATACTCTTCACTTCTCTTTTTCTGTTTAACGGGAGCAGTATTTAACATATTCTTGCTTTCCCAGACCTACAAACTATCCAAAGGTGAAAGCCGTGCTTAAAAACCTAGAGAGTATCATCTTGCCTTGGGCTAACTTAATTGTAGCAATCAGCTATGTGATAGCTTTTTACATTGCATATGTTTATTTTTTAAATTTTCATTTTTCTTATCTAGGATACGATATTCTACCTGGTAGGGATCAGAAAGATTTTTCACTGATACTCACATTTATCTTGAGCATCTTACCCATGCTTTTGTATCGCGGTGTTATCGGAATTTCTAGTTTTCTTTGTATTTTCATCTACTTTTTACTTTACGTTCCCATTATCATTACTTACCATTTTTCTATAGATGGAAGTAAATTGTACATTTTCTACCAACAATCCTTATTCGTTTTAGGGATGACTTTGTTATTTGTCGCAGATCGAATTCAGCTCAGAAACGCTTTCAGTTTAAAAGTGGATAAAAATCTATTTCCTGTCATTCTGGTGGTAACTATCCTTTGCACTTTATATTTAATGATACTTTATCGTAAAAACCTGCGTATAGTTTCATTTTCAGACGTTTATGATTTGCGCTCTGAGAATTCTAAATTGGGAGGTGATGTTATAACTGGTTATTTGAGTGCTTGGTTAGTAAATGTTTTCATTCCACTTAATTTTGGGTACGCATTGTTTTCGAAAAAATGGACTTATTATCTAATAGGTACATTTAGTTGCGTGATTGTCTATATGGCAACCGGAGCTAAAACTGCGGTAGTGTTTCCAATTGCGAGCTATTTGGTTTATAAGTTGTTTACAAAAGTAAATTTGAAGTATGCATTTTTCAATTTCGGCTTATTTTTGTCTTCAGTAACAGCAATTCTTACAATAATGGAGTTTAATATTATCAGCTCTTTATTATTAATGCGGACTATCGGCAATGGAGGCGACTTAACACGGCATTATCATGATTTCTTCTTAACTCACCCACATACTTATTTCAGTCACGTCAACATTATTAACGCACTAACGCAAATGTATCCATATGATGATACACTTGGCGTGACTATTGGAGCGTATTACTGGGGTGAAACTAACGTGAATGCTAATTTTTGGGCCACAGATGGGTATGCGGCTGTAGGTAGTTTTGGTGTTTTACTAGCGAGCCTAATCATGTTTTTTGTATTTTTAATTTTTAATAATATTTCTAAATCTTATAATAAAGTTTTCTTGATAGTTGTTTTAATACCATATCTCACTATGTTTCTAAATGCATCTATCTTTCAATCTTTATTAACAGGTGGAGCAATTTTCACATTTTTATTCTTATCATTTTCATCAAATAAAAAAAACAAGCATATCTTATAATGAAGGTAGTAACAATCGTCGGAGCCCGCCCGCAGTTTGTAAAAGCAGCGGTCATCAGTAGAGAATTTAAAAACCACGACGGAATAAGGGAAATTATAGTACATACCGGTCAACACTATGACGACAACATGTCGAAAATATTTTTTGATGAAATGGAAATTCCTTATCCACAAATAAATCTGAATATCAATGGACTATCTCACGGAGCCATGACAGGACAAATGTTAGAGGGGATTGAAAAGGTATTGTTGGAAGAAAAACCAGACTGGGTATTGGTATACGGCGACACTAATTCAACACTTGCTGGAGCATTAGCTGCAAAGAAACTTCATATAAAAGTAGCGCATGTTGAAGCTGGTCTTAGATCTTTCAATATGGCAATGCCAGAAGAGATAAATCGGATCCTAACAGATAGAATTAGTGATATTCTTTTTTGTCCCACTGAAAGTGCAATCAAAAATTTGATGACTGAGGGTTTTGCAAGAATTAACTGTAAAGTAATAAAGACCGGTGATGTGATGAAAGACGCGGCTGATTATTATATCAAAAAGGTGAACAAACTCGAGGCTGCTCTGCCGCCAAATTTTTATTTAGCAACTATTCATCGTGAAGAAAATACAAATGATAGTCAGAAGCTAGAAGTGATTTTTAGTGCTTTAAATGAAATTTCAAAATTTACTCCAATAGTTATGCCTATACATCCTAGAACGAGACAGATATTAATTAATAATGGCTTTGACTTTAAGAATACTAACATTCGTTTTTTAGAGCCAGTTGGCTATTTAGAAATGATACAAATGATTGAAAGATCCGACTTAGTAATTACTGATAGTGGAGGGTTGCAGAAGGAAGCATATTTTTTTAATAAAAACTGCGTAACTATTCGAGATGAGACTGAATGGGTGGAGTTAATAGAAGCGGGTCACAATATTTTATCTCCTGTGGAAAAAGAACAAATAATTGCAAGCGTGTATAATATGGCTAAAAAGACATTTCTAAAATCAGATGTTCCTATCTATGGAGACGGTGATTGTGCAAAGGAGATAGTTACAAATCTTTTAAATTTTTGAAAATGAAATTCGTACATGTTGAAGATTTTATCCATCCTGACGCGGGATATCAACTAAATTTACTATCTAAGCTACAAGTAGAACAAGGTCACGAGGTTACTATAATTACTGCTGAAATAGAAGAAGTGCCAATTTTTCTCACGTCTTTTTTCGGTAAAGAAGATATAGACCAAAAAGACGAAGCGTTCTTCAAAAGAACTGGAGTGCGTATTCTAAGACATCCTATTTATCGGTTTCTTAGTGGTCGAGCTATTTTTAAATCAGGATTGCATAGGCTCATAAAAGACCAAAAGCCAGATGTTCTATTCGTTCACGGTGAAGATACGCTTACCGGCATGAAGTTACTTTGGGATTACAAAAAGATGAATGTTCCTTACGTTTTAGATTGTCATATGTTAGAGATGGCTTCCGAAAATAGATTTAGAGAATATTTTAGAGTTTTCTTTCGAAAATTCGTGACACCAATTATTCTTAAAAACCATATACCACTAATTAGAGTGGTAGATTCAGACTTTGTAGAGAAGCATTTCAATATACCTCTGAATAAAACTCATTTGCTTTCTTTTGGAACAGATACGAACTATTATAGACCAGACGCTGCGATAAAACTGAAATATCGTGAAGAATACAAATTTGATGAGGAAGATTTTATTGTACTATACGCTGGAAAGCTCGATAGTTACAAAGGGGGGGAGTTTTTGTCAAGCGCTTTAAAGCAAAGAATTGAAGCTAAAGGGCGAAATATTAAATTTATTATTATTGGTACATCTCCGAAGGATGACTATGGGCGTGAAGTAGAATACAACTTCAGCCAATCGGAAAATGATATATTGAGGATGCCTACGCAAACGTATGCTGGGTTAGCAAAATACTATCAAATGGCAGATATTGCAATTTTTCCGAAACAATGTAGCATGAGTTATTACGAAGTACAATCGTGTGGGCTTCCCGTAATCCTTGAAGAAAATGAAATTAATGTAGAGCGTGCGAGTAATTTTAAAGGGATTATTTTTAAAGAACAATCACAAGAAAGTCTTAGGGACGCAATAATTGAGTTTGCTGAAATGGATAAATTTGATTTCGATTCGTTCAAAAAAAATGCTCGCGAAAATGTAGTTCAGAACTACGATTATGTTCATATCGCTCAAAAATTCACCAATGTAATGATCGATGAGCATAAACGATTTTATAATTCACAGATATGAAAAATCTAAATTCAGTGGAATATCGGCTATATCTAAAATCTTTTCTCGTTTTTATAAGGGGTCAGCTATTAGTTTTCAAAAGCCAATATGTGCGGTTAAGTAAAAAAGTATTTTTAAATAATAGCTGGTACGGGAATGATTATGGTGGTTTTTTCGTTTACCCAGATATATTGAATGAGCATTCTATAGTTTACTCATTTGGAATTGGAGAAGATATATCTTTTGACAAAGATATAATAGCCAAACACGGATGTGCTGTTTTCGGATTTGACCCCACACCAAAATCAATTGCATGGATTGAAAACAATAGCATTCCCAGTCAGTTTAGTTTTTTTCCATACGGAATAGATGATGTGACTGGAATAAAAACGTTTTTTTTACCAAAAAATAAAAATCATGTTAGCGGAAGCGTAGTCGAAGTTGATACGATAAGTAAATTGGATGCAATTGACGTTTGTATGAAATCATTTGCAGACATCATCAAAGATTTAGGTCATAACGAGATCGATGTACTCAAAATGGATATTGAGGGAAGTGAATATAAAATACTACCCACAATTTTAAACTCGAACGTAGTAGTTAAGCAAATTTTGATTGAGTTCCATCATCGGATGATAAAAAACGGTGCAAAATTAACTTACGACAGTATCGAACTTCTAGATCGCCATGGTTATAAACTTTTCGCATTTTCAAAAAGTAAAGAAGAGTTATCATTTATTAAAACCAACTATATAAAATAAAGAATTAAAAGGCTATGCCAAATCAATTGAAAAAAACCATTGCAATAATTGGTGGCAGTGGTTTTATAGGAAAAAATTTCACAAAATATTTCTCAGATAATAATTTTGACGTAGTCGTTATAGATAGACATTTTGAGCTTAAAACTGCGACACCTGGTGTCATTTTTACGTCGGTCGATATACATCACACACAAGAATTGACAATGGCAGTTGAGCGAGTTGATTATGTGATTTGGCTTGTTCATGCGTCGGTTCCTTCAACACTAGACGAAAGCTTAATTGATGATTTCAGCCTAAATATATCGCCATTGATCAAGTTCTTAGAGAAGGCAGAATCTTTGCCGAATATGAAGAAATTTATTTACTTATCTTCTGGGGGAACGGTTTATGGAGATGTTGACGAAAACGAGCCAATTGGGGAACTACATCCTCAAAATCCAATTTCAAATTATGGTTTGTCTAAAAGCATAGCCGAAAAGTATATTAAGTATTTGACTAAAAACACTGGATTCGAAAGCTTCATTTTGAGACCATCTAACGTATTTGGTATGTTTCAAAATCTGATCAAGCCGCAAGGGATTATCGGATTTGCATTCAAATCTCTACATGATAATAAATCTCTTGATCTTTATGATGATGGGAGGGTAATTCGGGATTTTGTGTATGTTATGGACGTTGCAAACGCTACCCTGAAATGTATACAACTTGATTTGAAATCGGGCAACACTACTCAATATAATGTTGGTAGTAATGAAGGTTTATCTATTAAGGACGTTTTGAATAAAATTGAGAAAATCTGTAATAAAAAATTGGTGTTGAACCATAAAACATCGAGAACATTTGATTGTAGTTTCAGTGTTTTAGATACCACCAAAATTAATTCGGATTTAAATTGGAAGATTGAAACAAACATCGATGAAGGCTTAATAAAGGTATGGGAATGGATTAACACAGTAGAAAAGTAATGAAAATATTATTTATAGCGCCTATACCGCCACCTATAAATGGCCAATCTAAAGCGTCATTGGTGTTATTAGAAGCTTTGAACTCCAAACATCAAGTTGATGTAGTCAATTTGAGTAAGAGTACTTTAAAGAACGGGGCTTTGTCCGTTACACGAATTTCAGAGATTTTGAGCAACATAAGAAGGATATATGGGAAACAAAATAATCAAGACATTATCTATATTTCGCTAGCTGAATCGTTTGCAGGAAATATAAGAGACATCGTTTTTTACTGTTTAAGTCGTAAAAATTTATCTCGTACTTTTATCCATATGCTAGGCGGCGCTGGAATGAAGGAAATTTTAGGTGGTACGGGAATTATGCAAAAAATAAACGCTCATTTTATGAAAAAAATGGCTGGCGTAATTGTAGAAGGTCCAGTTAATTTTGAAACATTTAAAACTGTATTTCCTGAAGATAGGATCCACATAGTACCTAATTTCGCGGAAGATTTTCTTTTTGTTTCTGAACGTGAAATTAATGATAAGTTTGACAACCTATCTGTCATCAATGTACTTTATTTGAGTAATCTCATACCCGGGAAAGGGTATGATGAATTGGCTGATGCCTTTATTCTGCTGGAATTAGATGAAAAAACTCAGTTGAATATTACTTTCGTTGGTGGTTTTGAAAATGTAGAAAGTGAGCGAGCTTTTTTGAATAAAATTAAACCGCTTCCGCAATTAAAATATCTTGGAAAATTTATCGATGGACAGCAAAAGCGAGAGCTGTATTGTGAGTCTCATGTGTTTTGCTTGCCCACATATTATCCATTTGAAGGGCAACCGATCTCGATCCTAGAAGCTTATGCTACTGGATGTGCAGTAATTACAAGCGACCATAGTGGTATTCCGTTTATTTTTAAAGACCAGCAAAATGGATTTTTAGTTGAAAAAAAATCGATTATTTCGCTCAAAAAAGCATTGTTAAAATTAATTTCGCGTAAGGACGATTTAAAAAGAATCGCGAAGTTTAACAGAATCGAGTCGTTTAAAAAATACAGAACAGAAATTTTTCAAAACACTATCATTGAAATTTTTGAAGATTTTATCGTTGAAGGAAAAAATAAGTAAGTATTTTAAGTGTAGCGCCAATCACAATACTTGGCAGCTGCTAATTGAGATAACTAACGTTAAAAAAGGAAGTTTATATTGCTAATTCTATCGCGTAGCGAAAAGTCTTATTAAATTGGCTCTAATCGTTGTTTCGAAGTTATATTGAAGATTTACACAAGCATTGAGGCTCGAAGTGTAACTAAAAGTTCAGCTATGTTTAGAATTATAATTACGCTTTTATTTATATTAATTTTCAGCTTAGCGAACGCTCAAGAAACTTTTAATATCACTATAGCTAAGAGCAGCGCTAAAGATGATACAAAAGTATTCCAAACGGCGCTGAATGAAAAGCGAGGTAGCGCATTAAAAATTACCGTGAGAAAGGGCGTGTACAAACTTAACGGAGGCTTATCAACCGCAAGAGCAAATACTTCAATTACTTTCGAAAAGGGTGCTGTAATTTACTTTTCAAGTAATATTAGCGCTGGAATCTCTGTACAGCACAATGGCTTTTCACTAGAAAATGCTCACATCAAAGGAAATAGTGTTTCTGCAAAAGATTTTTACACAGGTTACGGCGTGCTATTGAATGGAGTATCCGGGTGTGTGATTAAAAACTCAGCTTTCGAGGGTATCAGTGGCAACAACATTTTATTTTATCCAAAGTCGAATACGATCGGTTGCAGTGACAACCTGATTTTGAACAATTCTTTTATAAAGCCAGCTTTTGATCTAGGAGGCAGTGGAGATGAATCAGCAATAATGCTTGGTTATTCTGGTGAAGGCTATCAACATAACAATAACGTAATTAAAGGTAATGTAATTGATGGCGGATTTAAGCTAAAAATCGGTATCGGGATGATTTCGCACGGCCAAAACAATCTATTTGAGAACAATACCGTGAATAACTGTAGGCATTACGGTATCATGATATACGAATCAAAGGATAAAGATACCACGTTATACAACAATATCATTAAAGACAACACCATCAGAAACATTGGAGAAGTAGGCTCAAAAAAGACGGTGAAGGGAATGGGTATATATCTAATGAAGTCTTCAAATTCATCGGTGAAAGGCAATCGCGTTTACAATACCTTAATTAATTCTGACGAGACCGAAACGCTAGGTGCAGGGGCTATATCTATTAGTTTAAGTCCCGACACACGTATAGATAGTAACTTCATAGATGGCTCCTATATGTATGGCATCGTTAGCGATTATAGTTTTGGCTCAAAATTCAGTGACAATGTCATCCAAAATACGAGAAAATCAGGGGCTTATTTCATAAATATGAACAACGTTGTTGTTTCTGGAAATACATTTCGAAATATTGGCGCCGTTGCTATCAAGGGCTACTTCGAAAACACATCGCTTCCCTATATTCAGGAGCAAATGCGGATAGATACATATAAGAATATTAATACTGGCAACAATTTTAGGATCACCAGAAATAAGTTTTATACAGATAAAGAGATTCTTTATTTTACAGGCACAGAGAAAGATAAACGAGGACATTACGAGAATAAAATTAGGAACAATACGGTCGGAAAAAACAAAATCTTTGGAAATACTAAGAAGCTGGAAGAGCTCATTAACTTTCGTCAAGAGGTTGCTGGGTCTAACAGAATCTACGATAATACATCGTCCAATTAATTTAATAGTTACACATTAATTAATCTTTTGCGTAAGTCTATAGCTTCAAAAATGCAAGAATGAAAATGGAGAAAAAAGCCGTTCAAGTTTGCACGAATTGTGTAATGGGTACTACAGATTCAAGCATCGTCTTTGATGAAAAAGGAGTTTGTGACTTTTGCAACAATTACTACAACAATATTCTGCCGAATTGGCATCCAAATGAAAGCGCTGAAGAGGAAATGGGAATCGTACTTGACAAAATTAAAGCTGAGGGGAAGGAGAATGACTACGATTGCTTGATAGGAACTAGCGGTGGCTTAGATAGTAGTTACTTAGTTTATGCTGCGTAGTGACTGCGGGCATAATTAAAAATACAACAAATTTGGGGTTTCTAGCACTTCAAAGAATCTATAATTGGGGTTACAATACTGTTAATTCTTGTATTTACTTTTGCAGGCAATATAGGGAGGGTTCAAGGTTTAGATACTTATTGCCAGCAAGGGGAAGTTTTTAATTTGACTGACAGCTTTTCTCCTAATTTAAACGAGTTTTTGAAAGCTATTGCAAATTACCTCAAAAGAGCCGACCCGATAAATATGCCGTATTTTATTGCAAAATTCTTGGCTAAATGTGTGGATCTTATTGGAAAACGGTTTCCTTTAAATTCTAGAAAGCTCAAGAAATTAATATCAGAATGACATTTAACGATGACGAAGCTTGAGCTGCTGGATGGATGTCTACATCGGTTGTGAGTTTCTATACAAATCCGGAAAAGCAAGCTAACAGATGAAGAAATTTCAAGAATTGATTAAGAACCTAAAGAAGGATTTCACGGGTTGTAAACCTTTGAAGGTTGCGTTATTAGGAGATTCATCAACTCAGTTTTTAGCAATGGCGTTACGAGGGCTTGGATATGAGGATGGGTATAATCTTCATATCATGGAAGCAGATTTTAATCAAATAGAAATCCAGATATTTAATAAAGACTCGGACTTATATAAGTTTGAACCTCATTTCATCATTTTATTTAATTCCACCCATAATCTACTTCAGCGATACAATCGAATGAATCCTGAGCAATATTCCACGCTCGCGAATGTGGATTTTGCACGAATAACTGAATTGCACAATCATATTAAGGATTCTCTTACTAGTAATATCATCCTATTTAATTATCCAGAACTTGATGACAAGATTTTTGGCAATTATGCAAATAAGACGGAAAACTCGTTTTTATTTCAGGTTAGGAAGCTCAATTATCTAATAATGGCATATGCAGCTTCGGAACCATCGTTGTTTATATTCGATCTTTCTTCTATTCAAAATGAAGTTGGAAGACAAATGGTATTTTCAGCTTCATTATATATAACTTCTGAGTTAGCGTTAAATTTGGAAGTTCTGCCAAAGGTTGCATATTCTTGTCTTCAAATTATTAGGTCACTAGATGGTATGGCTGTGAAATGCATAATTTTTGATCTCGATGATACCATTTGGGGAGGAATTATTGGCGATGATGGTATTGATAATATCGTGATTGGTGGTCTCGGAGTAGGAAAGGCATTCGTCGAATTTCAACACTGGTTGAAAAAATTACGCGATAGGGGTATTATTTTGGCCGTGTGTAGCAAAAATAATGAAGCGAGTGCATTAGAAGTTTTTGAGAACCACCCGGATATGGTTTTGAGAGTTACCGATATCTCCTTGTTTCTTGTAAACTGGGAAAATAAAGTTGATAATATTAAGAAGATTAGAACTGCATTGAATATTTCGTATGACTCAATTGTCTTTTTAGATGATAATAAGTTTGAGAGAGATTTTGTTAAAGGCGCTCTAACTTCAGTCATTGTGCCCGATCTTCCCCTTAATCCAGAGGATTATCTAGATTATTTATATTCACTTAATTTATTTGAGACTAACATTATTTCCGACGAAGATACCTTGAGAACACGCATGTATCAGGAGAACGAAGGTCGGTTGAAGGAGAGATCTAAATTTTTAAACGAAAATGAGTATCTTGAAAATCTCGAAATGGTCGCGATAGAGCAGCGAATATTAAGTTTTAACATTTCCAGAACCGCTCAACTTTCTCAAAGGTCTAATCAATTTAATCTAAGGACTATCAGATACACTGTTGACGATTTAAAGGCGCTAAACCACGATGCTCAATATCTGATACGAACATTTAGTTTGGCTGATAGAATGGGTTCTCACGGGCTAGTTTCTGTTATTATTCTAAAAAAGGCAGAAAATCTGACGATGTTTATTGAAAATTGGTTTATGAGTTGTAGAGTGTTTAAGCGAGGATTAGAGCACGCGATCTTAAATTCAATAATTCTTTACTGTCGTACTGTTAATATTGCGATTCTTAAAGGGGAATTTATTCCAACAGCAAAAAACATGGTTGTAGAAGATCTTTTCCTAAGCCTGGGATTTGAATTAAAAGATAAATTTTGGGAAATGAAAATTGACTGTTTTAAACCTTTGCAGACAGCCGTTCGAATTGAACAGTTTGAACCAAAAACATCTTAAATATGTCTAAATTTCCGAGCTCATTTCTTGAAAAGAATCGTTTGTTTGAAGTTCTGTATCAGTCGCTACCTGGTGCAATTCGTAAAGCAGATCTTTATGGGGAAATGACTGATTATCTGGAAAAGTATATTAGGGATAACCATTTGAGTGAAGATGATATTGATCTAATCTATAGAAGATTCATTACAAATTACAATTTTTGTTCAAAGAAGTTTTTAGCAGAAGGAAAGTATCCACACGAATTGGGTATTGATGTCCATCATCCTAATAGGATAGAATATGATGTGATTCTTATGTTGTCAACGATTCTCAATTCACACAGATTTCGAATAATGGAAATTATTAGTGAAGTGGATTGGTCCGACCATGCTTTATTTGTTGGGGTGGGTTCGGGGTTGGAGCTTCACCTTCGAAATGGGAAACATAGGGAAATTCAGGCCTTTGACATTTCTATTAACCCACATTTGATAATGAATTTACCTAAAGTGAAATTCAGTGAAAGCTACTACTCTAATCACTTCAATGTTTATTTTGATGCCGTATTTTTAATTGAAATATTAGAACACTTATCTGATCCTTGGTCGCTAATAGATATTGCTGCAAAGTCTTGTAAAATAGGCGGGCAAATTTATCTAACAACCGCAACCAATATACCACAATTCGATCATTTGTTTAATTTCCCTGAGGATCATTCAGAGTTTGAAAAGTATATCAAATCTCGAGGGTTTGAAATTCAGAATAAAGAGAAGATTAACCACAGACACTTGACGATTAATCTTCAAAGTTCGAATCATTTTTATATTATAAAAAAGTTGAGAAATTATTAGCATGGGGAAAGCATTCGAAAAAGCGCTTGTTCAAGAAAGGGAAAGCATATTGGATATTTATCGTCAAATACAATTCCCTAGGCTTGCCGAAGATATTATTCACTCACAAATAATACCCTTCGCTACCTATTCACCTTGGGTTGAAGATGAGGATTTTTTAATAGTTTATCGATTAATCAAGGATAGTACCCTTGTTGATATTTATAGGTGCTATGAATTATGGAAGTTGGTTACTCAACTCTGCCAAGTATCTGGTGATATATTAGAAGTTGGGGTCTGGAAAGGAGGAACAGGCGCATTATTATGTAAAGCTAATGAAGTAAGCCACTTTAAAGGGAAAACGTATTTGGCTGACACGTTCAACGGTGTCATTAAAGCAACAGATAAAGATCCTGTATATCGTGGAGGGGAACATTCTGATACAACCTTTAACGAAGTTGACACCTTAATGGAATATGTTAGAGCCCAGAATTATGAAATATTGGAAGGGGTTTTTCCAGAGAATTTCCCTGATTTAGAGATCCCTTTATTAAAATTCTGCCATATTGATGTTGATACATATCTTTCAGCAAAGGACGTTTTTGAGTATGCCTGGCCAAGAATGGTTCAAGGAGGTATGGTAGTGTTTGATGATTATGGTTTCTGGACTTGCGAAGGGGTCACCAAATATTTTAACTCACTTGTTATAAGTAATGGAATAAAAATTCACAATATAAATGGGCATGGTATTATCGTCAAATTTAAGGAATAATGACAGAAATAATTGAACAAATAAATTTTCTTGCAAGAGATGTATTTGAAAATGATAATCTAATAGTCAATGAGTCAACTAAAGCTAGCGAAATAGAGGAGTGGGATTCTTTAACCCACATAATGCTTGTCGTAGCGATTGAAAAACACTTCGGTATTCGTTTTTCTGCGCGAGAAATTCAATCTTGGGATAATGTAGGTGAGCTGAGTGACAGCATCAAAATGAAGATTGTAAAATAATTTAGTAGGGCTCCCATGCTATTTACTTCTTCTATTTTTTTAGTGTTTTCTGTATTATTCTTTTTAATCTACTGGGTATTTTCAAGATTTAGTCTTCTATGTCAGAATGGCTGGCTTTTAATTGGGAGTTATATATTCTATGGATGGACGAATTGGATGCTACTTTTTATTTTGGTAGCGGTGTCGAGCGTTAATTTTTTGTGTGGAAGACGTATTATCAATAAAAGCAAAATTGTCAAGCCTATTTTGTTCTTCGGTATACTTTTCAACGTTGGAACTCTTGTTTATTTTAAATACGCTAATTTCTTCATAGAATCATTTAGAGATATTTTTGGGCCTTCTCACCTAGAGAACTTAAGTACTGCCAAATTAATCATTCCGCTAGGAATAAGCTATTATACTTTCAGAAATATTTCATACCTGTTGGATATCAGTAGGGAAAAGTATAAGCCTGTTAAAAACTGGCTGGTTTATTATAATTATGTTTCCTTTTTTCCCTCTTTATTGGCAGGCCCGATCGATAGAGCTAATAATTTTGTTCCTCAGTTAATACTTCCCCGGAAATTTGACAAGGAAGGGATTAAAAATGGACTAAGACAATTTTTGTGGGGGTTATTTAAGAAAATTGTCATTGCAGATAACTGTGCAATTGTTACTGATGCTATTTTCGATTCCAGTAATGCACAATCTGGAAGTTCAATACTGGTGGGGCTATTCATTTATACTCTTCAGATTTATGCAGACTTCTCAGGATACTCCGATATGGCTATTGGCACCGCTAGAATGCTAGGATTTAATTTAGTTAAAAATTTTAACTTCCCACTTTATTCAAAAAGTATACCTGAGTTTTGGCGAAAATGGCACATATCCCTTACCTCTTGGTTATCTGAGTATATTTTTACGCCCTTAAATATTGCTTTTCGCAATCTAGGTAGATTGGGTATAGTTCTGGCGATAGTGATAAATTTCACAATTTGTGGAATATGGCACGGTGCAAATACCAATTATATTGTATTTGGATTTGTACACGGACTTTTTTTTATTCCCTCTGTTTTAAAATTTCCAAGGCTTCAGGATTTTTTGACTCGGCGGTATGAATTTGTAAATGATTTGCTAGGATTTCTCGCTACTTTTTTGACCGTGATGTTTACATTTGCAATTTTTAAAGCAAAAAGTATTACAATTGCCATAGATTATTATTTACTATTATTTTCCAGAAGTATTTGGACTGTACCCACTTTTAGTTCCGGAAAGACACACGTGGCGATGGTTTTACTACTGTGTATTTCGTTGTTGGTTTTCGAATGGTACCAGAGAAATCGTGAACATGGTCTTACAATTCATACCCTACCAAAACACCGAGCTTGGCGATGGGTCATTTATTCTGCAATACTATTTACTATTTGTTTTTTAATGCCAAGGTCCAATTCGCCGTTTATTTATACAAATTTTTAAGTGCAAAAATTTCTGTTTGATTGTTTTATCTTCTCTCTATTGTTCTCAATTTTTTATTGCATTTTAATTATCGCAATACCCGGTTTTCTAGGAGTTCCTACTAGATATTATACAGCGGAATCAAGCAACCTTGGATACAGCCTACAGGAAGTTCCATCGCATACAAAAATTGACATATTGTTTTTAGGGTCTTCTCATGCTTACCGTGGTTTTGACCCTCGGATTTTTTCAGAGTTTGGTTTAAGTAGTTTGAACCTTGGATCTAGTGCGCAAACGCCATTGCAAACTGAAGCATTATTAAGAACTTATCTAAAAGAAATTAAACCTAAAATAATTATTTATGAGGTAAGTCCCATAATTTTTTCGCTCGATGGTCTAGAATCATCTGTTGATTTGATTTGGAACAGTAGGTTATCATTTCCGATTTTGGAAATGGCCTTTAGAACTAGAAGTGTACATGCAATTAATGCCATAATATGTTCTCTTATTTATAAATTTCTGAAACCGTATGATAGTAATAAGAATCAACTAGCTAATGGAATGGAATATATATCAGGTGGTTACGTTCAAACTAACGGTTCTAGCTACATAGAAATTGATTATCCCGATGAAACATTATATTTTCGGCCAGAACAATGGGATGCATTTGAAAGGACTATTTTATTAATCAATCAACAAGGAATTGAGCTGAAGATTGTTCAGTCACCCATTGTCGATTCCTTGTATCATGCCAGAGATTATAATTCAAGATTTGATACTAAGATTTCTAAAGTGGGGTTCTATACTAATTTTAATAAGCATCTTAAATTAAATAAGAATATCGACTTTTTGGATTCAGAACATTTAACTTCAAAGGGTGTTCAGGTCTTCAACCGTAATCTCATTAATCATTTGAATCTTAAAAGAGAAGTTGAAAAAATTATTGACCTTAGAAAATGATTTATATATTTCTAATTATTTTTGTATTTTTTGTCCTAATCACTTATTTTAAAATGGCCGATACATTAGGGATTATTGATAATCCTAATCAAAGTAGTTCGCACGCCAATCATTTTACTCATCAAATTGCCGAGATCGAGCTTTAAAACTGTATAATAAGGAAATCAAGTTTAGCGAATACATAGAATTGTATAATAAGATGCTGGACATTAAGTGATTTCATGTTATTATTTGCCTATTGGTGTTTTGTTAATTATGGATGTAGGAGAAATAGCAAATGATATATTTCTCACGTTCGATAGCTCTTGCACCCAAAATATTATCGTTAACTAACGAATGCTATTTATTATATTAATTTTGATTTTTTATAATTTTTAATTTATCTATGACTCTAAAAACTTATCAAATCTGTACCAAAACCATCATGGATACCTCAGATCCTAATATCATCTTTGATGAAAACGGTATCTCAGATTACTATTATAACTTTCACAATACCATGCTTCCCAATTGGCACACCGATGAGCGTGGCGAGGCCGAACTAATGAAAATTGCCGGGAAGATCAAAAAGGAGGGGAAGGACAAGGATTTCGATTGTATTATAGGCATGAGTGGGGGTCTCGACAGTTCTTACGCAGTTTATGTTGCCAAAGAAATGATGGGTTTAAGGCCATTGGTCTTTCATGTTGATGCTGGATGGAATACGCAACAAGCGGTAAGCAATATTGAGAAAATAGTAGACGGTTTAGGGTTGGACCTTTATACTGAAGTGATTAATTGGGAGGAAATGAAGGATCTTCAGGTTGCTTTTTTGAAATCTCAGATTGCAGATCAGGATCTTCCCCAGGACTATGCCTTCTTTTCTGCTCTTTACAAGTTTGCAAAAAAACATAAGATAAAATACGTCCTCACAGGATCTAATTTTTCAACAGAATGTTGTAGAGAACCGGAAGAGTGGGGTGGATATGCAGGGATAGATAAAACTCTGGTGGATGATATCCATAAGAAGTTCGGTAAACTGCCTTTAAGGTCATTTCCAATTGTAGACGTATTAACCTATAAGCTGTATTATAAATACATTCTTGGGATGGTGATTTTTAAACCACTTAACCTTGTTCCTTATATAAAAGACGATGTTGAGAATTTGTTGCATGAGCGCTTTGGCTGGGAGAGGTTTTTACATAAGCATCATGAATCAAGGTTCACCCGTTTCTATGAGGATTACTGGCTCCCTAAAAAGTTTGGTTATGAAAAACGGAGAGCGCATTTCTCAAGTCTAATTATGACGAATCAAATGACACGTCAAGAAGCATTGGACCGTATTTCCAGGCCGGAGTTGGACGAGCAGTTTCTGTTGAATGAATTTGAATATGTAGCCAATAAATTGGATTTAACGGTAGAAGAATTACGTGCTATCTTTGAAGGAGAAAATAAAACTTTCAAAGATTATAAAAACAAAAAAAGCATTATTGGTTATGGGGCCAAAGTGATGAGAGCACTTGGCCTCGAAAGAAGACTGTTTAGATGATCGCAATTATTGATTATGGTGTAGGAAACATCAACGCTTTTGTTAACATCTATAAAAAACTGGGTTTAGATGTTAGAATTGCTCAAAATCCTGACGATCTGCTGGATGCTACGAAGTTGATTTTGCCGGGTGTAGGACATTTCGACTACGCGATGTCGAGATTACAGCAATCAGGAATGCGCGAAAGATTGGATGAACTTGTTTTAGGGAATAATATGCCTGTTATTGGTATTTGTGTGGGAATGCAGATGCTTGCATATTCAAGTGATGAAGGTAAGCTACCTGGGTTAGGTTGGATTGATGGCGTTGTTAAAAAGTTTGATGCCAATACAATTCATTTTGCAACACATTTGCCACACATGGGATGGAATGATGTTGAGCCCAAAAAAGCAACACCCTTGTTAGTAGGTTTAGAAAATGACGCAAAGTTTTATTTTTTGCATTCTTATTATTTTTCCTGCAATAATTCAGATGATATTATCGCCGAGACAACATATGGAATTGAGTATAGCTCTGCAGTAAATTCAAAAAATATCTATGGCGTTCAGTTTCATCCTGAAAAAAGTCATCAATACGGGATACAATTACTTAAAAACTTCGCTCTTTTTTAATATGCTACGTCCCAGAATTATACCCTGCTTATTAGTTAAAGATAAAGGATTAGTTAAAACGGTTAATTTTAAGTCACCCAAATACGTCGGAGACCCTATTAATGCCGTCAGGATATTCAATGAAAAACAGGTTGATGAGCTTGTAATACTGGATATTGATGCAACCACACAAAACAGAGACCCTGATTATAAAAACATAGAGCATTGGGCAGCAGAATGCCGGATGCCTTTATGCTACGGCGGCGGTGTTAGAACTGTTCAACAAGCGCAGAAGATATTTTCCTTGGGTGTTGAAAAAGTGGCCCTTAGTTCCGCGGTTATTAACAATCCGGATTTGGTAACTCAAATTGCAGAGCAGGTCGGAAGTCAGAGTGTGGTGGTTATTTTAGATGTAAAGAAGAAATTTCTGGGGGGATACGAGGTTTATACGCATAATGGCAAGAGGGAAACAGGTAAAGACCCCTTTCAGTTAGCGCGTCAACTAGAGGAGTTAGGAGTTGGAGAAATTGTCATTAACTCCATTGATAATGACGGTGTCATGAAAGGTTACGATATTACTCTGGTAGAAAAGCTTCGAAAAGTAATCACTGTGCCCTTGACCGTTCTGGGTGGAGCAGGCTCGTTACAACATATCGGGCAATTAATCAGTAAATTCGGTATAATCGGAGCGTCGGCCGGAAGCCTGTTCGTGTTTAAAGGGGTTTACAAAGCGGTGTTGATAAGTTATCCATCTATGGATGAGAAAGACGCCCTTATAAAAGAATGTTTTAATCAAATGTAATATGTTTAACAATAAGGTGCTTTTAATTACCGGCGGGACAGGCTCTTTTGGAAATGCTGTATTGAACCGGTTTTTAAATACTGACATCAAAGAAATTCGTATTTTTTCCAGAGATGAGAAGAAACAGGATGACATGCGGAATAAGCTTAATAATGATAAGCTGAAATTTTATATCGGGGATGTGCGCGATTATAGTAGTATAGAAAGAGCTATGCATGGTGTGGATTACGTATTTCACGCTGCAGCGTTAAAACAAGTACCATCCTGTGAGTTTTTTCCAATTGAGGCTACAAAAACAAATGTCTTTGGTACACAAAATACTATCGATGCTGCGGTTGCAAACAATGTGACCAGGGTTATCTGTCTGAGCACAGATAAAGCTGCTTACCCTATCAATGCGATGGGTATCTCAAAGGCACTCATGGAAAAGGTCGCCATAGCAGCTTCAAGGAATATTTCGGATAATAAAACTATTGTTTGCTTAACCCGATATGGAAATGTAATGGCCTCACGTGGCTCTGTAATCCCTTTATTTCTTGATCAAATAACGGAAAACGTGCCGTTAACTATTACTGACCCAAACATGACCAGGTTTTTAATGTCGTTGGAAGAAGCAGTGGAACTAGTATTGTTTGCATTTCAGCACGGCAACCAGGGGGATCTGTTTGTCAATAAAGCTCCTGCAGGCACTATAGGTAATTTAGCTACAGCCCTTAAAGAATTATGTAATGCAGAAAATGAAGTAAAGATCATTGGAACGCGCCATGGTGAAAAATTGTATGAAACTCTTTGTACCAGGGAAGAAATGATTAAAGCAGAAGATATGGGTAATTTTTACCGTATTCCTGCAGATAACAGAAATCTTAACTATAAGCAGTATTTCTCAGAAGGTGAGGTGGATATATCAAAAATTGATGATTATCACTCCCATAATACCCAGCAACTGGACTCCGAGGGAATGAAAGAGCTTTTAATCAAACTTCCGATTGTTCAATACGCAATTAAAGAGAATGCATGAGTGTGCCGTTTGTTATTCAGGGTGATGTCTTTAATGATGTAAGAGGAGCTATCGGGTTTTGTAATGATTTTGATATGAGAGAGGTGAGAAGAATGTATTACATTTCTCCCGCCTCGGAAAAAGTCATCAGGGCCTGGCAGGCCCACAAGAAAGAGAAGAAATGGTTCTTATGTACGCGGGGAAGCGTAGAGGTTAAACTTATAAAAATAGATAACTTTCATAATCCATCACAGAATTTACCTGTTACAGAATTTATTCTTCATGAAGATAATCTTCAAATACTTTCCGTCCCGGGAGGATTTGCCATTGGAATCAGGACCTTTACCCCAGATGCAAAATTGCATGTATATTCTAACTTTACATTAAAAGAATCTATCAACGACGATTATCGTTATGATAAAGATACATGGAATGTATGGGCAAAATAAAAGTTGGTATTACAGGTCAACATGGTTTTGTTGGTACTCATTTAACTAATTACCTAAAACTTAAAAGGGATATAGAGATTGTACCCTTTGATAAGGTCTGGTTCTCTGAAACGCAAAAGTTGCAGGAGTTTGTCAAACAATGCAATCTCATTGTTCATTTGGCTGCATTGAACAGGCATCAAGATCCTCAGGTAATATATGACACAAATGTTACCCTTGTTAACAGCCTTATATCTGCGTGTGAATCCGAAAAGGTAACCCCGCATATTTTATTCTCATCTTCTACACAGGAAGAAAATGACAATTTTTATGGCAAATCGAAACTAGCGGGCAGGATGTCTTTGGAAGCCTGGGCAGCGCGCAGCGGCGGAAAAGTAACCGGGCTGGTTATCCCCAACGTATTCGGGCCTTTTGGAAAGCCATTTTATAATTCTGTGGTGGCAACTTTTTGTTATCAGTTAACTCATGATAAGGAGCCGGTTATCAACACCGACAGTGAGGTTGGATTAATTTATGTTAATGAACTGATCGAAGAGATCTTTTCGTTAATTATTGAATCAGATAAGGTTCCGGGTCGGCGATCAGGGTCAAAATATACCATAAGCCCTACAAAATATATTAAGGTTTCAGATATTCTTTCGATTTTGCAAAAGTATAAGGCAGATTATTTGGATGGCGGAATTTTCCCTGATCTAACTAACTCTTTTGAAAGGGCTTTATTTAATACTTTCAGGTGCTATGTACCTGAAGATTATTTCCCACATCCATTCAAGTTGAATAAAGACGAAAGAGGGGTGTTTGTGGAAGTAGCCCGTACCGCCACTCCTGGCCAAACTTCCTATTCTACTACGATGCCGGGTATTACGAGAGGTAACCATTTCCACACCAGGAAAGCAGAACGATTTGCCGTAATACAGGGAAAAGCCAGGATTCAATTAAGGAAAATTGGTACAGATGAAATAATCAATTATTACCTGGATGGTGCTGCGCCTTCTTATGTTGACATGCCAATATGGTATACACATAATATCACTAATATTGGTAACGAGGAGTTGCTCACTTTATTCTGGATCAATGAACCCTATGACCAGGCAGATCCGGATACTTATTTTGAAGTTGTTTAATTTGCACAATGAAAAAGCTTAAAGTTGTTACAGTAGTTGGAACTCGTCCTGAAATCATACGGTTGTCTTGTGTATTGCAGGCATTAGACACATCGGATGCGATTGAACATGTTCTGGTTCATACCGGGCAGAATTATGATTATGAGCTAAACCAGATTTTCTTTGATGATCTTGGTTTAAGAAAGCCGGATCATTTCCTGGAAGCAGCGGGCCAGACAGCCACAGAGACCGTTGGGAATATCTTAATAAAAATTGATCCCTTATTAGAACAATTGAAACCGGATGCATTTTTAGTGCTTGGCGACACTAATAGTTGTTTGTGTGCCATTCCTGCAAAGAAGCGCCATATCCCCATTTTTCATATGGAAGCGGGTAACCGTTGTTTTGATCAGCGGGTGCCCGAAGAAACAAATCGTAAAATTGTAGATCACATCAGCGATATAAATCTTACTTACAGTGATATTGCCAGGGAATATCTATTAAGGGAAGGGTTACCGGCTGATCGGATAATAAAAACCGGCAGTCCGATGTACGAGGTTTTGAATAAGTATCTTCCTGAAATAGAAAAATCGGATATATTGACAAGGTTAAGAATCACAGAGTACCAATATTTTGTAGTTTCATCTCATCGGGAAGAGAACATTAACAATGATAAGAACTTCCGGGGTCTGATGGAAAGCTTAAACCTGATAGCAGAACAGTACAAGCTTCCGGTAATCGTTAGCACACATCCGCGTACCCGCAAAATGATTGAATCCACAAACCTATCGGTCAGGCCTGAGGTTCAGTTTCTAAAACCAATGGGCTTTAATGATTACAATGCACTTCAATTGAAAGCTTTCGCAGTGTTATCTGATAGTGGTACCATATCGGAGGAATCGTCAATATTGAATTTTCCTGCATTAAATATCCGGGATGCGCATGAGCGCCCTGAAGCTATGGAAGAAGCATCCGTAATGATGGTAGGAATGAATTCTGAACGCATCATGCAGGGGTTAAAACAGTTGGAAGCACTTAATAGAAATGAAAGAACTTTCAGGAAGGTTTCAGACTACAGTATGCCTAATGTATCTGATAAGGTGGTAAGAATAATCATAAGCTATGTGGATTACATCAAACGTGTAGTCTGGTCTGAATAATCAACGTGCGCAGGAAAATTTTAATTCATAGCATTGCTTTTAGTCCGGATGGTGTTTCTACCGCCTACCTGTATAACGATATAGCACTCGGGCTGAAAGAAAATGGATATGAGATTGTGGTTCTCACAACTACCCCTCATTACAACCGGGTTGAAGACGAACTGCTCAAACAGCCTTTAAAAAAAAAGTTGGGAGGCCTGTATTATCGAAGTGATTTTAACGGGATTGATGTTTATCACGTTCCACAAAAGAAGTTTAAAAGTACAGTAGCAAGGATCTTCGGGTTTATTTACTGGCATGTACTGTCATTTTTCCTGGGCTTATTCCAAAAAAATATAGCTGTCATTTTATCACCTTCACCGCCTTTAACGATCGGACTTGTATCGTTAATCCTTGCAAAAATAAAAGGGGCTAAAGTAATTTATAATGTCCAGGAGATCTATCCTGATTTTTTAATCAATCAGGGAAGCCTTAAATCCGGAATGGTAATTAGAGGCCTCAAAGTTTTAGAAAAAGTAGTTTATAACTTTTCTGATGCTGTAACCACTATCGATAGGGTGTTTTATAATACCATCGTCTCCAGGTTTAAAGATGCCTCTAAACTTTTTATTATCCCGAATTTTGTTGATACCAATCTTTACCGCCCTGTTATTGACGTGGACCGTTTAGACCCTAACCTGTTTCCTCATAAGGAGGCCTTTAAAGTAATGTATGCAGGAAACATTGGCTATGCGCAGGATTGGGAGCCGCTTTTAGAAATGGCAAAACGCCTTAAGGACTTTCCTGTCGAATTTTGGATTATTGGTGAAGGAGTCTTAAAAGCAAGGTTGGTTAATGATATTAAAGATGAAGGATTGGAAAATATTCATATTCTTCCTTATCAGCCACGTCATAATATGCCTCATCTTATAGCATATGCTGATATACACTTTATATTTATGAACCCTGCTATGGAAAGTGATGGATTTCCATCTAAGGTTTATACCATTATGGCCTGTGAGAAACCTTTGTTAGTGATCACAGGTGAGAACACCCCGTTGTATAATTTTTTGGAACCAAATAACTGTGCTATTCTTATTAAATCTGCAGAGAAAGATAAATTAATGCAGTTAGAAAATGCTTTGAAAAATGCAATCATAAACAAATCTGGAATAAGTACACTGGGTAAAAATGGTTTTCATATTATCGAAAAGCAGTACTCTAAAAAGGCAGTGATCAAACAATACGTTAGTCTGATTTCAGGCCTTCTAAATCAAAGGTAATGGTGAAGATAGTTTTAACCGGATCCTCCGGCTTCGTAGGCCAAAACCTGTTGAATTATTTAAGTCGGGAAAATTTTCTATTGCGGCCCGTTTCCCTGCGTAGTACGGATAACATATCAGATATACTCTCTGGTGATGCAATCATTCACCTTGCCGGAAAAGCCCATGATCTGAAAAATGTTTCTAACCCGGAAGAATATTACCAGGTTAATTATGAGCTGACTAAAAACCTGTATAACGCTTTTTTAAAATCAGACGCCAGGAAGTTCATATTCATCAGCTCCGTTAAAGCCAGCGCTGATCAGATTGAGGGCGGTTTAACAGAAGATCATATACCCGATCCCCAAACTCATTACGGTAAGTCCAAGCTGATGGCCGAAGAGTATATTCAGAGTCAGGTATTGCCTGATGAGAAATCGTATTATATCCTTCGGCCTTGTATGATTCATGGCCCGGGGAATAAAGGCAACTTGAATTTACTGTATCAGTTTGTTTCCAAAGGATTACCCTATCCATTGGCAGGTTTTGAAAATCAGCGTTCTTTTTTAAGTATAGAGAACCTTTGTTTTGTTATAAAAGAGATCCTTGAACGCACCGATATCCCTTCCGGTATTTATCATCTGGCTGATGATGATGCTTTGTCCACGAATAGCGTAATTTCCCGATTAGCAGAGGCGCAGGGGAAGAAGCCCCGGTTATGGAAAGTACCGCCCGGGTTGATTTCTTTGGCTGCTAAAATAGGTGACAAATTACATCTGCCTCTGAATTCTGAACGTCTGCAAAAGCTAACGGAAAGCTATGTGGTGAGTAATGAGAAAATAAAGAAGGCATTGGGGAAGGAGTTGCCGGTGAGTGCACGGGATGGGATACTGAGGACTGCTCAGTCGTTTAAGAATAGTTAAATAGCACATAGCTTAATAGGGGCTCGTCACAGGCCAGATATCTCCTTCGTGGATATGACAAAATTCCAGGCAATGATTTTTAAAAGCTCTGGAAAAGAGATTACATTTGCACCCGAACTGATTAAGGGTGCCTGCAACAATGCCTGATTTATTAATTGCCTTACTATTCTTCATTGTGCTGTTTGCTTTGGAGCTATTATACTTCAAACTGGCTTTTAAGTATAAAATAATTGATAAACCAAATGAAAGGAGTTCTCACTCTAAGCTGACCATCCGCGGTGGCGGGATCATTTTCCCCATGGCTGTACTTAGCTGGTGGGTATTCAATGATTTTCAGCACCCGTTTTTTGTCGCCGGCCTGATGCTGGCATCCGTCATCAGCTTTATGGATGACATCAATCATCTGCACAGTAAGGTTCGCTTCCTGTTCCAGTTTATAGCGGTTTCACTTATCCTGCTCCAGGTTTCGCTGGGGCTTCCGTTTTACTGGTATCCGCTGATCTTAATCATTGCCATAGGGGCTATCAATGCCTGGAACTTTATGGACGGGATCAATGGTATTACAGGGGGATACAGCCTGATCACGATTGCGTCTTTGTACTATATCAATAATCAACTGACTGCTTTTACAGAGAATAGCTTGCTTCTTGTCGTTATGATGGCATTATTGGTGTTTAACTTCTTTAATTTCAGACGTAAAGCCCGGTGTTTTGCAGGGGATGTCGGCAGTGTCAGCATCGCCTTTATTATCATTTTTCTGATGATCCAGGCAATTGCAGCTACCGGGAACTTCATGTTAATAGGATTGATATTGTTATACGGTCTGGATGCGGTGATTACCATTATTTTCCGAATCATCCGTAAAGAAAATATTTTTGAGGCGCATCGCTCGCATTTTTACCAGTACCTGGCTAACGAGAAGGGCTGGCCGCATTTGGGCGTATCTGTTTTATATGCAGGTGTGCAGGGAATCATCAATATATTTATTATTAACTGTTATATAATATATTCTCAGAATGGACTTAATGTTTTCCCCCTGTTGATCCTGTGTTTGACAGCAGGCATGGTGTTTTTAGCCATAAGATGGGTGATCGAAGGAAAAAGTAGATTGACCAACCGTATAGAGGTACGCGCTTCGGAATAAATATAAAAGTTGTTCATCCAGGCCCCGGCTCGGTATCTCATTTCATTACAAAATGTGATGCGGGTTGGTGTAAAGACAAACCAATTTTTAGTTTATGAATATTATTTACTATATATTTGTAGATAACTGTGACTAGACACTAAAATTTGTTCTCTCAGATAAATATAGTTCCCCGCTGGATCATTTTTACACTTGACCTGGTATGCTGTGTATTCTCTTTATGCTTCGCTTATTTTATCCGGTACAATTTTAATACGGAACTCATTGAAGCTACTGAACTGACACGTAATTTGCTGGTATTTGCAATTGTTAATAGTCTGGTGTTTGTGAACGTACGTACGTATGCAGGTATTATCCGGTATACCAGCGCACAGGATTCGTTCCGCATATTGTTCTCCATACTCATTAGCAATGCTATATTCTTTGCTGCTAATGTGGCGCTTACTTCTTTTAACCAGGAACCATTGATCTCCAATGTGGTATTGGTTATTAACGGTTTGTCGAGCTTTCTTTTACTGATCACTTACCGTGTACTTGTTAAGTACTTCTTCATGTACATTAAAAATATGAAGATTGATAAGCGCCGGGTAGTAGTTTATGGAGCAGGAGATGTGGGTATTGCAGCTAAACGAACACTGGACCATGACAACAAAGTCAATATGAACCTGGTGGCTTTTATTGATGATGATGAGCGTAAATCCGGAAAGGTAATTGATGGGGTTAAAATTTATCATACACGGGATTTGAGCACCCTGGCTTTACAGAGTGAAATTCAAGACCTGATCATTGCCGCTGAAAACCTAAGTTCGGAGCGGAAAAACAAAGTAGTTGACTTCTGCCTGGAGCATGATATAAAGGTACTTACATTACCACCGGTAAACAGCTGGATCAATGGACAGATCAGTACCAGGCAAATTCAGACAATCAAAATTGAGGACCTTCTTGAGCGTGAAACTATTAATATTCACAATGATGTTATCAGCGGGCAAATTCGAGGTAAACGTGTGCTCGTTACCGGAGCTGCCGGATCTATAGGAAGTGAAATAGTGCGTCAGATCTCCAGATTTTCTCCCCAGATGATCATCCTGAATGATCAGTCGGAAACTCCGTTGCATGAATTACAGTTGGAGTTACATGAGAACAACCTGGAGAATAATTATCATTCTTTTATTGGTGATGTACGCGACCAATGCCGTATGCAGGTATTGTTTGAGACCTTTAAACCTCATTATGTCTACCATGCCGCGGCCTATAAACATGTGCCCTTAATGGAGCATAATCCTGCAGAGGCTATTCGTGCCAATGTACTGGGAACTAAAACAGTTGCAGACCTTTCTGTAAAATACCGGGTGCAGAAGTTTGTAATGATCTCTACGGATAAGGCAGTAAATCCTACCAATGTGATGGGTGCGTCCAAGCGTATTGCCGAAATTTATGTGCAGTCGCTGTTTAATTCCTTTGCTGAAGAAAATATTACGTATACCAACGGCTTAAGTCATTTGAATGGGAACAAACCTAAAGTAGCTACCAAATTTATTACCACTCGCTTCGGGAATGTATTGGGGTCCAGTGGCTCCGTGATCCCGCGCTTCCAGGCGCAGATCCAGAAGGGGGGACCCATTACAGTAACTCATCCGGAGATCACCCGTTACTTTATGACCATTCCTGAGGCTTGCCGCCTGGTGCTTGAGGCTGGATCTATGGGTGAAGGGGGTGAGATCTATATTTTTGATATGGGCAAATCTGTTAAGATTGCAGAATTGGCCAGGAAGATGATCCGGCTGTCAGGTTTGGTGCCTAACCAGGATATAGCTATTGAATATTCCGGATTGCGTCCGGGCGAAAAGCTTTACGAGGAGTTACTTAACGACCTGGAGAATACAGTTCCTACGCATCATGAAAAAATTATGATCGCTAAAGTACGTGAATATCATTTTGAGACAGTAAGAAGCCAGATCGAGGAACTGATCCGGTTAAGTTGTGAATATAAAGACCGCCAGGTTGTTGTAAAAATGAAAGAAATCGTTCCTGAGTACAAGAGTAATAATTCAATTTACGAGGAATTGGATAAAGAGCAGCTGGTAAGGGAGACGGTATAATCTTCTTCCTACAGGCGTCAGTTAAGAAGCCATCACTTTTGTAGTCCTTGCTATTACCAGTTTCTTTACAGTAGTTATGATACCCTGAGCATCATATCCGCATTCGTTCCATAATTCAGGTTGCTCACCGTGCTCTATGATCGCGTCGGGTATTCCAAGACGGATAACCTGTGCGGAATAATTATGATCAGTCATGAATTCCAGAATAGCACTACCCATGCCCCCCTGAAGGCATCCGTCCTCTACCGTAATAATTTTTTTAAACTTTGTAAATACTTCGTGAAGCAGTTCCTTATCCAGAGGTTTAACAAAACGCATATCGTAATGCGCGGGATGGATGCCTTCAGTATTTAATTCAAGGCACGCTTTTACAGTTTCATTACCAATATGCCCTATGGATAAAATAGCCACGTCTTCGCCATCACAAATTTTGCGACCCTTGCCTACTGAAATTGCTTTCATAGGTCGTTTCCAATCAGTAATAACTCCTTGCCCTCTTGGGTATCGAATAACAAACGGACCCATGTTTTCTTGTTGGGCAGTATACATCAAGTTCCGAAGATCCTCTTCATTCATTGGTGAGGATACGACCATATTTGGGATACAACGCATATATGCAAGATCGTAAGCGCCATGATGAGTAGCACCATCTGCACCAGCCATTCCTGCCCGATCAAGGCAAAATACGACATTCAAGTTCTGAATAGCCACATCGTGTATTACCTGATCATAGGCCCGCTGCATAAATGAAGAATATATGTTACAAAAGGGAATCATTCCTTGTGTAGCAAGTCCCGCCGAAAAAGTTACTGCATGTTGTTCGGCAATACCAACATCAAAAGCACGGTCAGGCATCGCTTTCATCATAATATTTAATGAACAACCGGATGGCATAGCTGGAGTAATACCCATTATTTTAGCGTTGCTTTTTGCAAGTTCTACCATAGTGTGGCCAAATACATCCTGATATTTTGGAGCCTGAGGTTTTTCAGATGCTGATTTTTGTATCTCTCCGGTTATCTTATCGAATAAGCCTGGAGCATGCCATTTGGTTTGGTCTTTTTCTGCTAATGAAAATCCTTTACCTTTTACAGTGATACAATGCAGTAGCTTGGGGCCGGGAATGTCGCGAAGATCATTCAGGATTTTTACAAGGTGTTTTACATCGTGTCCGTCAATGGGGCCAAAATACCTGAACTTAAGCGACTCGAAAAGGTTGCTTTTTTTAAGCAGGGTGCCTTTGATACTTTTCTCAATTTTTTTTACAATTTCATGCGCATTGGGCCCTAATTCTGAAATTTTGTTAAGCACACTGGATATATCATCCCGGAAACGGTTATATGATTTAGAGGTAGTAATATCTGCGAGATATTCTTTTAGCGCACCTACGTTTGGGTCAATAGACATGTTGTTATCATTCAATATGACCAGCAGATTGGAATTTTCTATTCCGGCATGATTTAGGGCTTCAAATGCCATTCCGCCTGTCATAGCGCCATCTCCTATTACCGCTACATGCTGACGGTCTGTTTCTCCTTTATAACGGGAGGCAACAGCCATGCCTAAAGCTGCTGATATAGATGTTGATGAATGCCCAACTCCGAAGGTATCGTACTCGCTTTCAGATCGCTTGGGGAAGCCGCTGATCCCTTTGTAAAGGCGATTGGTATGAAATACGTCCCGGCGTCCGGTTAATATTTTATGTCCGTAAGCCTGGTGACCCACGTCCCACACTAACTGATCGTATGGGGTATTAAGAATATAATGAAGTGCTACAGTAAGTTCTACAACGCCCAAGCTAGCTCCAAAATGGCCGCCATTAACCGATACAATATCAATAATGTACTGCCTTAATTCAGCGCAAATTTTTACAAGGTCTTCTTCCTTGAATTTTTTCAGATCAGAAGGATTGTTAATTTGTTCGAGAAGCTCTCCAGCCTTTACTTGCATGTAATGTAAATAAATACAAAAATAAGTTTTTAGTTTGATACAGATGAAGATTGGGATTTTTTTGTTTTTGGCCGGCATCTCCATAAACAGTTTTTAATATGAGACCCTGAAATAAATTCAGGGAGACGGCTAAGGGTAAGTATGATCGTCTTCTACGACTTGCCGGTTGATGGGCATCTCACTTGAGCTATAAAATCCTATGAGACCCTGAAATAAATTCAGGGAAACGGCTAATACGTAATACAACTCAATGATGTATTTTTGAATATGCTTCAATCTAAAGATAGCTTCGAGATCCAGCTGACGCAGTTTGCCGGCCCCTTTGACCTGCTTCTGTTTTTTATTGAGCGGGATGAACTTGATATTCAGGATATTCCCATAACAAAGATTACAGATGATTTTCTGGATTACCTGCATAAAATGAATTCCCTGAATATAGAGCTGGCCAGTGAGTTTATTTATGTAGCGGCTACATTGATGCGTATTAAAGCAAAAATGCTTTTGCCGCGTATAGAGATCGATGAGGCTGGTAATGATATAGACCTGAAACAGGATCTTATTCAAAAGTTAGTAGAATATAAGCGATTTAAGCAGGTTGCAGAAGTATTGCGTGGTTTTGAGGATGAACGTTTAAAAAAAGAAAGACGGGGAAGTATAATTAGAGATCTGGAACTAGCCTCGCAGCTTACAGAGCACGGCGATGAATTATCTTCATTAAATCTTTACCGGATGATGATTGTATATGAAAAGTTAATGAAACGATATCTTGAACCAGGCAGCGAGGTTAAGCATACTGTTATGCAATATCCATACACCATAGAACAACAAAAACAGATGATCTCGAATCTTCTTACTATAAATAACAAGATGGATTTTAAGGGAATTCTGTCTAAATCTGATAACAAAGTTCATTTTGTTTATAATTTTCTTGCCGTGCTAGAAATGCTTCAACAGGAATTAATAATGCTTCAAAGCGGTTTAGGATACAATAATTTTTGGATAAGCTCAAGGATAAAGAGTTAAAAGGGCTATTCAAGTGCTTATCTAAACTGGAAGGCGATTAGGTTAAATAACAACCGCCGTAACTTTATATTCAAATCGTGAAACACATTATTATTTGTACTTTCGCACAAATTTCAACTACTCATGAAGAAAGATAAACTGGTATTTAATTTAATCGGAAAAGAGTTAGAACGTCAGGAAAAAGGATTAGAACTGATCGCATCTGAGAATTTTGTCAGTAAACAGGTTATGGAAGCTGCAGGATCTGTGCTGACAAATAAATATGCTGAAGGATTACCCGGAAAGCGTTATTATGGAGGATGCGAGATAGTAGATGAAATTGAAAATATTGCAATAGGGCGCGCAAAAAATTTGTTTAATGCAGAATGGGTAAATGTTCAGCCACATTCTGGCGCGCAGGCTAATGCTGCAGCTTTTCTTGCTATACTTCAGGCGGGAGATAAAATACTGGGATTTGATCTTTCGCATGGCGGACATTTAACCCATGGATCACCGGTTAATTTTTCCGGTAAACTCTATAAGCCTTTCTTCTATGGTGTTGAACGTGAAACAGGGTTAATCGATTATAAAAAGCTCGAAGAAGTAGCTTTAGCAGAGCGCCCGAAAGTGATTATTTGCGGAGCTTCTGCCTACTCACGTGACTGGGATTATATGTTTATCAGGCGTGTAGCGGATGAAATCGGGGCACTGGTTCTGGCGGACATTTCGCATCCCGCAGGTTTAATTGCCCGTGGCTTGTTAACAGATGCATTGCCTCATTGCCATATAGTTACCACGACCACTCATAAAACACTCAGAGGTCCACGGGGTGGAATGATTATGCTTGGGAAAGATTTTGAAAATCCATTTGGCTTGAAAAACCCGAAAGGCGAATTAAGGATGATGTCGGCACTGTTGGATTCGGGTGTATTTCCCGGAACCCAAGGCGGCCCGTTAGAACATATAATTGCAGCTAAAGCTATTGCGTTTGGCGAGGCGTTAGGTGATGATTATATGAAATATGTTCTACAGGTAAAACAGAATGCAGCGGTTATGGCATCTGCATTTATGGAACGGGGTTATAGAATAATTTCAGGTGGAACGGATAATCACCTGATGCTGATTGATCTGGGCAATAAGAATATAACTGGTAAAGATGCTGAGAATGCATTGGGAGCAGCTGATATTACCGTAAATAAAAATATGGTTCCTTTTGATACCCGATCTCCATTTGTAACCTCAGGTATACGTATTGGAACTGCTGCTGTAACTACCCGCGGATTAAAGGAAAAGCACATGGAAAAGATTGTAGAATTTATTGATGATGTAATTTCCAATCCCGAAAATGACGCTCATCTTAAAAAAGTGCGTAAGAAAGTGAACGAAATGATGGGAAAGCATTCTCTATATTATTAATACTTGTAATTATTACACTTTCATCTCGAAAGTAGGAGAGATCTATTTTATTCCACTCCTGCACACGCCAGATTTCTCGCGGTGGTCGAAATGACATTTTTGTATTGGGGTTAGTGATTTAACTCTTTGTCATCCCTTTCTGCACCTTGTCAACTCGCGGGATAGTGGAGATCTATTTTAAGCCTCCTTAACACCATATTTCTCCCGCTGGTCGAAATGACAATTTTATTTGGTTAGTGCTTTAACACTTTGTCATCCCTTTCTGCACCTTATCAACTCGCGGGATAGAAGATCTATTTTAAGTCACCTTCACACCATATATCTCCCGCTGGTCGAAATGACAATTTTATTTGGTTAGTGCTTTAACACTTTGTCATCCCTTTCTACACCTTATCAACTCGCGGGATAGAAGACATTTATTTTAAGCCCCCCGCTCAGGCCAGATTTCTCCCGCTAGTCGAAATGACAATTTTTTATTCGGTAAAAATTCTTTTTAAATAGAAAAAGCCGGTGTCTTGTGGACATCCAGCTTTTTCATCTAAATTAACGCTCTCATCTATTTATACAGTAAAACATCACAAAAAGTTACAGTTATTTTAAATTTTATTTAAATATCCTGTAACTCATAGATTATCAAATAGCTATAAATAATTATTCGGCAAAAGCTAAAGCCCCTACACTTAATTTAATTCCATCAATATGTTGAAATGCCAGGGCACATGCTTCAAACGTGGCACCTGTTGTAATTACATCATCAATTAAAAAAATATGAATATTGGTCAGTTTTGGAGCATCATTTACAGCAAAAGCATCCTTCATATTCTCATATCTGTTGTACCGTGATTTACGTGTTTGTGTTTGCGTTTCAGACTGTCTGAATAATTGACAATTGTCCATTGGGATTTTTAATGAGGCTGCTAAACCCGCAGCAATATATTCGCTCTGATTATAGCCCCGCTTTTTTAGTTTCTTTTTGTGTAATGGAACAGGAACTATCACATCCGGCATAACCCACCCTTCATAACCTTTTAACACATTCCCGTATATTTCCCCCAATTTGAACCCGGTTTCAGGATTGTTGTTATATTTAAGCTCATGCATCAGGTTCTGCACCTTTCCGCCTTTTGCAAAATATAATAATGCATTAGCTTGCAAAAAAGGAAAGCGGCCCCATAACTGTTTTACTACTTTATTTTCAGGATCTGTATGAAAATGAGTGTATGGTAAATGATAGATGCAACCGATACAAATAACCTGCTCATTCTTAAACAAGTTTTTACCGCATGCCGAACATAGTTCAGGAAAGAACAGGGCGAGGAAATCCTGGAAATAGCTCTTCATTATGTTCACATGGAAACGTTAATTCAGAAAGTTAAAAATTAGGGTTGCTTAATCGCCAGTTGACCGCAGGCTGCATCAATATCCTTACCACGGCTTCGGCGGATATATGTGTTTATTCCACGATTTCGGAGGTGGGAGGCAAAAGCTTCCAGTTTATCATCATCAGCATTTTTGAAATTTGCAAAACTTATAGGATTATACTCGATGATATTTACTTTGCAGGGTATATGTTTGCAAAAAGTAGCCAGATCTGCAGCATCCACCAGGCTGTCATTAAAATCATTGAATACAATATATTCATAGGTAACCGGATTTTTGGTCTTCGCGTAGTAATATTTCAGTGCTTCGGCGAGGGCCTTTAATGAGTTCTGCTCATTTATCGGCATAATCTCATTTCGTTTGATATCATTTGCAGCATGTAAAGATAGTGCCAGGTTAAAACGTACCTGGTCATCACCAAGTTTTTTTATCATTTTGGCAATGCCGGCAGTGGAAATCGTAATGCGTTTAGCCGCCATGTTTAACCCATCTTCGGCAGTAATGCGCTCAACAGATTTTAAAACGTTTGCGTAATTAAGCAACGGCTCTCCCATACCCATATAAACAATATTGCTTAAAGGGGCGTTGAAATTTTCCTGGGCCTGTTTACCGATTAGCACTACCTGGTCAAAAATTTCATCGGGGTTAAGGTTGCGCTTGCGTTCCATGTATCCTGTGGCACAAAATTTACAAGTTAAACTGCACCCAACCTGCGAGCTTACACATGCCGTCATTCTGCCGGGAGTTGGAATCAGAACCCCTTCAATTATATTATTATCAAATAGTCTGAATGTATTCTTAATGGTTTGATCTGAACTGAATTGAGATTGATGTATCCGGACTGCGTTAATTGAATATTGTTCGCTCAGCTTTTCACGTAATACCTTGGGAAGATTGCTCATTTCGTCAAAAGTGGTAGCTGCTTTTTGCCATAACCATTCATGAATCTGTTTTGCACGGAACACAGGCTCCCCTAAAGCGGCAATTCCTTCTTTAAGATGTTCAACAGATAAACCTCGGATATCTTTTTTAATTAGTAAGGTATTCACGTTTACAAAGTTAGCTGATTTCTATAAACGTTTTATTAATAATTTATTGGATAAAGCAGAAACAAACTTTCTTCTAATTATGTTAAATTCGTCTACGCTCTACTGAGTTTTGTTGTACTAAGGGGTTATGGTAAGAAACGTTAGTGCTGATTATATATTTCCAATCAACTCAGAACCAATCAAGAACGGCATAGTTTCTATTGCTCCGGATGGTGAAATAATTGGTCTTTATCCTAGTGGTTCACCGGATCTAAAAGAACAGCCCGTAGAGCATCATGATGGGATTCTTGTGCCGGGGTTTGTAAATGCCCATTGCCATCTTGAACTTTCACATCTTCATCAAAAAATTCCTGTAAAAGAAGGTTTAATTCCTTTCATTCAGCATGTTATGGACAAAAGGAAAACTTCTGATGAAAAAGGAATTAATGAAGCCATGGTTAGGGCCGATCAGATGATGGCCGATAATGGAATTGTTGCAGTGGGAGATATTTCTAATACAGGAGCCTCTATTCCGTTAAAACAAAAAAGCAGCATATATTACCATACTTTCATTGAGTTACTTGGTTTTTTTCCGGATAACGCATCTACAGTATTTACTGCCGGGCAGGAATTAAGGAAGCAATTTAATGGATTACCATCAAGTATTGCCCCTCATTCACCATACTCTATTTCTAAAGATTTGTTCAAGATCATAAGAAAATATTGTGACGACAATGACAATATTTTAACCATACATAACCAGGAAAGTGAAGAAGAAAATAAATTTTTTAGATATAAAAAGGGCGGATTTCCCGGGTTCTTTGAAACATTAAAACAAGATATTGATTTCTTTAAGCCGCAGGCACGAAATTCAATTCAAACTATTATTCCGTTAATGCCAGAAAACTGCCCTATTTTACTGGTTCACAATACCTATACCAGCCTAAAGGATATTTACTTTATAAGACGCTTTGGCCGGCAGATTACGTGGTGTTTTTGTCCTAACGCTAATTTGTACATTGAAGATCGTATACCTAAAATAGAAATGTTCCTTACCCATAATTTTAATATTACTTTAGGTACAGACAGTCTGGCTTCAAATGATCAGCTTTGCATGTTGTCAGAAATTAAGGTTATTCAGGATCGGTTCCCTGGTATTCCCCTCAATCGGGCACTTAGTTGGGCAACCTTGAACGGTGCCAGATTCCTGGGGATTGACAATAAATTCGGTTCGCTTGAAACTGGTAAAAAACCCGGATTAAATCTTATCACCAACGTTGTTAACTCTAAATTAAGTGCAGATTCAAAGGTAAAAAGGATTCTATAAGCCTTGCGTATCTATCTGCAAAAAAGGACTTTACTAGTGAATGCCATAAAGAAATTATTCGCCATTGAATATCCTATCATACAAGCCGGCATGGTATGGTGCAGTGGTTGGAAACTAGCTTCAGCAGTGTCAAATGCAGGCGGATTGGGTTTAATTGGTGCGGGATCTATGTATCCCGATATTTTCAGGGAGCATGTACGTAAATGCAGATTGGCTACACAAAAACCCTTCGGAGTAAATGTTCCATTATTATATCCTGATGTAGATAAAATAATGGATATAATAATAGAGGAGCAGGTGAAAATAGTTTTTACTGCTGCAGGAAGTCCGGTTACATGGACCGGAATTTTAAAGGAAAAGGGGATAACAGTAGTTCATGTGGTAGCTAATAAGAAGTTTGCTGTTAAAGCAGAAACCAGCGGTGCTGATGCAGTGGTTGCTGAGGGTTTTGAAGCAGGAGGTCATAATGGCCGTGAAGAAACAACCACATTATGTTTGATTCCGGAGGTAAAAAAGTCGGTTTCTATCCCCGTTTTTGCCGCGGGAGGGATTGCGGATGGAAAATCGATGCTCGCTGCTTTTGCATTAGGTGCAGATGGCGTACAGATCGGTTCACGTTTCGTAGCTTCTGTAGAATCATCTGCCCATGAAAAATTCAAACAGGCTATTATAAATTCCGGGGAAGGTGATACCAAATTAAGTATGAAATCGCACATACCGGTCAGGTTATTAAAAAATGAGTTCTTTAGAAGAGTACAAGAAGCTGAATTAGCTGGAGCCGATAAGATCGAACTTATAAATCTGTTGGGGCACGGGCGTGCTAAAAAAGGTATGTTTGAAGGCGATCTGATTGAAGGAGAACTGGAGATAGGGCAGGTTGCAAGCGGCATTCAGGAAATTAAACCTGCAGGAAATATTGTAAAGGAAATATGGGAAGAATTTCTGAGGGAGAAGGACAGACTGAGTTTAATCTAAGTTGTATGTTGTGAATTATACGTTGCAGGCAATTTTACAGCCTGATACCAGACTTTCAATTTAAAGCATACACCTTACACTTATAAAAATGAAACATCTTAACATAAAAGTTAAAGGAAAGGTTCAGGCCGTTTTCTTTCGCGCTTCTACTAAAGCTGTTGCTGATCAGCTCGGTGTGAAAGGTTTTGTGCTAAACGAAAAGGACGGGTCAGTTTATATAGAGGCAGAAGCTGATGATTTTTCATTGGATTCATTTCTGGAGTGGTGTAATGAAGGTCCGGATAAAGCAATAGTCGAAAAGGTAGAAACCACGGGAGGTGATGTGAAAAACTTCCGTAATTTCGAAATTGTTAAAAAGATTATTAATCCTGTTAATTAAGATTATTGAATTAGGCACTTTTTTAATATTATAATTATGCTTAAATTGCTAAGAAAATGAGCATTTGTATGGAGAAAAGATTTAAAAGTTTATCCTTATTCGAGTTTCAGGCCCGATTTCCAAACGATGATAAATGTAAAGA
>DATLXK010000030.1:0-43638 GCA_035575925.1 Sphingobacteriaceae bacterium
CACCGATCAATGGGAAACTTTATCACCAATCTACTTTCCGGATTGATTGCATACAGCTTCTTTCCTAAAAAACCGGCCATCAAATATGATACTGATTCCTCAATACAAATTGCCCTGTTTTAAATCGAACTCAGGTTATTATAAAGAGGGGTTGAAATGCTTAACCAGAATTAGATAGTGGCGCAATCTTTTATAAAGCTGGTTTTACTTCACTCTGTCTCTAAAATTCAGAGGCGGCAGTCTATCGCCAACAAGTGCTTTATATATAAAACGATCTCCCCTTCTGGCTAAGAATTCTTTTTTAGCTTTTATAATAACTTCCGGATTATTAAATAAGTCATAAGCTGTAAAAGCCAGGGTTTTGGCTGCAACCAACATTCCTTTAATACCAATACTTGTACCACTGGTAGCAGCAGATTGCCAACTATGAGATGCAGTACCTGGCACCCAGGTAGCGGCATACAGACCTGCCGTTGGGGTAACCCAACTTATATCACCCACATCAGTAGATGCACCATTTCCAATACCTCCTTCAACTACTTCAAATGGTTTTATTTTACTTCCACCATCCAGCGGTGATTTTTGCACAAGAGATTTTTGAATAGTTTCTGCAAAGCTTAATTCAGCCACATTATAGTTTATACCTCCGGTTTTCCTCAGGTTTTCATCTACTACTCTGGATAATGATTCGTTAATAAGCAAATTATAGGCACCGTGAATGATTTCGTATTCCATTTTAGTGTCGGTTCCCATTGCAGCGCCTTCTGCTGCCTTTACTAATCTGTTAAAAGTCTCTTCTACTTGTTTCGCTTCTGGATGCCGGACATAATAATACACCTCTGCGTAAGCAGGAACAACATTCGGAGCTTCCCCGCCATAGGTTATAGCATAGTGCATCCGGGTATCGCTTTGCACATGCTCGCGCATCAGGTTTGCCATATTATTCATTGCCTCTACCCCATCCAGTGCAGAGCGGCCTTGTTCCGGAGAACGTGCAGCATGAGCTGCAGCACCATAAAATCTAAATTTAGCTGATTTTAAAGCTAATGATGATTTTGCAGATGCATTGTTCATATCAGATGCATGCCAGTGCAGAGCAACATCCACATCATTAAATAAACCGGCACGTACCATATACACCTTTCCGGCACCCCCTTCTTCTGCGGGTGTACCATAAAAGCGTAGTGTACCTTTTGTGCCTGAACTTTTTAGCCAGTTTTTAACTGCTATTGAGGCCGCTAATGATCCTGCCCCAAATAAATTGTGCCCACAGGCATGGGCTACATCTTTATTATTGATCTTTTTTTGAACAGGTAAACTATCCTGGGATATTCCTGGCAGAGCATCAAATTCTCCAAGAATAGCAATAACTGGTTTTCCGCTGCCATATTCTGCAATAAAGGCTGTAGGCATACCGGCAACTCCGGTTTTAACACTAAAACCGTTTTTGCTAAACTCATTTTGCAATAAAGCGGTGCTTTTATCTTCCTGAAACCCTAATTCTGCATAGTTCCATATTTTCAGAGCTATATCAGAATAAATATTTTTATTCTGATCAATATGGTTTTTTAACGATTCTTTCCCGGGGGTTTGGCCTAAAACCGGTAAAGGTTTTGATGTACCGATCGTAAGAAGCCCAAAGAGTAAAACTAAAAATGGATTTTTCAAAATATAGCTTTTTATAAATTTAATCAATAGTTTTCAGCAGACACAAATACGTATAAAATAAAAAACCCGGAACATGATATGCCCGGGTTTTTGGTATGTTATTATTTTAGTAACCAAGGTTCTGTTTCAAATTAGTAGTAATATTTAACTGACTTTGAGGAATCGGGAAACGATACATTTTATCTGTAAATATTCTATTTTGAACATCAACATACTTATAAGTCATTGTACCCGTAGCTGTTCCATCTGAACTGGTTATAACCACGCCTTTTACAGGTCTGTTAAAAAACTCCTCGCCTATTTTCCACCGGCGAACATCAAAAAACCGATGATCTTCAAACATTAACTCAATACGTCTTTCGTTTTGAATTCTTAACCGCATTGCATCCTTGGTTGGAGCTACATAACCTACTCCAGAAGAATTTGTAGTTTGTAATGCAGGTTGACCTGCACGTACCCTCACCCTATTTATGCTGGTTAGAACTCCGGCAACAGGGCCTTGGGCTTCGTTTAATGCTTCTGCATGATTTAATAAAACTTCAGCAAACCTGAAAAACACCCAATATCTTCTTGCTTGAACGGCAGAACCTGTCCACCTAACGTTCTCTGCAATATATTTACGCATATAATATCCGGTTAATGTAACCCTGTCCTCTACCGTAACCCTGTCTTTTCCACCGGTAAATGTTTGGACAGTTACCGGAGTGCGCCATACTTGTAAATTACGATTAATAAAAAATGTTAATCTGTCATCCCGATTCAGGTAAGGGTTTGCTGCCGAATAGCCAGAACTGGTGTTAATTGTTCCATCTGGATTAAATGCCGGCAAACCAGTTATCTTCATTTCGAAAGCATTTACTAAATCTTGTGTTGGATTAGTTCTACCTAATGCATTATCATAACTTGGTGGTGAGTTAACCCGGTCAACTTCACTGGTTAGAGCTGGCTGAGCTGCAAAAATAACCTCCCTGTTATATGGATTTACAGTAAAATTCCATAATGACTGGTATTGTGCTGAGGTTGCCAGATCATGAAACGGAGCTGCAGTCATCACTGCCTGTGCAGCATCTGCGGCAAGCTGCCATTTATTAACATCATTACCCGCATTATTTAAAGGACTGGCCGCATAAAGCAATACCCGGGACTTTAAAGCTAAAGCTGCCGCTTTAGTAGCACGGCCTTTATCATTAGTTATCAAATCAGCATGAGTTGCAGGAACTAAATCGGCTGTGGCCTTGTCACAGTCACTAATTATCTGACTTACAACTTCATTAAATGTATTCCTGGGCAAATCTAAATTTTCATCAATTTTATAGGCCTTTGTAGCTAAAATAATATCACCATATCTTTTCATCAATTCAAAATGATAAAATGCTCTTAGAAAGTATGCTTCACCCATTAAGCCTTTAACCTCTGTTGCCGGGCTTATAGCACTTGTGGGAGCTTTTTCCAAAAAAACGTTTGCTTTGCGCAAAAAAGAATAGGCATCGTTATAAAATTCATCGTAAACACGGCCCGGGCCCCAGCTACCGTTGGTTAATATGTTGATAGAAGAAGAAGAATTTGCACTGATTGCTTCATCACTTCCAGCGGCAAAACCAACCTCGCTGTTAAACTCACCGAAAATACCTGCATTTAAATTTTTATCATCTTCATCAAGTCCAATATTTCCAAATTTATTATTGGTATTGCCAAGTCCAAAGTACACTGTGTTTAAAAAGCCACGGGCATGTCTGTCAGAACTAAAAATCTCTGACTCCTGCAAAGTACCATCTATTGGGTATGTGTATTCCAGATAATCTTTTTTGCACGACGAAACGAAACAAATAAGTATCAACAGAAACGATACTGCTTTAATATTTTTAGTTATCATATTTTTAATATAAATAATAATTAAAATCTTGCACTTAGTCCAACAGAATATGTTCTGGTGTACGGATATTGTCCCTGCGCTTGTCCCGCTCGGGGTATTTCAGGGTCGATGTCCAAATCCAGCTGGCTGAATGTGAATGGATTAAATGCACTAAGGTAAAGTCTGACATTTTGAGACCTGAATTTAGTTGCCAGGTTTTGGGGTAAACTAACTCCCAACTCTACCGTTTTTAATTTAAGATAACCGGCATCTCTCAACCAAAAATCTGAAGCTGCTGTATTATTTCCCTGGTCTGCTAAACCTAATCTAGGATATTCAAACGTAGTGCCATTACCCGGCGTAAACCGGTTAAAACTTTCCTGATTAAACCCATTGGGCCCAACATTAACTATGTTTTGAATACTAATCTTTCTGTTTGCAACACCTTGAAACTGGGCATTGAAATCAAGTATTTTATATCTTAAACCTGTACCAAAGCCATAATACGCAGGAGAGCCAAAGTCGAGGCGTTCTCTGTCTAACTGATCAATAACTTTATCACCATTAATATCTTTATAGCGAATATCACCCACAAATGTATTTCCTGATAAAGTAGATTTAGCAGGTGCCGAATTAATTTCAGCCTGAGATTGGAAAATGCCGTCAGACCTGTAATACAGTTCACTTGCAGCATTACTGCCAGTGGTTTGCTGATATAGCGGTAATCCCAACTGCCCGCCTTCTGCTACAACTTCATTACTTGAAATTAGCATATTGCCATTTAATGAAAGATTAACCTGGCCTAGCTTTTTATCAAAAAACAAAGATCCCTCAATACCACGGCTTTTAACAATACCCTGATTTATATTACCAGTACTCTGGCCTAAAATTCCTGGAATGGCACCTGTCGTAAGAATTCCTTCTCTCCGGTTTTTAAATACATCAACTGTCGCGGAAAGCATATTGCTAAATAAGCTTAAATCAACACCGGCGTTTGTTATAGTTAAAGTTTCATACGTAATGTTTGGATTACCAATATTTAATTCCCTTGCTGAATTACCAGCTGTGGGGGTTGTGCCGAACAAATATCCTCCATCGACTGCACGATCCCAATAGGTATTGTATCCAAACCTTCTTGAAAAATCGAGATCACTATTGCCCACTTTACCGTGAGATGCCCGGAGTTTAAGAAAGCTTAAGAAATTATTCTCAGCCATGAAATTCTCCTGCGAAACTATCCAGCCTGCTGAAATAGCAGGAAAGAAACCATAACGATTGCCCGGAGGAAAATCATCATCACCATAGTATCCTGCTACCAAACCCAAAAGGTATTTTTCTTTAAATGTATAATCTACACGACTGGAAACACCTTGTATTCTTTGATCTAATGTTGTAAAAACACTGGTTACCCCACGCATACCTCTTATTGAAGCATTTATCTGGTGATTGCTAAAACTACGGTCATAATCAAATCCGGCCCAGAGTTCATTGGAGCGTCTGCTGTTATCGAAATCCTTGCCGCCATACAATTGCCTGGATTCCAAACTAATTGGCCGGGCTGTGCCTGATGTGAAATCAAATGAATTATAATCCTGTTTGAACCCGCTTGAAAAATCACCTTGCGCATCATATGAAAACAAAACATTAGCAGATAAGCCCTTTATAAGTGCATCTAATTTTTGCTTGGCATCAATATTAGCAAGACCCACACGCTGTATATTGCGTTGTACGCCACGCTTGGTAAGTTCTCCTAAAATATTATCCTGAAAGGCACTGTTTCCACCCAAACTTCCGTCCTCATTTCGGATAGGATACGCGTTGGGCGGTGTATTATAAATAGATCCTAAGATCGCATCTGTATTACCATCTTGATGAGGTTCAATCCTGTTTTCAACACGGCCTGCAATATTCACCGAAACCACCAGACTATTAGATAAATCAAAGTCTACATTGCCTCGAAAATTAAACCTTTTATAAGCATTGTTTGCTTTGTAATTTTCATTGCCAGCATCTTTAAATAATCCTTGCTGGTCTAAATAACCCAGCAAAGCATAATACCGGACTCTAGTGCTTCCACCCTGTGCAGATACAACATAACGCTGTATAGGTGCTGATTTTTTTAGGAACATCTCCTGATAGTTATTGTCAGGATTTAAAAAAGGGCTTGATCCATTCTTATATGCATCTAAAACACTTTGGCTGTAAAATGGAGTCTGCGGACCAACCAGATTACCCCGGTCATTCAAATAAGCCTCGTTGTATAATGTGGCATATTCAAACGAATTTAAGGGGTTAATTAAATGATCTGTGGATTGCATTCCAAATTGAGAATCGAATTTTATAGAGGATTTAGTTGCGCTTCCTCTTTTAGTAGTTATAAGTACTACACCATCTGATCCTCTAACACCATACCATGATAAAGATGCAGCATCTTTAAGAACACTTACGCTTTCAATTTCATTAATGTCCATATCCTGAAACTCACGCTCAATACCGTCTACAAGAACTAATGCATTTGGAAATCCTGAGAATGAGTTTTGACCCCGTACTCTGAAAGTGCTTATATCACTACCAGGCCTGGAAGCAGATTGAAGAATACTAAGCCCGGCCAGTCTGCCTGCAAAAACACTTGTAAGTGCACTTGTATTAGGCTGGGGAAGTTCTTCGGCATTAAGAGATGAAATGGAAGAGGTTACATACCGTTTTTTTCGGACACCAAAAGGTATGTTCACATTATCATTATCTCCGGCATATAACCTGGTGCTTTCTAATATGATTTTGAATTCGGTGTTCTTGTTTAAATAAAATGGAGTAGTTAAATACCCGTTCATTTTAAGTATAAGCACATCATCTGTGGCTGTCTCTATGGAAAATTTTCCATCCGAATCGGTTGTTGCTGAGATATTTTTTTCCTGTACTTCTACAATAACACCCGGTATAGGTTGATTATTTTTATCTGTTACCGTACCGGTATAGGTTTTAATTTCTGCTTCTCTATTCTGAGCTTTGGCAGTGATTACCGTGAATAAAAACACGAAAGCAAATACCCAATTGAAGTAGTTATATTTTTGTTTCATTTAATTAATATAAAAATATCGTCTGAAAGATTTAAACACTGTTACTATTTAGCCCAACCCGGGTTTTGTTTCATTACACCGCGACTCTTATCTATTTCACTTTGTGGTATAGGATAGTAGTGCATATAATCCTTAAATATTTTCATGTAACTATCTGCCAATGTAAAAGGTGTATATTTAAATGTTGCACCGGTTTTTAAAACATCCATACCTATCATTGGCTGCGCAACTATTTGAGGACCTTTCTTCCATCGTAAAATATCCCACCATCTATGATCCTCAAACGCAAGTTCTACAGCACGTTCATTATGAATAAAGTCTCGCATAGTCGACTGATTAATGGTAGTGCCCCTGATAGCCATTGTTGCTGAAACCGTTGGCATACCTGCCCGTACCCGAAGCTGATCTAAAAATGGTATTGCCTGAGTAAATCCTGCTGTTGATGCTTCATTAATTGCTTCAGCATAATTTAATAATATCTCTCCATACCTGAAATAAATATAGTGCAGCAGTGCTGTGGTTGTCACATTACCAGTTAACGCTTCAGGCCACATTTTCCTTGAATAGTAGCCGGTTACAGTAAAAATCGTTATTTCGGTTCCAGCATCCCTACCATAAGGTGTAGCTGCGGTAGGCTCGCGGAAAGTTTCAATAGTACGTCCTTTCCAGGCCCTGCCATTAACCAGCACATTATGATTTAACCGTGGATCTCTGTTAGCATAAGGCGAAGCAGGATTATATGTAATACCTGTTCCACCATCAGTAATTCGTTTACCATTACTCATTTCATACAGATCTACGTGATTTTGAGTAGGATTCAGACCATTACCAGCACCTCCATATCCTTTGCTTATAACATAATTTCCAAAAAAATTAGACCCAAAACCAAGACGTGGCCCCCGAATCTGGATCATTATATGCTCGGGAGATGTTGCCACTTCCAGAATATCCTGATAACGCGGCTGCAAAGCATATTTGCCCATATCTATTAAAGATTTTGCAGCGGCGGCGGCTTTAGCCCATTTTGATAGATCATTAGATGAATTATCCCGCGGACTTGCCGCTAACAATAAAACCCGTGATCTTAAAGCTCTTGTTGAAGCAATATCCGCCCGGCCGTTATTATTGGATACATCACCTGTAACCGAGCCTGTGGGATTGATTACAAAACTCGGATTCCAGCCCACATTAGGATTATATATTATAGAACCACTTGCAGGGTCGGTTAATGTGGTATTTGAGAAGAGTTTCTCTGCTTCATCCAGATCTTTTTCAATAAAAGCCATAGTTTCAGCAAATGTACTCCGGGGAAGATCAGGGTTATCATTTACACCCAGTGGTTTATCAAGAAGTACTGCTCCCCCCCATCGTTTTGCAAATTCATAATAGAAGTATGCGCGTAGCCAAAGTTGTTGGGCCTTAACTAAATTTGCACTTAGCTTAGGCTCTTTTGCCCACGGCACCTTATCAAGATTAACAAGTGCAACATTTGCATTTCTTATGCCACTATAAAGCTTAACATAAGGTGTTAAACCCCTGCTTGTACTGGTTGTTGCAGATACATCAATTGCATTCGGACTTAACCAATCGGCTTTGTACATTTCTGTAAGACCCGGACGAAGTGAACCGCCTACGGATTCATCAGTAAACTCTCCAGTTGAAATTTGAGAGGGCTGACCAGCCGCTTGCAACCGGCCATAATCGTCAATTCTGAAATTGTATGTGCGGTCGGCAAAACGACCGGCTAAAACCGGATCGGCGAATACACTGTCTAATGCCAGATCCACACCAGGATCTCTTTGTAAAAAATCTTTTTTACAGGATGCAAATATGGATAAGCATATAAATAAGCCTAAAATATATCTAATTTTCATCATTCAATAAATTAAAAGTTAACACGGAGGTTTAACTGGAAGCTTCTTACATTAGGATAAGTAACCAGCCTGCTGGTATAATTACCTACACCTAAATCTCTGGCATCGTTGGTTTCAGGATCTAATCCGATAAACTTAGTCCAGGTGTATAAATTCTGACCGGTAAGGCCAAGATTTGCACCACCTATTCTTAATTTTGAAATAAACTGTGATGGAATTTGGTAAGACAGCTCCACGTTTCGGAGTTTTATATAGCTGGCATCCTGCAAATTAAATTCAGTAGTTCCCAAGCCACTCGGACTGTTATTAAAAAATACATTATTAGGACCGCCGCCTGCTCTGATAGCCGGCTGACTTGCACCCGTATTTGTTGGGGTCCAACGATCTAACTGGTGCTCATAAAACTGGGAACCGCCACCTAAATTGGCAGGGTTACTCACTTTATCCACTGCCTGAAACAAAGCACTAAGGCTCCAACCTTTAAACGATACATTGGGTTCCACACTGTATTGATCGATTGGAAGATCTGTGTTGCCAATTGACGTGAAGTCCAAAACAGTTATAGCTCCATCACCGTTAATATCTTTTAACCGTATATCACCAGCCATCCATCTAAATCCCGCAAATACGGGGCCTGCATCAGCTTCGGCCTGGGATTGATAAAAGCCATCATATGATGCAAAACCTCTATATTGCCCGATCGAATTTCCGGTAACTATAAGATTTTCAGGTAAAACTGCTGGTTCATCCACAATCAAACGCTTGTTCTTTATATGACTGAATTGAAAGTTCATACCATAATCAAAAGCACCGCTTCTGTTCGCCAGTTTAACTTCAAATTCAACACCTCTGTTATAATTTCTTCCATAATTGGTTGAAGGAGGATTTTCGCCATAAAGAGAAGGCGTTGATGCCGTTCTACTTAATAGTATGTCTTTTCGGTCTTCATCGAACAGATCAGCCGTGATTTGAATCTTATTCTTAAAAAAGTTAGCTTCTACTCCGATGTTGCGCTTTAATGCTTTCTCATAAGTCACAAATGGGTTACCTGCACTAGTATGGACTATTACAGGTACATTACCCGCAGGCCTGGTACCAGCACCTCCGGGTCTTGGATCCCAGTTACTGGAGCCAAAGCTACCCGGATTTCCAAAATAACCGGTTCCTAAACCGCCGTTTGCACTGGTAAGGTGTGAGCCTTGTCCGGCAGGTGCGCCATAAGAATCCAGGTATAAAAACCGGCCTCCAGTATTTCCAAAACCTACCAAGCCGTATGAACCGCGTATTTTTAAATAGTCCAGACCAATAGCTTCATTAATTCCCTCCATAAATTTCTCTTCACTAATGGTGTAACCTAAGCCGGCAGTAGGAAAAAAGCCATACCGTTCACCTTGAGGGAAATTTTCTGATCCCTGATAGGTACCATTTAATTCAAGAAAATATTTACTCTTAAAATTGTACGACGAGCGGTAAACCAACCCTTGAAAAGCTTTTGGGGCAGCACTTGAAAATGGTTCAAATTCGCGTGTACCAACCATAGCACCGGCTACTTTATGGTCGCCAAACTGGCGTGAGTAATTTAAATTTAATTGAAGATTAGTTTTAAGTCTTCCTGATGATTCACCGCCGCGATTATCAAAGCCATCTTCAATTTGAATAGAGGTAGCATTCTTTCCGAACAGATCATATAACTCACCGGTAGTTCTGTTCACTCCGTATACAGCTCCAGAACCAAACTGAACCCTGGTTGACTGAGTACTTTGATCATAGGCAAATGACCCTGTAAAGTTCAATCCTTTTGTTACTACATCTAAATTCTGGTTTACAAGAAACGTACTTTCTAAAACATTTCGTTCCTGCATTCCATACCCTCCTCTTTTTAATGAAATATAAGGGCTTTCGTTAAGTGATGTTCCAGGAAAGCCTACAAAACCAATTTGGTTACGGGTATCGTCTAAACGAATTTGCTCGGGAGTGCTTCTTTTAGTGTATTCAGGGAAAAATGGAGCCGCCCAGCTTTGCATAGTAGATATCTTCTGGAACATGGCTTCAGAACCAGATAATTGAGTACCAACCGGATCATTAAAGCTGGCAATCGGCCTGGAGGTATATTCATTCTCCACTCTGCCTGCTAAGTTTAAGCCTAAGGTTGTAGTTTTAGTTAATTTATAATCCAGATTAGATCTGAAATTCGTTCTTTTAGCGTAAGGGCTTGTTTTGTAGCCGGAAGGCGTATTAAATTGCTTAAAAATACCATCTTCAAACAAATAGCCTAATGATACATAAAATGTTGCCTTCTTACTTCCACCTCTAAAACTTAAGTTATGCTGGGTTCGGGCCCAGCTATCCCGTGTTAAAGCATCAAACCAATCTACATCAGGATAAAGCAATGGATCGCCATCTCCTCTTCTGAAGGTTTCAATATCAGCAGCAGTAAAAAATTTCTGAGGAATTGATTCGCCTATCCGTAACAGATTTTCCTGACCCTCATTTAATAATAATACATTCTCATAAGAACGTAACGGTTTAGGTCTTTGTCCAAAGGTGCTTAATCCTACACTGCTGTTAAAAGAAACCTGCGATTTACCCTCTTTACCTCTTTTAGTGGTAACTACAATAACCCCGTTCGCCCCCTTTAATCCAAACAATGCAGTAGATGCAGCATCTTTTAATACGCTGATCGATTCTACATCATTAGGATCTATATCTCCAAAGGTTTCTCTTTCTACACCATCTACTATAATAAGTGCTTCTGAATTAGCAGAATTCCGGCCGCGGATATAAATTTTTGCTGCACTGTTACCAGGCCTGCCGTTGGGCTGCCGTGTCATCACACCTGCCATACGACCCGTGAGTGCATTGGTTAGATTCCCAACAGGTGATTTTACAATATCCTCTGCTTTAATAGTACTAACAGCAGCAGTTTGTTCCGCTTTTGTTTGAGTACCAAATCCTACCACAACAACCTCTTGAAGGTTATTTAATGTTTGTTGCAGGACAACTCTTATTTGACGGTCTGAACCTACTGTTCTGGTTAACGTTTCAAAACCAACATATGAAAAAACCAGTTCTGAAGATGCACCCGGAACAGAAATAGAAAATTTTCCATTCATGTCGGTCACCTGACCAATATTTGTTCCCTTTAAAACAACACTAACACCCGGAAGCGTTTCCTTCCCGTCTGTTACTGTACCAGTCACCATGTTCTGCGAATACGCAGTACATGCAAAAAGGCAGAAAAATGGCAGAATAGTTTTCAAAACTGACCGCCTAAGTAAAGTTTTAATCATAATTATTTAGTTTGCCTGGTAAATTTTGGTTCATAGTAGTTGTAGATTTGATTTTTGTTTTAAGTATGTAATGTGAACCAGCTTACATTGATTACATTTCATCTTCGATTCTTAACACAAATTGAAAATAACATTACATTAATGATGTATTAACAAATATATCATATACAATAGCCCTATTTATAATACTATCTTCTTGATTTTACATGTTATATTATAAACTCAAATGCTTAAACCCTCTGAGATATATTTGATATTAAACTGTCTGGAATTATTTTAAAAGGAATAGAATATCAGGCCTTACTTATCCAGCCTGATCGGGAGACAGCCTATTGCTGTTCAGGTTAGAATTTGCCTGAAGATCGTAAGTATTTTTTTGAAGGATTCTCTACGTACCTGAACAGCAAGTAGCCTGCGGTAATGTTAATTAGCAGATAACTAGAAAAGAATATGTTATTCATGTAAAAAGACCTGCCATTGGTATAAAATAATAAGATAAGAATTATTTGCAATGGAATATGGATCATATAAACTGCATAAGTAATGTTACCAATGATTCTAAAGCTTTTTGCTCTTCTCTCCCGGCTATTTCTAAACAGGTAAATAAAAGTACCCACTACGCATCCTGAAAAATTTAGAAGTAGATAGCTATTTACTGTTCCGGTATCAGCCAAGCCTGATAAGGAAGGGATATACTTCAAAAGCAGGAACAACATTAAAATAAATGTCAACACAAAAATTTGCTTACGTTTAAACCCCCTGATATTTTCAGCTATAAAACATCCGGCAAAAAAGTATAATAAACATTCGTTAAATGGACTTAATATACCCAGATAATAGAATGCAAATGATATTGCTGTAAGCCATAAGGTATATTTTATATTTGGGTTAGTGGTTTTGGCGAAAAAATAAAAAACTATGTAAACAAAAATTTCGACAGAAACGCTCCAGAAAGGGCCATTGAAGGAATACCCAAACTGCGCATTCCAGTAATTAATCATAAAAATATTGAGCATAAAATGCACTGTATCATTATTTTTATATATGAAATAATCACCAAATTTTTGAAAGTAAATGTATTGCAGTACTGCAATAAGCACCAGCGTTAAAATGTGTAAAGGATAAAGCCTCGAAAATCTTAAGTAAATGAATTTAGAAAATGACAGTGCATTCGTTTTTATATGATCTAAATACACTAAAAAGAAAATCACTCCGGAAATCATCCAGAAAATTCTTACGGCAAAATCTCCATACTGATATACAATTGATAAAGAACTTTTAAACGGCAGGTTTAGAAGCAATACTTCATCTTTTTGTCCGGATAATAAATCCTTTAAGTTTACCCCGTCAAGATTTGAGAAATGTATATTATCAAAATGCGGAAAATGATAAATTAAAATTATTACAGCCAGTAAAAATCTGAGCAGGTCTATACCGGCCAACCCATTTTTTTCTGCAAATGCTTCATTTTCAATGTTTGACTTACCAGACATCACCGAAAATGTTAATAGTATGTACCATAGAACCTATAAACATTCATTTTGACCATGTTCACCGCAAAAGAAATTCGATTGCAGACGAAATATAATTCGCAATATACATTTTTAAGATAATTACTTATCGGAAAGCAGATAGGCAGTAATAGATGTGAAATATTTCATTGGTTAATAATAATTCTACATTATAATAGGTAGGTTAATTTGCGATATATTAGGATTGTGATATAAAATCAATTTTGCTGCTTAAATTATAACCTATAATAATGGGAAAAATCTTGGATTTATCTTTTGTATGGATTTTTTATTTCAACAACGCATTTTTAAACGGTAAGAAGGATAAAATCACTACACCTCTATGAAAATTAAATATTTGTTCTTATTCTCCCTGATTTTCAGCTTGTTAATCTTTAATGTTCTTGCTCAATCCTCTCAAAAAAAACCAAATGTAATTATTATTCTGGCGGATGATTTGGGCTATGGCGACCTGGGCTGTTTTGGCAGTAAAGATATTTTTACACCTCACCTGGATAAACTTGCAGCGTCTGGAATGCGGCTGATGCAATTCTATTCAGCCACCCCATTTTGTACGCCAACACGTGCCAGCATTATGACAGGGCGGTACCCATACCGATTTGGAATTAAGAATATTTTCACAGACAGAGAAGAGCATTTGCCCAAGGGTGAGATTTTGTTACCCGGTATACTGAAGTCGGCAGGATACACTACAGCGCATGTTGGAAAATGGCATTTAGGGGGATTAAACGTAAAGCACACCCTGGATCGTAAAACCTATCCTTATGGTCCATATCAATTTGAATTTGATAACAGTATCACCATGCTTGAAGATCCGGCGTTGCGCGGTGTTATGAATCGTGAAAAGCGTTTGTATAAAGACGGAGCAAAATATTATGTAAAAAACGACACCTTGATGCGTCCTTCAGATGATCACCTGACTGAATTTGAAACCTCAGAAACCCTTAAATTAATTGAAGCGGGGAACAAATCGGGCAAACCGTTTTTTATTAATTTTTGTCCGTTTAATCCGCATACCCCATTAGAGATTGTTCCACAAAAATACATGGATCTTTACGCCGGAAAAGCTATGGGCGATGAGTTGTTATATCGCGCTATGGTATCACAATTAGATGGCTCGGTGGGTGTTATAATGAATAAACTTCAAGAACTGGGTATTCTGGAAAATACAATTGTTATTTTTAGCAGTGATAATGGCCCTGCAGGTAATGGAAGTACTAATTCTTTTAAGGGCCGAAAAAGGGACTTATATGAAGGCGGTATCAGGGTACCAACTATAATCTCATGGAAGGGTAAAATAAAATCGGGTTCTGTAAGTAATACCATTGGGCATTCTAATGACTTACTGCCTACTATTAGTGACCTTGCCGGAGTTGCATTACCATCAAACATTCAATTCGACGGTATTAGTTTAAAGCCCATATTAGAGTCAAAAACAATGACTAATCGGGGTTCGCTTTTTTGGTTCACTCTATTTCCTCAACAAAACTATCCCGGTTTTGTAAAGGCTAAACCGGATGCAAACCAGGCGGTGCGAAATGCTAAATGGAAACTTTTGGCTTTTGATGAAGTACCAGTTGCCTTGTATAATATGGAAAAAGATCCTTCAGAAAAAAATAACTTATTAGGCTCAGAAAAGAAAATAACCGACCAATTGCTGGCGGAATTAAAAGCATGGAAAGCCGATAGCGAACAACGTCCTACTTTTACAAAATATTAATAGAAATTAATTACATAATAGCCCATTCAGCTAAACATTTCATAAAATCATTTTAAGATGTTCAATTTACTATCTCTAATTTTAATCTTATTATTCAAACTATCAAACTACAGTATCACAGGTGGGATGGAGTAAATGATGAGGCATAATTCTTAATGTATTTAATATTAACATTTGAGACAATTCCTTTAATGTCAGGAAACTCCAAATTAAGCTTTCATGTTATGTGCTTTTCAGATGCAAATTACCCTATAGATATAGTATAATCAGCTTCGAAAACGTGTCCTTTTTCAAGTTTTCGAATGCCTTCTTTTTTAGAAATATCGTTAGGCCTTCCGGCAGTATCGGCACAACCTACCCATGGTTCAATGCAAATAAATGGGGCATCATCTTTTGTCCATAAAGCGATATACGGAAAGTGAGGATAATTTACTTCCAGAAACTCACTCCTGTTTTTACTTTTTAACCTGACCTTTTTAGAAGATAAATCTTTAAAAACAAGTGCGCCTTTTTTGAATAATTCCTTAGTCAGCATTAACTTCCCATCACTTAACTCAAGAGTTTCGGTTTCGCCGGTAAACAATCCCCCTTCAGTTAACAGATGAGTTTGAAGGCGCTCCTGGTGTTCAAATTCAACATAATAATCTTCAAAACTATCGCTGGGGCTAAATGGAACATTAAAAGCCGGATGACCGCCTACTGAAAAGTAAATGGATTTATCATCTGCGTTTATTACTTTGTACGTGATTTTCAGTTGATTATCTGAAAGGTGATATAATATCTGAAACTGAAATTGAAAAGGATATACCTCTAACGTTGATTCATTATATCCAAGCGAAAATTCGGCATGCTTATCCGTATTTTTCAGAACATTAAACTCCGAAGTACGGGCAAAACCATGTCGATTTAGAGTATAAGAAGCATTATTAACCAAGATTTTATTATCCAGGCACTCGCCCACTACCGGAAACAAATTGGGTGCATACCACTCCCAGATTACGGGATCAGCCTGCCATAAATGCTCCATCTGGGTTAATTTATTATATATTGAGGTTAGTTCAGCACCTTTTGTCCGGATGGATACCCGCAGATGTTCATTTTCAAGTGTTATCATATTAAATTTCTGTAATTGTATCGTGTGAATATCTATCGTTTAATATATTCCACTAAACGAACGTAATAAAAAACCCTCAGAGAACCTATGTTATAATAAATAACTATTCTCCACATCGTGCTATTTTCTCAACAACCATATCAAATACTATAAATTTTCCTACTTTTGAATCCCGTACATCAACGATGTTTTTTTCCGATTAGGTTAAAATGTCTTAGCAAATCATTCAGATATCATGACTAAATACATTTTTGTTACGGGCGGCGTTACTTCATCGTTAGGAAAAGGCATTATTTCCGCATCATTGGCCAAACTTCTTCAGGCTCGTGGTTATCGGGTCACTATCCAAAAATTCGATCCGTATATTAATATTGATCCCGGCACACTTAATCCGTATGAACATGGCGAATGTTTTGTAACAGAAGACGGTGCGGAGACCGATCTTGATCTTGGACACTACGAGCGTTTTTTAAATGTTCCCACTTCGCAGGCCAATAATATAACTACCGGTCGTATATACCAAAACGTCATCAATAAAGAGCGTGAAGGCGCTTACCTTGGCAAAACTGTTCAGGTTGTACCTCATATTACTGATGAAATAAAACGAAACATCAGGATATTAGGCGAAAGCGGGAACTTTGATATTGTAATCACCGAGCTTGGTGGTACAGTTGGTGATATCGAGTCACTTCCTTATATTGAAGCAGTACGTCAGTTTCGTTGGGAAATCGGTTCATCCAATTCATTAGTGATACATTTAACACTAATTCCTTTCCTTGCGGCTGCGGGAGAACTTAAAACCAAACCCACTCAACACTCAGTTAAAACCTTGCTCGAATATGGTATACAGCCCGATATTCTTGTCTGCCGTACAGAACATCATCTATCACAGGAAATCAGGAAAAAAATAGCCCTCTTCTGTAATGTAAATATTAATGCGGTTATCGAGTCAATTGATGCATCTACTATTTACGATGTGCCGCTTTTAATGCTAAAAGAACAATTGGACAAAACAGTATTAAGCAAATTAAAACTGCCTAATAAACATGAGCCTGATCTGGAAGGGTGGAAAGATTTCCTGGGCCGCTTAAAAAATCCTACAGCAGAAGTTTGTATCGGATTAATTGGGAAATATGTTGAATTACCGGATGCATACAAATCAATAAATGAATCTTTTATTCATGCAGGAGCAAAAAATGAATGTAAAGTACGTGTACGCTGTGTACATTCTGAGGAGCTTACAGAAGAAAATGTGGCTGAAAAGTTAAAAGGCCTGGATGGTGTATTGGTAGCTCCGGGTTTTGGCACCCGGGGTATAGAGGGCAAGATTATAGCAATACGTCATGTCCGCGAAAATAATGTTCCGTTTTTCGGGATTTGTTTAGGAATGCAGTGTGCTGTGGTAGAATACGGCCGTAATGTGCTTGGACTTAAAGAGGCTCACAGTACCGAGATTGATGAAAAAACCAAACATCCGGTTATCTCCATGATGGAAGACCAGAAAAAAATTAAAAACAAAGGTGGAACAATGCGTCTGGGCTCTTACACCTGCGATTTAAAAAAGGGAAGCAAAGCAGCATCTGTTTATAATAAATCGAGGGTTTCCGAACGCCATCGTCATCGTTATGAGTTTAATAACAAGTATCTTGAGCAATATGAGAAATCGGGCATGATCGCATCAGGAATTAATCCTGAAAACAACCTGGTAGAGATTATAGAGTTAAAAAACCATCCGTTTTTCATCGCTGGTCAGTTCCATCCCGAATTAAAATCAACAGTTGACAATCCTCATCCACTTTTTGTTAACTTTGTCGCCGCTTCCTTAAATCACTCACGCAAGAAATAAAAGAATTAATAGGAAGCGTTCATAAGATGGATAGAAATACGTTTACGGGACTTTTTTTAATTCTCGTTATTTTAGTTGGCTCAACTTATTTAATGCAGCCTTCAAAAGAAGAGCTTAAAAAAGAGAAATTTGTACAGGATTCAATAGCACGTTCTAAGAACCCATCTGTAAAAACAAAACCCTTAATAACACCTGAAAAATCAAATGTAGCGCCTGTTATTGATACTGCGTTATTAAAAGGCCCTTTTGGAGCAGCACGTGTAGGTAATGATCAATCTGTTATTCTTCAGAATGAACTTTTAAAAATTCAAATTAGTCCAAAAGGTGGACGTATATCCAGGGTTGAACTAAAAACTTTTAAAACTTACGATCAAAAACCACTTATCCTCTTCACGCCCGAAGAAAGTAAATTTGGCTTTGCATTACCACTTCAGGGCAGCACTATAAACACATCCGATCTTTATTTTACCCCTTCTGCACCATCTCTTAACGTCTCTAAATCAAATTCTGGTTCAGTAACCATGCGTCTGAGTTATTCAGCCGGGCAATTCATCGATTATACTTACACTCTTAATAAAGGAAGTTATAAAGTAGCTTTTGCAGTTACCACAAAAGGCCTGGCAAACGTAGTAGCAAGCGGACAGAAACATCTTACTCTTAATTGGGGAGCTACTTTCAGAAAAAAAGAAAAAGACATAACCAGCGAGCGTAATTATTCAACTGCTTATTACAAAGCCCTTGACGGAGATGTAGACCATATTAGTGTTAGCGAGAATGAGAATAAAGATTTATCTGAAGGAAAAGTTCAATGGGTAGCATTTAAGCAGCATTTCTTTTCCAGTATTCTTGTTTCAAAAGCCGGATTCGATAAAGCAACTGTAGCTGTTAAAATGGAAACCGAGGCCGATAAGGTTAAATCTTATGCGGCCACCATGCAGATTCCGTTTAACGGTCAGGATACTACTTATCCCATGGAATTTTATTTCGGCCCCAACCAGTATAAAACATTAAAAGTCCAGGGTTATGATCTGGAGCTTTTAATTGATATGGGTTACTGGCCATTACAATATATCAACCGGTATATTGTGCTTCCTGTATTTAATTTTCTTGAAAGATTCAACTGGAGTTATGGCTTAATTATACTGGTACTTACCATTTTATTAAAGATGGTATTATTACCACTTACGTATAAGTCATACCTATCAATGGCTAAAATGCGGATCTTAAAACCTGAAATGGAAGAGATTAAAGCCAAGGTTGGTGATGATAATCCGACGCTATTACAGCAGGAATACATGAAGCTTTATAAAAAGGCGGGAGTAAATCCTTTAGGCGGATGTATACCTATGTTGCTTCAATTGCCAATAATTATGGCATTCTTTTTCTTCTTCCCTAATTTGTTCGAGCTAAGGCAGCAGAGTTTTTTATGGATGCAGGATTTGTCAACCTTTGATGATGTGATCAGGTTTGCGAAAATTCCTCTTATAGGAATAGATCATATTAGCTTAATGTGTATACTGATGACCATTTCCACTCTGATTTATACCTATTTTAATAACCAAATATCGGGTGCTACAGGCCAGATGAAATACATCGGATATATTACACCGATTATATTTCTTGGTGTTTTAAACAGTTATCCTTCAGGACTTAACTATTATTATTTTCTAGCGAACATGCTCACTTTCGCACAGCAGTATGCTATTCGTCAGTTTGTTAACGACGATAAAATTCATGCTAAAATTCAGGAAAATAAGAAAAAGCCCGGAGCTGATAAAAAATCTAAATTTCAGCAGCGTATGGAAGATTACATGCGCAATCAGCAAGGCAAAACCAAAGAGCCTGTTAAAAAATTAGAAGAAGCCAAAACAAGTTCTGCTAAAAAAACAGTTTCTAAAACCTCGGGGAAGAAAAAATAAGATAGTATTGTTTTCTTATTTACAACCAAACCAAGTATTCTTTCCTGCCAGATTTAGATCTTAGCATCCAGAATTATTGGCCTTTTCATCTCGACGAAGGAGAAATCCTGTGCAACATACTAACACACCTGCTCCTGTTCAGATATCTCCTTCATCAATAGGACAATCGTAAATGTTATAATTTATCCAGCTTAAAATATCCCAAATGCAGATCATCGACAGTAAATATTTCTGTTTTTGAAATTTCAATTCTGTAAATATTCTTCTGACCGGCAGGAAGTATTTCTTCGATGAGGTGTATGTCGTCTACATCAATACCATATTTATCATCTATATGCGACTCTGCCCCGGGAAACCGAACATGTTTATAAAAAGCTGTTTGTTTAGATTGGGCTATTGCCTGTTCTTTATTATCATTTACATTTAAAATTTTATAATGAAATTCATCAAATTCATTTATTTTATAACCGCCCAGATTAATAAAAAATAACTTCTCGTTGCCCTTATCCGACTCCTGGTTAGGTTCTTTTATTATTACAGAGATATTATAACCATCAACACAAGTAACCTCCCTCCAACCATCTAAATGGATTTTACCTTTTGCCTCTGGCCAGAAATTAAGTATTTCTGGTACCAGCTCTTTGATTGACATCGCCACACCAAAAAAAATATCATGCTGTTCAGTATGCCTTCCTCCAGGTTTACATCCTAAAAGAACCATAAACAATTTTAATTCATCCATATTTTTACATCAGCGTAAATTTATCATTTACATATATTCTAAACAATCTTCCTGATATATTCATAAATTTTTAATACATCCTTAACTCTTATTACATTCGCAGGGTGGATACTTTAGCATCAATTCTAACAATCTATAAAACATATCTGGAAAAAAGCCTAACAAATCGGTTTTTTAAGCATGCTGATATTGAAATTCTAATCCGTCAAAAGAAAAATTTCCTTGTTAAAAAAGTTGGCACATCTGTAGAAGATCGTTCGATATATCTTTTAGAACGAGGAACAGGCGAGATTAAAATTTTTCTATGGTCTCAGATGCATGGAGATGAAGCCACTGCCACCATGTCTCTGTTTGATCTGTTGAATTTTCTGGATGCTGACGATGAGTTTAACCCGGTTAGGAAAAGCATTTTAGAAAAATGCACATTATACTTTATTCCCATGGTGAACCCCGATGGAGCTGAAGCATTTACACGCCGTAACGCTCAGGGACTAGATATAAATCGCGATTTTTTGCATCAGCAAACTCCCGAAGGCCGGTTACTTCGTAAACTTCGCGATGAGATTAATCCCCATTTTGGATTTAATCTGCATGATCAGAGTATTCGTTGGTCAGCCGGTAAAACCGGAAACCCCGCAACTATTTCACTACTTGCCCCTGCTTATGATGATAAACTTTCAGTTAATTCTACCCGGAAGAAAGCTATGCAAATCATTGCGGGCATTAATGCAGATATTCAACAATTAATTCCTGGACATATAGCACGATTTAAAGATGACTTTGAGCCGAGAGCATTCGGAGATAATTTTCAAAGTGCAGGAACAAGTACTATCCTCATAGAGGCTGGTGGTTATACTGATGATAGGGAAAAACAATATATCCGAAAAATTTATTTTGCTTCTATCCTATCCGCTCTAGTGTCTATAGCTGAAAAAACCTGTGAAGACAGAAGTATTGAAGATTACTTTCTTATCCCCGAAAATGAAAAAAGGCATTTTAGTCTTATAATAAGAAATTGCACATTGGAAAAGAACAGTCAAACCTATGTTGCAGATATCGGACTCGTTGCAGATGAAAAAGTAATTGATGGACAAAACCCTTTATATAGTTATATTATTGAGGATGTGGGCGATCTTTCAGACTTTTTTTGTTACAATGAGGTGGATGCAAAAACCATTAAACTAATTCTGACAAAGCCGTTGTATATTGATGAAGCTGCAGACCTCATACTTCAGGATGGTTTGAAAACGATTTTATCTATTGAGAACGGAACAATCTCCGATAAAAAATTTTAATTTCAGCGTGCAGAATATATCTCAGATATTTAAACTTCAAAATTAACTATAACCGCAATGGCATTAAATTATATCTGGATAGCTTTTTTTTTGATCGCATTTGCAGTAGCTCTGGTTAAACTTATCTTTTTAGGCGATACGGCCATTTTTAGTGCGGTGACAAATGGCATGTTTGACAGTGCTAAAACAGGAGCTGAAATTTCTTTGGGTCTCATTGGTATAATGACTTTCTGGCTGGGTATAATGAAAATTGGTGAACGTGCAGGTATGATAGCACTATTTGCCAAAGGCACAAGTCCGTTTTTTAGTAAGCTTTTTCCGGATGTTCCTAAAAATCATCCTGCTAATGGTTCAGTGATTATGAATTTTTCGGCTAATATGTTGGGGTTAGATAACGCAGCTACACCGATTGGCTTAAAAGCCATGAAAGAGTTACAGGAATTAAACCCGGTTAAAGATACGGCCAGTAATGCACAAATCATGTTCCTGGTACTCAATACAGCAGGGATAACATTAATACCCACTGGCGTAATTGCATTAAGAATGGCTAATGGAGCAGCTAACCCTGCTGATATCTTTATCCCTTCGTTAATTGGTACGTCTATTTCGTTTATTGCAGGTATGATAGCAGTGGCTATTTATCAGAAAATCAATCTGTTTAAATTACCAGTGCTGGTCTTTTTAATGATTTTCCTGGGAATCATGTTTGGATTATATTTCTGGTTGGGTAATCTTCCGCCTGATCAAATACCCATTTATGCTGGCTTATTAGGCGGAGTCATTATTTTTTCTGTCATCACGCTTTTTATTGCTTACGGTGCCTATAAAAAGATTAATGTTTACGAAGCTTTTATTGATGGTGCTAAAGAAGGTTTCCAAACTTCAGTTATGATTATTCCTTTTCTGATTGCAATATTGGTAGCAATAAGTGCCTTCAGAACAACGGGCTGTATGGATTATCTTGTTAACAGTATTGGTGTTGTAGTGGCCGCATGTGGTTTGGATACTTCTTTTGTACCCGCATTACCCGTGGGGTTAATGAAAACATTAAGCGGCGGCGGTGCACGAGGATTAATGGTTGATGTAATGAAAACTTACGGTGCTGATTCTTTTGAAGGACGACTTGCCAGCATTATTCAGGGATCTACAGAAACTACATTTTATGTTTTGGCTGTGTATTTTGGTTCTGTAGATATTAAAAAACCACGATATGCATTGGTCTGCGGATTAATTGCCGATTTAGTTGGTCTTATTGCAGCAATTATTCTGGGTTATGTCTTTTTTGGCTATATGTTAAAATAATCTACAGCTTTACCATTTGTTTTACTCTCAATACAAATTGGGGAAGATAATTTGTGCGCAATTTCCTTGCCTAAAGAAGATACAAACTGCAAATTAAATTAGCTGATTTACATAAGCTAGTTTGTGGGTTTCAGGGCCACATTGAAATTAATATGAATCACTCACAAATTTAATGTCTGCTTAAAACAAACCTGATTTTATCTGTGTTTATTTATAACCTGATACCTAATCATTTACGCCATGAAAATTCACGAACAGACATTGATGCGTTTCGGCAACCAGCACAAAATAATAAAACATTATATCGATGACCTGCCTCCTGAAGCGATATACAAAAGACTGGATCCACCGAGATGGTCTATACATGAAAACATAGCCTATTTGTGTCGATATCAGCAGGTATTTATGGACAGAATCAGATTGATTTTAGATGAGGTTACACCCTATTTTGCCATGTATAAACCTGATGACGATCCTGAATTCAGATTTACGGCAGCCAAGACTACTGGTTCTATCCTTCATTGTCTTTACAGAGTGCGGGATGATCTGCAGATTATGGTTGAAGATTTAAATCCGGAGTATTTTTCAAGAATGGGAACCCATTCCCGCTTAGGCAAAATGAATATCCCGCAATGGATAGAGTTTTTTCTGCTGCATGAGTCAAACCAGCTCTTTAAGATATTTAAGTTATCCGGAGGTTTCTGGTCAACAGAAAATTCAGACCAGCAAAATATTATTTATATGCCCGGAATGAACAATATAATTGATGACCTTGCAGGATAAAAATAAATTAAAGCATGTCACGAAATAAAGGCCGCCTTAAATTATTTTAAGACGGCCTTTGACATTTATATCTAACTTATAAAGTTATTATCAAAAATAACAGATCTGTTTACATCTCTCTTGATGCAATGATCATCCCCAACCCAACTACATAAAAAGCCAGCATCAGGTATAAAAGCTTGTTGGTTCCTTTCGGTGCTGCTGCAAATTCTTTCCAAATAAAAATACCCCATATTGCAGCAACAATAGTTGCACCCTGCCCAAGGCCATACGAAATAGCAGGCCCGGCTTTACCTGAAGCAATAATACTAAAAGACATCCCAATACACCAGATTACTCCACCTAATATTCCCATAGTGTGGCTGCGGGTGCTACCTTTAAAATAATGAGAATAGGTTACAGGAGCACCTTCAAAAGGAACTTTCATCAGGATAGTGTTAAATATAAAATTACTAAGCAGGATACCGACAGCAAAAATTACTACAGCGGAGTAAGGAGTTAAAAAACCAGATTCAGGCTGTGCAAAATCTTTAACCATAGAATCTGCAACAAAGCCATAAAATAACCCCATTAAACAACCACTGATAACCGATAACAGCAACCCTTTTGTTGAAACCTTCTTGGTGTTGCTTGCTAGTTTACGATAAGCGCTAGCATTTAAAACTATTGCAAGACCTATCAGTGCAACCCCTGTAAATAATATGGTTGCATTACCAATACCCAGCTATACTTCCAGACCCGTCCCGCCCTATCAGTGCAACCCCTGTAAATAATATGGTTGCATTACCAATGGGATTATCCATATAATTATCTAAAACACCCAATATCAGTGCAATTCCTATTCCCACGGGGAATGCTACAGACATACCAGCGATTGATATGGCAGCGATCAGTAGAATATTGGCGATATTAAATACCACGCCACCAAGCAATGCAGATTTGATGTTGGCGCCATGAGCCTGAGAAATATCTTCCATAAAGCTTCTACCCTGGCTGCCTGTACTGCCAAGAGTAAAAGCAAAGATTAAGGATAAGAGGAGTATTCCCAACACATAGTCCCAGTAAAATAATTCGAATCGCCATGAAGTATCGGCCAGTTTTTGGGTGTTAGCCCATGAACCCCAGCAAATCATGGTTACTATGCAAAATGCAACTGCAAGACCGTAATTCTCTAAAATGAACATAAAAGGTTTGGTTAGTAAAGTTTTATCATGAAAAGTCTTTGAGATATGGTGCTGAAGCCTGGGCCCCCATTTTTGTTACAGATTGGGCTGCTGCCATACAGGCAAATTCTACTGCTTCATACAGCGGTTCATTGTTAGCAAGAGCTACGGCAAGCGCACCGTTAAACACATCTCCTGCTGCCGTGGTATCTACAGCTTTCACTGCTACAGCATTTATGTAACACGCCAATTCGTCGTTCAAAATATACACCCCCTCGCTTCCCAGAGTGATGATAATATTTTGAACACCTTTCATTTTTAGTAATCTGGCAGCATATTCTATATCTGCTTTTGAATCTATTTTAGTTCCTGTTAAGGTTTCGGCTTCAGTTTTATTTGGAGTTATTAAATAAAGATTATCAAATACAGCTTCATTTAAAGGCATAGCAGGCGCTGGATTTAGGATAACTCTTTTATTATGCTTTCTACCAAGCTCCACCACCAGTTCAACTATGGATAGGGGGATCTCTAATTGAACTAAAATAATTTCAGAATTTTCAATTTCTTTTGTTGCTAATAACACATCTTGCTCAGATACCGAGCCATTTGCCCCTGCTGCCACTACAATAGTATTCTCCCCTTTTGAATCTACTGTGATCAAGGCTACACCCGATGGGTTTTCGCTATCGCGTATTATAAATTGTGTATCGATATTTTCATTTTTAAACTGTTGAAATGCGTCATCACCAAAAATATCCGTCCCTAATTTGGCGATAAAAGTAACATCACCTCCAAGGCGGGCAGCAGAAACTGCCTGATTTGCACCTTTACCACCCGGATTCATTAAAAAAACTCCTCCAAGCAACGTTTCGCCCGGCCGGGGGAAATTTTCTGTTTTGATCACCATATCTGTGTTGGAGCTTCCAACAACAACTATTTTCTTTCCCATAGTTAATATTAGATTAGTTCATATCATCCAACTTTTGCTGTTTAAAAAATTCTACCCCATCATATTTGGTATCCGGTGCCCATTTTGCATTTATCTTAGGGAGGTATTTCTTTAATCTAAGCTTTATAGTTGCATATTTCGGATCTGTAGATTTATTATACCACTCATTTGGATCCTTTTTCAGGTTGTAGAACTCTTCTGATCCATCAATATATCTGATGTAATGATAATTACCGCTTCTAATCCCATGGTTTCCTCTACCCCAGGTTGTTAATGTTGGAAAATCCCATTTTAACCTTGGATTTTTAATAAGCGGATAAATACTTTTGGCTTCTATGCTTTTGTTTGGAGCAAGATTACACAGATCTGTTAATGTTGGATAGAGTGAAAATAACTCTACCGGCGCTTTTATCTTTACATTTTGTGGAATACCGGGCCCGGCGAACATATATGGTGTTTTAGTAGCCCTATCCCACAAACATTGTTTGGCAAAACGGTTTTTTTCTCCCATCCTAAAACCGTGGTCAGACCAAAGCACTATTATTGTATTTTTTGCATAGGGACTGTTATCAAGTGCATCTAATACTTTACCAATCTGATGATCTGCAAAAGATATGCTGGCCAGATAGCCCTGCAACATTTTACGCCATTGGTTATTGGCCAAGGCCCATTCTGTGCTGGGCATAAATGTGGATTCTACCTTAAGTGCCATTGCTGGCAGATCGTCAAAATCTGTTTTAAGGTAGGGCGGGATATGTAATTTCTCAGGGTCGTAAAGGTTATACCATTTTTGTGGAACATGCCACGGAACATGCGGACGAAAAAATCCTACACTTAAAAAAAATGGTTTAGTGTACTTCTTATCAAGTTTGCTAACAGCCCATTCCCTAACCTTATAATCTGGCATTTCTTCATCCTGTTCAGGATAAGGGCCCCAATCACTGTCTGTTCGTCCTAAAAAGTAGTTCATTTTTTGAGGTGGGAAAGGCCCGATTATCCCCTTATCTCTTGGCATCTGGTCGTCCATCAATCCGTCAGGAATATTATTGTGGAAAACTTTACCAGCACCCATAGTATAATATCCATTATTCTTAAAATACTGATGTAGAAAAATATTATTTCGTGTAGCCTCGTTAGAGTTTTTCACATCGTTATCGCTGATAAGCCCATAAATCCCGGTTGTTGAAGGGCGCAAACCTGTCATCAGTGCCGACCTGGATGGACCGCACAGCGGAGATTGGGTTTGAGCATTCGAAAACGTGACACCACGTTTAATCAATCTGTCCAGATTGGGTGTTTTAGCATCGGGATGACCCATACCATGGATATAATCATTCAGATCATCTACACAGATCATAAGTACATTTGGTTTTTTCACATTCGTTACGACTGGTTTTTGAGCATTTCCTGCAACAGCAACACTTGTTAGAATGCAAATAAATAAAGCCGTTTTTATACTGTTTATCATGGGGTGTTTTAAAATTTCATAAGTGTAAGCATCTTATTTCGTATGTTCTTTTCGGCATCATTTTCAAGAAAACTGTTTCTGCATCGCCAGCTTTCATAACCGCCTTTTTCAATTTCATGTGCCGGAGGAACATAACCAAAAATGCCGTTAGCCATAGTTATGGTAAAATAGTTGGATACCGGACTATCGCTTTTTAGCTTCAATCCCGTTTCAGCAAAAAACTCTCCTGCCATAGCACCAATCAGGCTATCACCTATTTTTAAAATCTGCAAAGGCATATTAATCGTATCAGGATATTCGTTCAACAAAATCTGTTCACGTGCATACAGTTTTTCTAATGCACCATCATCTGTTATGCTAAATTTTGAATAATCTGTTTGTTTAACCAACTGTTTTGCTGCTTCTAATTCTGTTTGGGATGGCTTACGCACAGGAATAGCTAATTCATCGTAATTAACAGCCAGTTCGGGATTGGCATCCCAACGTATCCCGTCTAAAGACCCGGCCACTTTATCCGCAAGATCAGTTCCTATTAATTCGCTTTTTTCAAAGTGTCCTTTTGGGTAGCGGTCAGGATTTTGAAAATCCCATATATTGATATCTCCACTCGTGCCGTTACTCATCATGCCGATAAAATCAGCATCTGCATTTAATTTTTTCTGAAGATGGGATGCAAAAACGCCAAAGTAATCTGAACTGATAGTTCCATTTTCCCAATCGCCAACGTAATGTAAAGAATAATTAGCCAGCAAGCTTATCCATTTGCCATCAGCAGCTTGCACCGCCAAATAATTTAAGCCCGGATCAGGTACTCCGGCAGGGCGTTCAATGAAGTGCTCTGCGCCAATAGGATTAGTTTTTACCTGATCTTGTTTGTTTGAGATAATATTAGGCTTATCAAAACCGTCTTTCATGTAATATCTTCTGCAAAGAACATGTTCAGGAGCATTTAAAGAACCGAATCCAATCTTCGCAGGCCTCAGTTTTTGATATGCATCAACAGCGGCCTGCACAATCAGTACTTCTAAAGATTGTCGGTATGGAAGGTCGGCAGCACCTAAAAGTACGCTCATTACCGATCCGGCAGCATGGGTATGCGTAGCAGAAATAAGGATGTTGTTTGCAGGTATACCGGTTTTTTGGGTGATGGAAGCCTTAGCGGAATCGGTAAAAGTTTTGTCCATCAGACAGATATCCACAATGATTATTGCGGTTGAAACCTCCCCATTTTGCAAAACTAATGCCTTTGCAAATAAGTCGTCGTGAATTAAACGCGCATAATGGCTAACAAAATCACCGTTAATCAATGTTCCCAACGGAGGTGTTATATTAACTTTTGCAGCACCGGCTTTAAAGGATGATATCATACTCGTTATCAATTATCTGATAAGTTATTTCCTGAACAAGCTAGAATACGCCTTAATCTTTCCAGGCGTTATTTAAAAAACGAAGCCAGTTTTTATGTAAGATATTATCTATATCGTCAGGAGTATAGCCCCGGTTAGTTAAAATATCATGAAATTTTTGAAGATCGGCTATAGAGTTCAAATCCCACGGACCTTGCTCTGTCCCAAAAATTCCATCCAGATCACTGCCAATTGCGATATGTTCGCTATTCCCAGCAATCTGACAAATATGATCCCAATGATCTACAAGGTTTTCCAATCTTATATTTAATTGCCACGGATCTGAAATAGTATCAATAAAGCGTATATCCATTGCCCAGCAGTCAAGCATACCGCCAATAACTGCCCCACGATCAATCAATTGTTTGATCTGCTCGTCTGATAACTGTCGTTGTGTATCACAAATTTTTCTAACATTATGGTGGCTTGCCCATACTGGCCCATCATATGTTTCAATAGCTTGTATAAACCCTTCATCCGTAAGGTGTGTAACATCCAGAATCAGGTTTAGCTTCCCCATTTCTTTCATCAGATCAAATCCAAGGGAAGTTATGGGTCCTTCCATTTTTGTTCCGGGAGCATACCTGCCTGGACCAAAATGCGATAGTCCAACTGCTCTCAGTCCATATTCGTATGCTTTGTGCAGATATGACACATCAACCAGTGAATCTGCACCTTCCAGGCTTAAAATATATCCGATTGGTTTGGTATCATCGGCTATAGCCAGATTGTTCCACAAATCTACATGAGCATTCAGGCCACTTTTGTTGGTGATCTGTACCATCTCCCCCATTGCTTCCATTTCACGATACCATGCTAATTGTCCCTGCGTCATTGCCCATGCCTGCTGCGGTGAGTTCCATCCAGCTAATGAACTTCCGGGAGGAGTAAATCTGGATAATTGCGTGGCAACCACAAGGCCAATTCTGCCCTTTCTTAATTCAGGCAAACATACGGTTCCTTTACCCCTATCAGGTTTATCCTTCATATGCATTTCCCGCATCCTGATTTCTTCCAACGGGCGGGAAAGATCACGGTTCCATTCTATAGCATTCATGGAAAGATCAAGGTGTGCATCGAAAATAAGAGGCCTTATCATTATTTTTTATCTGAACCGTTATCTTCTGTATAATTGAATGGGTATTTATTGATAATATTTTGTATCTGGTAACTAAATTTTCTGAAAACCTTGTCCCACTTTTCATTATCACCCTCTTTATAATTGTAGAAACCCTTATTATTTTCCATCCCCAGGCTTCCGTTTTCAATTATTTTTTTAAAAAAAGAAGGAACTTCAGAATCTTTTGCTAGTTCAGGATTTAAATCGCTCATAACCATACCGTAGGCATTTGTTCCCATCAAATCCATGTATCTGAAATTTCCCGCAAAAGGGAGATAATATCCGGCATCATTGCGGCAGGCACGGTCAATATCTTCAACAGAAGCATAATCGTTTTCAATTAAATAATTAGCTTCCCTTGTCATCGCGCCCATCAATTTTGCCCTGATGCCTAGATTTTTTACCGTGTAAGGATCTTTTTGCAAATAATTTTTGGCCATTTCACTAAAGCTCTCAATATCTGCCTTATCGTTACGATCTGTACATATAAGTTCAAGAAATTGCGTATTATGAGCAGGCTCAACCCAATTCGCACCAATTATCCTACCAGGCTGAATAGTTTCTTTCTGTAAATCTTCTAAGAGAAGACTTTCTGTATTAACGGCAATAATTTTCCCGGGGCTGAGAATATTTTCCAATTCACCTATTAATCCTTTTTTAATCTCCAGACTCTCTGCTGTCACCAATATGGCAAAGCAATAATCTGTACCTTTTTGTAATTTGTCGACTACATTCAAGTCTTCCCAGTTAAAAGATACTAATGGAAGCTCGGTTAGGTCAGAAAAATGCTTTTTTATGCATGCTAATGCTTTATCAGGGCACTGTGTATATAAAGTCACGTTATATCCGCCTTGCAGCAAACATGTTGTAACGCTAAACGCCAGCTTATCAGATCCTGCAACTAAAACTGCCTCCTGTTTACAATTTATCTCTTTCATAACCTATTCCCAATCAACTAATAGCTCCTATTTTATATCTTGCAAAACCTCTTTTGCGATCTTTACTGTGTAATCAATGTCGGAATCAGTATGAGCCGCACTGATGTACCATAAGCCGCGGCCAATAATGCGAATACCTTTATTATGCATCCCAGATATAAACTTTCCGAGTTTTACTTTATCATAGCTTAATGTATCCCTGTAATCCTTTACATTCTTTAAATCGGTAAACCCGGCATGAAACATCGGGCCAAATCCCTGAACTAACATATTGTGATTAGTTTCTATTGCCGCCTGCTGCAAACCTGCCATAAGTTTTTTTCCTAATTGAAACATTCTTTCATGTGGCTTGTCTCTTTCCAGAACTTCTACCGTTGCAAGTGCTGCCGCCACGGTGGGGTTACTCGCATTCATTGTGCCGGCATGAATAACCACGGAGTTTTCAATCAGTTCCATCCATTCTTTTTTACCAACGATAGCACTGATGGGGTAACCGCTTGCAAAAGCTTTGGCGAAAATGGCCAAATCAGGAACTATATTGAAATAGCTTTGCGCTCCTCCTAATGATATCCTGAAGCCTGTTATTACTTCATCCAATATCATGGCTATTCCAAACTCGGTACATATATCCCGAATGCCCTGTAAAAAGCCTTCATTGGGAGTTATACAACTACTGTTGCACATAATTGGCTCTGTGATAATTGCAGCAATTGAATCCTGGTTTTCTAACACGGTCTTTCTTAAAAGATCAAGATCGTTCCATGGAATAATGATAAATTCATCTCTTGATCCTTCAGGTAATCCTTTTGTCCACGGGTGTACGTTGGGCTGTTCCCGTGATCCTAATGCCTCTTCAGAGGGTGCAGAGAAACCCCAGCTAACGTTGTCCAGCCATCCATGATAATGACCCTCAAAACGTAAAAATTTCTGACGGCCTGTTTTAGCTCTGGCCACACGGAAAGCAGTATGAACCGCTTCTGATCCATCCAGACAAAAACGCATTAACTCGGCAGATGGAATTAGTTTATTTAGTTTTTCTGCAAGCTCAATTTCTTTAATATGCTGCCCTGCAAATAATTGCCCGGTTTCTGAATACGTGTTTACTGCTTCCAGAACCTCGGGATGTGAATGCCCTAAAATAAGCGGACCCTGACTTAGAGTGAAATCTAAGTATTGGTTTCCGTCTACATCATATATTTTACTCCCTTTGCCATGGGTGTAAAATATAGCATGCGGATGATTATATTTTCTAAATTCTGATGAAACGCCACCGGCTAAAACTTTTTTTGACCGTTCGAGCAATTCTGCTGACTTTTTATAAGAGATACTTTCCATTAACAATTTTAAAATAACACTGTTAGTTTACAGTTGGGTTTTCAGCAGGAATTAACTTCCAGTTGTTTATTTTGTGGCCCTTTACTGCATAGAAAACCAGGTATAAGAAGCATGGCACCAGTAGCAAAAGTGCTCTTTGTACATAATCAGGATTTGAATCTATCAGCGCACTAAAAGCAGGTGTAAAAATTCCACCACCAACTACAGACATTAATAATAATGCAGCACCCATCTTAGTGTGGGTACCTAAATCGCGTATAGCTAAACCCCAAATTGTACCCCAAAGCCATGCGGCACCAAAACCCATTGAAATAACAAAATAAACTGATGTTAAGCCTTCACTAAAGTATGCACCTGCTGTTGCCCCCAGGCCAAGTATTGCACAGGTTAATAATGCACCTTGTTGAGACAGATATTTAGGAATTAAAACTATACTGGCTAAATATCCGGCTAGCATGGCATACAAGGTGTATTCTGAAAAATGTCTGGCTTGTTCAAAAGGAATACCCAAAGAATTACTGTAAATAATAATACAATCGATAGGAATTACTTCGCAGGCTCCTGACACAAATAAAGCGATAACACCCAAAACCAAATACGGGTATTGCACAGCACTTGCCTTTAACGGAATTTTGGGCTTAGCAGCGTCATTTGTGGATCCGCTTTCATCAATCTCAGGCAACTTAGAAAAGAATATCATTACTGCCAGAATCAGCAAAATCACCGTTATTACGATATAAGGATTAACAACTTTTAATACATACTCGTCTAAAATACGAGCCCGTTCAACATCACTTACATTACTGATACTAGAAACGATACTATCAGCATTTAATAAAAAAATTGCCCCGAGTATCCGCTGACTCATAATACCTGCAATTTTATTGGACAAACCCATAAAACCAATTCGTTGTGCGGTACTTTCTACCGGGCCAACTATGGCAACATACGGGTTTGCTGCTGTTTGAAGCAAGGCCAGACCAGTTCCTGTAATAAACAGACCTGCTAAAAAAACACTGTACGTTCTGGAATAAGCTGCCGGAACAAAAATAATTGTTCCAATGGCCATAACAACCAACCCTAACACCATCCCTTTTTTATAACCTGTATATTTTAATACCCAGGCAGATGGAATGGCCATAAAAAAATAAGCCGCATAGGCTGATGAGGCTACTAATGACGCCTCAAAATTGGTTAACTCCAGACATATTTTAAAATAAGGTATTAAAATACCATTAACCCAGGTAATGAACCCGAATACAAAAAAAAGTATCCCAAGAATTATCATTGGGTATACATAAGACTTAGAATTGGAATTAGGCATATTTATGGTTTGATTTCTACTGGTAAGCTAGATGGATATTTAGCAGCCAATTTAAATATGTCCTCATTAAATTGAGCAAAAGCAGCCTCCCACTCCTTGGCTTCATCTTCAGAATATTCAAAAAGGCCTTTTAAGTTATGAATACCTCGTGCCTGTTTATCAACCATTTCTTGCATAATAGCAGGCACGGTTTCATCATTACATAATTTTGGATAGACATTTTTCAGAACTTCAAGGCTATCCTGAAGACCAAGAAAATCCATTCTTCTGAAAATACCCATTAAAGTCATCCATGATCCAGCATCATATCTGAATGCTTTATCCACATCTTCTATGGTTGCCTCCCCTTTCTGAATAAGATCCAACCCTTCCCTGTATACGGCATACATCAGGCGGTTTGTAATAAAGCCGCGGATGTCCTTCCTTAAAAGCGTAGGTTCTTTATCCCATAACCTGGAGATGTTAACTACCCATTCTGCATACTTTAAGCCAGTTAGTATGCCGCAGGTAATTTCTAAAAATCTGGTTAAATATGCAGGTTCAGACCAGTGTATTCCCAGGAAACGTTCGGGGTTTGAAACAAGTTTTTGAAGCGTACTGATAGGTATTGCAGAGGTATTGCTCGCTATAATTGCGTCACTTTTAATTACATCTGAAATATTTTTATAAACCTCCTGTTTTATTTCCAGAACCTCAATTACACATTCCATTACCAGGCTACAGTCTTTAAGATTAGAGTAATCTTCAGAAATAACCAGTCTGGAAATGTAAACTTCAACCGGCTCTTTAAGCAAGCCTGTTTTTGCACTATGATGAAGTTGATCTTGAATACGTTGCTCTGCACCTTCCATATCAGCCGGAAGGGGAGCAATAGCAATTACCTTGTGACCTGACAACAATAATGAAGCAATAATACTGCTGCCCATCAGTCCCAAACCCACAACACCGACAACAATGCCCAGTGCTTCTTCTCTATTTTGCGTTTCCAAAAACTCAGTCCTAAATATTAACTATACAATCAATTTCCACCTTTAACCCTTCAGCCAAAACAGATTGCACGGTGGTTCTCGCTGGTTTTATCCCTTTAAAATATTCAGAATATACTGCATTATATCTATCAAAATCATTTATATCGGCCAAATGCGAAGTACATTTTACCACATTGTCCATTGAACCACCAGCAGCCTCAATTATAGCCTGTATATTTTTCAATGTTCTGTGAGTTTCTTCTTCAATAGTACCTAAAACAAACTTTGAAGTTTTAAAGTCAACAGATGCCTGTCCGCTTACAAAAAGTAAACCGTTAACGTAAACTCCGTCAGAGTATGCTCCTGTTACAAATCCCGGATCTCTGTCTGGGTGTATAATCTGTTTTTTATCCATTATCTAAGTTATATCTAATTATCCAAGCTTCTGATTTAGCTCGTAAAAACTGTATTTTATGGGGTGAACATGCTATGGGATAAAGAGAAAACACCCACTTTTAATTGCATTGTAACAAAAGTAAATTATAGCATAATGAATTATTATAACTTTCATTTACATTTATAATACAATCTTTCATAAACTTTATATATCTTTTTTTAGAAACATATATTTAATAAATCATTTCGAATCTAGTATAAATGAAATCAATTATCCGGTCTTAATCCTTTTGAGATTGATAAATATATTATCTTTTTGAACAGTATTCTAACACAAGTATGAAAAAAATAAAATTGCCTCTGATCATATCACTCACCCTAGTAGTTTTTACAATTCAGTTTTGTCAGTCACAACAGAAACCCGCACGTCCAAATATTATTTTCATTTTGGCAGATGATTTGGCTTACGCTGATATAGGGCCATACGGACAAAAACTGATACGCACTCCAAACCTGAATAGGATGGCTAAAAACGGGATGCGTTTTACACAATTTTATTCAGGAACATCGGTATGTGCACCGTCGCGGTCCTCTTTAATGACGGGAATGCATACCGGTCACACCTATATCAGAGGCAATAAAGAAATTAAGCCTGAAGGTCAATGGCCGTTGCCCGACTCAGCCGTAACCATTGCAGAAGTGATGAAGAAAGCCGGATATGTAACCGGTGATTTCGGAAAATGGGGCATGGGTTTCGTGGGCACATCCGGAGATCCGAATAAGCAAGGCTTTGATCAGTTTTTTGGATACAACTGCCAGCGGCAGTCTCATAACTTTTATCCCGATCATTTGTGGAGTAATTCTGAGCGGATAAATTTACCGAATACACCAAAAAGCCAGACACATTATGCTGCGGAAATAATACAGGAAAAAGCCTTAAGTTTTATCGACAACAATAAAGAGAAACCATTTTTTTTGTATCTATCTTATACTTTGCCTCATGCTGCCTTACAAGGCCCAAAAGATAACGGCTTCGAAGAATACAGAAAAAAATTTAATGAACAACCTCAGGTTATTCCGTCTGATTGGGACGGAATAGGATATGAGCCCCAAGCTTATCCTAAAGCCACCTTTGCAACCATGGTTACTCGTTTGGATACCTATGTTGGGCAAGTAATGGTAAAATTAAAATCGCTGGGTTTAGATGATAATACACTTATAATTTTTACAAGCGACAACGGCCCACATACAGAGGGAGGACACGATCCCAAATTTTTTAATAGTACAGGCGTACTTAAAGGTGTAAAAAGAGATCTATATGAAGGGGGTATGCGTGTGCCCATGTTAGCTTATTGGCCGGGCAAAATTAAAGCAGGAAGTGTAAATAACCATATCGGAGCTTTTTGGGACTTCATGCCTACGTTTGCCAGTATCATCAATCAAAAAGTACCTGCAATGATAGATGGCATATCTATTTTACCAACGCTTCTGGGTAAGGGTAAACAACAGCAGCACACCTATTTATATTGGGAGTTTCATGAACTTGGAGGAAGGCAAGCTGTAAGAATGGGAAAATGGAAAGGCGTAAAATACAACGTACTTGATAGAAGCAAAACAACATTAGAATTATACGATCTGGAGAAAGATCCTGGTGAAACAAAAAATCTGGCTTCAAAATATCCTATAATACTTAAACAGATTGATAATTACATCAAAGAAGCCCATGTTGAAAATAATATCTTTCCTTTTTTGAGTAAAGTGGAGAATAAATAGACAAGTTCATATATACTGCCATAAATGATTAATAGCTGTTCGAAAGTTTTAATAATTATAGCCGCTGGCTTTTTGACAACAACTTGTACTCAACTCAAGTAAAAAGACCCGGTAAATAATCCTGATCCTGGAAAAGTTGCCCAAACCCCGCCAATGGGATGGAATAGCTTTCATTTAGAAACATACGCACCGAAAAACTAAAAAATATTTGGGAAGGTGATTTTGTAGATAAAAACCAGCCTAAAACCATCAGACCGAATGGTGTGCTTTTTCTAAAGTATTAATTGAGTATAATTATTTCTTTAGATAAAACCTATAATAATTTTCCTGCGATTCATTTACAAATCTTCCTTCATAGTACCGGGCAAATAATACACCTACACAATACATGCTTAATACGTATTATGATTGTGCTTCAATTAGTTGGTCTAAAATAATCGCCAAAGCAGGTTCTGCAAGAAAATACTCATTTAACAGCTTAAATTGATTCTTAGCCCTGATCAGATTATGTAACGGGTATGATGTGGTGTAATAAATATCCCGGTTCAAAAAATCAGTTAAAAACCTGACGGCCTGCATATATATCATAAATTTACCTGAATAAATGATCAGGTCTTTCTCAGCAGAAGTTAATACTTTGGCCATTTCAGTAAAATAACCTGAGACTATTGCTCCAAAAAAGTTCGTCCTGACCATAACTTTACTTAAATCTCGTTCTTCCTCATTTGCAGGAGAAAGATAAGTACGCATCATATCCCCCAGATCGCTAATAAAATATCCCGGCATTACAGTATCCAGATCTATCACGCACAGTCCATGGTGGTCTGCATCGAATAATACATTACTTATCTTGGTGTCATGATGAATAACTCGTAATGGTATAGTCTGCTTATTTATTATAGTTTCATATGTTTCAACAATACCTTTGTAATTTAAAGCTTCATTTATTAGTGATGAGGCAGCAGTTAATCTTTCTTCACCGGCAGTTTTAATTGCGGCATCCAGCTGATCATACCGCAACTTGAGATTGTGAAAATCAGGCAGAGTATACATGAGCTCATCAGCATCAAATAAAGATAGATTTGCAGTAAATCTTCCGAATTGTTGTGCAGCTTCAAAAGCCTCTGGTGTGGTATTTACGGTTTCAATAGTTTTCGAACCCTTTACAAACGGCATCAGCCTATATACCTCTCCATGTGGATTCTCAACCAGATACGTGCCTTCAGTAGATAGCACAGGTGATATGAAAAGATAATCAGGATAATGTTTTGCCAGAAAGCAATCCAGCGACCGTATGTTTCTAATAATATCGCCGGGAGATTTGAAAACATGAGTATTGACCTGCTGAAGAATGTATTCACACTCTTCTCCTAAAACTTTCCAGGTGCTATTGATTAACCCTGAATTAAGTTTATGAAAAGAGTATTGGCCTGCAGATAAACCAAAAGAACTTAATATTTCCACAAGCATAAATATAATTTCCGCTTTTTAATACCCTGAATTTTATGTGGTATTTACTTCCTGGCCTTGTTTAAATTAAAATTAATCCAATCAACACTTATAATAACAAGGGCCTTGGTTTCATCGCTCTTATCAGGATTATTGGCAACAATATAAATATCATGCTTTCCTTTGGTTTCTTTCAGGCTTATTGTTGTTTGTTTCCAATTGATTCCCTGTCCGGTAGGCTGAATGTTAAAATTACCAATCATCTCTCCTTTTTCCGAGTCTATACGTACTTCTAACATAGTTCCAGGTACATTCTTGGCAGAATATTGTATAGTAAGAGACCCTACATCAGTCAGGTCAATTTTATTAAAAAAAATATTCCCACCGCGCAAAAGATTTAAATAGCGTTTATCGCCATCTTCAATACCTCCTAAAATTCTTATTTGTCCACCATACCCTGAATACGCTTCGGACTGGATACGTGGCGACCGAAAAGTGTGCACAGCCTTAGCTTCAAGAGGTCGTACCTTAGACCCTGCTTTATCGATGTAAGATGCCATAATATAATAAGACCCGTCTGGCGTAACTGAAGCAGCTGGTTGAAGTGTTAATGTACCGTTTGGAGCTAATTTTTTTGGCTGTGGCTTTTCATCAGCAAGCGTGTATATATATTTTACCATTTCTGTGGCAGCTTTTTTTGAAAGCGTAGGATGTCCGATCATCACAAAATCCCGTTTCCATACACCCCCACCACCATTTATGATTTTTGAAGCCAGCTTATCCATTGCTGTCGGATCATTGCGGTATTTTAAAGCAATGTCTTTATAACTCGGACCTATAGAGTTTTTATCGGCCGCATGACAGCTGCGGCAATCACTCTGGTCAATCAGCACCTTGCCGGGATGGTTCTGCATCTCAGCTTCAGAAGCAGTTTGTTTCTTTTGTTCCGTTAAAACAGGTGATAGATTGTCTCCTGCAGCTGCTGTTGAATACTCTAAAAATACATTAACATCCCCGGGTTTAATTTTTCCACTTACCAGGTTACCGTCTTCGTTATCCTCAACTTTCACATTATATTTCACCTTATTATCAGGCCAATAAAAAGTATTATTTCCTTCAATATCTATAAATATCTGAGGCTGGGTATTACCCGCTATTATTTCTATTGCAGACTCTGTTTTATTACCTTTACTATCAGTTACTGTTAATTTAGTTTGATAAATGCCCGGAAAGGTAAATTCATAAACTGGGTTTTTCTCCCGGGATGTGACCTCATCATTATTCAGCAGGCGCCATTCGTAAGTTAATTCATCACCGTCCAGATCTTTAGTACCTTCACTTGAGAATGCAACTCTCATGGGTACAGAACCTGTAATTGAGGAGGCAATTGCTTTGGTTACCGGGGGTCTGTTACCACTTACATAAGAAATTCGAACTAATCTTGCATCAGGATTATCTGTGTACCAGCCTTTACCGTATTCAAGCATGTATATAGTACCGTCAGAGCCAAATTCCATATCCATTGGAGATGCGAACGTACTATTTGGCAAAAAGGCCTCCATACCCTGGTAATTGCCATCGTTATCTAAGCGCACTGCTTTAATCCAGTCCCGCATCCATTCATAAATAAAAAGCACGTTGTTAAAATATTCAGGAAACTTGTTTGGATTGGTATTGGCAGCGTTGTAATGATATACCGGCCCGGCCATAACGGTTCGTCCACCTTTGCCTAATTCAGGAAATTCTGGAGTAATTCCCTGATTGTACCAGATCAGAGGCGCCTGTATAGGAGGTAATATTTTAGCCCCCGTATTATTTGGCGAAGCGTTTACAGGTGCATTTGGATTGTTAAACTCTCCGGCAGTTTTAGTGTCAAAATTGTATTTAGGATAGGGCTTGTTATTCCCAACAAAATAAGGCCAGCCGAAATTTGAGGGCTTTTTAATTACATTTACTTCATCATAAGCCTCGGGCCCGTACCAATCAGCTTTTACAGCATCAGGACCCACATCACCAAAATACACATAACCGGTTTTAGAATCTACCGATAAACGGAAAGGATTTCGGGCTCCCATCGAAAAAATTTCTGGGCGACCTTTGGATCCATTTTTTGGAAACATATTGCCTTCTGGAATGGAATAAGTTCCATCCATTTGCGGGCGTATACGTAATATTTTACCCCGGAGGTCATCCGTATTTGCTGAAGTTCTTTGTGCGTCATAGCTTTCTTTCCCCGGGCGCTCATCCACCGGGGCGTATGCCGGTTCTGTACGCGGACTTGTATTATCTCCTACCCCAATATACAGATTCCCATCCGGGCCAAAAGCAAGTGATCCGGCAGAATGACAGCATGTTTCTCTTTGCGTAGGGATTTGCAGTAGAACTTTCTCATCCTTAAGTTCCAGATCGGCCTCATTAAACACGAAACGTGATGTATGTTGCTTAGGAATATTTCCGGCAGGTGAATAATAGATATAAACAAACCTATTGTTATTAAAATCAGGGTCTAAGGTAATACCGATTATGCCATCGTTTATACCAGTAAAAACCTTTACGGGAATTTTTACTTTAAAAGCCTTTTTTGTTGCTGCATTATAATAGTTAACAGATCCTTTACGCTCAATCCAAAGTATATTATTATCCGGTGTCACAGTCAATTCCATAGGTTCTGCTAATTTGTCAACCAGTGTTTCTTTTACAAATCTTCCTTCCTCAGGAGCCTGTAGTGCCGGGGCATTTATTTTTTCTAATGTAGTTGATGCTGATGTATTATCAGAGGAGTTTTTCTTTATTACGCAGGCGACAAGCAAAGTAAAACTCACAAAAATTAAAAATAATTTATAGCTGAAGTTAAATAGTCTGATGCTTCCAAATAATGAAGAAATAAACGGGGTGCTTTTCATCTTAAGAACTTGTCTAATTTTTATTCGTATCATGCTAAGATAGACCATTTCTTGATTGATACTGCACTTATCGCCATTTTATACCGTTTTCAGGTAAAATCTGCCATTATAAATAAAGTTTATGTATCTGTCTGACAAATATTTGTATCATAATCTCAGACCGGATTTATATACATGGCATTTTAATTATAACTTCCGATATTATTTCAACAAGTGTTTTAAAAAACAGTATAACTACCTCAACTTAGAATGAAAAGAAGAAACTTTATACGAAGCGGAGCTATTGCAGCATTGGGATTTCCTATACTTCGTTCGGGGGGTATTTTCGCCCAAAATAATGGCAAAGTAAGATTAGGTTATATTGGCGTAGGGCTACGTGGCAGGAGTCATATCAATGCCGGCTTGCTTCGCGATGATGTGGAAATAGTTGCTATTTGTGATACACAAGAAAGTTCCCTCCAACCATGCAGACAACAGTTTACAAAGGCAGGTAAAGCATTGCCGGCAGAATATACCGGAGACATCAATTCGTATAAAAAACTTCTAGACAGAAAAGATATTGATGCTGTGATTATTGCCACACCATGGCAATTTCACTACCAGCAATCAATTGATGCAATGAATGCCGGAAAATATGTTGGCTGTGAGGTTATTGCCGGATTAACAGTCAAAGAACATTGGGACATCGTTAATACTTCCGTAAGAACCGGTATTCCTTACTCCACTCTAGAAAACGTATGCTATCGCAGAGATGTAATGGCAGTACTGAATATGGTTAGACAAAATATCTTCGGCGAACTTATTCATTTGGAAGGTGGATATCAGCACGATCTTCGAAATATAATGTTCAACAATGGTAAAGAAAAAGGCGGTACCGGTGTAATGTTTGGACCCGATGCGTTTAGTGAGGCTCAGTGGAGAACTCAGTTTAATATTGACAGACAAGGCGATCTGTATCCAACTCATGGCGCAGGCCCCATTTTGCAGTATGCAAATATTAACAGGGGAAACCGCTTTACAAATCTTGTATCTTTCAGCTCAAAGGCTAAAGGCTTAGCTGCTTATGTCGATGAATTATCCCCTGGTCATCCCAATGCTAAGATCAATTACAAGAATGGTGATATAGTTACCACCATGATTAATTGTGCCAATGGCGAAACTGTTTTACTTACTCACGACACTCACCTTCCACGCCCTTATTCCATTGGGTTTAGGGTACAGGGTACAAAAGGCTTATGGGAAGACCTTAAGAAGTCTATCTATGTGGAACACAAATCAAAAAAAACACACCAATGGGATCCGGCAAATGAATGGCTTGAAAAATATGATCATCCGCTTTGGAAAAAACATGAAAAAGAAGCTAAGCTAGCCGGTCACGGGGGAATGGACTGGTTCGTATTTAACGGATTTATTGAGGCTGTAAAACAGAAGAAACAACCTCCCATTGATGTCTATGATTCGGTTACCATGAGTGTTATACTTCCTCTTTCTGAAGAATCTATTAACAAGAATAATAAATCTATAGAATTTCCGGATTTTACAAAAGGAAAATGGAAAGAGCGTAAGAATATGTTTGCTTTAACTGACAGCGGATTTTAAGTTCTCCTGACTTAAATTCTTAAGGTGTCTTTTTTCAGAATATCCAAAATATTCAGAATTTTTTAAATAAATCTATTGTAGCCCTGTTACAAAAATAGTCGTAAAATACTATGAAATAAATATGTGAAATATAAAATATAGTATCATAATGGAGAGTCCAAAAATCTTAATTTTAAAGCTGTATTCCATTTAGGTCTGAATTTTAAGCATACTCCCTTTAATAACATGAAATTCTATACAGGTTTAATTCTTGCGCTGTTACTTACATCAGGACAAGTGTTTTCACAAACTGTACAGAAAAATAAACCTGTTAAAATTATTTATGATACAGATATTGATCTTGATGTAGACGATGTTGGAGCTTTAGCATTGCTACATGCCCTTTCTGATAATGGAGAAGCTAAAATTCTGGGTGTTATATGCAATGCTCCAACACCTTATGGCGCCACCACCATATCATCAATTAATCGCTACTACGGTCATCCTGAAATTCCTATTGGGGATATGCCAATTGATGAGTATATATACGATAAAAGCTTTACTGAAAAATATCATGGGTATGCTGTAAACACACCTTACAGTAATTTCAATGTGCCAATGTTCCGTCGATTTGATCATGGAATAAAAAGCCGGAAAGATGTGTGGATCGGAAGCAAAATTCAGAGCAGATAGGAAAATTACTTGCACAAACCATAATAAAGGCATTTCCTAAACTTTATACAGTAAAATCACCTTCTTTTAAAATGGTTTCAAAAACCATTGTTGCCCCATTGCAAAAAATTACGGATAAACAACTTGCCTACGCTAAACAAGAAGTAGACAAACTATATGGG
>DATLXK010000031.1:0-10909 GCA_035575925.1 Sphingobacteriaceae bacterium
TGCTGATTCTTAACGGCTTCCAATGCCACTTTGGCCTTGAATACAGACGTAAATTTACGACGGGTTTGCTTGCTCATTGTTTAGTTAATTTAAAAGTTTTTTTAACTAAACCAATGGTCTTATTTTAGGGGAGTATTATAATGAACCATTTACTGTTTATCAGAAATAGCCAGTTCTTTCCTTATCTGTGGCATTTATCATCCGGATATGTATTAGTTTTTGTAGAAAAATACCGCCTTCGTTGGCTATGAACCAATTATGGGCGTTGAAGGTACCGGCAATGGCTCGCTTTGCCGTTGGTAATTACCAACCGCCATATGTTCAATATTTTATTTTTCAAGCAGGGAGGCTCTAAGCATTACCTCAATTTCGCTAAATCTTTATTCATTGTTTTTAAAGGCAAATGAGCATTACCCCTGGAATGCAAGTTTATAGCGTCTAAAAATTAGTACCTAAAATAGGAAATCCAGTATCACAAATAATTTTTTTAAAAAGTAAGTTTGTTATGCAAATATTAAGGATTTGTTATAACTGCATTAATTATTTAAATACTTACCATAATTATTAAAGTATGAAGCACCGAAGAATATACAATTAGAATCATCCAATTACTTTTTAAATCTTAACAATAAATCCAATTAAAATAATATGATGAAAACGCTACTTAAACAGTTTATAAAGTCAGGTATAATGCTGTTCTTATGCTTTTATATGACCGGGGCATACGCCCAGCGCATAGCAGTTACTGGTAAAGTAACAGATGAACAGGGCATAACTTTGCCTGGTGTGGGAGTGAAATTAGAAGGTACTACAACACATACTACAGTTACCGATGGGAACGGAAATTATAGTTTTACAAATCTTCCGGCAGATAGTTACTCTCTTAGCTTTACTTATATAGGATTTGCTAAAACCATGCAGCAATTAACTGTAAGAGATGGAGAAAATAGTGTTATTAATGTAAGTTTAAAAGAAGAATCCAATACGCTTAATGAAGTGGTTGTAGTGGGTTACGGAACTCAAAAGAAAGTGAATCTGACCGGATCAATCAGCACTGTTAACGCGGAAGATATAGAGAATCGCCCTGTTACCAGTTCATCCCAAGCCTTACAGGGTGTACAAGGTTTATATGTAAACCAGGCTGGAGGGCAGCCTGGTCGGGATAATGCAACTATTCGTGTGAGAGGAATAGGGACCTTGAATAACAACAATCCGCTGGTATTGGTAGATGGAATAGAATATGCTCTTTCTGACGTTAATCCTAATGATATTGAGACTATTTCCGTACTAAAAGATGCCGCCTCTGCTGCTATTTACGGAAACAGGGCTGCCAACGGCGTTGTTTTAGTTACTACTAAATCCGGGAAGCAGGGACGATCAAAAATTGATTATAATACTTACATTGGATCGCAGCAGGTTACTTATCTGCCTAATCTAATCACTAATTCCGTTCAGTATATGGAATTAAAAAATAAAGCATTGGCCAATGAAAGCAGACTTCCAGAATATTCTCAAACCGCTATCGATGAGTTCAAAACCGGTGCCGACGCTTCTATATATCCTAATACTAACTGGTTTGATCATGTTTATAAGGATGCACTTATTCAGCAACACAATTTGCGGTTATCTGGAGGTTCTGAAAAAAACACATATTCACTTTCCATGGGTTATTTGGATCAGGACGGAGTACTGATAGGTAGCGATGCAAAAAAATATTCACTCCGACTTAATATAAAGTCGAGCCTGACCGAAAAGTTATCCGTAGGAGCTAATTTATCAGGGTTTTACAATGATTTTAATGAAGGTGTAGATGGTACTGATCGTCTAACACATATGATTCTGCGGGCTTTGCCTATCCATTCGGCTTATCTTCCTGACGGACGCTATGGGAGTACTTTTTTAGTAACACCAGGCCATAATGTATTTAGAAACCCAATAGCCATAGCTACAGAAGGTGACAATAATACCAAATCACAAAATTATCTTGCAAATGTCTTTCTGGAATATAAATTGCCATTTGATATCAGGTACAAAATTAATGGAGCTATTAACAAAGACGATGCTCTGGCCTCACGTTTCGTTCCTGATGTTTTTGTGTATAATCCTAAGACTGGCGTTCAACAAAGCAGAGTCGCTTTTTTAAACCCTCGAAGTGCTCAGCGAATTAACACCTCTAGCACTGATTTAACATTTTTCAATACCTTGAATTGGGAAGATACGCTTGCAGAAAAACATAATATTACTGCTTTAGTCGGGTTTAGCAGGGAAGCATTTAACGATAGCGATTTCATTGCTTACAGGGAAGGTTTTGCAAGCAATGATCTTACTGAAATTGATGCGGGTTCAATAAATCCCCGGGTTAGCGGTACTTCAACACGCTCTACACTGATGTCTTATTTTGGAAGGCTTAATTATGTTTTAAATAACCGCTATCTGTTTGAAGCAAACCTTCGATATGATGGTTCTTCAAGGTTTGCCAAAGATAACCGATGGGGATTCTTTCCTTCTGTATCAGCAGGCTGGCGCATGAGTGAAGAGCCTTTTATGCAAAATATCAAATGGTTAGATAACTTAAAATTGAGAGCCTCCTGGGGACAGCTTGGAAATCAGCAGATTGGTCTTTTTCGTTATGTCAATACCATTAATTTGGGTCAGGACTATTCCTTCGGCAAGGATATAGCATCTGGTGCTGCAGTGTTGGCCAGTAATGATCCAAATATTACTTGGGAAACTACTACTATTTCTAACCTGGGCATTGATGCTGATATCTTTGCAGGTAAGTTAAACTTTACAGGTGATGTATTTATTAAAAGAACAGATGATATCCTTCGAGCTGTCAGACTGCCATCTCAGGTAGGCAGTTTAAATGGCCCAATACAAAACATCGGGTCAGTAGAAAACCGGGGATATGAGTTAGGTTTGAGCTACCGGGATCAAATCAATAAATTTAAATATAATGTAGGTTTCTCGCTTACAAAAATCAGGAATGAAGTCGTTGAGCTAAATCGACAAACCATCTTTAATGGTAGGTTTATCACACAAGAAGGCAGTCCCATAGAAGCTTATTATATCTATGAAGCCGAAGGTATATTTCAATCTCTTGAGGAAGTTAAAAATCATGCTTTTCAAACTAATAATACTGCCCCTGGAGATATCAAATATAAAGACGTAGATGGGAATAATATAATTAATGGTGACGACCGCCAAATAAGAGGCGGAACTATTCCGGAATATACCTATTCTATGAACTTCGGTTTCAATTATTCAGGTTTTGACATTGGCGGTTTTTTTCAGGGTGTTCAGAATATTGACACCTATCCGGCAGAACATCCTGCTTTCCCTTTTTATAATGGTGCTGGGGCTACCAAAACGTGGCTAACAAATTCCTGGACTCCCGAGAATATGAGTGCGGGCCTGCCTCGAGTTACCACCAGTGTTGGAACCCCTAATTATTCAAATTCTACTTTTTGGCTTAAAGATGCATCGTATCTGAGGTTAAAGAATTTGCAATTGGGTTATACTTTTCCTAAAGAATGGATTAATCGGGCTAAGATAGATCAGGTAAGAGTTTTCGTAAACGCTCAAAACCTGTTGACTTTTTCAAAAATGAAGGATTTCGATCCTGAGAAAGACATTACGAAGGGTACTTATTACGAGTATCCATCTACAAAAATGTTTACAGCCGGTTTAAATTTTACATTTTAAATGCTTACTTCAACTAAAAACATGAAAAAAATATTATATGTCATTTTAATAGGAATCATTATGACGGGTTGTAGTGATGAATTATTGGAGCTACAGCCAAATGATCGTTTTACTGAAGATACTTTTTGGAAAACACAGGAACATGTACAGCTAGGGATTAATGCATGCTATCAGACATTAAGGCAGCCGGGGTTATACGGTGGCGGAGTACCCCTTATATTATTAGAAAGTGTTTCTCCTAATTCCTATAATTATACCAACTCGCTGGGAGTCAGGGCTATTACTGAAAGCAACCATAATCCCTCTACTGCCGGTATTATCAGTAATCTTTGGAGTTCCTGCTATGCAGGTATTGGCCGCACTAATACCTTACTTGACCGGATTGAGCCTATACCCATGGATGCCGCGCTGAAAGAGCGGATAAAGGGCGAAGCTAAATTTTTGAGAGCTTTATTTTATTTTACTTTGGTTAATAATTATGGTGGTGTGCCCCTGATTCTGAATGAGCCTAATGTTGCTGCACATAGCTTACTACCCCGCAACACCAAAACCCAGGTAATTACACAAGTTTTGAAAGATCTGGCTGAAGCATCAGCAGGCACTGTACTACCCCTTACTTATACCGCCGGTAATATTGGAAGGGCTACCAGAGGTGCTGCTCTATCATTAAAAACCCGTGTTTTGTTGTATAATGAAAATTGGCAGGAAGCCGCAACCACAGCAAAGCAAGTGATGGCCCTCAATACGTATTCATTGTTTGCTAATTACCGGAACTTATTTTTACCTGACAATGAAAACAATAATGAAGTAGTTTTCGATGTGCAGTTCAAAAGTCCGGAATTTAGACACAACTTTGACATTATATTACAAAGGTTTAATACAGCTGCACCGGTACAGAATCTGGTAGATGATTATTATATGAGCGATGGATTACCAATTACTAGTTCCCCATTATACGATCCGTTAAATCCTTATAAAAATCGTGACCCCAGATTTTATCAGACCATTGGTTATGTGGGCGGAAAATTTAATGGACAGGTAGTTACAGCCAGCACTTTTCCTCAAACTGGCTATACGTTTAAAAAATTTACGGTATATGAGGATGATGTAGTAAAACAACTTGTAGAAGACAATCAATCAGATATAAATTTTATACTGATACGGTATCCTGATGTGCTATTAATGTATGCTGAAGCTCAAAACGAATTTTCAGGTCCCGATGCTAGTGTTTATAACGCTGTTAATTTGGTTCGAGACCGTGCCGGTATACCAGCACTCTCCGCCGGATTGTCTAAGGAGCAGATAAGGCAACAAATTCGTCATGAACGAAGGATTGAGTTTGCCGGTGAAGCACTATATTATTACGACGTAAAAAGATGGAAAATTGCTGACAAGGTGTTGACAGGTCCCGTTTTGAATAGTAGGAGACAAACCATCGGAACACGTTTATTCGATCCTTCACGAGATTATTTATGGCCTATCCCTATAATCGAAATAGAAGATAATCCAAATCTTGAACAAAACCCTGGTTATAAATAGTAGCAAAGGAGTGTTGTAAATCTTATGACCTCCTTTGTTTATAAAAAGAAGTAAAAGTTACATCTTACATGAATAAATTAAGTTTATTTGTCATTCATGATAGGCACTTATAAGTTTTACGTAACGTACGTTTAGCCTCGCAGGAAGCACAAGTACACATCCGCGAAGCAAAGAAATCTGGAGTTGATACAGGCACTTTACACACAATGCCGGTAGATGCTAAAGAACTGGATCTTTGGCAATGAATATGAGCCTTTTCGTTTAAGAATCGCCATTATGAAGTGTGATACTGAGGCTCAGTTCTGGTTAAAAAATTGCAGCGACGTTTATGAGATGCAAAATAACATTACTTGGATAATGAAAAATCGACTTCATCTGAGTCGGTTTTTCTTGTATAGCATTTCTGTGCCTTCCCGCTCATGATTTGATCGGGGGCAGTGGGGGTTTTACAAGACCTGGATATATCACTTCTGCAGAGCCGGGGTCTACATACAAATTCAATAAATTCACATTGTATACTTATGTGCCTGTGGCGCTCATACGTAACCGTACTGAAAGTAAGCCGGATGAAATCAGATCTGCTATAACGGGCACTTATTATAAAGGCGATGCAGCATTTTCAGATTATTCAATGAATGCCGGGCTTTTTGTGAAGTTATAATGAATAACTAAAGGCATTATGGATGGACAGCAACCATTCAAGCAAAAAAGGGAGTTAAAAAAATCTTATTTCCGCAGAATTTGATTATAAACCACCATAATTTAATTACAAACCCAAAAAATTGATTATTATTTTTATACACTAAGAGATGAAATTATTTAATTACTTGCTACTTCTACTTTTCACCTTGTCTGGCTGTACACAGGGCTTAAAAACCGCTACATCTAATTTAAAGGATAACCAATGGACTGCTAATAAAGCAAATAACTGGCAGAAAAATAAAGGCTGGCTGACAGGATGCAATTATATACCTGCAACAGCTTCTAACCAATTAGAAATGTGGCAGAAAGAAACATTTGACACGGTGTCTATAAACCGGGAATTAGGATTAGCGAAATCTTTAGGATTTAATTCGGTGCGTGTTTTTTTACATGATTTATTGTGGGAACAAGATTCAACAGGCTTTATCAATCGGGCAGAGCAATTTCTAAGTATAGCTCACAAACATAAAATAGGAACCATGTTTGTTTTATTTAACGGTGTTTGGGATCCGAATCCTAAACTTGGGAAACAAAATACAGCAAAACCAAATGTTCATCTGTCGGGCTGGGTTCAAAGCCCGGGTGCTGCATCATTAGTAGATTCTGCAAGCCATTATAAATTGAAAAATTATCTAAAAGGCTTTGTAAAGCATTTTGAAAACGATAAGCGGATAGATGCCTGGGATATTTACAACGATCATGATAACGTAACCGGCCTGGCTTATCTGGGATTAGATCCCAAGAACAAAGCAGAACTAAGTTTTAATCTTTTGAAAAAAGCAATTTTATGGATAAGGGAAGTTAATCCCTCTCAACCAATAACTACTTCTATTTGGTTAAGAGATTTACATGAAGAAAGCAAAATTACCCCGGCAGATAAATTTATTCTCGAAGCCTCTGATCTTATTTCATTTCACAATTATGACGGGAACGAAATTATAGAGCAAAAAATAAATCAGCTTAAGGCGTATAACAGACCAATTTTATGTACAGAATATATGGCCAGAGGTAATGGGAGTTTTTTCGAAAAAGATTTACCCGTATTAAAAAAATATAATATTGGAGCGTATAATTGGGGTCTTGTTGCAGGAAAAACACAGGCTAATTTTCCTTGGGACTCCTGGACGAAATCCTATACCGCAGCTCCAAATATCTGGTTCCATGATATTTTCCATAAAGACGGAACACCTTACAATGAAAGCGAAGTGGAATTTATCAGAAAAACAACCAAGTAGGGATGATTCATGAATCATCATTTTTATGGTATAGGGATGATTCATGAATCATCCCTATACCATAATCCATTTATAAACCATCAATATGTTTAAAGCACTACATACAAGTATAATTCTGGCAATGATACTTCTATCTGGAGAAGCATTTTCACAAGCTGTTCCCGGAAAAAAACCTGTAAAGATTATTTATGATACAGATATTGATCTGGATGTAGACGATGTTGGAGCTCTGGCACTACTCCATGCCCTTGCCGATAATGGGGAAGCTGAAATCCTTGGAGTGATCTGCGACTCCCCAACGCCCTATGGGGCTACTACTATATCCTCCATTAATCGGTATTACAAACATCCGGAAATTCCTATTGGGGATATGCCTGTTGAAGAATATATATACGATAAAAGCTTTACTGAGAAATATCATGGATATGCTGTAAATTTTCCATACGGTCATTTCAATGTGCCTATGTTTGGTCGCTTTGATCATGGTATTAAAAGCCGTAAAGATGTGTGGAACGGAATGCAGCTCTACCGCAAATTATTGTCTGAAGCTCCGGATAAAAGTGTAACTATTGCAGCCGTAGGTTTAGTAACAATATTAGAAGATTTAATGTATAGCAAGCCAGACAAGTATAGTAAGCTTACTGGCATGGAACTTATAAAAAAGAAAGTAGATCAACTGGTGTGTATGGTAGGCGCCAGTGAGCCTCGGCGTGAAAAAATTGATTTTAACTGGGGCTTTGACGGACGTGGAGATGCTGAACGTGTAAGCAGACAGTGGCCTACTCCTATCGTGATTATGCCTTTAGGAAGTGCAATTAAAACCGGAGCCCGTCTTACTACAGAAACTCCTGAAACTAATCCAGTAAGAGCTGCTTATGAATTATTTCTTGCTAAAGAGAAAACTAAAAGCCGCTCAAGCTGGGATCAGCTTACTGTTTTGTATGCGGTACGCGGTGCAGGAGATCTATTTACAGAAGTATCTGGCAAACGACTTGAATTTACTGAAACTCCGGTACTCTATGAATGGCGTGAAGTGCAGCAGGGAGAAATTAGCCATGTTTTATTAAAACAAGTGGCATCTAATGAAATATTGCAAAAAATAGTTGAAGACCTGATGGTTCAGGCACCAAAATAAAAAAAACGATTATGAAGTTAATTTCTAAAGGTGCATACTTATTATGTATGTTTATTCTGTTAAATCAAAACCTTAAAGCAAACCAAACCTTTTTAGAATCATCCAATACTAAACCTGCTAAAAAAGTGATAAGAGCTGGAGTGAGTCAAATGGATATCACACCACCTGTTGGCACTCCCCTTGCCGGATATGCCGAAGAGCGTGTTTCTACAGCAATCCACGATACCTTGTGGTCTAAAGCCATTGTATTAGAACAGGGCAAAGAAAAGTTTGCTTTTATATTTTGTGATTTGATTGAGGTAAGCTGGAATATTTCAAAAGCAGCCCGTGAACAGATTAGCCATCACATTAATATTCCGGTAAAAAATATTATTGTTGCTGCTACTCATTCGCACACCGGACCAGAATTCCGTGAAGGGCGTATTGAACGATACCGTGAAGGGCAAATGGCTAAATACGGTAAAGTTAATTACCCTAAAATTGATTACCCCAAATTTCTTGTTGAGCAAATAGTGACAGCTGTAATTAAGGCAAATGATAATTTACAGATAGTAACTATTGAAGCAGGCAATACAGAACAACAGGAACAGATATCCTTTAACCGACGCTTTTATATGAAAGATGGTACTGTTAGGTTTAACCCGGGGCGCTTAAATCCCGATATTGTTAAGCCTGAAGGCCCTATTGATCCTGACGTAAATATGTTAATGCTGCGCAACCCTCAAACCAAAAAGCTAAACGGCGGGCTAACGGTATTTGCCATGCATTTGGATGTGATTGGCGGCACTAAATTTAGTGCGGATTATGCATACTTTCTTGAACAGAATTTAAAAAAGAGTTTCGGAGTATCTTTTATGTCGGCTTTTGCAGCAGGAGCATGCGGAAATATTAATCACATTAATGTTAAGGAGGCTAAGCAAAATGAATCGTATGTTTTAAAAGCTGGACAAGCCTTAAGCAAAACTGTAATTAAAGAAGTCCCCAATTTAAAACAAGTAGAAAAACCTTCCTTTAAAATGCTTTCGCGACATATTAAAGTGCCTGGAGTGCATGCAACAATCGGAAAGTTAGCAAGCGCTAAAAAAGCCTTGAAACTGCTGGATACTTCTCCAGACTCTGCTAATACTAAAATAAGACAGGTATTATTAGAGAAAACGCTGGCATTGGAAGGTTTAGAAAAAGATGTTCTGATGGAAATCCAGGTATTTCGGGTAGATAAAGAAACTGCTATAGTAGGTTTGCCGGGCGAAATTTTCGTTGAACTGGGTTTAGCTATCAAGCGTAATTCGCCTTTTAAAAACACTATTGTAATGACATTATGTAACGACAAACCTAGCTACATCCCAACTAAAGAGGCATTTCCGCATGGCAGTTACGAGGTTGAAGTGGCTATTGTACAGCCCGGTGGAGGAGAGATAATGGTTAAAACCGCTATTGATCTTTTAAAAAAGTTAGATTAAAAAATTAAAGCAAGAGGATGGGAAACAAGATTATTAAGGTATTTTTTTTATTTGTCGGAATACTGCTGATTCAAGACTTATCTACTCTGGCAAACACTGTTTGGGGATCTAAGAACAACCTACTTTTTAAGAAAAGAATAAAGGCAGGTGTTGCACAAATGGATATCACACCACCGGTGGGAATTCGTTTAGCCGGTTATTTTAGCGAACGTGTTTCTACTGGTATACATGACCCATTGTGGGCTAAAGCAATTGTTCTGCAACAGGGGAAAGAAAAATTTGCATTCTTATTTTGTGATCTGGCAGGATTAGACCGCTCATTTACAAAAGTCGTTCGCGAACAGATAAGTGCTAAAATCGGAATACCGGTAAGTAGTATAATTATAGCAGCAACACATACCCATACAGGACCTATGTTTTACGGCTCTACCTATGAACCCACGCTTAAAACTCTTAGTAATTTGTCTGCAAAAAAGTTTGGTCAGGATCCCTATCTTAAAAGTGAATATCCCAGCTACCTTAATAGCCAGATTGTAAAAGCGGCAGTTTTGGCCAATAATAATTTGAGGCCAGTGTATTTAGAAACAACGGTTGCAAAACAACAAGATGAGGTTTCCTTTAATCGCCGTTTTCACATGAAAGATGGTAGTGTACGATTTAACCCTGGAGTACTTAACCCTAATATTATCCGCCCTGTTGGACCAATAGATCCTGATCTTAGCCTTCTTACGTTCCGGGATCAGAAAACCAGGGAAATTTTTGGTGGATTAACGGTTTTTGCACTTCACCTGGATGTTATTGGCGGTGTTGATCTCAGTGCTGATTATCCTTACTTTCTTGAACAAGCTTTGAAAAAACAAATTGGAGTAAATTTCTTTTCCGCTTTCGGTCTGGGCACATGCGGTGATATTAATCATATTAATGTTAAAAAAGAAAACACTGTATCATCTAAGCAAAATTCAGAGCAGATAGGAAAATTACTTGCACAAACTATAATAAAGGCATTTCCTAAACTTTATACAGTAAAATCACCTTCTTTTAAAATGGTTTCAAAAACCATTGTTGCCCCATTGCAAAAAATTACGGATAAACAACTTGCCTACGCTAAACAAGAAGTAGACAAACTATATGGG
>DATLXK010000032.1:0-44912 GCA_035575925.1 Sphingobacteriaceae bacterium
GCAGTATGGAAAGGTTATAGGTTTATCTCCATGGCCCTCGCTCAACAACTCTTCCGATCAAATCGTGCTGAAAAGCTTCAAAAACCGAACTGTTGATTCTGTTTCTTATAGCGATACATGGTATAAAGATGCTGGTAAAAAACAAGGTGGATGGACGCTTGAACGGATGGCTGAATCGCCATGCATTGGATGGTATAACTGGGACGCTTCGTATGATCTTTCAGGCGGCACTCCCGGTAAAATAAACAGTAGTAACAATCGGGGCAGTAAAAATTTAAACTTAAAAATTGATAGCATACTGGTTATATCTGAATCAACATTAAGGGTCTATTTTAATACTATACAGGATACCGTTTTTTTAAGACCTAATAATTTCAAACTGAATGGGATTCAAGCTTTGTCGGTAAAAACGAGTGAAAAATTTCTTTCTATTGAGTTGACATTTAAAGATCATTTTATTGAAGGCACAACCTACACACTTATTACGCAAGAATTAAGAACGTGTTCGGGATCATTAATAACCCAACCGGATAACCAAATCACTTTTACTACTCCGGCAATTCCCGAACTAAATTATCCTATCGTTATCAATGAGATCTTTGCAGATCCTTCTCCGGTTGTTGGGATGCCAGAAGCAGAATTTGTTGAGCTTTTCAATCCTACGGATAAAACCATTGCACTTAAAGGATTAATATATGAGGATGCATTAACGAAATACGTTTTTCCGTCAGGAAGGATTGAACCGGGAGGCTATCTTATTCTTTGTGCTCTAAAGGATACTTTAAGCTTTAAACCTTTTGGAAATGTATATGGGTTAGCTAATTGGCCAAGCTTAAATAATGATAAAGATATTCTTACACTACGTAACAATAAAGGAAAAGCAATTTCGAGTATAAATTATGAATCAGGCTGGCACAGAGATAAAAACAAACAGTCTGGAGGGTGGAGTTTGGAATTAATAGACCTTAATGCAGTATGTTCAGGTAAACAGAACTGGTCATCAAGCACTCATACTTCCGGTGGAACTCCAGGCAAACAAAATTCAATATATAAAACTAATTTTAGCAACGAGGCTTTAAAACTCTCAACAGGATTCCTTATAGACAGTGTTACGCTTCAATTAACATTTAACAGAACTATTGACAGTCTGTCTGCTTCCCGGGTAACCAACTATAGCCTAAATAATGGTATTGGAAAACCAATGCAAGCCACAGTATTGGACCCCGATTTCACGCAAGTAAATCTGAAATTCCAAAACGCTTTAATCCGTAGAAATACGTATAAGATATCAGTAACAGATGTTACAGATTGTGCAGGGATCAGTATATCTGCTAATAACAACAGTAAAGAATTCTTTTTTCCTAAAAGACTTGAGAAAGGCGATATCTTAATCAATGAGATTCTCTTTAACCCCCGTAAGAATGGTGCAGACTTTGTTGAGATTTATAATAATTCAGCAAATAATTTTGATTTGAAAGATCTGGCGATTGCTACTTATAAAGACAGCTTAACAAGCATTAAGCCTCTCAGTTTATTAACTCAGCTTATAAAATCCGGCGAATATCTTGTATTAACAACAGATCCTGATAATATTAAAAAAGAATATGTTATCGAAAAGCCCGACGCTTTTTTAAAAATGCAGTCTATGCCGGCTTTTAATGATGATGCAGGCGTAATTGTGCTTCTAAGCCATGGAATCCGTATTGATGAACTTATATACACAGACAAGATGCACTATAAACTTATTAAAGATCCGGAAGGTGTATCTCTCGAACGTAGTAGTTTCAGTAAGGCCACCAACGAGCCTGATAATTTCCGTTCAGCAACTGCTTCTGCCGGATATGCCACCCCAGGTTATAAAAATTCACAGTTTATTGAAGAAGTCATATCTGAAGAAGAAGTATTTCTTTCCAGCAAGACATTCTCTCCGGATAGTGACGGATTCGAAGATGTACTAACATTAAATTACAAGTTCAATGAACCTGGTTGGATAGCTAATGTTACTATATATAATGATAAGGGAGTACTAATAAAAAAGCTGACCAAAAATCATTCTCTCGCAGCTAATGGAACAATTTACTGGGACGGGTTAAATGAATTTAACGAAAAACCCCCGGTTGGAATATACGTACTTTATATGGAGGTCTTTAATTTGCAAGGGAAAGTTAAGAAATACAGGAGAAGCTTTGTACTTGCTGCAAAACTAAATTAGGTAGCGGTATGAATTAACTTTATGCACACATTGAACAGGCTCTTTTTTATTTTTACTTTTGAGACTTCAAGCCTTTTATTATTAGATAAGGCTTTTATCTTAATTTTATATGGGAAGAGCATTTGAATTTCGCAAAGAAAGAAAATTTAAACGCTGGGCAAAAATGGCCGTCCAGTTTACACGATTAGGAAAAGAAATTGCCATGGCCGTGAAAGATGGCGGACCAAGTCCGGATACCAATTCACGTCTGCGCACCGCAATACAGAATTCAAAGGCTGTAAATATGCCTAAAGAGCGTGTGGAAGCTGCTATAAAACGTGCCTTCAGCAAGGATGAAAAAGGATATGAAGAGTACGTTTACGAAGGATACGCCGCCCATGGAGTTGCCATACTCATTGAAACTGCTACCGATAATACCAACCGCACAGTAGCTAATGTAAGGAGCTATTTTAATAAATGTGGCGGCACATTAGGGAAAACGGGGTCGCTGGATTTTATTTTTAACCGTAAATCGGTTTTTCGTTTTGACCCAAAGGAAATGAATATGGAGGAGCTTGAATTTGAGCTTATTGATGCCGGACTGGAAGACCTGTATATTGAGGAGAATGAAGAAGGAAATGATATTGGAGTAATCCATACTTCATTTGAGGATTTTGGCAAGATGCAAAAAGCCCTTGAAGAAAAAGGAATAGACGTAAATAGCGCTCAACTCGAGCGTGTGGCTCTTTCTACAGCAGATATAAATGAAGAACAGGCAACAGATGTGTTTAAATTAGTAGATAAGCTTGAAGAAGATGATGACGTACAAGCAGTTTATCATAATATGGCCTGATAATATGTTATTATGACTTTCGAAGAATTCTTCTCTAAAAAAAAGATTGATCTGGATCAGCTTAAAAATGCTGAGCCAGTATTGTTTGAAGAGTTCAGATTTGATTATTCCCTGATGGGAAACAAGAGTTTTGATCATACCAAAAAGTATTGGTTCAATAAACTCCGAAGATTATATCACCTTAAACAGGAGCCTAAACCGGAATTTCAGAGGCCTGAATTAAATGCGCTGGCCACGCAAGCTGAGCCATTAAGTTCTTTGACTATTGATGAAAAACCTGGCTATACCCCCCGATTTAAGCCCGGAATGGAAACAAAACCAAAAACAGATAATGCTGGCGAAAAAGAAATATCCGTCACTCCAAAACCTGCATATAAACCCAGGTTTAATGCCGGCGCAATAAAAAAAGATCCTGTACAGAATGAAAGTAATTTCATTGCTTATGAAGAAAAAACAACTGATGCTACTATAAACCCTGATCCACTGTCTAAACCGGCATATAAACCCCGTTTTAAACCCGCCATGCTCAAGCAAAAACCGAATGATGATGAAGCAGGAAACCATAAATAGTATGTGTAACGCTCTGGATTTGTAACTTACCAGTACATGTTTTTCATATTATCCAAAACCATTTATTATGTACTCATGCCCCAGGTATGGATACTCCTTCTGTTGCTTTATGGCATTTTTACTAAAGATAAGAAGCGCAGAAAGAAATGTCTGGTAGCAACTCTTGTGATGTTTATTATTTTCAGTAATTCTTTTCTGATCAATGAAGGATTGCTTTGGTGGGAAGAAAAGCCTGTCCCAATTGCTTCTTTAAGCGAATCACAAACAGCTATTGTGTTAACGGGTGTTGCTAACTCTCAAAAATCAAGTAATGACCGTGTTTACTTTGGCAAAGTCGCAGATCGCGTATTACATACTGTCCAGTTATATAAAGCGGGCAAGGTTAATAAGATATTGATAAGCGGTGGCTCGGGCTCTTTAACAGGAAGTCATATATCTGAGGCAGATCAACTTAAAAAAGTATTTCTTTACTGCGGGGTTTTAGAAACTGATATTTTATTGGAAAATAAGTCGCGAAACACCTACGAGAGTGCACAGGAATGCAAAAAGTTGGTTTATAGGCTGGCTATAAAACAGGATATTCTTCTTATTACTTCTGCTTTCCATATGAAAAGATCACAGGGCTGTTTCAGTAAAGCAGGCTTGAGAGCAGAAGCTTTTCCTGTAGATTATTTTACTGCCGATCGTAAGAACATGTTAACCCCGGATAGGTGGCTGATCCCTTCATCCGATGCCATGTCAAAGTGGGCGATGCTGATGCATGAAATAACCGGATATGTAACTTATAAGTTGATGGGGTATTGTTAAAATAAGCTGTTTAAAAATGCTTGCCCGATTGTGTATCAGTCTAATGACGGAGCGAGGACGCTGCTCATGGCTCATGTGCAGCGGTTGGTGACTCCACCAACCGGACTTATATTCAAAAATTCATTTTAAACAATCTGAAATGAGTTAACAGATATATTTATTTGCTCCTTTTATGATCCTGATCTTTAAGTCTTCCTGCTTTCTTTAAACTTGTATTCAGTATCCATTCGATTTGCCCATTTACGCTCCTGAATTCATCTGCAGCCCATTTTTCAATGGCTTTCATCGTTTCAGCATCTATTCGCAACGCAAATGATTTCTTCTCACTCATAGACTTTACTGATGCAGTGTTCCCGTATTTACAATCGGCTGTGTATCCTTGTCTCCGCAAAGTACAACTAACAAGTTACTTACCATAGCAGCTTTTTTCTCTTCATCAAGCTCTATAATTTGCTTCTCAGACAAAAGACTTAATGCACTTTCTACCATTCCAACTGCACCTTCAACAATTTTATGCCTCGCTGCAACAATAGCAGACGCCTGTTGCCTCCTCAACATCGAATGAGCAATCTCAGGAGCATATGCCAGATACGCAATACGCGATTCGATCACTTCAATACCGGCAATTTCCATTCGCTCTGCAATTTCATCTTCCAGGGCTTTATTTACATCATCAAAATTAGTGCTCAGTGCAATAGTTGCCGATTCATCGCCAAAATGATCATATGGAAAACTACCGGCAAGCTTTCTGACCGCAGAGTCAGTTTGAACTTTGATAAAATGCTCATAGTTATCTACCTCAAAAGATGATTTAAACGTATCCCTAACTCTCCAAACCAGGATAACACTGATCAGAACAGGGTTACCCAATTTATCGTTTACCTTTATTTTTTCACTTTCGAAATTGCGGGCACGTAAAGAAATACTTGTCTGTTTATAAAAAGGGTTAACCCAGTACAATCCATTTTGGTTAATACTTCCTTTATATTCGCCAAAGAGCACTAAAACATTTGCATTGTTAGGACCAACAATAGTTAATCCCTTTGCAAAGAATACGATTAAAACAACCAGTATTATGTACATTATTTCGTTTTCTCTTGAAACAAAAAAAACAGCCGCAATTGTCATAATAACAATGAGTGCCGCAATAAAGTATCCGCTGATTGGTGTAATAATTTTTTCAGTTTTCATAATATGATATTAAAATGATATCAAATATATATCATTTTTTAATAATATCTGTTATTATTACATTATTTATTAAGGTTCCCTAGATTATCTTTTGACCGGTATGAGAGTGTAAAATTGGTTAAGCATAGGACCTGCTTTTTGATGGCGAAGAACGCGGCGAGGATGATTAAAATAACGGGGTCTATAAAGCACTCCGTATCTTTTTTTTATGGTTTACCTGCTGCGGGATCTTAACATAATACCCCGAACCATCATATTCGCGTTTGCGTGGATGGGATTTACAGGCGTCGGAGCAGGCTCCGTCCAGCTTTGTACCACAGGCGTCGCATTGTGTAAAATGCTCATTACACTCCGAGTTAGCACAGTTAATCATTTTTGGTGTCGTTTGACCACAGTTTCTACATTCAGAAATAATTACCGGGTTAACAGAATTAACCGCAACGGCGACACGATTATCAAAAACATAACAATTTCCTTCAAAATCTTTACCACCAGCTTCCTTGCCGTACTTAATGATCCCGCCATGCAGCTGGTAAACATTCTTAAACCCTTCATGTAAAAGCAAGGCTGATGCTTTTTCGCACTTGATGCCACCTGTGCAATAGGTCAGGATTTTTTTATCCTTATACTTTGCGAGTTCATTTATTTTTTCAGGGAAATCCCGGAAATTTTCTATATCCAGTGTTACCGCATTTTTAAATTTGCCTAATGAATGCTCATAATCAGATCTCACATCAAGAATGACTACATCATCCTGATCTTTCATCTCCAGAAACTCTATAGGGTTTAAATGAATACCTGTCTTTTTCTGAGGGTTAATCATATCAGGATTGCGTAATCCGGAATGGACTATTTCTGATTTATAACGGCAGTGCATCTTTATAAATGAAGGCTCTTTAACCTCATCTACTTTAAAATCGATGCCGGAAAAACGGTGATCGCTGTGAAGCGTTGTCATGTACGTAGCGCATGCTTCCAAAGTGCCGGATACTGTACCATTAAGACCCTCCTCTGCCACAATAATACGGCCGACAAGATTCAGAGATCTGCAAAACCGGAGATGATCTGTAGCGAATTGTTCCGCATGATCTATGGTACTATAACAATAGTAAAGAAGTGTTTGATATCTGTTCATACTCATTGATACTGTTGCAAACAGCGTTAAATGCACACAAAGATATTAAAATGAGCAAGAAGTCCGTACCACTGTTAGAAGAAAAACCTTAATTTTGCAGTTAGATGCTTGTTGTTGTACAATTACAAGCCTGGAATACAATCATGCAGAATAAAATAAATCAGTTTACAAACGAAATAAATTCATTTAATCCATCTGATTCCGAAGACCTTGAGGCATTTAGAATAAAGTTTTTAGGGACAAAAGGAATTATAAAAGGTCTTTTTGAAGAATTTAAAACTGCCTCAACCGATGAAAAACGTGTAATGGGGAAAGTGTTAAACGAGTTTAAGCAGCTGGCTGAAAATAAATATCAAAGTTTAAAGGAACAGAATACAACCTTGGTGCCAGAAAGCAAAAGCCAGAATCAACCCGACCTCACACTTCCGGGAGGGGGCGTGGCGACCGGTTCACGGCATCCTTTATCACTGGTTAGAAAAGAAATTATTGAGATCTTTAAAAAACTTGGATTTACTGTTGCAGAAGGTCCTGAAATAGAGGACGATTGGCATAATTTCTCGGCACTTAATTTTCCAGAAGAACATCCGGCAAGGGACATGCAGGACACTTTTTTTATAAAAAAGGGCGGAGAAAAAGGAGATATAGCTCTTCGGACACACACCTCATCAGTGCAGGTGAGAATGATGGAAGCGGGAAGCCCCCCGTTTCGGTCAATTATGCCAGGCCGCGTTTATCGAAATGAAGCAATTTCTGCACGTGCGCACTGTTTTTTCCACCAGGTAGAAGGCTTGTATATAGATGAAAATGTTTCATTTGCTGACCTGAAGCAAACTTTATTTTATTTTGTCCAGGAGCTTTTTGGTGTTGATACCAAGGTTCGCTTCCGTCCATCATATTTTCCATTTACTGAGCCATCCGCAGAAATGGATATTTCATGCACCATTTGCAAAGGAGATGGTTGTAACATGTGCAAACATTCGGGTTGGGTAGAAATATTAGGCTGTGGAATGGTGGATCCGAACGTATTAGAAAATTGCAATATTGATAATAAGAAATATTCAGGATTTGCTTTTGGAATGGGGATAGAACGCATAACTAATTTAAAATATGTTATAAAGGATCTGCGTTTATTCTCTGAAAATGATGTCAGGTTTCTGAAACAATTTGGAACTGAATTAATTTAATGAAACAAACCGGCCTCATAACGCTTATTTTATTTTTGCTTTTTGCTTGCTCAAAAAAGGATGATGGGCGTATTCCTGATGTATTTGTTTCTTTTCGGGCTAATTTAAATGATCCCAGGATTAGTAAATTAAACAGTGCAGGGGGTGCGGTTATTATAGAAGGACAGGGAGTTGCCGGCTTGATTATTTACAGGCGGCCGGATAATTCATATATTGCATTTGACCGGTGCAGTTCGGTTAATCCTGAAAGAAAATGTGCGGTGACTCTTGATGATCCAAGTTTAACAGCAACTGATCCGTGCAGTGGTGCAAAATTTTCACTTTTTGATGGCGCACCCGTGAAGGACCCGGCAAAAAGACCTCTGAAACAATATCAGGTAACTATAAGCAGTTTTGAAATTTCTGTAACCAATTAAATTGTGGAGATAGACAAGATAAAAGAAAGTATAAAAAAAGCCGCTCAGGATCTGTTCAGGAAATATGGGTATCATAAAACCAGTGTAAATGAGATTGCTAAACGGGCAAAAATAGCGAAAGCAACTATTTACAAATATTTTGACAGTAAAGAATTAGTACTCCATGCGATATTGATGGATTATATTAATGTGAGTGTTAATGAGATTGTCCACAACTCCCCCGAAAACGTAGATCAGGAAGAATATTTAACTAACCTGATCTTAAAAACCAGCCGCCTTTCTTACACCGTGTGCAATGAATTCATTGGCTGGGAATTTATCAGGGAATCAACCAATTCCCAGGAGTTTCTTAAAATATTATCGGATGACCTTGAAAAGCTACTTATTGATTCATTTAACGAAGCAAGGCCATTTAAAGGCGATCCTTATAATGAAAAGCTCCGCTTCCTTATAAAAGCAAGTAAAAGTATTGTATTTTCTTTTGCATTTACATCTGTGAGCGATTCTGATGTGCGCAAAAATTTTATTTCTTTTCAAAAAGAAATTCTTCCTTACCTGGTGAAAGCCGCTACCAAATAATTTCATTTCCCTGTTAATTGCCGCACCATCTGTATCATTTAACTTTTTTGCGTGCTGCCAAAATTAGTTAATTTCGCCGTCCGTAATTATTGCAATTGTAGAATGCAGGAGCCGTTTTAACCTATGACAAATTACATGAAAAGGGTACCAGCAGAGAAAAAGTATATAAAAAATATCGAGGTGTTCGATATCGCAGAAGATGGGAAAGGTGTAGGAAGATCTGAAGATCTGGTTATTTTTATTGATAAAGCTGTGCCGGGTGATGTAGTGGATGTAGAATTATTACGAAAAAAGAAGAATTTCGCCGAGACCAGAATACACCAACTGGTTACACTTTCAAAATATCGTACTGAACCGTTTTGTGAGCACTTTGGCACATGCGGAGGTTGCAAATGGCAACACATGACTTACGATGCACAGCTGCAGTTTAAGCAAAAAAATGTTACTGACGCCTTGAGCCGGATCGGAAAAGTAGACGTATCTGGATGTGAGCCTATTTTACCTTCGCAAGAAACGCGATTTTACAGAAATAAACTTGAGTTTACTTTCTCTAATAAAAGATGGCTTACTAATGACGATATGCTTAATAGCGAGAATCCGGAAATGAGTACGCTGGGTTTCCACGTTCCATTGCGTTTCGATAAGATCCTGGAAATTAGAAAATGTCATCTTCAGGCAGATCCATCTAATGAAATCAGGAATGAACTACGGGAATTTGCATTAACCAACAACATTTCATTCTATGATTTAAGAAGGCACGAGGGCGCATTAAGAAATCTGATCATCAGAACTGCCCTGACTGGAGAGGTTATGGTGGTAGTGGTTTTCGCATACACATCCGAGGAGGAAATTGGGGCTGTTATGGGGTTTCTAAAAAATCGATTCCCTGCAATCACTTCGCTTTTATATATCATTAATCAAAAGAAAAACGATACTATTTTTGATCAGGAAATATTAATTTACGCTGGTCGCGACCATATTTTTGAGTCTATGCCTGATGAGAAAGGCCGCGGTGATCTCCGGTTTAAAATAGGGGCAAAATCTTTTTATCAGACCAATTCAAAACAAGCATTTGAACTTTATAAGCTTACAAAAGAATTTGCAGGTTTAAATGGCAATGAACTGGTTTATGATCTGTATACCGGTGCCGGAACTATTGCTAACTTTATAGCACGCGATGTTCAGAAAGTAGTTGGTGTTGAATATGTGCCAACTTCTATTGAAGATGCTAAAATTAATTCGGCCTTAAACAATATTTTTAATACCCACTTTTTTGCCGGCGATATGAAAGACGTATTAACTTCTGATTTTATCAAGGAGCACGGAAAGCCGGATGTTGTTATAACTGATCCGCCAAGAGCTGGTATGCACCCGGATGTAGTAGAACGTTTATTAGAGATAGAAGCTCCTAAAATTGTTTACGTAAGCTGCAATGCTGCAACCCAGGCAAGGGATATCGCCTTATTAAATATAAAATACAATGTCGCCCGTATTAAGCCTGTAGATATGTTTCCGCATACACAACATGTTGAAAATATTGCTTTACTTACTTTAAAAACAAACCCATAAATATATCGCTTCTTTATACATCTGATATGGACTTGCAGGATCTGATAAACAAAAACGAGGAAGATGGACCAGGCCAGCCTCAAAAGGAAAGTCCATTAAAAAGCCTTGAATCTGACTTAAAATTTTATAGTGAATCTATTAAAGAGGTCTCTGCAGAAATCAGGATTGAAGGAATATCTACTCATCCTGTATTTATCGCACATCAGCATGAAGTAAATCTGGGTGAAACCATCCTTGATAAGGATGAGCTGAAAACGGAGTGGACAATTCAGGCTTCTACTTTAGAAGAATTTGTGGAGAAAGGCATTATTCACACCGATAAAAAAGAGCGTTTTATAAAACATTACAAAAACGCGAATGATTTCATGTGCCTGTTTGTAGTGGTTCCGGAAGGAGCCAATTTTATTTTTTTTCCTTATCAATAATAACATCCCGGATGCATCCGGTTTAACATGTAACAAATCCTGAAATTTTTCTGCGATGGCTTCAAAAAAAATCAATGTTCTTAATCAAGCTCAAATAGGGCAAAAGTTAGACCGCATAGCTTTCCAGATACTGGAGGACAACCTGGATGAAAAAGATCTGATAATGGCAGGCATTGTAGGCCATGGTTATACATTGGCTAACCGGCTAAAGGTTAGGCTTGAAAAGATATCATCAATAAAAGCAACTGTTATGATGATCACTCTTAATAAGGACAGCACTCAATTACACGCAAAAACGGATATTGCAATAGAGCTGGCAACTGATAAAGTGGTGATTCTAGTTGATGATGTTTTAAACAGTGGCCGCACATTAGCTTTCGGATTAGGAGTTTTTTTAAGCATTCCGCTAAAAAAATTACGCACTGTTGTCCTCATAGATCGTAGTCACCGGATTTTTCCAGTTTCTACTGATTTTACAGGATTAAAACTTGCAACAATTTTGAAAGAACATGTTGAGGTGGTATTAGATAAAAAAGGGCAGGAAGATGCCATATATTTAAGCTAAATTTTATTTCATACATTAGCTTTATCTTTATATAACTATTCGCCTCCTTAAAGAAATTGGTATGAATAAAAACTATCTGTTAATCTCTTTATTTGTTTTGATTGCTTGCTTAAGCTTTAAAGCTTATTCTCAGGAAAAAAACAGGATAACGGTTTTTTCTGGTGTTTTTTCTGATGCAGTATTTGCAAACTCCAGGCTTGGAGCTGGTAGTCAGGAGCACAACGGCTCAACATTTTTCGGAATCAGATATTTAAGAAATTTGAATAACTCATTTTCTATTGAAACGGGATTAGAATATGCTTCAAATAGAATGCAGACAGCACCAGCTTTTTATCCGGGAATTGACAGAACACCTACTAAAGAGGTTATTCAGATGTTTTCAGTTCCATTTTATGGTAATTTAACTTTTCTAAGGCATCTTTTTATTAATGCAGGAGCAATTGTCGACTTTGAAACCAATATATCTGATAATAGATTAAATGCTGCTGACAATCAATCAGGCATTGGGTTTGGCTTTGGTGTTGGCGGAAAATACACTTTCAAAAAAATCACATTTATTGCAAATCCATTTTTCCAGAGCCATGCAGTTATCCCTTTTGAAACAAAACAATCAGGGAGACTTATGGAACTTGGTGTACGGGTTGGTGCTGGCTATAATTTTTAAGCTCCGGTTATATTCAGTTTAAAGATGGTTCAAGATATTGTGCCAGCTTTTCTACTGTCAGATCAATTCCACTGATAATGAATTGCGCTTTTTTGTAAGAGGGCTCCCTCTCGTTAAGCTTTTCATTAATATATTGCAATAGTTCCTCTTCCGTCATTCCTTCTATTAAAGGCCGATCAGAAGCGTGTTTTAATCTGCTTGCTAAAGTCTTGGATGGCATTGTCAAATACACTGTAACACCATTATTATTCATCCAATCCATATTATCAAAATAACATGGTGCACCTCCACCTGTGGCAATTATTGTATGGTCGTTAAAGTTTCCTCCTTGCAGAGTATTTTTCTCAAGCTTCCTGAAGTCATCTTCGCCATTTTGCTCAAAAAAATCACTAATGCTCATACCTGCTTTTAACTCCAGTATTTTATCAAGATCAATAAATTCATACTTAAGATAACTTGCAAGCTTGCGGCCCATAGTACTTTTACCACTACCCATAAATCCGATCAAAAATATTTTCATACAAAACCCTCACGTTTAGCCATAATATAATCTGTAGATGGAGGGATAATACCAGCTCCCTTAAACATAGAGATAATTTGCCCCCTATGATACGTTGAGTGATTTCCTTTTGAATTTAAGTACACTATATCAAGATTTAAGGCTACATTGTCCCATATTTTAGTGAGCAGCTGAATATTATTTAAATGAATTGATTGAAACTTTTGAGGTATATGAATCTCCCAAACCCCATACATCTCCTCTTCTTTTAAAATTCGCTTTATCCACACATGCTGTGCGTTTAAAACATGGCTGAAAAGTAATACCGCACGATCTCCACAATTTTGATTTCGCTCAAATACCTGAATGATCTTCTGATCAACATAAGCAGTATATTTTAATAAGCTTTCAAACATAAATTTATATCGTGTTCTAAGAATATTACTGATCTTTCATCAAATATTGTTTTTCCAGTTCGTCGTAAGTAGGTACTGTATGAAAATGCCATTTATTTATTACCGTGCCATTTTTCAGCAATAATACTCCCGGATTGGAGCGAACCATACTCTTCAATGGCACAGCGTCAACATAAAACACTTCAGAAACTAATTTTAACTTTTTGCTTATTGCATCTGCATCCTCAGCTGAATTGGAAGTTAACATTACAGTCCGGATATTGTAATTCTCAGCAGCATTAATGGCGATAGCGTTTAAATTTCCAAGCGCCTGCTGGTTTGCACTGTTTAAGTTCCATGCAACAATAACCAGGTTGTAATACGGATTTTCAATAATTTCTGTTGTATAGTCAGTACCCTGCGAATCATTAATCTTCAAATCGCGGATCTTTGCTTCGTATCCTTTTTTTATAAGTTTGTTTTCAGGATCACCGATAATCTCCCAATCTTCATTTTTCCAGATTTCCGTTTTCAGATATTCTTTATCCGACATTTTTTTTGTCTCACCGGTTTTTTTATTCTTAAGCGTATAAGTGATTTGGTATTCATCTTGCGCCGCACCCGGAGGGATGCGCATTAATGATGGAAGGTTATTTCCGGTTTTATATGGAAGAAAGTCGATAAGAGGCAGGTAATTGTAAGTAAACAAGCCAAAGAGCAAAGATGCTGATACAATAAAAATCAGCAAAGCTTTTTGAAATTTAGGCTTTTGGGTAACGGGGAAAATCTTGTCCTTATTTAAAAACAAGATTAGGATCAATACAAGCAATATTAAATCTTTGCTGAATGATTGCCAGGGGGTTAACGGAATGGCGTCTCCAAAACATCCGCAGGAAGTTACTACCTTAAACCAGGCTGAATAAAATGTTAAGAATGTGAAGAATATAATAAGTAAAAGTAATCCCCAGATAACTTTACGCGACCAAAAGCCCAATAACAGCAATGCCCCAAGTACAATTTCTAGTGTACAAAGTATTATTGCTATGCCTGTAGCAAAATCATGCAAAAAAGTAATGTGAAAAACCTCGAAGTATTCCTGCAGTTTATAACCAAACCCTGTCGGATCATTCGCTTTAATCAGGCCTGAGAATATAAACAACAATCCGACAAGCACTCTAGCCCCCAACAGTAAAAAGCGGATTTTTGAAGTGGGAATATTCTGTTTGCTGTTGTAACCAGCCACCTTCAAATTTTTCATGCGTCAGCAGATAAACCTAATTTTATTAATGCAAAAACCGAATAGTTAAGCATATCCTGATAATTTGCCAATACCCCTTCTGAAACCTGGGTGCGTCCGGCATTATTCTCAATTTGTTTCACTCTGAATATTTTCTGCAAAATAAGGTCAGTTAACGAGCTGATCCGCATGTCTCTCCAGGCCTCTCCATAATCATGGTTTTTTGCAAACATAAGATCCTTTGTTTCAGTAACTTTTTTATCATAGAATGCCTCTGCTTCTCCGAGTGGTATTTCAGCAGGTGCATCTGCTTTACACTCCGCCTGGATCATGGCGATTATGCAATAATTTACTATGCCAATGTATTCAGGAACAATTCCTTCGCCAACTTTAGAAATTCCTTTATCTTCAAGTGTACGAATGCGCTGCGCCTTTATAAAGATCTGATCGGTAATAGAAGGCAGTCGAAGAATGCGCCATGCTGTACCATAATCTTCTGTTTTCTTCAGAAAAAGGTCTTTGCATTTCCTGATCACTGCATCATATTCTGTTGTGGTAGTATTAGTCAAGATGATTATTTGATTTAACGCGTAATTAATCGCTATTTTGTTGCTTTATGACGGATAAAAATACAGTTTTCCAGCAAAATAAAACGCTAAATATTAGAGGGAGTTTAATGGATCTTTCTACCCCAAAAGTGATGGGAATTCTTAACCTCACACCAGATTCATTTTATGATGGAGGTAACTATAATCAGTGTGATACTGCATTACTTCAGGTTGGGCAAATGCTTGAAGAAGGGGCTGATTTTATTGACATAGGCGCCTATTCATCACGCCCAGGCGCTGCAGATATTTCGATAGATGAGGAGAAAGAACGGCTGGTGCCGGTTATTAAAATGATAATTAAGCAATTTCCTCATGCTATACTTTCCATTGACACATTCCGGGCTGAGGTAGCGAGAGCAGCGCTTGAAAGCGGCGCTCATATCATTAATGATATTTCAGCTGGTGAGCTTGATGCGCAGATGTTTAGTACCGTTGCTGAATATCGTGTTCCCTATATTATGATGCACATGAAAGGAACTCCTAAAACTATGCAGCAACACGCAACTTATTCTGATGTGTTTAATGAAGTTTTGGATTACTTTATCCAGAAGGTAAACGTATTAAAGGATTTGGGAGTTAACGATCTGATCATAGATCCGGGTTTTGGATTTGCAAAAACCACGAATAACAATTATACCTTACTGACCCGTTTGGATGAATTTAAAATACTTGGATTACCCTTGCTTGCCGGTTTATCCCGAAAATCCATGATCTGGAAAACTTTGGGAACTTCTGCTAATGAAGCCCTGAACGGCACTACAGTGCTTAATACAATAGCATTAATGAAAGGAGCCAGTATTCTTCGGGTACATGATATTAAACCCGCTGTTGAAGCAATAAAATTGGTATCACAGTTGCACGGGCTATAAAAAAATTTTATCACACGGCTCAATTTCATAATTTAGCAATGCATGGAAAATCTCGACTTTGATTTCCTTAATATCCGTTTCCTTGACATCCTCGACATTTTATTTGTCGCCATTATAATTTATTATACCTACAACCTGATAAGGGGCACAATTGCAGTAAATATTTTATTAGGTGTAGCCATCATTTATTTGGTGTATATTATGGTAAGGCAGGCTCATATGCGGCTGTTAACCGAAATCCTGGGTGGGTTTGTAAGTGTGGGATTTCTGGCACTGATCATTGTGTTTCAGCAGGAGATCAGGCGTTTTCTTTTACTTATCGGAAAAAATGCGTCGTTACAACGCCAAACCTGGTGGAAATTTGCATTTGGCAAGAAAGAGGCAGAAAAAAACAATCTCAGCTATATTAAGCCTATTGTGGATGCATGCAAAACTATGCAGAAAAGCCGTACAGGAGCATTAATTGTATTTGCCAAGCACTTTGATGATGAACACTATCAAAATAGCGGAGAGTTGATCGATTCGAAAATATCCAAACGATTGTTAGAGAGTATATTTCAAAAATACAGTCCGCTTCATGACGGAGCAGTAGTTATTGCTGAAGGAAAAATAAAATGTGCCAGCTGCATTTTGCCACTTACAGAAAATGATAAACTTCCTTTACAATTTGGGTTACGCCATCGTGCAGGCATCGGAATCTCTGAAGTTAGCGATGCTGTAGCCATTATTATTTCTGAAGAAACAGGAGAGATCGCCTATGCTAAACAAGGTCGGGCTAAAATGAACTTGAATTATACGGAATTGGAAAAACTTTTAAATGAAGACATTTGACTTTAATCGAAATAACCAATAAGCTTTCAGATAGCAGCAGTGCAATGAACTATTAATGGTAATCAACAATATTGCTCAAACGCTCCTATCAGGTTGTCAGCGATCATTTGAGCCGGCCGACCTTCTATCTGATGACGCTCGATCATATGAACCAGCTTACCATCCTTAAACAAGGCCATTGAAGGAGAAGACGGCGGATAAGGTAGCATTAAGGCACGCGCTGTATCTACAGCATCTTTTTCCATACCTGCGAATACGGTTACTAGCCTGTCCGGATGTTTTTCATTTTGTGCAGCAAGTTTCGCTGCCGGCCGTGCGTTAGCTGCAGCACATCCACACACAGAATTTACAACTACAAATACTGTACCCTCTGACTTAATACTTTGCTCTACATCTTCAGCTGTTCTTAAATCTTCGAAACCTACTCCCGTAAGTTCCTTGCGCATGGGCTCAACTAAATATTCTGGGTACATAATTATATGAATGATATTGACTTACAAAAGTAAGATTTAAGCCAGGAAGATACAATACGTAACATCAGGAGATTGTCACAATAACTTTAGCTCTTCGTACAAGCGGCAAAAGTTTGATATTCACATACCTAATTGGTAATTTTGTAATTCACAAAAATCAAAACAACTATGTCATCAGTAGAGACAACTTACATTCCTTACAAAGTTAAGGACATTTCCCTTGCCGAATGGGGACGCAAAGAAATTCAATTAGCTGAAGCAGAAATGCCGGGATTAATGGCACTGCGGGAAGAATTCGGACCAACAAAACCTTTAAAAGGAGCACGTATTGCAGGATGTTTACACATGACCATCCAAACGGCCGTGCTTATTGAAACCCTGGTTGAATTGGGTGCTGATGTTACGTGGTCATCATGTAACATTTTTTCAACACAAGATCATGCCGCAGCAGCCATTGCCGCAGCAGGTATCCAGGTTTACGCATGGAAAGGATTAAACGAGGAAGAGTTTGACTGGTGTATTGAGCAAACTCTGTTTTTCGGTGAAAACCGTGAGCCATTGAATATGATCTTAGATGATGGCGGCGATTTAACTAATATGGTTTTCGATAGATATACAGAGCTTATTGCTAACATAAAAGGCTTATCTGAAGAAACTACTACCGGTGTTCACCGCTTATATGAGCGTATGAAAAACGGAACATTGCACCTTCCTGCAATTAACGTGAACGACTCGGTTACAAAATCGAAATTTGATAATAAATACGGCTGCCGCGAATCATTGGTTGACGCTATTCGTCGCGCTACAGACGTAATGATGGCCGGTAAGGTGGCTGTTGTTTGCGGATATGGCGATGTTGGTAAAGGATCAGCAGAATCATTAAGCTCACAAGGTGTACGTGTTATCGTTACCGAGATTGATCCTATCTGTGCGTTACAAGCTGCTATGGAAGGTTATGAAGTGAAGAAACTTAATACCGCGATTAAAGAGGCCGACATTGTAGTAACTACTACCGGTAATTGCGATATCGTTCGTGCTGAACACTTCAAAGCGTTAAAAGACAAGGCTATCGTTTGTAACATCGGCCATTTTGATAACGAAATTGATATGTCGTGGTTAAATACAAATTATGGTCATACTAAGGTTGAGATCAAGCCACAGGTAGATAAATATACTATTGATGGCAAAGACCTGATCATTTTGGCTGAAGGCCGCCTGGTTAACCTGGGATGCGCCACTGGTCACCCGTCATTTGTAATGTCTAATTCATTTACTAACCAGACCCTTGCTCAATTAGAGCTTTGGACCAATACTGATAAATATGAAAATCAGGTTTATGTTCTTCCAAAATACCTGGATGAAAAAGTAGCCCGTTTGCATTTAGCTAAAATTGGTGTAGAGCTGGAAGAATTGGATCAGCATCAGGCAGACTATATCGGTGTACCCGTTGAAGGTCCGTTTAAAGCTGATACTTACAGGTATTAAAAACAATGAAGTAAGAGGAATGATGTATGAGATCGGAGGACTGATACATGGTACTAATGACAATTAAAAGAATGCTTACTTTAGGGGTAAGCATTCTTTTTTATGAATGAAGTGATAGCTTAACAGAAACTATATTTTAGAATAACTCGTTACCCTTAAATATGAAAGAAATATTTTTTTTGGTAGAGGAAATTATTGAAGGCGGTTATACTGCAAAAGCCTTGGGCGAATCTATATTTACCGAGGCTGATACCATAGAAGATTTAAGGAATGGGATCAAAGATGCAGTACTATGTCATTTTGATGAAAATGAAATGCCTAAAATTGTAAGGCTTCATGTGGTAAAGGAGGAGACTTTAGTGCTTTAACCTTTATGAAAATATCCCGGGATGTTTCTGCACAACAATTAATAAAACGGTTATCAAAATTCGGATACATTGTTACCAGGCAAAAAGGCAGCCATATTCGATTATCCCGCATATCACAAGAAGGCACACATCATATTACAATTCCTAATCACAATCCCATTAAAATTGGAACTTTGGTTAGTATTATTAATGATATTTGTAATCAACTTAGCATTACCAAGGAAGAATTTTTTAAATAATTGACGTGTCCAATTATTATTATTATGCCTCACCTCTCCGTCAACATTAACAAAATTGCAACTTTACGCAATTCACGCGGAGGCAATAATCCGGATCTGGTTAAAGTGGCATTAGATGCTGAGCGGTTTGGTGCTCAGGGTATTACCGTGCACCCCCGACCAGACGAACGCCATATCCGCTATCAGGATGTTTTCGATTTAAAGAAGGTTCTTACTACTGAGTTTAATATTGAGGGTAACCCGGTTGAGAGAAAGTTCGTCGACCTGGTTCTAGCTGCTAAACCTGCACAAGTAACTTTGGTACCTGATACGGAAGGCCAGCTGACCTCAAACCACGGATGGGATACGGTAAAACATCAGTCCTATCTTAAAGAAATTATAAGCGAATTTAAAAATGAAGGAATTCGTGTTTCAATCTTTGTAGATCCGGTAGAGCAATTGATTGAAGCTGCTGCATCCACAGGAACAGATCGCATTGAATTATATACTGAAGCCTATGCAGCAGGTTATCACCAAAACCGGGATAAAGCAATTGCACCTTATATACAAGCAGCAATGGTTGCCGGGAAACTTGGTTTGGGATTAAACGCAGGCCATGATTTGGATTTAACTAACCTGAAATTTTTTGCTCAAAATATCCCAAATTTACTGGAAGTAAGTATTGGCCATGCTTTAATTTGCGATAGTCTTTATCTAGGTTTGGAAAATATCATACAAATGTATTTAACGAAATTGGCCAATATTTTGTAAGGCTTGAATCATCTGATCTTATCCCCCAATCAGCCATTTTATTTATCTTTGTAAGATACATCCCCGCATTAATGGAATTTAACGTAGATTATAAAGAAAGCTTTCAAACCAGGCATATTGCTCCCGACAGTTCTGAAACGCAGGAAATGATGAAGACGATTGGTGTAAATTCTTTGGACGAACTTATTGATCAGACCATTCCTGCAAAAATCCGGTTGAAACAACAATTAAATCTCCCGGAGGCAAAAAGCGAGTTTGACTATCTTAATAACCTGAAACAGGTTGCATCAAAAAACAAAGTATTCAAATCTTATATAGGTCAGGGGTATTATGATGTGATAGTTCCCGGCGTTATACAGCGAAATATTCTGGAAAATCCCGGATGGTATACCCAGTATACGCCCTATCAGGCAGAAATTGCACAAGGACGGTTACAGGCATTATTGAATTTTCAGACTATGGTTATTGACCTGACGGGAATGGAAATTGCAAATGCATCTTTATTAGATGAAGGCACAGCCGCAGCTGAAGCTATGTTTATGCAATATTCGTTGCGAAAGAATAATAATGCAAAAGTATTCTTCGTATCTGAAGAAGTTTTTCCTCAAACCATTGATATTTTAAAGACCCGTGCAGAGCCATACGGAATTAAGCTTGAGATAGGAGATCATCGCGCTGCGAAATTAACAGAAAACATGTTTGGGGCTATTGTACAATATCCTGCATGCAAAGGTGCTGTTTATAATTACAAGGAATTTGCAGAGAAGGGCCATGAAAAAGGTATTAAGTTAACTGTTGTCGCTGACATCATGAGTCTGACTTTATTAACTCCTCCAGGAGAATGGGGTGCTGATATTGTTGTTGGATCTACGCAACGTTTTGGGGTACCAATGGGTTTTGGTGGGCCTCATGCTGCATTTTTTGCCACAAAGGATGAATACAAACGCGCTATGCCCGGCCGTATCATTGGAGTTACTATTGATTCTGCTGGTAATTATGCATTGCGCATGGCATTGCAAACCCGTGAACAGCATATCCGTCGTGATAAAGCTACTTCAAATATCTGTACCGCCCAGGCTTTGCTTGCCATTATGGCGGGAATGTATGCTGTTTACCATGGAAGCATAGGTTTAAAACTTATAGCTGAACGAATACATGGGCTAACTATCCTGCTTTCCAATTCACTTAAAGAATTAGGGTTCGATCAAATAAATAAGGCTTATTTTGATACTATTTCTGTAGATGCCCGGGAATTGTCAGATCCAATTCACGCCGAAGCGCTTAACCAGGAAGTTAACCTGAATTATAATGGCTCACTAATAATCATTTCACTGGATGAAACCACTTCAGCGGATGATGTTCTGACTTTGGTAAAAATTTTCGCAAAAATTAAGGGCAAAAATGTAGGAGAAATAATCCTTGACAAATCTGTCATTAATTGTCCTTTGCCGGATGAACTTAAACGTACGACTCCATGGTTAACACACCCGGTATTTAATTCGCATCATTCGGAACATGAAATGCTGCGTTATATTAAATCGCTGGAGGCTAAAGATCTTTCCTTATGCCATTCCATGATTGCTTTGGGCTCATGTACCATGAAACTAAATGCAACCACAGAGTTGATCCCGGTTACATGGACCGAATTTAGCCGGATGCACCCGTTTGCACCTGCAGACCAGGTGGGCGGATATATGCAACTATTTGATGAATTGAATAAGTGGCTGAGTGAAATCACAGGATTTGCTGCTATGAGCTTACAGCCCAATGCTGGTGCACAGGGCGAATATGCAGGCCTGATGGTAATTCGGGCATACCACGCCGATCGCGGTGAGACACACCGGAATATTGCTTTGATACCTTCATCCGCTCACGGAACAAATCCTGCTTCAGCGGCCATGGCCGGAATGAAAATAATAGTTGTACGATGTGATGATAACGGTAATATTGATGTTGCAGACCTGAAAGAGAAAGCAAAAAGTCATAAGGATAACCTTTCCTGTCTGATGGTCACTTATCCGTCAACGCATGGCGTATTTGAAGAAAGTATTATTGAAATATGTGAGATCGTTCACCAGAACGGCGGTCAGGTATATATGGATGGTGCTAATATGAATGCACAGGTAGGACTTACCAGTCCGGCGTCTATAGGTGCTGATGTTTGTCATTTAAATTTGCACAAGACCTTCTGTATACCACATGGTGGAGGCGGGCCCGGTATGGGACCGATAGGTGTTGCAAAACATCTTGTGCCTTATCTTCCGGGTCATAGTGTGGTAGACATTAATAATGGGAAATCCATTTCAGCAGTTTCAGCCGCTCCATGGGGTTCTGCCTCTATTTTAATTATATCCCATGCGTACATCGCTATGATGGGAGGCCCGGGGCTAACCAATGCTACACGTTATGCAATACTTAATGCAAATTATATTAAAACGCGTTTGGAAGAGCACTATCCTGTGCTGTATACAGGTTCTAACGGGCGCTGTGCACATGAGATGATCCTGGATTGCCGTACATTCAAAAGCTTTGGCATCGAGGTGGTAGATATTGCCAAAAGATTAATGGATTACGGTTTTCACGCCCCAACAGTATCATTCCCGGTGGCAGGTACCGTTATGGTAGAACCTACCGAGTCAGAACCAAAACATGAACTTGACCGGTTTTGTGATGCCATGATTGCTATCAGAAAGGAAATAGAAGAAATTGAACAGGGAATAAGCGACAAAGCAAATAACCCGTTAAAAAATGCGCCTCATACTACTGCAATAGTTACTTCAGACGAATGGAACAGGCCGTATTCCCGTCAAAAAGCCGCCTTTCCATTGCCGTATGTAAAAGAGCATAAGTTTTGGCCTTCAGTAGGCCGGGTTAATGATACGCATGGCGACAGATCTCTTATCTGCTCATGTCCTCCTGTGGAAAGCTACGAAGAGATTTCTGTCTAAAACCGGAATAGTATATGACATTAATCTTGTATCTAAATGTTTGACATATACTTTTTAAAGATAATTTGGTTATATCATAAATCATCAATGAAACGAATTATATCACCCCCACTATTAACAATTGCATTTTTGTTGCTTGCATTTAAAGCACCTGTTAAACAAGAAATTTTCAAGGTCGATACAGAAAAATCTTCCATTAACTGGACCGGGCGGAAAGTTACCGGTCAGCATACCGGAAGTATTAAAATTGCATCCGGACAATTATTATTTAATAAAACCCTGAAGAGCGGTTCTTTTGTGATCGATATGAATTCCCTTATATGCTCTGATTCGGAAAAAGTACAAACCCATTTGAAAGCTGACGATTTTTTCTCTGTTGAAAAAAATCCGACTTCTCAGTTTGTAATTACTAAGGTAGCGGCCACAGGGGCAGACCGAGTGAATATTACCGGAAATCTTACCATTAAAGGAATTACACAACCATTAACTTTTCCTGCAACAGTTAAAAGAAAGGGTAATGCAGTTGTTGCAGTTGCTAAAGGCGTAAAAGTTAACCGTTTAAAATATGATATTAAATTCCGCTCATTAACATTCTTCAGCACTATTGGTGATAAAGCAATTGATGATGAATTTGAGCTGGACATAAACCTGATAGCTAAGCTGGAACCTAAAAAGTAATAAGGCATATACCGTCTTAAACCGTCATACACAAATTGTATCTTTGCTTTAAACAAGTAAAAGATGGTGTGGACTGATAAGCTTAAGCTGAATAAACAAATAGTTAGGTCCTTAACCGATACAGGATATGTATTACCTAAAGAAATCCAGTTAAAAACCCTTACCAGGATTAGCGGCGGTCAGGATATTATTGCAATTGGGCCGGAAGGCTGTGGCAAAACAACTACTTGCATCCTAAGCGCATTAAACAAATTCAGGCAGGGTTTTGATGATGCTCCCCGGGTTCTGATATTAGTACCGGCGAAGGAGCAGGTACTTAATCTGCTTGATCAGTTCAAAGTACTTAACAAAAATAAAACCATTAAAGTGGTTGGCTTATATGCTGCCTCTGGTATGGAAGAACAGTTGGATGCTTTAGCTGATGGTGCCGATATTGTTGTGTCAACACCAGACCGGGCACGTGCAATTTATCTAAAACTTGCCCTTAACCTAAATAAGATACAGCTTTTAGTACTTGACGATGCCGATCTGATAGTAAAACAAGGATTGCAATTACCGGTTACAGAACTTGCGAACAGTATTCCAAAATGCCAGCATATTGTATTTACAGAAGTTATGCATGGTAAGTTAAGCAGCATGCTTCAACCTTTTATCAGTAATCCAGCTACTATTGAAGTAGAATTGAATTCTGATGCTAAATTAATTACTCATGAGCAGGTTTTATATCATGTACCAAACTTCGGAACCAAGATAAACCTGCTTAATTTGTTTCTGGAGGATGAGGAACTCTTTACAAAAGTTATGGTAATTGTAAATACACCGTCAACTCTTGAAAAGATATATCATAATTGCTACCGTTCTGTTAAACCACAAACCATGCTTTTTAAGCATCAGGCGGATGAAGCCATAACTGCAAATAACATCAGTGAATTTATTACAACAAGATACCGGATTTTATTAGCGGTTAACGGAGATGTTGAATTGAGTGATACAGATGAAGTGCCGATCATTATCCATTTTGAATTGCCGGAAGATAAAGAGAGTTACATTAGCCGTATTGTTAATCATGAACCTGGGAAGCAGGAAAAAATAGCTATAACATTTGCCACCGATCTCGAACTAAATATGATCAGCAAAATTGAACATGCTACAGGTGCTAAAATACCTGTAGCTGATTTACCTAATGATCTTAAAATGGAAACAGGCCATGTTAAATCAACAAAAGCTGTATTTGAGGAATCTCCAAGCGGCGTTGCTTTTCATCCCAAAAAGCCAGCAAATGCGAAAACTTATAACTATAGCTCTGGTGTAAAAGCTAAAATGAGCAAGAAGAAAAAACACGGATAATTTCCTGTTCACTTCTTTATTGTTCCCTATACGTTTTTATGTAATTCGCTAAAGCATCACGGCTTGATTGCGTTGTAAATAAATCATTCAATTGCATAAAATTATTACGGTCGGTAACTGTACGATAGGAAAGTTTGGCTAATTCCAACCTGTTGGGTTCTGAATTGATTAAAGAAATTAATTGTCTGACCTGAGCCGTAGTAAAGTAGTTATTGGGATTATTAAAAACTTCTCTCTCGGCAGAAACTTTAAGGATTTGCAGTAAATTACTCCGCACACTCAAAACTAATAAACTAAATTCGCTATTGGCCATAGGAGTTCTTACAACCGTGTTTCCAGAGACTCCACCCATCTGTGTATTAACAAATGTATTAAACTCAGTTCTATGTGAAGCACTTGTAAATAAATCGGCTAACTGAATAAAGTTATTAGAATCGGTTACACTCCGGAAAGAAAGCTTAGCTAATTCCAGCCTGTCGCTTTCTGAAGTAATGAAAGTCAATAACTGTCTTAATTGAGCGCTGCTGAAATAATTATTAGTATTTATAACCGCATCACGCACAGCTTCTCCTTTAAGAGATTGCGACCATTTATCCCTAACACTTTGAGTTAGACGATTGAAATCATAATCAGTCATTTGAGTTTTAGCAGTATTTTCAATAATTTGCCCACTATTTGTACGTACATAATTATTGAATTCAGCCCTGTTTGCACTACTGTTAAATACATTAGCTAACTGAGTGAAATTATTGGGATCTGTTACACCACGGTATGAAAGTTTAACCAGGTCAAGTTTGTTACTTTCAGAAGTAACTAAACCCAATAATTGTCTTATCTGACTAGTGCTGAAATAATTATTAGTATTATTAAATGCGTCTCGTATAGCTTCACTTTTAAGGGATTGAGACCATTTGTCTCTAATACTTTGCGTCAGCCGATTAAATTCGTATTCAGTTATTTGAGTTTTTGCGGTATTTTCAATCTGTCCTCCATTTAAACGAACGTAATTATTAAATTCAGTTTTATTTTCAGTGCTGATAAACACATCGGCCAATTGAGTAAAATTAACCGGATCTGTAACTCCACGGTATGAAAGTTTAACTAAATCCAGCCTGTCGCTTTCAGATGTAATTAACATTAATAATTTTCTTATTTGAAGAGTACTGAAGTAATTATTAGTATTAATAAATGCATCACGAATCGCCTCTCCTTTTAACGATTGTGACCATTTATCTCTAATAGTTACCATTAGTCGATTGTACTCACTGTCGGTCATTTGAGACTTAACTGTTGACGGCACATCATTTACATTACCAATTTGCTCACTAAATTGAACTTGCCCGGTTGTAAGAACGGTAATGTTCATATCATATCCGGACCGCACCTCGAAGTTTTTGGAGTATACAAATGTATTTTGCGACTTACTGTTATATACAGGATTGTTATTTTTTAAGCGGTATATTTTTAATGTGTGCGAGCCTGTATTAACATTATTCAATACTATCCTGTAATTAGGAACATTTCTCGTGTTAGTGTTTGAATAATAACTGGTTTCATCTAATAAAACCTGATAGTTATTTGTCGTCTTATTTATTCCTTTAAATATAATAGTGACCTTGCTTGTATTTTGGGCTACACTTGATAGCGTTAAAAAACTGCCCAGTATGAGTAATAAGAATATTTTCATGATCTTTTTCGTTTTATCTCAATCTTCAAGCAAAATCCAAGCCATAAGAAAAATACATCAAAAGATGATCTCGTAAATAGACTCTTGTGAAATTAAATTAGAAGTATTTTAGTATTTTGTTGAGATACTTGATATTCATACGGCTATAAAATTTCCTGATGAAAAAAATCCTGATTTCGCTTACGGTGATGATGATGCTTTCATGCAATTCACTTTTTATTAAGCCGGTCACCAAAAAAGACCTGGCAAAAAGTACCGGTATTATATTGGGAGCAGAGCAACCTGAGAAATATCTTTCATATTTAAAAGGAAAAAGAGTTGGCATAGTGGCAAATTATGCATCCGTAGTGGGAAGCAGAAATATGCTCATTGTAGATAAACTGTTACCTCTTGGAGTTAATATCGTAAAGATATTCGGCCCAGAACACGGCTTTCGTGGGAATGCAAGCAACGGAGCTAAGGTTGATGACGAGACAGATCCCGAAACAGGTATTAAAATTATTTCATTATATGGTAAAATTCAAAAACCAACCAGGGAGCACTTATCAGATATAGATTTGATGATATTTGATATCCAGGATGTTGGCGGTCGCTTTAATACTAAAATTCAAACATTAGAGGCCGTTATGGAGGCCTGCGCTGAGAACAACAAAGAGTTAATGATCTTTGACAGGCCCAATCCGAATGGTTATTACATCGATGGCCCCATTCTCGAAGATCATCTGCGGTCTGGAATTGGCAGACATAAAGTTCCCATAACACATGGTATGACCATCGGCGAATTTGCACAAATGCTGAACGGCGAAGGCTATATTGAAAATAATTTAAGGTGTAAACTGAATATTATAAAAGTGCTTAATTATACACATGCAACACCTTATATATTGCCCGTTCATCCTACACCAAATTTAAATACTCCCCAATCCGTATTACTTTATCCAAGCCTTTGCTTATTTGAAGGAACTATTCTTAGTCAGGGAAGAGGTACTTATATGCCTTTCACCGTTTTGGGCGCGCCAGCTTTAAAAGGAAAATATACCTTTTCATTTACACCCGTAAGCATTAAGGGCATGAGTGAGAATCCTCTGCATAAAGACTCTATTTGTTATGGACTGGATCTCAGAAATTACGATACTACCATCTTTCGCAAAACCGGCCAAATTAACCTTAAATGGCTAATAGAACTTTATAAGGCTTATCCCCAAAAAGAAAAATTCTTCGACTATACACAGAGCAAAAGCATGGGAAATTTTGATAAATTAGCTGGTACGGCCAAATTAAGAGAGGATATCATTGCTGGGGTTTCTGAAGCCGAAATACGCAAAAGCTGGGAGCCTGGTCTTAAAGAATTCAAACGAATGAGAGAGAAATATCTGCTTTATCCGGATAAATAAATTCTATATGTTGTTGTTATTATAAATCTGTGAAAACATCTATACGTAAATATGAAAATCTTCATATCGCATTTTGGCTCGTTAAAGACACATGCTGGGTGATGGACCTGCACGTACTAGGAATAATTATGATACTACCTACTCTTTCACCGGCTATATATATCACATTAAAATCTAAAAGCAGCCTTTCTGAAGCCTTTCATAATTTAGCCGTATGCTTTTGGATACTGGCAAACAGTACGTGGATGACCGGGGAATTCTTTTTTAATGATACATTAAGACCTTATGCTACAGGTTTCTTTATAACAGGATTGGTCATAATTGCTTATTATTACCTATTTCTGGTTAAACGGGCTTTACCGGTGAATAACAATTCTTCTATATTAGAAACAAATACAATTCATAACCGATAGCGAAAAAAGGTGCGGCCGGCTTATTTTTTTATTTCTGTGTTATATATTACTTTGGATATACAGTTCTTCCACTTTTTTTCTTGCCCACGGTGTTTTTCTCAGAAACGTTAAGCTCGATTTTATACTTGGGTTACTGATGAAGCAATTAATTCGAACCAATCTGGCCAGCTCTTTCCATCCATAAAGATCTACCAGTTTGTTTAAAATTACTTCGAGGGTTTTTCCGTGCAGTGGGTTATTTTGTTGCTCCATATTTATTGTAGCTATCTGTAACCCTGAGGTTATGGACAAACAGCATTGGCCAAAAATAAGGTTAGTAACTAATAATGTCACACTCAGTTATTAAAAACCCTCTCCTTCAACTTATAATCGTTCATTAATAATTTTCACACCCATTTTTAATAATATTCCATGTAGTTTTATCTTATGAAAGAAATTCTTATTTTTTGCATTATAGCACTATCCACGGCATGCGGAATTATAAAAAAAGATAGTGGTAACAATAATTGGATCTCCCTCTTTGATGGAAAATCACTTACCAACTGGAAGGCCAGTGAAAACCCATCTACATTTTCGGTTGAAAACGGCATGATCGTAGTACATGGGCCGCGGGCTCATTTATTCTATCAGGGACCTTTAATGAACGGCAATTTCAAAAATTTTGAACTGAAGGCCCAGGTTATGACAATGCCTGGTTCCAACTCTGGCATTTTTATTCATACCGCATATCAGGAAAACGGTTGGCCCTCCAAAGGATATGAAGTGCAGGTAAACAATTCGCAAAGTGATTGGCGAAGAACCGGCAGCTTATATGCCGTACAAGATGTAAAAGATGTGTTTGTAAAGGATAATGAGTGGTATACCGAGTATATTAAAGTAGAAGGTAAAAGGGTATTGATAAAAATAAATGACAAAACGGTGGTTGATTATACCGAACCTGACGGCGTTGAAAAAACCGCAGGACGGGCCGAAAAACATTTATCCTCCGGAACCTTTGCACTTCAGGGGCACGATCCTGACAGTAAGGTATATTTTAAAGAAATATGGGTCAGGCCCTTGCCGGAATAAACAAGGATTATATCATTTAACTATTTCGACTTCTGCGATAGCCTTGCAGCAGCTTTCTTAGGTGCCCGGGTTGGTTTAGGCTTATCTACGGTTGTATGTTGCTTTTTATCTTCTATTACAGGCACTTTTTCTTCAGAAGAGGATGCTTCGGGAGCATCTTCTGTAAATAACGGAAGTTCTTTAATAATAAGAAACCATGAAATGATCTTCTTCATGTCTGAAGCATACACCTTTTCCTCGTCATGATCCGGAGCTACTACTCTGAAATATTTTCTTAAAGCTGCGCCATCTGCTATTTTAGTGTCAGGAACATCTGAATCTTTCATTTTATCGAAAATATCCATAAGTTTCAGATCATCGACTTCACCAAACACAGTAATATCTTCCAGCGAAGCAAGTTTAACCGTGGACATATTGACAACGATCTTCACCTTTTGATCTTCAAGACTTTCTAAAACAAAAGCAGACTTGTTCTGGCCTATTAGTTTAAATAAACCTGACCGTCCTGATACAGAAACTATTCCTTTTAAATTCATAATTATTTAGATATGAGATATGGGTATTTAGATTTAAGACACGACATAAGGTCTCCCATCTAATCCCTCAAATCTATTCCTCTATAACTTCTATTCCTAAAATTTTATCACCCTGGCGAATATCATCTACCACATCCACGTTTTCAGTTACTTTCCCAAAACAGGTATGGTTACGGTCTAAATGTGCAGTATTACTACGACTATGGCAAACAAAGAACTGCGAACTTCCAGTATCTCTTCCTGCATGTGCCATAGATAATACGCCCCGGTCATGGTATTGGTTTTCACCATCCAACTCGCATTTTATTGTGGTTCCAGAACCACCTGCACCTGTACCTGTAGGGTCGCCACCCTGTATAACAAAATCAGGTATTACACGATGAAAGGTAACATTATTGTAAAACCCTTCTTTAGCAAGTTTTAAAAAATTTGCCACTGTATTGGGGGCATCCTTGTCGTAGAACTCTACGGTCATATCACCCTTCTCTGTTTTTATAATTGCTTTGCTCATGGAAATTTATAAAGTGACAAAGTTAATTAAATAGCTGAAATTGCAATACTCCGGATAATAAATTGGGTTACTTTTATATCAGTTTTTGATACCATTAATTTACATTTTACGTTATCTGCGTCATGCTTAAATGGCGAATTACACTTTTTCTGATTTTTTTTAGCGTTCTGGGCAGAGCTGCATCAATCCTTATCCCTATGGATGAGAACCAGAAAAATCATCTGAAAGCATACGGAATTACTTTCTGGACATTAAAAAACGGTCTGGAAACAGATTGGCTTTTGAATTACCGTGGCGGCAGTTTCCTGATGAAGTATAACCAGGTTTTGGAAAAAGAATGTAAGATACGGGGTGTTTCTTATGAGGTAATAGCGGATGCGAAAGTTACTTCTATATTAAATGAAGTGACAGACCCATCGGTAAATATGGATCTGGTGAAGCTTGAAAAGGCCCCCAAAATGGCGGTTTATTCTCCCAAGAATAAGTTACCCTGGGATGATGCTGTAACGCTTGTGCTCACCTATGCAGAAATTCCGTATGATGTTATTTATGACGATGATGTATTAAAAGGTAAATTATCCAAATATGATTGGCTGCACCTTCATCACGAAGATTTTACTGGCCAGTACGGGCGTTTTTATTCCAATTTCAGAACAGCAAGTTGGTATATGGAAGATGTAAAGCTGCAGGAAGCAACGGCAAAAAAGCTTGGCTATAAAAAAGTGTCGCAAATGAAACTCGCAGTAGCCCAAACTATCAGGGACTTTTGTACGGGCGGGGGCTTTTTGTTTGCAATGTGTTCTGGAACAGATAGTTTTGACATAGCTCTTGCTGCTGCAGGTGTTGACATTTGTGAAAGTATGTTTGATGGCGATGGTACCGATCCGCAGGCGCAATCAAAACTTAATTTTAACAACACATTTGCTTTCAGAGACTTTAAACTGGATATGAACCCTGTTAACTATGAATTTTCAAACATTGATGCTACGCAATTTCGTTCTGTTATAAGAACTAATGATTTTTTCACATTATTTGATTTCTCTGCCAAATGGGACGTTGTGCCAACTATGCTTACGCAAAGTCAGGATAAGGTAATTAAAGGCTTTATGGGACAAACTACTGCATTCAGAAAAGAATTACTGAAACCCGATGTATTAGTACTGGGAGAAATGAAAACCGCCAATGAGGCCCGTTATATACATGGAGGTTTTGGTAAAGGGCACTGGACGTTTTATGGAGGTCATGATCCCGAAGATTATCAGCATGCAGTAGGCGATCCGCCTACAGATCTTAGCCTTCATTCCAATTCCACAGGTTACAGACTTATTCTAAACAATGTATTATTTCCGGCAGCCAAAAAGAAGAAACAGAAAACCTAATCCCTCTTTGTCTGATATTAATTATAAAAATTCCACTTAACGCCAAATTTTAACAGGGCATCCTGCATGGGATAACGGTTTACTGTATAAAAACCTTTTGACAAAAATCCCTGGTTTGCATAATCATATTTCAGAAACAGATTCGCACGTTTTAAATTAGCTTTAATCCATACATCTACAAGTGGATAAGTTGGAAACTCTACCCCTGCATTATCATTATAAAACTGGCTGATGTTAATAGCATACGCAGGTGCTTTAAAAGGTGTATTGTACCACACATCAAATCCCGCACTTAACCCTAAAACTTTAAAAACCTTGTTTGCATAATAGAAACTATTAAAAGTATAAACTTCAGGCGTTCGCAGTATGCCTGAAAAATCCGTTTTTTGATATACTACCGAGCTTTCCAGGTTAAACCTGCCAAGTATAAAATTTTTATTCAGGGTAATTTTTAGCAGGTTAATACTCTTATCAAACTGCGTAGGAATTACCTGCCGCGGAGTAGTTTCCTGGTAATACAGGTAGTTAAGCATTAAAAAATAATCTGCTTTAACTGAAACTTTGAATCTGGAATTATCATACAGGAAGGAAAGGTTATTCACCTTAGTATTTTTTAACTTCAGATCCCATTTATGATAGGTATAATTAGATTTTCTGAACATTTGTTCAGGTGATTTATTCTGCAGATAAGCACCTAACACCACCCTTCCTACATTACGGCTTAAATAGAAATTGGCATTTGCCTCATAAAAATAATCCCCCAAATCACGACCCTGGAATATTTGTTCCAGGTTACCCTCCATATTTACACGATCACTAAAGCGGTAACCCAGACCTGCCTTAGCGGTAAGATTTTGAAAGGTAGTGCGATAGTCGTTCTGACTGTACCGGTAAAGATCATGCTGCAGCATCAAATCAAGCTTCAACTCATTCTTTATAAAAGAAACTGCACGCCCGCGCAAGTAAAAACTATATCCAAATTCATTAGAGAGATGCTTGACAATAGTTGAATCCCGGGCTAATAAAATCGAGTCGGGAACAGAGGCTGGAAAGGCACCTAGCTTGTCCGGCTCATTTTTAAAAAATTTATAATCATTATCGCTATAGCTTATACTGTGCGAAAGGCGTTGTGTAGGAAGGACTTTTTTATTTATCGTATCAGATGATAATGAATCAACCCTGCCCAGGTAGTAGAACTGCTTTATAAATACATTTTTATGTTTCCAGATTTGCCTGGTGCGATTTTCCTTACCAGCACCTAATCTTACTTCCAGGGCATCTTTACGAAGCGTATTGCCTTCAAATAAACTATCGTTAGTTACCGAGCCGTTTTCACTTGCCTTTAAGGTATTAAATAGCCCGTTAGCTAATAAATTGTAACGCTTATTTTTAGATTCATACCACGTAAAAACAGATGCGTTCAAATGGTCTGCTGCCTGATTTTTATAAAATCCCGGTGCTCCAATACGAAAATAATTAACTCCGGCGTTCCAGTTTGGCTTTATATTCTGCGAATGTGTCACCCGGAAAATTTGCTCCTTCAGCTTACCGTTAACGTAATATAATTGGGTATATGGCGACCTTGCCCTGTAGTACCGAATATCGTTCTGAGTCAACAGATAAATATCCAATGCATGGAAACCCGCATCAAAACCAATATTTTTACGGGGTTTGAAAAGCATTTCCCTGGCTGCTAAGCCCAGAGCACCTAACCCAATCGTTGGCCGGTTAGGCTGATATAATGGACTGTATAATTGAAAGTTTTTTAACGTTGTATCTATAGGGATAGTTTGGGTGCTGTCTTTTAATAACCCCAGGGTTGTATACCGTATATAGCGGGACGTGAAAACTACTGAATCGGTTCCGTTTTCATCTAAATCCCTTAATGAATCAAGCTCAGCATTTCGCTCCTGGCCATATCCATAAAAACTCCACGAAAGCAGAAAACACACTAATAAACGCCACACAACTCTCATTCTAATGACACTATCAGTTCTTTTAAAATCAACGTCATATTTGGCTCAGCGTCTTCAGCTATCTGAATAATATCCTGCAAAGATACGGGCTTTAAATCGTCCGGAAAACCTTCATCGGTAAGTACGGAGATTGCAAAAACGGGCAAAGCCATATGATTAGCTACAATCACCTCAGGCACCGTACTCATTCCTACTGCGTCTCCTCCTATGATACGTAAAAACCGGTATTCGGCTTTCGTTTCCAAATTTGGCCCAGATACAGATACATAAACTCCTTTATGACATGTAATAGTATTGTTTTTAGCTATTTCTAATCCAGATTCAACTAGTTTTTTATTATAAGGCTCGCTCATATCAGGAAACCTGGGACCAAGTGAGTCTAAATTTCTTCCTCTTAAAGGATTATCAACCTGCAGGTTAATATGATCTTCAATGATCATCAGATCACCCTTTCTAAAATCCGGGTTTAAAGCGCCGCTTGCATTCGAAACCAGCAAATATTTAATTCCCAGCATTTTCATTACCCGTACCGGAAAGGTGATGGATTTCATATCATAGCCTTCATAATGATGAAGGCGGCCTTGCATTGCAATTACTTTTTTTCCGCCCAGAACTCCAAATATCAGTTTGCCGGAATGAAATTCAAGTGTGGAAATGGGAAAGTTTGGGATATTTGAATACATGAGTTTATGCTCAATTTCAATCTCATTAACAAGTCCTCCTAATCCGGTTCCTAATATAATTCCGATCTCAGGTTCAAAATCCCCTGTTTTTCGTTTTATATATTCAGTTGTTGCGTGTATTTGTTGTAACATAATTCATTATTAATCTATCGAATTCACCTTTATCAGATGTGTGCATTGCTGCCTTCACCGGCAGATAGTAAACCGGCAGTTCATATAAAAGTTCTTTAGTATCAGGTGATTTTAAGCGTTGCAGATCTTTTTCTGTAGTGATGATGATCTTGTCTCCCTTGTCGGAATTATTAAAATCTTTTGCAATTTTACTGATATTTTTTGGGGTGAACGAGTGATGGTCTGGATAGCAATGATGATGAATATTCTTAGTATATTTCCTTATCTGGTTTACCAGGAGTGCCGGTTTTGCAATTCCGGTTAGCAATAAAACCATTGTATCCGATTTGATTGAACTTAAGGGACGAATAGCCGCCCCGCACACGGATAACAACTCACCATACTCAATATATGAGAAGAAAACACCCTGTTTTTTTGATAGCTGAATTTCTTCTGTAATCCGGTGCCGTTCGCTGTCGCTCTGATCTACCGGAGTTTTGGTTATTACAATATAATCAGCACGGTCTCTGCCAGAAAATGGCTCTCTCAAATCGCCCGTCGGTAATAGCCATTGCCATTTCAGCAGGCCTGAATAATCCATTAATAAAACACTTAAGCCAGGTTTAACTGCCCTGTGCTGATAGGCATCATCTAAAATAATCACATCATAATCATTCTGTAAGTTTTTAATTCCGTTTACCCGATTTTCACAAACAGCAACTGTTACCGTTGGAAATTTATTTTTGATCTGCAGAGGTTCATCGCCGGCATCTGTAACCGACGACCCTGGTTGTACTTCATAAAAGCCCCTTGATTTTCGGCCATACCCACGGCTAAGTATGGCTATTTTGTATCTGTCTTGAAGTAACTGCACCAGATATTCTGTCATAGGGCTTTTTCCTGTCCCGCCCACAGTAAGGTTGCCGATAGAAATTACCGGCACGTCAAATTTGTATGATTTTAATATCCCCGCATCATACAAAACATTACGCAAAACAACAATTAAGCCGTATATAAATGTGAAAGGGAACAAAATAAGGCGTAGAACCTTCATGCACGATAAATATCAGCTATACATATCGGGCAAAGGTAACTAAAAGATGAAGATTTGTTTAAACACTAATCTCTCATAAACCCTTTTCTTATTCGGCTGTTATCAAGAACCCGAAGTCTTATCTTTACCTGTCTAATTCAATATCATGATAAAAGGATTCTTTAATGTTCCCGTTCCTGTAAATGAGCCAGTTTTAAATTATGCGCCAGGCAGTGCTGAGCGCCTCCAATTGGAGCAAGCTTTAAAAAATGCACGTTCTGAAAAGGCAGATATCCCCATGTATATCGGAGGCAAAGAAATACGAACTGACCAACAGATCAGCATTCACCCCCCGCATGATCATAAACATCTTTTAGGGCATTATCATCAGGGAAATAAAAAGCATGTGGAACAGGCCATAAGTGCTGCCTTATCTGCAAAAGAAGACTGGGAGAAATTATCATGGGAACATCGTGCAGCCATATTTCTAAAAGCTGCCGATCTGATTGCTGGCCCTTACAGGTATAAGTTAAATGCGGCAACTATGTTGGGTCAATCTAAAAATGCCTACCAGGCAGAAATTGATGCTGCCTGCGAGACTGTTGACTTTTTGCGGTTTAATGTAAAATATATGGCGGATATTTACCAGCAACAACCGCCGGTTTCTCCCCGCGGGTTGTGGAACAGGGTAGAACAGCGCCCCTTAGAGGGCTTTGTATTTGCTTTAACACCATTCAATTTTACTGCTATTGCCGGAAATTTACCCACGTCTGCTGCTATGATGGGCAATGTGGTGGTATGGAAGCCTGCTGATACTCAAATTTATTCTGCTCATGTTTTAATGGAGATCTTCCGTGAAGCCGGTGTGCCGGCTGGTGTTATTAATCTTATTTATGTAGATGGGCCGGATGCAGGTGAGGTCATTTTTAACCATCGCGATTTTGCAGGCATTCATTTTACCGGATCTACTGGAGTTTTCCAGCGAATATGGCAAACGATAGGCAACAATATTCATAAATACAAGTCTTATCCCCGCATAGTTGGAGAAACCGGCGGCAAAGACTTTATACTTATTCATGATAGCGCTCTGCCTGAAGTAGCTGTTACTGCTATGGTGCGCGGAGCGTTTGAATATCAGGGGCAAAAATGTTCTGCAGCTTCACGGGTTTATATAGCCCGCTCCGTTTGGCCCGCAATTAAAGAACTGCTTATTAAGTTTCTGGCTGAATTAAAAATGGGAGCAGTAGAAGATTTCACCAACTTTATAAATGCAGTAATTGATGAAAAATCATTTGATAAGCTGGTAAAGTATATTGACAGTGCTAAGAATGATACCAGTCTTGAAATTATAGCCGGAGGGAATTATAATAAATCTAAAGGTTTTTTTATTGAACCTACGGTTATAGTTACCAAAGACCCACATTATGTGACTATGTGCGAAGAGCTATTCGGCCCGGTAATGACTGTATTTATTTATGAAGATGAGGAGTTTGAGAAAACACTTAAAATCATTGATACCACATCAGCATATGCACTTACCGGGGCTGTAATTGCACAGGATAGGTATGTTATAGATGCAGTGTCGTATGCGCTTAGAAATGCTGCGGGTAATTTTTACATAAATGATAAACCAACAGGTGCGGTTGTAGGCCAGCAGCCCTTCGGCGGTGCCAGAGGGTCAGGAACTAATGATAAAGCTGGCTCCATGATTAACTTGTTACGCTGGGTTTCGCCAAGAACAATAAAAGAAAGCTTTGATCCGCCAAAAGATTATCGTTATCCCTTTCTGGGAAAACAACAGACTGAAAAATCCTGAGTGTAGCCGACTATCTTAATATGATCCAGCTACATTCAGGATGACGCGCTTGAACTGACGCTATATTATTTTAATCGAGAGCAAATACCCTTCCCAGGTTATCAGAATTGCTGCATGATACCATCAGGTCTTTCACAAGCCCGGTACTAATATCAATTACCCATCCATGGATTTCAAGATCAGTCCGCTCTCTCCATGCGTTCTGCACAATAGTGGTTTTACATAAATTATAAACCTGCTCCATGACATTCAATTCAACCATGCGGTTTACTCGTTGTTTTTCATCTGCAATGCTGTCGATCTCATCACTGTGTAACCTGTAGACATCTTTTATATGTCTCAGCCAGTTATCAATAAGCCCAAATTGCTTGTTGCTTAATGCAGCCATAATACCTCCGCAGCCATAATGGCCTGATACAATTACGTGCTTTACCTTTAAAACGTTAACTGCATAATCCAGTACGCTTAACATATTCATATCAGAGTGCACACAAACATTAGCAATGTTACGATGAACAAAAACCTGACCCGCTTTAGTGTTTGTAACCTGGTTAGCCGGAACCCGGCTGTCTGAGCATCCAATCCATAATACATCCGGATTTTGTCCTGCTGCCAGGCGCGTAAAATAATCAGGATCTTGTTCTGTTTCCTTTTTTACCCAATCGCGGTTTCCTTGCAAAAGCTCCTCATATGTACGTCTGTTAGATTTTGTTTTCTCTGTCATCGCAGTTGTAATTTTTTGATTGTTCATATTTACTTAATATTATTCTGGTTTATAAATTAATTCTTTCAGAGCCGGTATATCATATCGCTCATGAATATTCTCAAGTATTACTATTATCCCTTTTGTATAGGCATTGTGCTTAAAATTATGAATTACTTCCAGAACATCCGGATCTATATACCGGCAATTGGTTCCATCTATTCTAACATCCGATTCTTTAGGCAGATGAGTTAATGTATATTGAATGGCAGCTTTATTTAAAAATGAAACTTCTTCAGCCAGTTTAATTTCTATCACTTTTTTATCACCATGAGAGCTAATTTGATAGAAATAAGGATTACGAAGATTATTTCTTAGAATGAAATAAATAGAGACCATCATTCCAACGGTCACACCTTTTAAAAGGTCTGTAAAAACCACTGCTAAAACAGTAACTACAAAAGGAACAAACTGACTATACCCGTTATTCCACATTTTGGTGAATAACCCAATTTTAGCTAGTTTGTAGCCTGTTACAAGTAATATTGCTGCCAGGCAAGATAAAGGGATCAAATTTATTGCCATAGGTATAACTAACAATGCGACTAATAACCACAGGCCATGGTATATTGCGCTCATTTTTGTTCTCGCCCCTGCACTTACATTAGCAGATGAGCGCACAATTACGGCTGTCATAGGCAGGCCGCCTAACAATCCGCTGGTCATATTACCTAAACCCTGGGCCATAAGCTCACGATTAGTTGGAGAAACCCGTTTGATTGGATCTATTTTATCTACAGCTTCCAGACTTAATAAGGATTCCAGACTAGCAACAATAGCAATAGTGATGGCTACTATCCACATATCTTTATTACCAATTTGAGAAAAATCAGGTGATACAAAAAGATTTTTAAACTCGTTGAATGACCCGACAACAGGAATCTGAACTAAGTGCTCATCCTTTATGGCAAGAACTGATCCTGCAAATAGTTGATTAAGAGATATCCCGATTATTACCACGATTAAAGCTGCAGGTATGCTGCTGAGTTTTTTAACTCTTGGCCAGTAAATTAACAGGACCAATGAAATTGCGCTAATAATTACCGCCCCGTAGCTAACTCTGTTTAATGCGGTTATTATAGCTGAAAAGGTATTCTCGGTACCTGTCTGATTAAAACTTTCATCCCCTTCAAAAGTTGCGTCATAGCCTACTGCATGTGGTATTTGTTTCAGTATGAGAATAATTCCAATGGCAGCAAGCATTCCTTCGATAACTGATGAAGGAAAATAATTAGCTATTGTACCCGCTTTAATCAGACCTAATAAAACTTGTAACATGCCGGCAATAAGCACAGCGAGAAGGAAAGTCTCATAAGACCCAAGTTGGGTAATGGCTCCAAAAACAATAACTGTTAAGCCGGCTGCAGGACCACTAACACTTAGCTGGGAGCCGCTACTAGCGGCTACAACAATACCGCCTATAATTCCGGTTAAAACACCGGCAAACAATGGAGCGCCCGATGCTAATGCTATTCCTAAGCACAATGGCAGGGCCACCAAAAAAACAACTATACTGGCGGGTAAATCCTTTTTTAAATTTTTCTTAAGAAAATATTTGTTAAAACCAGATGACGCAGAAATATACTTCGCTGCCATAAATACATACGTTTATTTGAAAAAAAATAATTAATACAATAAATCTTCCTTAAAAAATAAGGAATGGTGAATTAATTATTAAACGTTAGGCGGAGGTGTAGGTACGGGTGGATAGAACGCCTGAACATGCTTGTCATGATCAATACTGATCATAGAGGGTAAAGTAAGCGGTATAAAATGCAATAAGGCAAATCCAAAGCTACCCCATGTGAAATATTCTTTCACAGATTTTTCCTTGCCTTCATTAGATTTAGCATTATTTTCTATCTCTAATTGCATAATCACCTCATTAACTGTTTGCTTATCAAAATGAGCAATTAGTAATGAAGCTCCCGAAATCACCATCTTAAGTAAAAAGATGGATAAAAAAAGTATGCTAAATAGTTTACTGGCGATCTCTTTTCTCATACCCCTTCAGGATGCAAAAGTATTAAAATTGAAAGAGGTTTTTCATTAGATGTGCTTTTTTTACAAAAAGATTAAAATAAAATCCTTAATTTTTACTGAGTTTTACCTTGCTCAATCCAGCATTTAAAATTTATTCTTACTTTGCTTTTCTTTATTAACGTGAAAAATAAACTAACTCAATTATATCAAAAACGTGATGATGCCCACCAGGGAGGTGGACAACAACGTATCGAAAATCAGCATAAAAAGGGCAAGTTAACTGCACGCGAGCGATTGCATTTCTTACTGGATGAAGGATCTTTTGAAGAAATAGGCATGTTGGTTACACACAGGTCTACAGACTTTGGAATGCAGAAAGAAAAATATGCAGGTGACGGTGTAGTAACAGGATACGGCACTATAAATGGGCGTTTGGTATATATTTTCTCTCAGGATTTTACTGTTTTTGGGGGATCGCTATCAGAAACACATGCCGAAAAAATTATAAAAATAATGGACCTTGCCATGAAGAATGGTGCCCCGGTAATTGGCTTAAATGACTCGGGAGGGGCCCGCATCCAGGAAGGGGTGGTTTCATTAGGCGGCTATGCCGATATCTTTTATAAAAACACCATGGCATCGGGTGTGGTACCCCAAATCTCTGCAATTATGGGTCCGTGTGCAGGTGGAGCAGTGTATTCTCCTGCCATTACCGATTTTATTCTGATGGTAGAGCATACCTCTTATATGTTTGTTACCGGACCGAATGTTGTTAAAACAGTAACCCATGAAGAGGTTACTTCAGAAGAGCTTGGGGGAGCTTCAACACATGCCACAAAATCGGGCGTAACGCATTTTGCCTGTGCAAATGAAATAGATGCCATTGAGCATGTAAAAAAACTATTAAGCTACATGCCTCAAAACTGCGAGGAAACTGTCCCAGCCCTGCCCTATGAGATGGGAGATGAAACACGCAAAAGCTTGAATGATATCATGCCTCAAAATTCATCCCAGCCCTATGACATTCGTGATATTATAACCCAGGTTCTTGATGAAGGCTCGTTTCTTGAAGTTCATAAAGATTTTGCTGAAAACATGGTTGTCGGATTTGCCCGGCTCGCCGGAAGGAGTATTGGAATTGTTGCAAACCAACCGGCCTTTTTAGCAGGCGTTCTGGACATACAGTCATCAACAAAAGGTGCCCGATTTGTTAGGTTTTGTGATAGTTTTAATATCCCTCTGTTGGTTTTTGAAGATGTACCCGGTTTTTTACCCGGAACAGACCAGGAATGGCATGCTATTATAACTAATGGCGCAAAGCTGTTATATGCCTTTTGTGAGGCTACGGTTCCCCGGATCACAGTTATTACAAGAAAAGCGTACGGAGGAGCTTATGATGTAATGAACTCCAAACATATTGGTGCCGACATGAATTACGCATGGCCTACAGCTGAAATTGCTGTAATGGGCGCTAAAGGTGCGGCTGAAATTATCTTCAAAAAAGAAATTTCTGCTGCTGAAAATCCGGATGAGAAGTGGATAGAAAAAGAAAAAGAATATTCAGACATCTTCGCCAATCCATACCGGGCAGCAGAACGGGGCTTTATTGATGAAGTGATAGAGCCTTCAGAAACAAGAATAAAGCTGATTAAAGCATTTAAAATGCTTGAAAACAAAGTGGTTAATAACCCCAGAAAAAAGCATGGGAATATACCATTGTAAGTGTATAATAGTAGGTTTTAGTGGGTTAACAAGTTAATAAACCAATACCTTTACCTTAATTTTCTAAAACTTCTCCACCTTTCTAACCTCTTCAACTTTTTTACTTTACCAGTTATACATGCCCTCCATTGAACAAATACCTGCATACCTGGTATGGCCGATACGCCATCAGGCAATGTATCCTGAATTAAATTTGGAAGATGTAAAGATTGAAAATGATGACGATGCCACTCATCTTGGCCTGTTTGATCATAATAAATTAATAAGTGTGGTATCTCTTTTTCAAATCGGTCAGGAAATTCGGTTCAGGAAATTCGCAACACTTACAGAATATCAAAACATGGGCTACGGAAGTCTGCTTTTAGAATATATGATCGGCTTCTCAAAAGAGCAGAACTGTAAAAGAATCTGGTGTAACGCACGCAAAGCAGCATGTGATTTCTATAAAAAATACCATTTTCAGGAAAACTCACAAATTATAGAAAAAGCAGACTTAATTTATGTAATAATGGAGCTTAATTTATAGAAGATATGGAATAGGCCCCCGAGTTTTTATATTTGCATCCTTATATAAAATTAAATGGCAAAAAAACAAGAAAACAAGCATCTGGCGGTTGTTACAAAAACATCTGTAGAATTCTTGGAAAACTATATAAACAATCCCTCTCCCACAGGTTTTGAGTGGGAAGGTCAGCGCATGTGGCTGGACTATTTAAAGCCCTACATCGATGATCATTTTATTGATAACTATGGAACTGCAGTAGGTGTAATTAACCCTAACGCGGAGTATAAAGTAGTTATTGAAGCTCATGCTGATGAAATATCATGGTTTGTTAATTACATTACCAAGGACGGATTAATCTACGTTATCCGCAACGGAGGCTCAGATCACCAGATAGCACCTTCAAAACGTGTAAATATTCATACAGATAAAGGTATTGTAAAGGCTGTATTCGGCTGGCCGGCAATACATACACGTAACGGAGAAAAAGAGGAAGCCCCTACGTTAAAAAACATTTTTCTTGATTGCGGCTGCACTACAAGTGAAGAGGTTGAGGCTTTAGGTATACATGTTGGATGTGTAATTACTTACGAAGACGAATTCATGATCCTGAATGACCGGTACTATGTAGGACGTGCCTTGGATAACCGTGTTGGCGGATTTATGATAGCTGAAGTTGCACGGTTATTAAAAGAAAATAAAAAGACTTTGCCTTTTGGCTTATACATTGTAAACTCCGTTCAGGAGGAAGTTGGTCTGCGTGGTGCAGAAATGATCACACAGCGTATTAAACCAAACCTGGCGATTGTTACTGATGTGACACATGATACACAAACGCCCATGATCAATAAAATAACCCAGGGCGACCTGGCTTGTGGAAAAGGCCCGGTATTATCATACGCGCCATCCGTGCAAACTAATTTTAACAGGCAAATTGTTAAAACAGCCGAGTCAAATAAAATTCCTTTCCAGCGCCAGGCTTCCTCGCGGTGGACGGGAACAGATACAGATGCCTTTGCTTACTCAAATGGCGGTGTAGTATCTGCACTTATCTCTCTCCCCTTGCGTTATATGCATACCACGGTAGAAATGGTTCATAAGGAAGATGTTGACAATGTGATCCGTCTTATTTATGAAACATTAATAACAATTAAAGAGGGGCAGGATTTCAGATCAATTAAATAAAACTATATCAATCTATATCTGCTCCTGACCAAAATAAATTTCATATTATTTCATTATCACTTTAGCATGATCAGCTAAAGATTTTAAACACTTAACACTCATACATGAAACCCACCTTACTAATTTTAGCTGCCGGTATGGCCAGCCGTTATGGAAGCATGAAACAAACTGATGGTTTTGGCCCTAATGGAGAAACTATAATCGATTATTCTATTTATGATGCTATTCAGGCCGGTTTTGGTAAAGTAGTTTTTATAATTCGTGAAGAATTTGCTGAAAATTTCAAAGCCATATTTGAACCTAAATTAAAAGGAAAAATAGAAACAGATTATGTTTTCCAATCTTTCGATCTTAAGCCTTTCGGGATTGATCAAGAGATCGAACGGGCAAAACCCTGGGGTACTGCACACGCCGTACTGGCCGCACGCGATACTGTAAAGGAACCATTTTGTGTCATAAACGCTGATGATTTCTATGGCCGTGAGGCATATGAGAAAATGTATACGTTCTTAACTACAGAAGTATCCGACGATCGCTTCTCTCTGGTTGGTTATCAGATTGATAAAACCCTGTCAGAGCATGGTTCTGTATCGCGCGGGGTTTGCGAGGTAGATGAAAAAGGAAATTTAAAAGAGATTCATGAGCGTACCACGGTATATTTTAAAGACAGGAATGTTTTTTACGAAGAAGGTGGCGAGGAGAAACCTTTACCTTCAGATAATCGTGTATCCATGAACTTTTGGGGATTCTCACCAGCCATTTTTGAACTTTCTACAAAACAGTTTAAAGAATTTGCACTTGCAAATGCAGCTAATCCAAAATCGGAATTCTTCATTCCTCTGGTTGCTGATAAATTAATAAATGAGGGCTCGGCTACTTTTAAAGTTATTCCAACTCAAAACAAATGGTTTGGAGTTACTTACAAAGAAGATAAACCTATAGTTCAGCAAAGTATTGATGAATTGGTTCGTAGCGGTGCCTATCCGGAAAATCTGTGGGATTAAGTACCTTTTATTAGGTTATACGTGATAAATGGCAGGGTATAATAAAGAATAATAACAAGGAGTAAAAATTAAAGATTGAGGAGTAAATAGACTTCCGAAGTTTTAAAAACTTCGGAAGTCTGATTATGCACGAGAGTGTAAAATAAACTGTGTCACGAGTTAGAATATTAACTTAGTAACACAGTTTATAATGAAGAAAGAAGAATCGCTCGATTACGAGCAAATGAAAAAGAAAGCTCTTGAGCAACTCCGCTCGGGCAAGTCATTGTA
>DATLXK010000033.1:0-57512 GCA_035575925.1 Sphingobacteriaceae bacterium
AGGCCTACATTGATGAGTATACATACCGTTTTAACAGACATAAAATGAAAGAAGGGATATTCGAGAACCTGATGGGACGGATGATAACCAAACCACCTTTTACGTACAAAATGATTATTAGTCAATAGCCTAATTCAATAAAATTATATTAAAATAAAATTTAAGATACCCCTTTTGTGAAAGATTCTATTTTTTAATTCTTTCAAATAAAAAGACTCCCTTTTTATTTGCCACAATAATATCTGTTAACCCATCTTTGGTGATATCCTGAGTTACTATATTAAGGCCCGCGCCGGAGTTGTTATCTATCTGGTGCTCTATCCATAAGGGTTTTTTTTCTTTTGTAAATTCAAACCAGGATAGCACTGCAGGATCATTCACACCCGGATCTTTATTGGTATCCATATGTGCATAAAAACGTTTTCCTGTAACCAGATCCGGCTTACCGTCTTTATTTATATCTGTAAGCGAAGATGCGTGTGTTTGAGATATAGTTTTGCTAAACTCATGGTGTTTCCAGCTAACATTCCCTTGAGGATCCTTGATCTGTTCATGCCAGCAGATGCCATAATCATGTGCTGAAGCACTGATTACATCCATGTTCCCATCACCATTTACATCTGCAGCATGCATATGAGAACGCCTTTCTCCCAGAATTGCAGGGTGAAAAAGCCAATTTGGTTGTTTAGGATTAGCAGGAGCTTCCCACCAACCTTCAGTAGTAATTACATCCGCACGTCCGTCTTTATTAAGATCGCCCATGCCAAGCCCGTGCGAGAACTTTTGAGTGTTGGGAGTATTTTTTTCACTGATAGGAAATCTTTCCCAAACTACAGAACCTTTTTTAGCAGGGGCCTGCAGCCAAACCATCTGTTTTGCTTTCGAATCGGCACAAAGAATATCCAGTCTGCCATCTCCGTCAACATCAACAAAATTAGGAGATTCATTACTAATTTCTACTGAATCATGAATAATGTATTTTTGCCAGTGCCCCGTTTTGTTTTTAGGATTTTTATACCACGTACCAATCTTACCCGGAAAGTCAATTAAAACAAGATCAACCCACCCATCCTGATCTACATCCTGACCAAGATTAAGGAAAGAATTGCTATACTCTTTAGCCGGATTAAAAGTTTTACCCGGGAATATCTCATGACGGTTCCATTTAGGGGCTTCAAACCAGTAAGCACCGGCTATAATGTCTGTTTTTTTATCCTTATTTACATCTCCAACCGCTACACCTTCTGAAATAAAATCAGTAGTTAATGTATGCTTTTTAAACTTAACATTGTTTTTTTTTTGTGACTGACTATAGGAATAAGTAGCAGTTCCAACTAATAAAATAGATAAACAATATCCAACGAATGCACTATTGATTCTCTTCATAGATTAATTTTTGACATTTATTAGAAATGAAAGAAGCTCGTTAAGCTCTTTCTGAGAAAGAACTTTATCAAAGTGATCAGGCATCAAAGTATATTTAGAAGCTTTACGTTATGCTATATCTTTTTTAGGAACAACGAATTCCTGTCCTACAATATTAGCAAAAATGATTACTTCTCTCTCATCTCTCCGGTACAGGCCGGTCATAACACGCAGAATGCATTGAAATCAGTTTTATCAAAAAGTTATACTGAAGTTAATTCTTAATTCCATCTGCCCCGATATTATCGCGCCATTTTTTAAGCTGTTCTGATAACAGTTTTACTTTATCAGGATATTTTGCAAACAGGTCATTTGCCTCATATGGATCCGTTTTAAGATTAAACAGTTCCATTTTTTTAGTATCAAAGAATTCTATTAACTTCCAGTCACCTTTTAAAATACTACCTGCAGATTCACCACCCAAAAAATGAGATTCTATTAACGGATAGTGCCAGTAATAAGCACGATCAGGCATTTTATAATTCCTATCATTGAGCAATTTGGCAAAAGAAACTCCGTCTAAATTCTGATTGTTCTTTTTTGCACCTGTAATTTCCATAAAGGTGGGATAAAAATCAAAGTTTACTAATCTTGCGGTCTCACTCCTGCCTTTAGAAATAAGCTTGCGATTCCACATTATCATTGGTTCTCTAATTCCCCCTTCATATAACATACTTTTACCTCCACGCAAAGGCGTATTTGTGGTTACACGCGTTTCGCCGCCATTGTCACTGGTAAATACAATGAGCGTATTCTTATCCAGTCCAAGGATTCTTAATTTTTTCATGATCAGTCCGACTCCTTCATCAATAGAAAACAGCTGCGCCGCCAAATGAGGATTATTTTTTGTTGCCCTAACATCTGCAGGCCAGTTAGTGTACGGATCATTTACTTTGTTATTTCCAGAAGTCGGACTGGTGCCTGCGCCTTTTTTCTTTCTGAAACGATCAACAAGTTCGGGTTTGCCGGTAGACCAGGTATGTACTGCATAATGACTGAGATATAAGAAAAATGGATTGGACTGATTTTTTTCTATAAATTCCAGAGCTTCCAGGTTTTGTCTGTCCGTAAGAAACTCATGTTCACTAGCCAATTTTTTAGGAATATCCATATTAAACTGATAAGGATGCCAATAAGGGCCAACACTTATCCCCTGATTTTCGCTTATCAATACTTCCTGAAAACCATGCTTATCCGGCAAACTCTCTTCCTGAGCACCGTTTTTCTTATAGCCAGACAAATGCCATTTTCCAACTATACCTGTGCGGTAGCCATTATCCTGCAGCATTTCTGCCAGGGTATAAAGTTGTTCATTCAAGTGTTCTGATGCATTTGGCCTTAAATAATCTATAATGCCCACTCTTGCAGGATGTTGGCCTGTAATTAAAGCGGCTCTAGATGGCGAGCATACCGGCGCCGCTGCATAAAAATTTGTAAACCGTATTCCTTCAGAGGCTAAACGGTCAAGATGAGGAGTTTCATTAAATGTGTTACCATAACAACCTAACTCCGTGTAACCTAAATCATCGGCTAGTATATAAATGATATTAGGTTTTTTTAAGTTCTGACTACTGGCAGTTAATCCGCCAAAGAGGATAAATGAGGAAATTACTTTTTTAATGATTTGATTATAAACGCTCATCAGATCAATATTTCTTAATTATAATTATTTATATTTTCTACGCTCATTATTACTTTTTATACACTTCTTTAATTTTTCCTTTGGGCAAAACATGATGCGTATTCGCCCACTTTATCCAATGGGCATCCAGATCGTTCACTATATCAGGATGTTGCTTGGCAATATTAAAACGTTCTGTTCTGTCGGCTTCCAAATCATAAAGCTCCCACTCTTTATCGTTTAACCGTTTATTAGCTTTCCACCTACCCTGCCGTATGGCACAATTATCCTGGTGTTCCCAATACATATATTTATGCTGTTTTCCTGTTCCTGTCATAAATAAATGTTTCATACTGTTTCCTTCAGTGGAATAGATTTTGTTGCCTTTATAGGTTTGCGGGTATTTTGCACCGGCAATATCTAAAACCGTTGGCATAATATCTATCAGGTAATGTGGCGTATTGTTCCATTTTCCAACCTGGCTTTTAATACCGTCAGGCCAGTAAGCAATAAACGGCGTAGCCATACCGCCTTCATAGGTTTCTACTTTAAATCTTCTGAACGGAGTATTAGATACATTTGCCCACCCTACGCCATAAGATACTGCCCAGAACTTATCAGGATTATTTACCTCGCTCATATCCCTTCCTCCGAGTTCTTTTCCAGGCTCAGAAGCTGCCCCATTATCAGATAAGAACAAAATAAAAGTGTTTTTTAGCTTACCGCTTTTCTCCAGGCTCTTAACTAATTTGCCTACGTTATAGTCCAGTGAATATACCTGCGCTGCATAAACAGCCATACGATAAGAAACATCTTTTTTCTCCTTTAAAGTCAATTCGTCCCAAGGCCGCATTTCACGTTGTGCAAGCCCCCATTCCTTTTTCACTAAACCCATTTTCAACTGTCTGCGTAAACGTTGATAGCGCACGGAATCCCAACCGATATCGTATGTATTTATGAATTTACCAATGTCATTTTTCTTTGCCTGAAGCGGCCAGTGAGGGGCTGTATGAGCTAAGTATAGAAAAAAAGGCTTCGTGTCTTTTTGCTCGTTGATAAATTTTATAGCATTGTCGGTATAAAAATCAGTATCATAATATCCTTTAGGATAATCATAAGTGGCTTCCTTGTTATCATAAACAATACCTCTAAGCGGAAATGTTTTCAAGTGACTTGAACCTCCGGGAAGAATTCCTGTAAAACGCTCAAAGCCCCGTTGTAAAGGCCATCTGTCTTTAGTAGCCATCCCCACATGCCATTTGCCCGTCATATACGTATGGTAACCGGATTGCTTTAGCACTTCGGCAATAGTAACGCAGTTTTTATTGAGGTAGCCTTTATAACCTTCAACCCCCCAATCGCTTGCTCCGGGGTTTTCAAGCTCTTCGGCCATGTGGCCTACCCCCGTTTGATGGGGGTGCAGACCTGTTAGTAAACTGGCTCTTGATGGACAACAACGTGAAGTATTATAAAATTGGGAGAGCTTAATTCCCTGCCTTCCCAGCTTGTCAATATTTGGTGTGGGAATTTCTCCGCCATAGCAGCCTAAGTCTGAATAACCCAAATCATCTGCAAGAATTATGACAATATTTGGTTTCTGCCGTGTTTGAGCTTTGGAAAAGGTGCCAACGATCAGCAAAGCAAAAAACGTAACCACAATAAGAATGTTATAGTTTTTGCCTGTTATAAAATTCATCAGTTGTTGAATGTTGAATGTTGAATTACAATTACTTTTCTTTAGTGATCTTCCAGTCCTTTGGAACTTTAAACCCTTTTTTAGGCCCTTTTGTTAAAATTTCCCTCGGGGCTTTAATGGAATCATAAGGGGCAACAGCTGCCTTTAATTTATTATATATTTCCAGATTTGCGTCTTTCAGGTTGTTTTTTTCAGAATGGTCTGGAGGGATATTGAATAATGCATCCCCTTTTATTTTCATTTTTGGGATACCCATATCCTTTATAAGTTTCCAGTCTCCGTTAATTATGGCGCCATGACCTAAATAAAACTCCCGATCAATTTTTTGGGTCTTACCACTTAAAACCGGCCACATGCTAATCCCATCAAATGGTTTATTAGTGAATGTTTTAGCACCTGTTATTTCCTTAAAAGTGGGGAACACATCCACATATCCCATCACCTGTTCAATCTGCCTGCCGCCTTTTAAACCGGCAGCGGGCCATTTTATAACAGCAGGAGATCTAACCCCGCCTTCCCATTCATCAAACTTATATCCCTTTAGCTCTCCATGCGAATTAACGTTACCATTACCGGCCGCACCATTATCACTATGAAAAAGAACAAGCGTATTTTCGTCAATTTTTTGATCCTTTAATGCCTGTAAAATTTTGCCAATACCTCTATCCATACAGGTTACCATAGCTGCATACGTTTGCTTAGGGGTATTTCCATGCCCCCTGTCTCCGCTCTCAGCACTTTCATCACCGCCTTCTGTGCCGCTAAATCTGGGCTTTAAAGGGTCAAATCCGTTAAGTTTCAGATCTTCTTCAGTTGCCTGCAACGGACCATGTGGTGCATTATAAGCTACGTACATCATGAATGGTGCAGTTTCTTTTGAATATTTTTTAATACATTTTACGGCTTCATCAGTTAAAAGATTTGTGGAATAGCCTTTATCTTTTGATGGTTCATAATCATTGTGCCAATCCACTTCACCTTCTCTTTTATGAGTAAAATAGTCAATAGCACCATTCAAATGTCCATAAAAGTGGGTAAACCCCCTTCTCATCGGATGGTATTGCAACGTATTATGACCCAGGTGCCATTTCCCAAGCATGGCCCGGTTTTTATAACCGGCTTCGGCCAGCATCTGAGGTAAAAATTTTTCCGAGATATCTACTCCAAAATCACTCCAGGGCGGTATGGTAGTTTCACGAATACCAACACGGTTTGGATAACGGCCGGTCATTAAACCTGCCCTTGTTGGCGAACAAATGGGCGCTGTATAATATCGGTTTAGAATTACGCCGTCTTTAGCTAACTGATCAATGTTAGGCGTTTTTATTGAGCTTCCATGAAACCCTACATCGCCCCATCCAAGATCATCGGCAAGAATGATTATTATGTTTGGTTTTTTTGCCTGAGCGAAACTCAGCGAGGGCAGCAGAAGTAAAAAAAAAAGTATTTTTTTCATTGTTTTAGCTTTGTGTGTAGTTAACTTTCTCCTGATAATTTAAGAGATCTAATTATTCATAAAATTATAAAACAACTATTATCGGCTATATAACTTTTGTTTTACATCTTATAATTATTGTCTTAAAAGTCTGTAACAAAAGGATCACTTTTTATTATCGGGCATCTGTTTTTCATTCGACAGCTTTTTATACAAGTCACCATTATACTCTTCCAATCCGAAAATTCCGTTAAGATGGCTTGTACTCACCCAGGGCAACCACGCCCTGTGCAATCCAATACCCCGCATGGGGGCCAAACTCCAGTGCTCCTGCTGCCAACCCGGCCCTAAAAGATCATAGGTTCTCCCCGGCACAGCAAGCATGCCTTTGGTATTGTGCAATAAAATTTTCGCTACATCTTCGTAATGTTTGTCTTTTGCAAATACGGATAGTTTAGCATATTCATCCACATCAAAACACATATATGCATCTGCCAAAGAATGGCCCGTTGAGATCAGCTGCAGACCCACCGTAGAAACGCCATTCTTCCAATGCAGATCTTTATTATTTTCATCCTCTGGCATAGGTATATTCCAGATATACATCCATGTTTCTGCAAAATCAGCTGCCGTTTTAGCTCTGATTATCCATTTTTTATCTCTGGTGTAGTGATATAATTCCAGGTAGGCCTCCAAAGACAATGTACCGGCTTCTTTATCAATAACGTTTGGATTGTCAATGGTGCCGCCCACAAATAAACCCTTATATTGACCGCTATTCCAGCAATATTCGCCTACCTTCATAGCTGCATCTTTATATTCAGATTGTCCCGTAAGTTCAGAAAGAAGTAGTAAATAAGGAATTGCATTATAGCTTGATTGTTCTGAAACATCTACTATTTTGCCTGTACCTATCTCCCATCCTCTGGGAAACCCGCCTGTCGCACTTTGTTGTGGCAATAACCAGTCGGCAAAGCTTTTAGCCCAGGCCAGCCAGTCTTCATGGATCCTGCCCTGGGCTTTTTCACGTTTAATGGCTCTTAGCAAAGATTTCAAGTCATCACCAAACGAACGTAGATACATTTTACCATCTTGCGGGCGGTTCATTAACGGCTGCCCGGTATCCATATTAAAGCCTTCGCCATTGGGCGGTGATAATTTTATGGTTTTAACGAATGAATTGATAATGTTATTTGCTTGCCGTCGATGCAATGAATCTAACGGGGACTGATTTCTGTCTGCATCCTGCAAAAGAAAGTTCGAACATTCCAAGGCCTTTCCTACAAAGCCCATAACTGTTGTTCTGTTGGATGTGACGGTATTTAGTATAGCTGGCATAGCTTTGGAAATTCCTGACAGGCCATTATGGGTCTCCACACGATCGCCCAGCATATCGATCAGGCTCCGCCTAGATGCTTCAATATCCTGAAAGTTTACTTTTGGATTAAGAACTTTCCATGCCCAACGCCACGCATTCCTGTAAAAAGTAGAAAACTGTTCTTCTTTTCTGCCAAACCTAAAATCGACCTTATATTCCTGGGTAAAATCGTTTTGTATGGGATGATACCTGCGGCGCCACTTATTTAGTTGCCCTCCTGGATAAGTTTTGCCTTTATAGGTATATGCTCCTTCACTTCCGGGCCACATATATCCATATTCAATATTATCTCCGGTTTGCTGCGCACCAAGAGATCCAAACTGGAATTTCCCATCAATCAGGTCTTTTACTTGCACGTCGCGTGAATCTTCCCGCGTTGTATTGCCTTTTGGCTGAGGGTTTAAAATGGTTACCGAAGTACCGTCTTTATACTGAATACCAAAAAGAGGCGCCGGCAGCCGGTCTTCCCTTATCCAGGTTATCAGTCCGCTTTTATTACCGCCTATGGCAACTTCTGTCAGGTTTTCTGTACTGCCATAGATCATTCCCGGAGCAAAATAGTTTACATCACTTCTCTTCTGTTTCTGTTCGCTGATGAACTTTATTGATGATAAAAAGCCCCCTGTGGAATTGCCCCGAACCTCTACTTTCCGCGAAAGGCTAAGAATGTTCTCACCAATTTTCCATCGATCATTTATAATGAAGGACGTGTTTCCGGATTTTATACTAGCAGTTGCAGAAAATCCATCACTAGTTTTATTTACCGTTGTATATCCATAGGCCAACCGGATCATATTTAATGAATCTTTATAAATTTCAACCTGTACAGGTTTATCCTGAAATACTGAAGATAATCCTGCATTTTCTATAACTATTCCCCACCTATGTGACTCTGATTTTTTTAATAAAACCCGGGATCCGCCATCCAATCTACCAACCATCATTTCGGTAGTGCTCAGTTGGGCGTGAGATAAGCCAATACTGAATAATACAACTATTAAAAAAGAAAAAGCCTGCTTCATATAAAAATTATCTGATTCAAAATATTGTACATAATAAAGCTTCCGGTATGAAACAGTTTGCATTTTCAGAAACCACCTTAGAAGTCTTTATAGTTATTTTTCTAAAATAGCAATTATTCCTGTAGTCTAATCTTGCGTCATTTTATTTCATATTTGGCCATATCAAAAGAAGTTTCATTAAATTAATCAGTTTACATTTAAACCTCTTCGCTAAAACCGGAGGGGTTTGTTATTTTTGAAGTAAGACATGGAGAATAAAACCATTTCACAAAACCTCAACTTGCTGAGCCAACTGATGGAGCTTCACGGAGATAATCCGTTTAAGATTAAATCATTAGCTGCTGCTGCATATAAAACAAAAAAACTGCCTTTTTCTCTTTCCCAAAAAAGCCCTGAAGAAATAGAAAAGATCGAAGGGATGGGTAAAAGCACGGCTGCAAAAATAACAGAGCTGATTGTCACCAATAAACTCACTGAGCTTGATCAGCTTCTGGAGAAAACGCCACCAGGTATTGTTGAGATGCTAAGCATTAAAGGAATTGGTCCTAAGAAAGTGTTGATCATCTGGAAGGAATTGGGCATTGAAAACATTGGTGAGTTATATTATGCATGTAACGAGAACCGGCTGGTTGATGCAAAAGGGTTCGGCGCTAAAACGCAAGAAGAAATTAAAAAAGCGATTGATTTTAAAATGGCTAGCAGCGGCCATTTCTTATATGCCCCGGTAGAAAAATTTGCTGAAATACTTGTCGAGAAGCTTCAGAAAATCTTGGATACCAAAAAAGTTTGTTTAACCGGCGCTTTCAGGCGCCGATGCGAAACCCTGGATGGCCTGGATATTTTGCTGGCTGTCCCTTCTGATAAAGTGGTCCCACAGCTTGATAGCCTGGGGCTGAACGTGCTTGATCAGACTGAACAAGGTGTACAAACTGAATTTGCTAATGGCATAAAGATTTATTTCAGGTTCTGTGAAACTGATCGGTTTTATTGGAACTTATTTAAGCAGACCGGTAGCCTAGAACATGTAGAGGAAGTGATCCGGCTAATTGGCTACGAAGCGGAGGATGTTAAATCGGAAGAAGATATCTACAAAATAGCAGGCCTACAGTTTATAGAACCCGAATTACGCGAGGGCATTACCCGGATGGAAGACGCAAAGACCTCGTCAATCCCTCAATTGATCACTTTTCATGATCTGAAAGGCACCCTCCACAACCACAGCACATGGAGCGACGGTGTACACACGCTGGAAGAAATGGCCGTGTTTTGCCGTGATGAATTAAAATTGGAATACCTGGGAATTTCTGACCATTCTAAAACTGCTTTTTATGCAGACGGATTAAAAGAAGGCCAAATTATACAGCAGCATCGTGAAATTGATAAGCTTAATGCCCGTTTAGCTCCTTTTCATATTTTTAAGGGAATAGAATCGGATATTTTATATGATGGTGCCCTGGATTACAGTGACGATGTACTGGCAACTTTTGATTTTGTGGTAGCATCCATCCACTCCATATTTAAAATGACGGAGGAGAAAGCGACTAACCGCCTGATTATAGCCATTGAAAATCCGTACACAACAATTCTTGGTCATCCTACCGGGAGGTTATTGCTAAGCCGGGGCGGTTATCCTATTGATCACAAAAAAGTAATAGATGCCTGTGCAGCAAATAATGTAGTGATTGAAATAAACTCAAATCCATTACGATTAGATCTGGATTGGCGCTGGCATCAGTATGCGTTGAAAAAAGGTGTTATGCTCTCCATAAATCCTGATGCGCACCGTAACGACGGCTTTTACGATATGCATTACGGTACTTTAATTGGGCGTAAAGGAGGATTATCAGCAGATAAATGCTTAAATTCTTTTACACTTAATCAGGTAACTGAATTTTTCAATAAAAAAAGATCACTTAAACCGGCTTGAAGACAGAAAACTTAAAAATTCTTGTAATACGCTTCAGTTCTATTGGCGATATAATCTACACAACCCCTGTAATCCGTTGTATAAAGCAACAATTAAAGGGTGTTGAACTGCATTATCTTACCCGGGAAAACTTCAGTTTTCTGGTTGATAATAATCCCTACATAGATCGTTTAATTCTATTAAAGCCCTCCCTTTCTGAAACTATCAGAGAATTACGACTAGAGAATTACGACTATATCATAGACCTGCATAACAGCCTCCGTTCAACCATTATAAAGTTCAGGCTGGGAATAAAATCTTTTACTTACAAAAAGGAAAGGATAAAAAAATGGCTGGCTATTCGTTATAAGATCAATTTGGTGAAGCCTGTGCACCTGGTAGACCGCTATATGGAGAGTGTAAATCAGCTGGGCGTAATTAACGACCAACAACCTGTTGATTATTTTCTTAAACAGGATTATGAGCTTAATAATCTTTTACCCGTCAGTCATCAACAGAGCTATGTAGCTTTTATAATAGGTGCCACTCATAATACCAAGCGGATGCCTAATGAAAAAATTATAGCACTTTGCGGAAAATTAAACCAGCCTATAGTACTGCTTGGGGGAAAAGATGTGGAAAAAAATGCGGCAATCATAGAACAAAGTGGCAATCCAAATATTTATAATGCCTGCGGAAAATTGGATTTTGACGAATCGGTTTATCTGGTAAAGAATGCGGATAAAGTTATTGGATTTGATACCGGTTTAACACATGTGGCAGAAGCCTTTAACAGGCCTATTGTATCTATTTGGGGAAGCACTATACCAGAGTTATTAGGTGTACAGCCTTACCAGACAGATCAGGTGTATGTGGCTGGTGTAAACCTCCCCTGCCGCCCATGCTCAAAATTTGGCCAACCAAAGTGCCCTTTAGGTCATTTTAAATGCATGTTTGATCAGGATTTGAACGCTATTGCAGGATTTATAAATTCAATTAATTAATATGGACTGGTAATTGAGTATTATTAAATCAAATGTGAGTTAAAGTACTTATCCTCAATTTTAAATTTATCTAAATGAAAACCCTTTTAATTGTTCGCCACGCAAAATCTGACTGGGATGATCCTAAACTATCCGACTTTCAGCGGCCGCTAAACAGCCGCGGACATAAAAACGCTCCCGAAATGGCTCACAGATTGCTTCGAAAGAAAATCGTTCCACAGCAAATCGTTTCGAGTCCGGCAAACCGGGCAATTACAACAGCAGCGTATTTTTCCGAAGCGTTTGGTATAGAAAAATCAGCAATTATTCAGATACCCGCCATTTATGAGGCATCTTCACGCACGCTGTTAGAGATAATTAACAATCTGGATAATCAACATGATTTTATCGCACTTTTTGGACACAATCCAGGTATTACCAACCTGGTAACTACATTATGCCAGGCAGACATCTATAATATACCCACATGCGGAATGGCGTTTATTGAATTTCCTTTTGATGACTGGGAAATGATTAGTGAAGATACAGGTGAGTTAAAATTGTATGATTTTCCTAAAAATCCGGGATAATTCATCATCGGACATCTCTGTACAAGGTGTCAGACACTTTTGAAGTGTCAGATACCTGTATCTATCAAGCCAGCTTATAAGTCTTCCCCGGCATTGCAATTAAATATCCCTGCATCTCCATTTCAAGAATAGTAACTGCAAGTTTACTTTGAGGCAATTGGGTAAGCAAGGCTAATTGGTCAACACCAGTAATTCCTTTTTCTTTCAGAATATCCGCAATTTTCTGTTCATTTTCCGTGAGATCTATGAGCAATGACAACTGAGGTTTATTCTTATCAGCCTGAACTTCATTCCAACCTAACAGGTATTCCAAATCTGCAACAGATGAGAGGAGATTAGCCCTGTTTGTTTTAATTAGATGATTGCATCCTTCAGAGAATTCATCAGTATTTCTTCCTGGAAATGCAAAAACATCCCGGTTATATGAATTTGCTATCTCGGCAGTGATTAAAGCACCCCCTTTTTTGCTGGCCTCTACCACAATAGTAACATCAGATAAGCCGGCAATAATCCGGTTTCGCTCAGGGAAGTTCACGCGATCTGGTATAGTTTCAGAAGGGAACTCTGTAAGTAATCCTCCAAGCGACAGCATTTTCTCTGCAAGCTGGCGATGTTGTGCGGGGTAAATACGGTCGAGGCCATGGGCCAAAACACCTACGGTTGATATATCATTTTTAAGGCATTCTTTATGAGCACAGCCATCAATACCGTATGCCAGTCCGCTTATTACTACCGGATTATGTACCTGCAAGCCTCTGATAAGCATAGCACAGAGCTCTTTTCCATATTCGGTAGCCTTACGCGTACCAACTACACTAACAACTTTTGTTTGATCCAGGTTGGCATTCCCTTTATAATACAGCAGAACAGGAGCATCATAACATGTTCGCAGACGCTTTGGGTAATTGCTGTCAGAATAAAAAAGAGTTTTTATCTTATATTTCTCAATAAATTTAAGTTCTTTCTCTGCCCGGTCAAAAACTTGATGATTAAGAATAGCCTCAGCAGTTACAGACCCGATACCGGGTATTTTTTGAAGATGAGATTTTTTGGTCCTGAATATTTCTTCTGCATTTCCGCAATAGTTTAATAAAGCCCTGGCCGTTACATCTCCTATCCTAGGTAAAAACGATAATGCTATTTGGTGGTATTGCGACACTTACTGGGCGGGAAAATAAATTACATATTTAGCATTAAAGAAGTCATATTCAAAATAATCAGGGATAGGAAACTGGCGAACATGCTTTAAGTTCACTTCTTTTATTTCCTCGGCCAGATCACCGCCTTTAAGATATAGAACTCCGTTAGGCAAGGTGTTATTTGATACTTTATTAAACTTCCCTTTTACCCATGGATAAAAGTCTTTTAACCTGGTAACCGCACGAGAAAGTATAAAATCAAACTTCTCATTAATCTGTTCTGCCCGTTCATGGGTTGCGCGCAGATTTTTTAAACCCAGGGCAGCAGAAATTTCTTTCACTACTTTAATTTTTTTTCCAATGGAATCAACCAGATGAAAATTGGTTTCAGGGTAAAGTATTGCCAGAGGTATACCAGGGAAACCCCCTCCTGTCCCAACATCCATTATATTCTCCCCCGGCAGAAACTGAACCACTTTAGCAATAGCCAAAGAGTGCAAAATATGATGCAGATAAAGCATATCAATATCTTTACGGGATATTACATTAATTTGTGAGTTCCATAACCGGTAAAGTCCATCCAACTTATTAAATTGGTTCTTTTGTTCGGTTGTAAGATCCGGGAAGTGTTTGAAAATTACATCAGAAGTCACTGTTTGGATTCTTCTTTCTTCGGCTAATAACATTGGATAAGAGATCTCGGGCACGGAATAACTGGGCTTTAACTGTCCCTAAAGGCAAATCTAATTGTTTTGCAATCTCTTCGTATGATAGCTCATCAAAATAACGTAAAACAATTAGTGTTCGATACCGCAAAGGTAATTTATCAACAATATCTTTCAGCTCCTTATTCTGTTGTTTCTTTATCGATTCCTCTTCAGGATTTAACGCATCTGATTTAATCTGCATCTGCCTTTCATCACCTGAATCATCATTTAAACTGTCGATAGAAACTAAACTAACACGTTTCTTACGAATAAAATCAATACAGTTATTGGTGGCAATTCTGAACAACCAGGTACTAAAAGCAAAATCAGGTTTATATTTTTCAAGATTTTCAAAAGCTTTCCCAAACGTTTCTACAGTAAGATCCTGAGCATCGTCTTTATTGTTCACCATCTTTAGCGCCATAAAGTAGATAGAATCTTTATAACGCTGCATGAGGTCAGCATATGCTTTCTGATCGCCAACTTTAGCCCGTACAACCAGGCTAAAATCGTTTTTAGCATTTTCAGAAAAGTTAGGATTTACTTCCATTTAACTTTCTTCTTAAATAAGGTAACGATGCTGAGAGCAAGGATATAAATGTAGTAAATGAAATCGAAAACAGGAAGCCAGAAAATAAGATCGGGACAAGCCAGTTTTTTAAATACAGGACGGTAAATGATTAACAGAACCGACATTCTGATTATATAAACCGAAAGTATAAGGTACCACTGAGCCTGTAGAATAATTAAGCCTATTAGCAGCAGATAAAAACCGATTGCTGAAGAAGCCTGTACGGTCAGCATGGTTTGATGTGATTTTTTATATGCCTTTCCTGCTCCAAGATGCCGCAATTTCTGTGTAAAATACTCAGAAAATGTTTTTTTGGGTTCACTTAATATATGACTTTCCGGATGAATCTCAATTACCGTGTTATTTGGAGTTGCGTTTTGGTTTACAAAAAGATCATCATCACCAGAAAGGATATGCATATGCGCCGCAAAACCTTTACCCCGAAAAAATAAAGATTTTTTATACGCCATGTTCCTTCCTATCCCCATATATGGAGTGCCTTGAAGTGTAAAAGCGAGGTAGTTTAATGCCGTATAAAATGTTTCGAACCGAATCAGCCGGTTTACAAATCCGTTTAATCGCTGGTAGGGCGAGTAACCCAGAACTATTTCAATATCATCAGAAAAATTTTGCTGCATTCGTTTCAGCCATAATGCTGAAAAAGGCCTGCAATCCGCATCGGTAAAAAGTAAATGCTCATTATCTGCCGCTTTAATTCCCAGAGTAACAGCAAACTTCTTTCCATGCTTAAACCGCTCGTGTTCATTTATAGTGACTACTTTTAAATGTTTATATTTTGAAGCCAGCTCCCTTAAAACCAGATGAGAGTCGTCTACTGAACAGTCGTTTACCAATACAACTTCAAAATCCGGATACTCCTGTTCTAAAATTAAGGGAAGGTTTTTTTGTAAATTTTCCTGTTCGTTTCTTGCACATATTATGATAGAAACAGGATTTATGACAGGATTTATTTCATCGCTGACCTTATAATTGGAAAGGCGTTTATGAATGACGAATGTGTAGTAAAGCTGTAAAAGAAAACTTATTTGAAATAAAACGAATACAACTATATATAACAGATCTATCAATTTCAGCTCTTTTTAAAAAAGCAAAGTTCTGATTTTAAACTAACATTTATGCTCTTTAATAAAAAAGAAGCCTATAAGGTTGTAATTGTTAATTTTGCAGTTATTTCTGCCGAACAGCAGGTATTAATATGAAATTTAAATTAGAGGTATCAGATAAGCGCACAAAAGCACGGGCCGGAGAGATCATCACAGATCATGGCACTATAAAAACACCAATATTTATGCCTGTTGGTACTGCCGGATCAGTAAAAGCAGTACATCAGCGTGAGTTAGTAGACGACATTAAGGCTGAAATAATCCTGGGGAATACCTACCATTTATTCCTGCGGCCAGGTTTGCCGGTTATGGAACAAGCGGGAGGCCTGCATAAATTTATTGGCTGGGATAAACCCATCCTCACTGATAGCGGCGGATACCAGGTTTACTCCTTGTCTCAGGTAAGAAAAATTAAAGAAGAAGGAGTAACTTTCCGTTCACACATCGACGGATCAAAACATTTGTTTACACCCGAAAATGTAATGGATACCCAACGCACCATTGGCGCCGACATAATTATGGCATTTGATGAGTGCACTCCCTATCCCTGTGAGTACGGTTATGCCCGGCGCTCAATAGATATGACCCATCGCTGGTTAAAACGCTGCTGCGACCGCTTTGATGAAACAGAACCAAAATATGGCTACTCCCAAACCTTTTTTCCTATTGTGCAGGGCTCAGTATATAAAGACCTTCGGAAACAATCTGCTGAAGTAATTGCATCCTTTGAACGTGAAGGAAATGCAATTGGGGGCCTCTCCGTTGGCGAGCCTGCAGATGAAATGTATGAAATGGCCGGGTTGGTATGTGACATCCTTCCGGCAGATAAGCCCAGGTACCTGATGGGTGTTGGAACGCCAATAAATTTACTTGAAAATATTGCGTTAGGTGTTGATATGTTCGATTGTGTAATGCCCACGCGAAACGCACGAAACGGTATGCTATTCACAAAAAATGGTATTATTAATATCCGGAATGAAAAATGGAAAGCTGATTTTTCTGCCATAGAAGAGGATAGCGACCTGTATGCAGACCGAAACTACTCTAAAGCGTATCTTCGTCATCTGGTGCATGCCAAAGAAATTCTCGGTGCGCAAATAGCAACCCTACACAATCTTTATTTTTATTTATGGCTGGTTAGGCAGGCACGCGAAAAAATCATTTCCGGTGAATTCTACGACTGGAAGGAACGTATGGTAAAGCAATTAGCACAACGCTTGTAACCTATGATAAAGATTATTGACTGGTATATTATTAAAAAATATTTGGGAACTTATGTATTTACCCTAAGTATTTTCATAGTAATATATATAATTTTCGATGTCTCTGAACATTTAGACAATTTTTTAAGGTATAATGCTCCGCTTGATAAAATTGTATTCAATTTTTATTTAGGCTCAGTTCCTTACTATATCAATCTGTTATCGCCACTGATAAATTTTATTGCAGTTATCTTTTTCACCGCTAAAATGGCCGAGCAAACAGAAATTGTCCCTATTTTAAGTGGAGGCGTTAGTTTTAGCAGGTTTCTTAGGCCTTATTTTATTTCAGCATGTGTTATTTTTCTGTTTTCCCTTGTTTTAAACATCTTTATTATTCCAATCACCAATAAGTTAAAAATAGACTTTGAGAATGTTTATATAGATCCGAACGAGGAGAATTCGAAGTTATATACCCATATGCAGCTTGATAAGGATACCTATGTCTATATAGAAAATTTTGACAACAACCTTAATGTAGGATACAAGTTTGCCCTGGAGAAATTTTCGGGCGACACACTAAAGGAGAAGTTGATTGCCGAACGGATAACATGGGATTCTGTGAAAACAAAATGGAGTATTGAAAACTATTCGATCAGGACAATAGCTGGATTGAAAGAAAAAATGACGTCTGGAGTTAATAAAGACACTACACTGGATATGCGACCGGTTGATTTTGAAACATTTAACAACATTTACCAGGCTATGAATATGACTGAGCTTAATGAGCGTATACAGAAAGAAGAAATTAGGGGTACAGGAATAATGGTAGAATTAAAGCTTGAAAAATACAAACGGTTTATATCGCCCTTTGCATCATTTATATTAACATTAATGGGTGTTTCACTTTCTTCCAGAAAAGTACGCGGTGGTATTGGCCTCTCACTCGGAATTGGAATACTTTTCAGTTTTACTTACATTCTATCTATGCGATTTGCAGATATGTTCTCGTTGAAAGGCGGATTACCACCATTGTTGGCTATTTTTATTCCTAATATTATTTTCGCTGTACTAAGTATTTACCTTTTATATAAAGCTCCAAAGTAGTGTCTTTGCCCCGTACAACAAAAAAAAGCTTATTCATACTTCATATTACAGTTATTGTTTGGGGATTAACGGGAGTTCTTGGTGCACTGATATCTATAAGCGCGGTACATTTAGTATGGTACAGGGTACTTATTGCCTTTGTTGCACTTTTTGTTTATTTTAAGATCAGTAAAACCGACCTCAGAATTACCAATGAAGTATTTTTAAAACTGTTCTTTACAGGTGCCATTGTTGGTTTGCACTGGGTCTTATTTTTCCAGTCAATCAAATCATCTACAGTTTCTGTGGGGCTTATTTGTTTATCGTCATTAACTTTGTTTACAGCTATCCTTGAGCCTTTATTAAAAAAATCAAAGATTTCACGCCTGGAGATTATAACCGGATTATTGATCATTTTGGGCATATATCTTATATTTAAATTCGAAAGTCAGTATACCACAGGAATCATTCTGGGATTGATGTCTGCATTTTGCGGCAGCTTATTTTCCATTATCAATTCTAAACAGATACAAAACCGCCCAGCGCCTATTATAAGCTTTTATGAACTCATTGGGGCATGGTTCTGGGTATCTTTGTACCTGCTTTTCTCTGATGGGTATAGCGCATCCATGAAGTTGAATAGTGAAGATTTAATCTATTTATTAATTCTGGGAACTATTTGCACGTCCCTGGCCTATGTTGCAGGTGTATCTGTAATGAAAGAACTATCTGCATTCAGGGTAGCATTAATAACTAACCTGGAACCGATTTATGGTATCATAATGGCTTGTCTGATCTTTGGTAAAACCGAGCAAATGACCATGGGGTTTTATGTTGGATCCTTTATCATTTTATCTTCAATATTTCTTTACCCCTTTATCACCAACAAGCTTGAAAAACGCAGGCTTAACAAAGTTTCCCTCCTGGGGTAGGGGAGGGTAAAATACACTAAGTATTACAAATTCTTGGGCTTTCTTCCGGTAATCAAATTAATCTGTAATCAAGATTCAATTCTTTTTGGTAGCAATATTTTTCGCACTATAGATATAGTCTATTATCCGGGCGGGGAAATAATCATTGCAGCTTTCTGATCCATTAATATACATGAGGTTGGAAAGATCATTTTATCCCTCTATTTTTTAAAGAGATTTTATTGTAATTACCACATCTGCATCTAATTTAAATCATCCTAATATCTTAAGAAAATTCTTAATACAACCAGCTACTTAAAGCTCCCTTTTGGCAGGTACTAAAATTAGCACGGCATTTGCAATACTAATAATATAGCTTTTAAACAACTGATAAATCGTGATTATACCGAAGCCCACTAATTAACAGTTTATAATTGCAGCGTGTAGATGCTGATTTCTACCGGCGCCACATCTACCTCACCTAATAAATTTGAAAAAAACTGTACATTTAGTGATTTACAAACCATATTAAATTTAATGATTTATTTATATAGCTTTTTTAATCAGATAGTTAAATAGTAATAACTGATTTAAAAGTTAAAAATAAAATTTTTAAAGTTTTATAAAAAGCTAATAACCTTAGTAATCATTTAAAATGACCCGATTTTTGATATATAAAGTATTATTATTCAGCATATTATTCCTAGTTAATTTACCTTTCTCTTTTAGTCAGATTTTTGATAGTGAACAGAACCCTCCTGCATTGAAATGGCACCAGATTAATACTCAAAATTTCCAGATAATATATCCCATTGAGTTGGAAACTGAAGCCCAAAGAATGGCTAATACACTGGAGGTTTTGGTAACTAAGGTTAATAAAAGTCTGCAAAAACAGCCACGAAAAATTTCTATTATACTACAGAATCAAGGTACAACTTCGAATGGTTTTGTACAGCTTGCCCCCAGAAGATCCGAGTTCTATACTACCCCACCCCAGGAGTTTGATTCCCAGGATTGGCTCAATAGTTTAGCGATTCATGAACTGAGGCATGTGGTACAATTTGAAAAGCTTACCGGATATTTAAAGAAACCTTTATTTGAAGAATTAGGCCTGGCCATTTTTGGAATAACCTTACCCCCCTGGTTTTACGAGGGCGATGCTGTTGGCATTGAAACAGCACTCACAAAAGCGGGTCGGGGAAGACTGCCGAGCTGGGAGATTATTTTCAGAACAAATACACTAAGTGGTAAGAAATATTCTTACTCCAAAGATTTCATGGGATCTGTCAGAGATCAAACTCCCGGGTACTATCAATTAGGATATTTTATGACAACTAAGCTCCGTCGCGATTATGGTAAAGATATTCTGGACAGTATTTACACCAGGCTTAAACGAAATCCTGTACGGCCCTATAATTTAAGTAATTCCATAAAATATTTTACAGGCGTTAATACACGGGAACTGCATAACGCTACCGTAAAAGAATTAGATAGTTTATGGCGAAATCAGCAGCAACAATTAAACCCGATAGAATACAAAAGGCTAAACCAACGTGTTAATGAAACACCTACAGATTATTATTTACCCGCAGCTATTTCTTCCGAAGAAATTCTAGTCATTAAAAAGGGTAAAGCCACACCTCCTGCATTTACATTAATAGATGCTTCAGGAAAAGAAAAGAAAATTCTCAGAATCGGCTATCAGGAAGAAGCTAATTTTAGTTATTCCAAAAATAAAATAGCCTGGGATGAGCTACGTATTGATGCCAGGTTTCGTAAGCGTTCTTTTAATGTGGTAAATATCCATGATCTTAAAACGAGTAAAACCCGGCAGCTTACTCATAAATCGCGTTTATTCGCCCCTGCCCTGTCTCCGGATGCAGAATTAATTGCGGCAGTTGACATATCGGTTTCAAATAAAATTTCCATAGTTGAACTGGACTCCAGAACCGGGAGTATAATCAAAAGGTATTCAAATGATGCTAATTACATGCTGCAAACCCCGTATTTTAATCACGCTGGTGATAAATTGATTGTAGTTGCTGTAAGTACTGAAGGAAAAACCTTAATTGAGATTGACAGAAAATCAGGTGTAACAACTCAATTGTTGCCTTTCGAATCACAGCAAATATCCCGTCCGGTGTATGCGGGACGTGATATAATTTTTAAAGCTCATTACAACGGTCTGGATAATATTTACAAGCTTGAGCGTGCAACTAACAAAATCTATCAGGTAACCTCTGCCCCGTTTGGAGCATTTAATCCCTGGTATGATACTGAAAACAATCGGATCCTGATGAATAACCATCAGCTGCAGGGACTGGATATTTCGTCGGCACCCCTAAACCAACTAAATAAGGTGGTATCCACTTCTGAAAATACGTTTATTGATTATTACAAGCCTCTACAAGCCCAGGAAGGCGAAACAAATGTGTTTGCTGATATTCCCAATCAAGTATTTTCTTCAAAACCTTATAAAGAATCTAACAACTTGTTCTATTTTCATAGCGCATCGCTTATTGCAGAAGATAATGAATACTTAAATGATTATAATCTGGGAATTACCCTGAATTCAAATAATCAGTTAAACACCATGGATGTATATGGTGGTTATCGCTTCAATAACGCACTTAAACGCAGTGAATATCTTGCCGGACTTACCTATAAACGCTTTTTCCCAATACTAAATCTTACCTATCTAAACCAGGCCAGAGAAATCTTTCAGCGTAATAAAACCCCTACGGGAATTACACTCGTTCCTATTACCTGGAGGGAAAATGTTACGGAAGCAAATGTTTCTGTTCCTGTTTCCCTTAACAGGTTAAATCACAACTATTCTATGCGTTTTAGCATCGGAACGAGCTATACATCCCGCTACGACGTTTCAAACAGGCCTAAAACGTTTGTATCAGAGATAATTTTACCGTCTAAATACTCACTAAGTTTTGGGCAATCAACAATCCGGAGCGCCAGAGATCTTGCTCCAAGATGGGGACAAAGCTTTAATTTCGGATATAAACATTTTCCGTTCGACAATAAGTTTTCCGGGGAACTTTTCACATTCAAATCCCGGTTTTACTTCCCCGGAATGGTAACAAACCATACTTTACAGGCAGCTTTCAATGCCCAACATTCAAGCGGAACTTACAATATGAATATTGATATTCCGCGGGTAAGAGGACACAGCCATCTTAAACCAACGGCCAGGCTTAAAAACACTTTCTTTATAGATTATCGATTCCCTATGTTTTACCCCGACTGGGAAATCGGCCCTCTGGCTTATATAAAACGTGTAAGAGGTGGTCTTTTTTCTGATTTTGAGAATATAGGATTAGGAAACAACGCTACCCCCAGAACGTATGGACTAGATATGCAAATGGATATGAACATTTTGCGGTTTTATCTGCCTAATTTTGGTGCTGGCGGAAGAATAATTTTTGCAAAAGAAAAGAGCATAAAAAAACCCATATTTGAATTTACTTCTTCATTTAATTTCTGATCATGAGCATAAAAACCATTCTGGTTGTTATAATAACTATACTAGTAACCATTGTTTTAATGAAAAATACTGACGAGGTTAATTTCTGGATATTTGGCGATACCAAAATTCCTAAGCTTGCCATCCTTGGAGTGATGTTTGCGCTGGGGTTTATTGTTGGAGTAATGGTTGCACGCCCGTCAAAAAAGAAATTTGCTGAAGAAACTGAACCTCAAAAAAATTACCCGGATGAAAAAACGGATTACCTGAGTGATGATGATAAAGAATATATCAGCTAAATGCTAAGAGTGGCCGGTGGGGACACCGGCCAAGGCGATCTTCGGCGTTTGGTGTCCCAAGCACTTTGATGCGAAACGATTTCATTTTTAAGCATCAAATAAATCGAAGGCTGCACATAATAACCTTAGTTCGATCGATACCTAAAGCTGCACATCGTAAAAAATCTGAATGCTCTTCTCCAGCACCGGCAACTCCATTTTTTCTTTAAATATCCCGTAAACCGATGACCCGCTGCCGCTCATGGAGGCATACAATGCTCCGGCTTCATACAATCCGGCTTTTACACCACGAATAGATGGATGGTTCTTAAAAATGGTTGGCTCAAAATCATTCTTAATTTGATTCTTCCATTCTGCAACGGGGAGGTGGATCAGTTCAGATAATGAGGTTTGAGGCTTTGTGGGCTTAACTCCGCGATATGCTTCTGATGTGGATATCTGAACATCAGGCATCACTAATACAACAAAATAATTACTCAGGTCCAAATCCACAGACTTAAACTCATCCCCTCTTCCGCAGGCAAAGACCGGCTTATTCCTGATAAAGAAAGCGCAATCAGCGCCAAGCGTACGGCTATAGCCTTCCATTTGTTCATCCGTTAATCCTAAATTGAACTTATCACTTAGTAAACGGATAAAGAATGCAGCATCTGCAGATCCCCCTCCAAGTCCTGCTCCGATAGGAATATGCTTATGTAAGTGGATATGGACAGGGGAAAGATCATAATCCTTAGCTATTAATGTGAAAGCCTTCATACACAGGTTATCTGCAAGGCTGCCGGGAATATCTAGTCCTGAAGCAGTAAACTGCAGGTAAGGCGCTTCAATTACCTCAACAACGTCTCTTACGGATACCGGATAAAAAATGCTTTCAAGGTTATGATAGCCGTCCGGCCTGCGATCTGTAATATTTAAACCTATATTTATTTTAGCATTCGGAAAGGCCACCATGAGTTGTACACATTAAATGTTTTTTAGACTTTCGTAGGATGCCAAAAATACATTTATTTCCTTTGTATCAATAATGAAGCAATATCTTGATCTGATGAAGCATGTGCTGGATCACGGCACTCAGAAACATGACCGTACCGGAACCGGAACATTGAGCGTATTCGGGCACCAGATGCGATATAACCTGCAGGAAGGTTTCCCATTAGTTACCACTAAAAAGGTACATCTGCGATCCATTATACATGAACTGATCTGGTTTTTAAAAGGTGATACCAATATAAAATATCTGAAAGACAATGCAGTAAGCATTTGGGATGAGTGGGCTGATGAAGACGGCAACCTGGGGCCTGTTTATGGCTCCCAATGGCGTTCATGGCCTGCCGCAGACGGACGTCATATCGACCAAATCACTCAAGTGATACAGCAAATAAAAAACAATCCGGATTCCAGGCGGCTTATCGTTTCTGCGTGGAATGTAGCTGAAATTGAGAACATGGCCCTTCCGCCCTGTCACAGCTTCTTTCAATTCTATGTTGCTGATGGGAAACTAAGTTGTCAACTTTACCAACGCAGTGCTGATATTTTTCTGGGAGTACCCTTTAATATTGCTTCGTATGCGCTTTTAACCATGATGGTAGCACAGGTTTGTGATCTTCAAACAGGTGATTTTATTCACACACTTGGCGATGCTCATTTATATAATAATCATATTGAACAAACTAATTTGCAGCTTAGCCGCGAAATGAGGCCATTGCCGGTTATGAAGTTAAACCCCGTGGTAAAGGATATTTTTGAATTTAAATTTGAAGATTTCACACTTGAAAATTACGATCCGCACCCGCATATCAAAGCACCTGTAGCGGTTTAGTAAATTACTAATCAGTTGTTTAAAATTAGCACTGAAAATGCTTAAAAAATTTAGGAATTAATTAACTGGCTAAAATCCTTAAAAATGATAATATCGAATGTAGTAGTTGTTGATGAAAATCTGGGCATTGGCAAGAATAATGGTCTGCTGGTTCATTTTCCTGCGGATTTAAAGCATTTTAAAAGAATAACTACCGGACACACCGTAATCATGGGGCGAAAAACTTATGACAGTGTAGGCAAAGCACTTCCCAACAGACGGAATATTGTGATAACCCGGCAAAAAGATTATGTGCTTGCAGATGCCGAGGTAAAACATTCATTATCCGAAGCGTTGGACATTTGCAAAGATGAAAACGAGGTTTTTGTAGTTGGCGGGGCTGAAATATTCAAACAGGCGTTACCGGAAAGTGATAAGATCTATCTTACCAGGATACATAAAAGCTTTGATGCTGATACTTTCTTTCCTGAAATTGACAGCACCTGGAAGGAAGCAGAAAATGAAAAGCACCAGCCAGACGAAAAAAATCCCTTTACTTACTCTTTTATTACCTACGTCAGGCGCTGAAATACACCACTCCTATTATTTTGTTTTATGAATTATATAAAACAAAAATTTAGTTAGATTTGCCCCTCCTAACACAAAAATAGACTACACAAAGAAACAAAATGCAAAGTAAAGGACTAATTAAATTCGCGGCGATAGCATTAACGCTTGCATGTCTCTATTCCCTTTCGTTCACATGGTTTGCCGGTAAGGTAGAGAAGGATGCGAAAAATTATGCTAAAGGCGATTCTATAAAGGAAAGAACTTATTTAGATTCTGTTTCAAATCAGCCTGTTGTATCAGGGTTGGATTACATCACTTATAAATATGCCAAGGATCGCGAAATACCTTTAGGCCTGGATTTAAAAGGCGGTATGAACGTAACCATGGAGATCGCCCTTACTGATATGGTGCGTAACCTGGCTAATAAAACAACGGATGCAAATTTTAATGCCGCACTCCGTAATGCGCAACAGCGTACAAAAACCAGCCAGTCTGATTTTATTACCTTATTCGGTCAGGAATTTGAAAAAATCAGTCCTAATACCAGGCTTGCATCCTTTTTTGCAACAAAAGAAAATTCTGCAAATATTAAAATAGACGCGACTAATAGCCAGGTTCTAACCTTTCTTAGAGCGGAAGCTAAAAATGCTATTGACCGGTCATTCAATATTTTACGTACCCGGATTGATAAATTTGGTGTCACCTCTCCTAATATTCAATTGCAGGAAGGTACCAATCGCATTTTAATAGAATTACCCGGTGTTACCGACCAGGACCGTGTTCGTAAACTTTTACAAGGTTCTGCCCAGTTGGAATTTTGGGAAACTTACGATAATACTGAGGTCTTCCCATTACTGGAAAATGCAAATAAAATTCTTGCCGCTTCCTCAGCTGCTGGTGATACAACCAAAAAAGCAGCTACAGCCTCGAAAACAGATACTACAGGCAGCAAGCTTGCAGGTTTAGGGAAAAAGGATACCACAGCGAAAGCAGACTCATCAGCAACACTGGCAAAAAATCAGCTGGAGCAGACTAAACAAAACCCACTGTTATCTATTTTGATACCTGCAACCTATCAGGCAGAAAATGGACAAATGGGTCTTCGCCCCGGACCTGTTGTTGGTTATGCAGCACAAAAAGACACTTCAAAAATTAACAGGCTTCTAGCTTCACCGAATGTTATCGGCATAATTCCTCAAAATATTAAACTGGCATGGGCAGTAAAAGCAGCGTCACCTGAAAGTCCGGTGTTTGAACTTTATGCACTAAAATCTTCAGGCAACGGCCCTGCCCTGGCAGGTGATGTAATTGCAGATTCACGCTCTGATTATGATCAGCGTGGTAACCCCGAAGTTGTAATGGTAATGAATGCCGATGGTGCACGCGAATGGCGCAGGATCACCGCTGCTGCTGCATCCGATGCTAAAAGCAAACGTAGCGTAGCTATAGTTTTAGATGACTATGTGTACTCAGCCCCCACTGTTCAGGGAGAAATTCCAAATGGAATATCATCTATTAGCGGTAATTTTAAAATTGAAGATACGCAGGATCTTGCCAACGTTTTAAAAGCGGGCAGGTTGCCTGCACCGGCCCGTATTGTGAGTGAATATGTAGTGGGGCCGTCTTTAGGTGCCGAATCTATACAAAGCGGACTAATTTCTACGTTAGTGGGGATTGCAGTAATACTTTTATTTATGATCCTGTATTACAATAAAGCAGGACTCATAGCCAGCATCGCCCTGCTTATAAACTTATTCTTTTTGATGGGCGTACTTGCTTCACTGGGTGCAGTGCTAACACTTCCCGGTATTGCAGGTATCGTATTATCACTAGCCATGGCCGTTGATGCAAATGTACTGATCTATGAGCGTGTGCGTGAGGAATTAGAGACAGGAAAGTCATTACGGATTGCAATTGCTGAAGGATATAAACACGCGATGTCATCCATCCTCGACTCTAATATTACTACCTTTCTAACGGGTATGATCCTTTACATTTTCGGAACCGGCCCTATACAGGGCTTTGCTACCACGCTGATGATTGGTATTGTAACTTCCCTGTTTGCAGCTATTTTTATAACCAGGCTGTTTTTTGAATGGATGCTTGAAAGAAATAAATCTATCAGTTTCTCTATACCAGCCACTAAAAACCTGTTTAAGGATTCTTCATTTGATTTCATTACGGGCCGTCGTAAATTCTACCTGTTCTCGACCATAATTATTATAGCGGGTCTAATCTCGATGTTTACACGTGGTTTTAGCCTGGGTGTAGATTTTAAAGGGGGAAGATCATATCTGGTTGAATTTAAACAGGATGTAAAAACCAATGATATCACTAAAATTCTTACTGAAGAATTTAACGCTCCTACTGATGTTAAATCATACGGTACTTCAAAGAATGCTGTAAAAATTACAACATCTTACCTGATTGATGATGACCGGGAAAATGCAGATGATCTGGCCAGTGATAAATTAAATAGCGGTCTTAAAAAAGTTAGCCCGAATTATGAGATAAAGGATGCTCAGAAAGTGGGTCCAACTATTGCAAATGATATTAAAATATCAGCAGTATATGCCATCTTATTCGCTATAGTTGTTGTCTTTTTATATATTCTTATTCGTTTCAGAAAATGGCAGTTTGGTGTTTCAGCGATTTTAGCACTTGCTCATGACGTATTGATTTTACTTTCCATATTCTCTTTATTGCATGATATTGTACCTTTTTCATTAGATATTGATCAGGCCTTTATTGCCGCAGTATTAACAGTAATGGGTTATTCCATTAATGATACTGTTGTGGTATTTGACAGGGTGAGAGAGTATATTAATCAGCATCATACTAAAGATGAAAACATGGCCGGGGTAATTAACAATGCCCTCAACAGCACCTTAAGCCGTACAGTGGTAACCGGATTATGTACCATGCTCGTACTTGGTATCATTTTTATATTCGGTGGCGAAACGCTGAGAGGCTTCTCTTTTGCCATGTTGATCGGAGTAATATTCGGTACCTATTCTTCTCTATTCGTAGCCACTCCGTTTGTAGTAGAATTTATTCGTAAAAAGAATTAATAATATTCTCACGTTTTAGCAGCGACAAAGCGCAAGTGTAAGCACCAGGTATCAGGTATCAAAAGTCATTATCATTATAAAATTAAACCTCCGGAAAATTCCGGAGGTTTTTTTGTATCCATATTTTTTAATATATTTGTTGTACTAATTATTTGTATGGCAAATGAACTATTCGGTCAGTACTCCCACCTGCTGGACCGCACAGCAAGAAAGGTGAAACAATATGCGCAACGCAGGTTCAATGAAGAGAATTTTGATATTACGGTTGATCAATGGCTGGTTATAAAAAACCTAAACACTCATAACGACAAGAACCAGAGTGAACTGGCAGAACTGATAGGAAAAGACCATCCTACATTCACCCGAATTGTGGATTTGATCTGTAAAAAAGGCTTTATAGAGCGTAAGCCGCATGCTACAGATCGCCGGAGCTTTATACTCCATCTTACCGATGAAGGTAAAAAACGGGTGGAAGAATGGTCGCCAAAAATGGCCGAGATCCGTGCCAAAGCATGGGAAAAGCTGACCCAGGATGATTATGAGAACCTGAGAAGAATATTAAACACTATTTATAATAACCTTGATGTATAAAATATGATAACCACAGATATATGTATTATTGGCGCAGGCCCGGTAGGATTATTTGCAGTATTTGAAGCCGGTTTATTAAAAATGCGCTGCCATCTTATTGACGCCCTCCCCCAAATTGGAGGCCAGCTTTCAGAGATTTATCCACACAAACCTATTTATGATATACCCGGGTACCCGGAAATTAAAGCACAGGAGCTCGTGGACAGACTGATGGAACAGATTGCACCCTTTCATCCCGGTTTTACTTTAGGAGAACGTGTAGAATCCTTAAATCGATCAGATGATGGCACTTACACTGTTAAAACCAATGATGGCACTGCAATTCATTGTAAAGCGGTAGTTATAGCAGGAGGATTAGGTTGCTTTGAACCACGCAAACCAGAAATTGAACGTCTTGAAGAATTTGAAGGTCGCGGCGTAGCTTATATGGTCAGGAACCCCGAATTATTCAGGAATAAACGAATAGTGCTGGCCGGTGGCGGTGATTCTGCTTTGGACTGGACTATCTTTCTTTCAGAAATAGCTGAGCGGGTAACACTCGTACATCGTGGTGATACCTTTAGAGGAGCTCCTGATTCTGCAGAAAAGGTTTTTGAGCTGGCCCGGGAGGCACGGATCAATCTTATCCTGCAATCAAATGTAACAAGCATTAATGGAAACGGGCATCTGCAGGAGGTTACTCTTGTAGATAAAAACAAGGAAATCAAAAAGTTAAAAGCTGATTATCTGATCCCTTTATTTGGATTGAGTCCTAAGCTGGGACCGATTGTCAACTGGGGGTTAAATGTGGATAAATCGGCCATCGTTGTAGATACAAAAGACTATTCAACCAATATTGAGCGGATATATGCTATCGGGGATATAAATACCTATCCCGGTAAGCTTAAATTAATTTTAAGCGGATTTCATGAAGCTGCTTTAATGTGCCAGAGCGCTTTTAAATATGTATACCCCGATCAGAAGCTGAGTTTTAAATATACCACTGTGTACGGAGTTAATGAATTTTAGGATGATCAGATTAACAGTTGAAGATCGTGACGGAGACACCCGGCTATTAGAAATTCCCGGAGGTATTAACCTGAGTTTGATGGAAGTATTAAAAGCATCTGATTACAACGTGCTCGCTACGTGCGGGGGAATGGCTTTATGTGCAACATGTCATGTTCAGGTACTTGAAGGTATTGAAAAATTAGCAGCTGCAACGGACATTGAACTTGATATGCTGGATACCTTACCTGATGCTGGATTCGACAGTCGCCTGGCCTGTCAAATACGGATAAGTGAACAATTAGACGGGTTGACGGTTAAAATCCGGGGCGATGAGCTATAAATAATCGTTTTGAAAAGAGTGACGTTTATCTAATTTTGCAATATGACAGAGGCAGTAATTCCTTCTACAAATTTTCCCCGAATAGTTATTGTTGGCGGAGGGTTTGGTGGTATTGAGTTAACAAAAAAGCTCAAAAATAAAGAAGTGGAGATACTCATGCTCGACAGGCATAATTATCACACTTTTCAGCCATTACTTTACCAGGTTGCAACCGGGGGGCTGGAAGCCGATTCTATTGCTTTTCCGCTTAGGAAAATATTTAAAGGACAGAACAATTTCACATTTCGTGTTACAGATGTAACAGCTGTTATACCGGAAAAGAGTATTGTTCAAACTTCAATAGGGGAAATTGAATATGATTATTTAGTTCTGGCTACCGGCTCTGACACCAATTTTTTCGGGCAGAAGGAAATCGAGCATTTTTCAATGCCCATGAAAACTATTCCCGAAGCATTAAACCTGCGGAGCATGATCCTTCAGAACCTGGAAGAAGCGCTCATCGAAACCGATCCTCAACAAAAAACAGCGTTATTAAACTTTGTAATAGTAGGAGGCGGACCCACCGGGGTAGAACTTTCAGGATCGCTGGCAGAATTAAAAAAACACGTTTTAAAAAATGATTATCCCGAACTGGACATATCAAAAATAAATATATACCTGGTTGAAGGCTCGCCTGAACTGCTGGGTCCAATGTCTGAAGAAGCGCAGCGCAGCGCAAAATCGTTTCTGGAAGAAATGGGTGTTAGTGTGCTCGTCAATCAGCGTGTAGTTAGTTATAATGGTGAAATATTAACCCTGGGAGATGGAACGATCATTTACACAAAAAATGTTCTATGGTCTGCCGGGGTAAAAGGCGAGGTACCTGAAGGTATACCGCAGGATCAGCTGGCACGCGGAGGGAGAATAAAAGTAGATCCATACAATAGAATGATCGGGCATACTAATATTTTTGCCATCGGCGATGTAGCGGCCATGATTATTGATGAATACCCGAATGGGCACCCGGGTGTTGCACCGGCAGCTATGCAGCAGGGAGAACTGCTTGCCAAAAATCTCATCCGCCTGATAAATAAGGAAGAGCTCACGCCATTCGAATACAACGATAAAGGCTCAATGGCTACTGTAGGACGTAACCGTGCACTCGTTGACCTGAGCTTTATTAAATTCCAAGGCGTTTTTGCATGGTTTGTATGGATGTTTGTTCACCTGATGTCCCTGGTAGGCTTCAGAAATAAGGTAGTTACTTTTGTAAACTGGATCTGGAGCTATTTCAGTTTTGACCGCGGTACACGTCTTATTATCAGGCGGTTCAACCGGCAGTCCATGACTGAAGACACCACTAGTAAATAATTATAATGAAGCTGATAGAATGTCCGCGGGATGCTATGCAGGGCTTGCAGAATTTCATCCCTACTTCAGCGAAAGTCCAATATCTTAACCTGTTGCTGGATGTCGGTTTTGACACCCTGGATTTTGGAAGCTTCGTTTCACATCGGGCGATTCCGCAAATGAAGGACACTTCTGAAGTCCTTGACAAACTGGACCTGTCTACAACAAAAACAAAATTACTGGCCATTGCAGCTAATATGAGAGGAGCGGAGGAAGCGGTGGTGCGTGAAAAAATTACTTATATTGGATTTCCTTTTTCTATTTCTGAAACCTTCCAGCAGCGAAATACCAATTCCGGAATTGTAGAATCACTGGATACTGTTGAAAAATTGCAGACTCTTTGTGAAAAAAACAACAAAAAAGCTGTTATATATATTTCAATGGCATTTGGCAATCCGTACGGGGATGAATGGAATGCAGAGATTGTATCGCAATGGATAACTGAACTGGCACAAAAAGGATGCACCATAATTTCCCTGGCTGATACAGTGGGCTTATCTACCTCCGAAAAGATAAATAATATAGTTCCTGTTCTGATCCGGCAATTCCCTGACATAGAGTTTGGCGTACATCTTCACAGTACTGCAGAAAGCTGGTATGAGAAAGTGAATGGGGCTTATATGAGCGGTTGTAAACGCTTTGATTCTGCATTGAAGGGATATGGCGGCTGTCCGATGGCAACAGACGAACTGGTGGGGAATATAGCAACAGAAAATATAATCAGCTATCTGCAGGGTAAAGACGTTGAATTAACATTGGACTGGGACAAATGGCAGGAAGCGCTGGAATATTCAAACAGGATATTTGTTGCCTAAACTCACTTTTTGAGCACCATCTTGTAATGCTGAATACCTGCTTCTTCAAACTGCTCTCCCTCCTTTTCGAAACCAAATTTTTCATATAATCCCATTGCACCGAGCTGAGCATGCAAATAAATGTATTCAGCGTCAACAGGCAGATCATTTAAAACTGCTTTCACCAATTCCTGCCCTACTCCTTTACCACGGGATGATTGTAAAACGGCAAATCGTTCCAACTTATACCCTTTTGCGGTTTTACGCCACCTTGCAGCTCCGGCAGGTGTGTTATCGTATGTAGCAAGAAAATGCGTTGACTCATCTTCGAATTCCCATTCTAATTCAGGCGGACAATGTTGTTCCTCTACAAAAACCTCACGACGGATGGCAAAAGCCTTTTTTAAAGTAATCGGATCACTAATCTTTTGTACCATTTTTAGCTTTTGATTGTCTGGCCGATTGTGAATGCCTGGTTTTTTTACTCTGGTGAAGATCTTCGGCCGCATCAATGGAATGAGAATGGTGAATATCATTCTCTTTTTCGGCAAGATCATAAAGTTTGGAGTAATATTTATGTAATTCATCCAGTTCCGCCTCCGTTAAATCCTCAATATCAACCATCCGGTTACTGGCCTTATCACTGGCTGCAATTAATTCGTTTAGCTTTAATTGAATAGCCTTAGAATCCTTATTTTGCGATTTCTGGATCAGAAACACCATCAGGAAAGTAATTATCGTTGTTCCGGTATTAATAACCAGCTGCCATGTTTCTGAAAAGTTAAAAAGAGGACCTGTTGCAGCCCATAAAACTACAATAGTTACTGCACTAATAAATGCACTAGAACTTCCAGTGAAACTGGTGGCCACGTTGGAAAACTTCTCAAAAAATGACTTTTTAGAGCTCTTCGATGTTTCTTTCTTTTTGGTCATCCGTAATAAGATTAAAATAAGAAATCCATTACGCACAGCATAATGGATCTCTTCATTATAAATTAATATTAAAGCTTGTCATTTGCATTTATACAATTTAAATCTTCGCAGGCTTTGGTCAGCCGTTTAACAAAAGTTTCTTCTCCCTTACGTAACCAAACTCGTGGATCATAATATTTTTTATTCGGGGAATCTGCACTTTCAGGATTACCAATTTGCGATTGAAGGTAATCCTTTTTTGATTTATAATATTCATTAATACCTTCCCAATACGCCCATTGCATATCGGTATCAATATTCATTTTTATAGCACCATATGAAATAGCCTCGCGTATCTCCTCCTTGGAAGAACCGGAACCACCATGAAATACAAAATTTATTGGTTTCTCGTCCTGAAGATTAAACTCTTTACGAATGTATTCCTGCGAATTTTTAAGAATTATGGGTTGAAGTTTTACGTTACCGGGCTTATAAACACCATGTACATTTCCAAATGCGGCAGCTATGGTAAACTTATCATATATACTTCCCAACTCTTTATATGCATATGCCACCTCAGATGGCTGGGTGTATAACCGGGCACTATCAATATCCGTATTATCAACCCCATCTTCTTCCCCGCCTGTTACTCCAAGCTCAATTTCAAGTGTCATTCCAAGAGCTTTCATACGTGACAAAAAAGTTTTGCAGGTATCAATATTCTCTTCGATGGATTCCTCAGAAAGATCAAGCATGTGTGATGAGAACAAAGGCTTGCCATTCACCTTGTAAAAACGTTCACCATGTTCAAGTAAGCCTTCAATCCATGGCAGATATTTTTTTGAAGCGTGATCTGTATGCAAAATAACCCCCACTCCATAATGCTCTGCTAATAAATGTACATGCTGCGCAGCAGATACTGCTCCCAATATACAAGCCTGAAGGTTTCCATTGTCCATAGACTTGCCTGCATAGAACTGAGCCCCGCCAAACGAAAGTTGAATGATAACCGGAGAATTAACCGCTTTTGCGGTTTCCATTACTGCATTAATTGAATTAGTACCAATAACATTCACCGCCGGCAATGCAAACTGATGCTTTTTAGCACTTGCAAAAATTTCCTGCATTGCATCACCGGTAATTACACCTTTATATTTAACCATATTTATTAAAATTAGACTGCGAATTTATAAATTTAGCGCAATACCTTATAAGCAAAACATTTTTAGTCTATAAGCCTACGATAAGGACATTTTTTTTAAAATATTGTTTGTAATTAAGCAGTTACATCAAATGGATTTTCATTTATAAAATTTTCGTTTCTTTGTAACCCCAAATAGAATTTAATGGCTTGGTTCAAGAGAGAGAAAAAAGGGATCATCACAACTACTGAGGAAAAAAAAGAGGCACCTGATGGTATCTGGAATAAATGTCCCTCATGCAAAAAACCTCTTCATTATGCAGAGCAGGTAGACAACGTATATGTATGTCACTATTGCAACTATCATCTTCGCATAGGATCACAGGAATATTTTTCGGTGTTATATGATGATAATGAGTATACTGAACTCTTTTCAAGTCTGCGCTCCGGTGATCCTTTGCAATTTGAAGACACTAAAAAATATGCAGAGCGTTTGCAGGATAGCTACATCAAAACCGGATTAAATGATGCCATCCGTGCTGCCCACGGTAAAATTTACGGACAGGATCTAGTGGTAGCCTGCATGGATTTTAATTTTATCGGCGGTTCGATGGGATCTGTGGTTGGTGAAAAAATTTCACGCTCTATTGATTATTGCATAGCGCATAAAATACCTTTTTTAATGATCTCAAAATCTGGCGGAGCCCGGATGATGGAAGCTGCATTCTCATTAATGCAAATGGCCAAAACATCCGCTAAACTGGCATTACTAAGCAGGGCAAAAATACCTTATATTTCTTTATTAACAGATCCCACTACAGGTGGAGTTACAGCTTCCTATGCTATGCTTGGTGATATTAATATTTCAGAACCGGGCGCCCTAATTGGATTTGCAGGCCCTCGGGTAATTAAAGAGACTATTAAAAAAGATTTGCCAAAGGGTTTTCAAACTGCAGAATTTGTACTTGAGCATGGTTTTTTGGATTTCATAATTGACAGGAGACAATTAAAAGTCCAGATTTGCACTTTCCTTAAGCTTATAGCGAATTAGATAAGATAACGCGCTTATACCCTTTAACTCCATGAACTCCTCATAAGCTGCAGCCAGGCTACGTTCAATGCCTTGCCTGCAATTCTGAAGCGCCCGGGATTGTAGTAGCCTTTAGAAACTCTTCTTTTTGAAAAGCATAGCCCCGACTAATGCCAGGGCTATACAAAATCAGATAGTTAAAAAATAATCATTAAAGATTATTAGGAGTGCCCGGTTCATGATCTATCATCCGGCCCGATGTTCTGCCGGATTTATCTTCATTTGGAACAATCGACGCTATATCGATATGAGCATTCGTATCCTCAGCATCGTCATCATCATCAATGAAATCATCCTCATCATCAGCAAGAAGATCCTCGTCGTCATCGTCTGTTTCTATAGGAATGAGCTCATCATTATCATCATCATTGTCATCAAAATCTTCCTCGGGATCAGGTGAACTGCCATCATTATAGGGTGTTATCGTGGGAACATGCTGGTTATTGTCATTATCGGCAGTTGTACCAGGCTGGTTATTTTCCCATCCATGGCTTTCAGCATTACCCGGGTTTTCGTTGTTTATTAAATCCTCACTCTGATTATTTAATAAATGATCCTCATTTTGTGTCATAAGTTTTTGCTTTAGGTATTTACCTTATAACACGATGTGCATACCAGTAGTTTTGATAAATTTAAAAAGAGTGTTAGGAATTATTCCGAGGATTAAATTTTCTGACCGACTTATTTAAAAATAAGTTTAAGCTTTTCTACAGTATAATCAATCTCATCCGTGGTGTTATACTTGCTGAAAGAAAACCGGATAGAAGGGAGTTTTTCATCCGCGTTAATTCCGGCAAGCACGTGCGATCCAATATTAGTTCCTGAGCTGCATGCACTTCCTCCGGATACAGATATTCCGGCAATATCCAGGTTAAAAAGCAGCATTTCGGCCATATCCGTTTCAGGAAAACGAACATTTAAAACAGTATACAGGCTTTTTTCGGCTTCAATCTCCCCATTAAAGTCTACTTTTTGAATGGCAGACCTCAATTTATCTATAGTATACGATTTTAAACCCTGAATATAGCTGTGATGGTCTTCCATGTTTTGGTAAGCAATCTCTAAAGCTTTTGCAAGACCCACAATACCATATACGTTTTCAGTGCCACCACGCATATTACGCTCCTGTGCACCTCCAAAAATCATTGGTCTGACCTTCGATATATCATTAACGTACAAAAAACCTACTCCCTTAGGACCATGAATTTTATGAGCAGCACATGCTATAAAATCTACTTTCAATTTTGCCAGGTTATGTGGATAATGCCCCATTGTTTGTACAGTATCGCAATGATAAATCGCCTTATATTGCTCACAGAGTGATCCAACCCGTTCTATATCAGTTAATGTGCCTATCTCATTATTTGCCTGCATGAGCGACACAAAGCTGCGGGTGTTATTTTTAAGAAGCTCTTCGAGATGATCTAAATCAATATTGCCTTTGTTATCAGTATTTACAAAACTTAAATTGCATTGACCGCTGCTTTCTAATGCCTGGAGCATGTGCAAAACAGCGTGATGCTCTATCCTTGATGTTATGGCATGCTTTAACTGATTATCGGTAATTCCGGAGCGAATGGCCGTGTTGTCTGCTTCCGTACCTCCTGATGTAAAGAATATCTGGGAAGGTGAGGTATCTAATAGCCCAGCCACAGTCTTCCTTGCCCTTTCAATAATTGTACGCACTTCACGCCCGTGGGCATGTATGGAAGATGGATTTCCGTATTGATTTTCCATCACCTGAACCATTTCTTTTAAAACCTCTTTATCAAGAGGAGTAGTAGCAGCATTATCAAGATACACACGCATAACTATCTGCTAAAGGAATGATTAACCCAAAAATTCTTTAATATCAGAGATGATTTTATTTGCCAATCCTTCAGCAACTGTTTCAGAACTTCCTTCTGAATAAATTCTTATAATAGGCTCGGTATTTGAGCGGCGAAGGTGCACCCATTCATTTTCAAAATCGATTTTTAAACCGTCAATGGTATTCAGATCATGATTTTTGTATTTTTCTTCAACCCGCTTTAATAATTGATCAATATCCATATCAGGGGTTAAAGTGATTTTATTCTTCGAGATAAAATACCTGGGATAACTTTTACGCATAGCCGAAACTGATCCGCCCCGCTTTGCCAGATGCGTAAGGAACAGCGCAATACCTGCAAGAGCATCACGTCCGTAATGCAGTTCAGGATAAATAACCCCACCATTTCCTTCACCACCTATAACTGCATTAGTCTCTTTCATCTTGTTTACCACATTCACCTCCCCTACTGCAGCTGCACTGTATGATCCTCCCAGGCACTGAGTAACATCACGTAAAGCCCTGGTTGAAGAAAGGTTAGAAACCGTATTTCCTGGGGTATTCTCCAGAATGTATTCTGAGACCGCTACCAGTGTATATTCTTCTCCGAACATAGATCCATCCTCACAAACAAAACACAGCCTGTCTACATCAGGATCAACAGCAATCCCCAAATCGGCATTTTTAGACAATACTTCCTGCGAAAGGGAAACAAGATTTTCGGGAAGTGGCTCCGGATTATGTGCAAAATTGCCATCTGGTTCACAATAAAGCTGATGGACAGTTTCAACGCCAAGAGAGGACAGCAAGGCAGGTACAAAAATTCCGCCCGTTGAATTTACACAATCAATAACTACTTTAAATCCGGCTCTCCTTATAGCCTCCTTATCCACAAGTGGAAGTTCAAGTATCTTATTAATATGCTTTTGAAGGTATGAATCATCAAACGTAACTTTTCCAAGATCTGCAACCTCTGCATAATTAAAGTCGGTATCTTCAGCCAGATCCAGAACTTCTTTTCCTTCCGATTCGCTAATAAACTCTCCATCGCGGTTTAATAGCTTTAGTGCATTCCACTGTTTAGGATTATGGCTTGCAGTAAGAATTATTCCTCCACCAGCATTCTCTTCAGGAACAGCTATTTCTACAGTTGGAGTAGTAGAAAGTCCCAGATCTGTAACACTTATTCCGATGCTTTGCAGAGCACCTACCACCAGATTCCTAACCATGTCGCCGGAGAGACGTGCATCCCGCCCGATAACGATCTTTTTATTGCCGGTTTTTTGAATTACCCACCTGCCATAGGCGGTTGTAAATTTGATTATATCTAACGGGGACAAGCCTTCACCGGCTTTTCCTCCTATGGTACCCCGTATTCCTGAAATGGATTTGATTAACGTCACTTATCTGTAATTTTAGGCCTCAAAAATAAAAATAAAAGACCAACTTCTGTACTAAATACCTGCACCACGGTTAATTCTATATATTTGCACGCTTATTAAAACAGGTGCACTATATGTCGAAAAAGTGGTATCAAAACTGGTTTAACTCTCCTTATTACCACATCCTTTATCACCAGAGAAACGATAATGAAGCCGAGTTTTTCATAGACAATTTATTAACTTTCTTAAAACCATCACCGCACTCAAAGCTTCTTGATATTGCGTGCGGCCGCGGACGGCATTCCACTTATCTGAACAAAAAAGGATTTGATGTAACGGGTATTGATCTTTCCTATTCCAGTATTAAGTATGCGCAGCAATTTGAAAATGAGAAACTGGGTTTCTTTGTTCATGATATGCGTTACCTTTTTTATATCAATTACTTCGATATTGGATTTAATCTCTTTACGAGTTTCGGATATTTTGACACTGAAAAAGATCATGTTAATGCTTTAAAAACGTTCAGAAAATCGTTAAAGAAAGATGGGCTGCTTGTTCTGGATTATTTTAACAGCGCAAAGATCCTCAAAAATCTTGTGGAGGAAGAGGTGAAACATATTGATGGAATTGATTTTCACATCAGCAAAATGATAAAGGATGGAAAGATCATTAAAACTATCTCATTTGAACATAAACACCGGCAGTTTTCTTATCAGGAAAAAGTAAAAGCATTTAACCTATTGGATTTTGAACGTATGTTTGATCGCAGCGGATTTAAAATATCTCACCACTTCGGAGACCATATGTTAAATGAATTTGATGCTGAAAAATCTGATCGTTTAATATTTATTTGCAAAAAACACGATGCCTGATTTTTTAATAGAATTAGATCAAAACTTATTTTTTGCCATAAACAACGGCCTGTCAAATTCTTTTTTTGATTGGATAATGCCCATACTTCGCAATCGATATTTTTGGGTTCCTGTTTATCTGTTTATGATCATTTTTTTTATTCGAAATTATGGTAAAACAGGTGTACGGATTCTGATTTTCCTGGCTATAACCTTTACAATATCAGATTTTAGCTCATCCAGCATTATTAAACCTTCCGTAAAACGCCTGCGCCCTTGTAACGATTCAGAAATAAATACTACCGTAAAAGACCGAATAGCTTGCGGAACAGGTTACAGCATGCCGTCTTCGCATGCTTCGAATCACTTTGCTATGTCACTTTATCTTATTTTAATCTTTTACAAACGTTGGAAATGGATCCTGCCATTAGCATTTTTGTGGGCAGCTTTAATTGGATTTGCGCAAATCTACGTAGGCGTTCATTATCCTTTTGATATTTTAGCCGGCGCCATACTAGGTTCTATAATAGCATATATTACAGCTACTATTTTTAATATTACACTTTCAAATAAAGAATGGAATACTGGAAACTCATAATATTATTTTTGAGCGCTTTTCTGGGTGGCATAAGTATCTTTCTGTTTAAACAGGATAATACACAGCGGTTAAAACTGATTCTTTCATTTAGCGGGGCATATCTTTTCGCAATTACTGTTTTGCATCTAATTCCTGAGGTTTACGAAACCGGTGGCAATTCGGTTGGACTTTATGTGTTAGGAGGATTTCTCCTACAAATAATTTTGGAGCAATTTTCCGAAGGCATTGAGCACGGACATATTCATTCCCACAATCATAAGCGCATAGTATTTCCTTTTGGTATAATGATAAGCTTATGCTTTCATGCATTTTTAGAGGGTATGCCCCTGGCTAAAGGACCCCAAAATGAACTTGTATTCGGTATCGCTCTGCATCATATTCCCGCTTCATTCGCTTTAGGGAGTGTATTGGCACAAAACAAGCTTAAGCAGAATGCAATTATTTTACTGCTGGCAGCTTTCGCATTGATGACACCCCTTGGCTTTTTATTGAGTAACGGCTTAAGTAACGGGTCTGTTGGAGATATTACGGGGTATTTTGATGGTATAATGGGAATTGTAATCGGGATATTTCTTCATATCTCAACAACAATTCTATTTGAGTCAAGCGTTGACCATCATTTCAACTTTAGAAAAATGGCTGCTGTTCTTTTAGGCTTAGGAATTGCTTTAATTGGTTTTTTTGCCCATTAGTATCCCCGAAACTTATCAAGCAATTTACTTAATATCTCGGCCTCTTTTTCTGTAAGATTATCTTTTAAAAAATCTGTTCCGCTCATTTGATGATCAAGGCCCTTCAGCATCTCTAACCCTTTCGGGTTTATTTTTATGTCAACAGCACGGCGGTCTGTTTTATTTATACACCTGGTAACAAATTCTTTCTGAATTAAACGATCAACAATACGTGATGCATCACACATCTTGTCAAGCATACGCTCTTTAAGGAGATTAACAGTAGCAGGATTAGGGTACTGTCCTCTGAGTATACGAAGAATATTAAATTGTTGAAGAGTAAGATCCTGAGATTTTAATCTTTTTTTTAATTGATCGGTAAGCCAGCCATAAGTATAAATAATGTTTACAGCCGCTTTATGATAGCTGTTCTCAAACTTATCGGTAAATATTTCCTTCTCTAAATCCATGCCTTAAATTATTTTTTAGAATTTTTATATTTCTTATCTTTTCCAAAGTTCCACGGGCAATGCCGGCATTTATTTTTACAGCAGTAACCACGTTTTTCATGATACTTTTGTGTAAATACCATAAACCCATTCTCCAGGTAAAAATCTTCGTTCTCTTTTAGCATTTATGCAACGATTTCACCAGAAAACGATCTTTAAAATGACCCTTTAAAAAATCGCCGTTTCCATGAACAGTCCATAGCTCCTTAGGATTTACAATATCTACCATTTTTAATATATCATTCCAGTCCACATGATCTGAGATCAGCAGTTCCAGATCATTTTGATGATGAAGCCTTTTCCATCCCGAAGCGAACACTCTTAGCACATTTTTGGCCCTGAAATAATGATTAAAAGTCATCGGTGGAACAATATAAATATATCCTTTCCGCGGTTCCTTCATTAATTTTCGGTTATAAGGCTCATAAGAACCTACCGGAAAGCCAAATTTTTCATAAAGCCTGTGTATTGGAAGTATGGAATGATGTATCAGTACCCTTTTACCGGTACAATGCTCACTTACCAATTTGGTTATACGCTGTGCCTTTCCTAAAGTATAAGCACCTAGTAACACATTATGATCATTTTCGTTCAGTTTGCTGATTTCAGCAACAGGGTCTGGATGTAGTATTGCGGGATCGGCAAACGTACTTTCAGTTATTAAAACATCAGCCGTACTGATTTTTATAGGTTCACAAGTATTATCATGCTGTAATTTATAGTCGCCTGTGTATAAATATTTTATGTTATTGTGTTCTAGCAAAATTTGTGCAGAGCCCAGTATATGGCCGGCCGTAATAAATGTTAAGCGTACATTATTAAGAAGAAACGGGACGTTGTAATCGGTTTCTATAAATATTTTGCCTGCATTCTTATTCAACCTTAACTTCATAATTGCTGAGGTTGCCTTGGTGCTATAAACCATGTTATTTCCTCCAACAGCATGATCACCATGAGCGTGGGATATTACAGCTGTTTTAACAGGTTTCCACGGATCAATATAAAAGTCTCCGGTGGCACAGTATAATCCATTCTCATTTTCAATAATAAAATGCGGATCAATCATTTTTTAAAGCCATTTCCAAAAATTTCTCATGCAAACCAATCACCTGGGGTAGCAGAAGCTCTTTTTCATCATTAGTAACTATGAAGTCTGCCAGCTTAGCTGTTTTAACGTCGGTAAACTGTTTTTTCATCCGTAATTCTACTTCGTTTTTAGATATGTTATCACGCTGTATAACCCGCCGGATCTTTAATTCGGCTGTGGAACTAACCAAAATCGTATAATTACATAATTTATATGCCTCGCTTTCAAAAAGCAGGGCTGTTTCTTTTACTACATAAGGAACACCTTTTTGCGCCTGTACCCACTCATTAAAAGCTCGAAATACTGCAGGATGCACCAGTTGATTGAGTTTTTCTAATTCTATTTCATTATTAAAAACAACCCCAGCAAGGTAACTCCGGTTCAACTGCCCTGTTTCCGAATAAGCATTATCACCGAATTGTTGACGGATACTGCTCATTAATAAATCATCCGTGTTCATTATTCGTTTAGCTTCTGCATCAGCATAAAAAACAGGTATACCAAGCACTTCAAATATTTTGCATACGGTGGTTTTACCGCTTCCGATGCCGCCCGTTATTCCAACTTTAAGCATTATTCTTTGATGATAAAATCAATAATTCGAGGCTCTATTTTAAGTATTTTACAAAATGCAGGTGCTTTCTTTAAAATAACAGGCAATTGTCTATATCCTTTTCTCCAATTATTCAGATCCACGCCAGCTTCAAAATCATCACGATTTATATCCGAATAATTGGTTAATGACGTTAAAAAAGTAACCTTAACTTTTGATGGCAGTAGTTTAACATCCGCATTATCATTAAATATGGTTACAGGAAGATCAATTGACTTTTCCGTGAATTCACTAACAGGTACTTTAACCTCAATTATAGAAGGATAAATAGTTATATTATTCTTTGATGGCCTCTTTAATGCAATTCTTTTACTAATCGTTGTTTTTATTTCTCTTGCATTTACGGTATCGGTATTCCATTTTTTAATAGCTGCAATATCTTCAATTGGCCCTGTAACCGTGACGTATGATGGCGATAGCTTAATCGAATCAGAGATACCAAAGCGGGGTTGAAATGCTATTTTGTAAAGGAGTGATACGGGAATTTTTTTTACCGAACGTGATGAAAAATCAAAATACAACGTATCAGGCATTACAGAAACTACCCGTTGAATTGTATGGAAAGTTCGATTGATGTTTGGTAACTGTTCTGTAAAAGTAATATAGTTTTTTTGCGCCAGAGATTTCAGGTTTACTTTGATAGCTTCCGGACCTAACCTCAATTTTGAAAATAATAAGTTCCATCCTGTGCCTTCAACCTGTAAAGTTACCGTGTCTGATTGTAGAGGGCTAAACGCTTTATTCTGAGGAAGGTTTGTATAATGAACTACTGTTTTAAGGTTGTAAATATACTCATTGGATAAAGCAAAAAAAAGCCATGCGAATGCAGCAAGGGTAAGGCAAGAAAAAAAAACAGCTACCTTTCTGCGCTCTATTCTGTTTAGCTTGATAAACGGCATGTTCATCAAAGTTAAAAAACAATTGTCCCTTATCCTTATATGGGATAATAATCATTAAATAAAAATGCCTCATCAGAGAGACATTTTTATTTCTTATTCTTAGATTTTAGAATTAAGCACTTTGGATGCTTCTAGAGAAACTGAAGACTTGTCGAATCTGATCTTTGTTCCGCTTTCAACTTCAAGCACTAAAGTTGTATCATTCATTTCAGATATTCTTCCATGTATGCCAGCTGTAGTAACCACTTTATCGCCTTTTTTAAGTTCTTCAATGTATTTCTTATGATCTTTGGCTTTCTTCATTTGAGGTCTTATCATAAAGAAATAAAACACTACGATGATCAAAAGCATCGGTAAAAAACTCATAATTGTTGAACCTGGCACCTGTAGTAAAATGTTTGTTAACATGAATATAAAATTTATTTGGTTTTTGCTTCTTTAATATTACCGATAAGATGAAGTTCACTTGTAGCCGGTATAGCATTTGATGTAATGGTGATCATTTTGTTTTGCATACCTGTTTTACCGGTGCTGTCAAATACAACTTTTATAATTCCTTCTTCGCCGGGATTTATTGGTTTTTCGGGTTTTTCGGGCACGGTGCATCCACATGAAGCCTGAGCATTGGAAATTATAAGAGGACTTTTTCCTGTATTTGTAAATTTAAACTCATGGGTAACTTTTTCTCCGCTATTTATTACGCCGAAATCGTATGTAGCCTTTTCAAATTTAATTTGAGGGGCTTCAGCTGCATTAACTGACCCTGGAATAGAATCAACAGTCGCTATTTTTGAAGAATCATTGACTGTTGTTTGTTTATTGGAATTATTACATGCTGCCACACCCATTATTGCAGCTATTGCCATTATTACTATTTTCATCTTCTTAATTATTTAATTATGATTTAGTGTTTACGTAGTATTTAAACCTCTGCCTGTTTTATTAACCTTTCCGGATTTTTTTAAATCTGCCAAAATCTTATCTAAGATACCGTTTATAAAAGAATTGCTTTTAGGCGTACTGAATTCTTTGGCAAGCTCAATATACTCGTTTATTGTCACTTTAACAGGAATAGAAGGAAAATGAACAAGTTCAGTGATTGCCATTTTCATTAACAGGGTATCCATCATAGCAATACGATCAGCCTCCCAGTTTTTGGTTTTCTGAGCAATATAATCCTGATACTCCGAATCAAACGCCACGGCTCTGTTTAAAAGATCAATTATAAATTCCCTATCTTCTTCCCATTCGGGGGTTAATTGTGCCAGTTTATTGGACAATGGGTTTTCACTCGCAAAATTCTTAAAAGTTTTGGCAATCATTGCCTGTAAAACTTCCTTGTCTACCTGCCAGTTAATAAACTTCTCTTCAAACACCTGATCTACAATGGGCGACTTAAGAATGACTTTTTTGAAGATAAATTTTATTATGTCCTTTTCCGCACTGATTGCTGTATCATGCGCTTTGATATATTCCTGGTATTCTGATGTGGTTTTTAAAGAAGTGAAAATATTCCTGGCTATTTCCGGATCAAAGGACCATGAGACCCTGTACTTTTGCCCGGCAGCTTTATATTGGGCATTTTCCCTTAACATCCTGATAAATGTATTCTGCTCTAACTGGGTGGATGCGTTCTTGTCATCTTCAGAAGGCAAAAGCTTGTTGGCGCGCTCTTCTGCATTGGCTACACTATAATCCGCAACTTCAATTAATAAAGACAGCATCCAAATATACATTTCATACACCTTATCAACGCTTTGCAACAACGCTTTTTCAAAGTGCGTTATATCCTTTGTTTCAGATTGTTGATAGGCGTATAATACTTGTACTACTTTAACCCGAAGATGTCTTCTGTTTAACATGTTATAAGAACGATTTACCGAAATTCGGAATTAGAAGGATGCTTTAATCTTTTTTATATCTTCAATACGCTTTTCAGCGATTTTATTAGCTGCCTCTATAGCGGGTATATTTTCTGCTTTTGATTTTTTCAATACATTCCGTGTAGCATCATAAATATTTTCCGCTAGTTGCAAAGTTCGTTTTTTACTGTAACCTGCAATTTCTGAATAGCAATTAATTAACCCTCCTGCGTTAATTAAATAATCAGGAGCAAACATAATCCCTTTCTCCAGAAGCATTTGTCCGTGCAATTCTTCATCAGCCAATTGGTTATTAGCAGAACCTGCAACTATTGCGCACTTCATTTTATTTATAGTCTCCGTATTCACAGTTGCTCCGAGTGCACACGGCGCGTAGATATCTATATCAAGAGATAAAATATTATTGTTAGCTACTGCAATGGCGCCGTATTTCTTTGCAACCTGCCCAAGCCGTTCTTCGTTAATATCACTTATATAAACTTTTGCGTTTTCTCCGCGAAGTAAGTGAACAAGATTTTCTCCAACATGACCAATGCCTTGTACAGCAACAGATCTGCCTGCCAGGCTATCTGTGCCAAACAGCTCTTTTACACACGCTTTGATGCCCATAAATACGCCCTTTGCCGTTACCGGAGAAGGATCACCGCTGCCCCCTAATGATTCAGGCACACCGGTAACATGCTGAGTTTCCATACGGATATACTCCATATCGCGCGGGGTAGTTCCTAATTCTTCTGCTGTAATAAATGAACCATTAAGATTTTTGATGAAGCGTCCGTACCTGCGCATCAAAGCTTCAGATTTCTCTGTTTTGCTGTCGCCGATGATAACAGCCTTCCCGCCACCCAAATTTAAACCAGTTATAGAGGCTTTATAGGTCATTCCGCGCGATAATCGCAATACGTCACGTAAGGCATCTGCCTCCGTTTTGTAAGTCCACATCCGTGTACCGCCCAAAGCCGGGCCTAATGTAGTATCGTGAATGGCAATAATTGCTTTTAGCCCTGTGTCTTCATCATTACAGAAAACAACTTTCTGATGACTGCATTTACTTAGCTGGTTAAATATGGAGTTTTCTTCAAATTGCACTGGCATATTTCATAGATATTAATCAGCCTTATAACGAGGCAAAAATAGTTATTTTTTCGTATTCAAACTTATTTTGTGATAATCAAACCAGATTTTGAATGAGTTATATCAGTACCATTTATTTTAAGCAGGAGCATATTAAGCGATGAGCCTGGGGCATAGGTGCCGGCTTGATGTATACAATTCTTTATATTTTGGATGCTATAAATCTATACTTTTGCGATATCGGCTATGAAAGACCTGGCTTATCTTAATAAATTCTTTTACAAATACCGCTGGCATTTTATACCTGGAGTGGTTTTCGTGATTCTGTCCAATCTTTTTGGAGTTTTGCCCGCCCAGGTAGTACGCGTAGCTTTTGATTTGGTAACTGAAAACATTAGCATCTACCGTTTATTTAATGATTTTGAACGTCAGGAAATCATTTATGAGATATTCGGCCAGAGCTTGTTGTTTTTCGGTTTACTGGTTTTAATACTCGCTGTTTTGCGGGGTATATTTCTCTTCTTTATGCGGCAAACACTTATTCTAATGTCCAGGCACATTGAATTTGACATTAAGAACGAAATTTATCAGCATTATCAAAACCTCTCGATGGCTTTTTACAGGCGTAATAACACCGGTGATTTAATGAACCGGGTTACGGAAGATGTTACCCGTGTTAGAATGTACGCAGGCCCTGCAATTATGTACGCTATTAATACCGCCGTACTATTTATCCTGATCATTATAGTTATGCTAAGTGTAAATGTAAAACTAGCTGTGTACAGTTTATTACCGCTTCCGGTATTGGTATTTATTATCTACTATGTTAATACTATTATTAATCAAAAAAGCGAAAAAATACAGCAGCAGTTGTCACGATTATCCAGTTTTGTTCAGGAAACGTTTTCAGGAATACGTGTAATTAAAGCGTACGTAAGAGAAGATGGTGTTCGCCGGAAATTTAAAGATGAAAGTAATATTTACAAGAATAATACCATGAAATTGGTTAAAGTGCAGGCTTTATACTTTCCGGCTATGCTCTTGCTGGTTGGGCTTAGCACGATTATAACCATATATATTGGCGGTAAAGAAGTAATGAACGGTACAATAACTCCGGGAAATATTGCTGAGTTTGTGGTGTATGTAAATCAACTCACATTTCCGGTTACTTCATTAGGATGGGTAACAACGCTGATACAACGTGCTGCTGCATCGCAAAAAAGAATTAACGAATTTCTGGATACACCCACTGAGATAGTATCAGGCAATGAAAAAATAAAGCTGAACGGATCTATAAGCTTTAACAATGTATCGTTTACTTATCCGGAAACGGGGATTAAGGCGTTAAAAGATATTTCTTTTGATGTAAATCCAGGGGAGTTTTTAGCTGTTCTGGGGAAAACCGGCTCAGGCAAATCGACTCTTGCAAATTTACTGATGCGGATGTACGATGCACAAAAAGGTGATATTCTGATTGATGATTATAATATCAGATCTCTTGACCTTGCCAATTACAGAGATCAGGTTGGTTTTGTACCGCAGGAGGTATTCTTATTTTCTGACAGTATTGCCAATAACATTGCCTTCGGATTAAATGAAATAAATATAAACCAGGTAGAAGCGGCGGCAAAAAATGCTGTGGTTTATACTAATATATTAGGTTTTGAGCAAGGTTTTCAAACTATAATCGGAGAAAGGGGCATTACACTTTCAGGCGGACAAAAGCAACGGGTATCTATTGCAAGGGCACTAATAAAGGAACCCCATATTTTAATTTTCGATGATTGCCTGTCAGCAGTGGATACACGAACAGAAGAGGAAATATTAGCTAATCTTAGCCGAGTTATGCATGGGAAAACCACAATCCTGATTTCTCATCGGGTATCAACTATTAAAAATGCAGACACCATAATTGTATTGGATGAGGGAGAAATTATTGAAAAGGGCAATCATCAGGCTTTAATGAAAGCACGCGGGAATTATTTTAAATTATATGAAAAACAACTTCTTGAAGAGGAAAAAAGCGAGGAATAATACTATTTCTTTTGAAGAAATAGTATTTGCGAATTTGGATTTTTATACATTATATTTACCCCAACCAAAACTTAATTAGCAGCAATGGGAGATTTTGACAATAAAGACAGAGAAGAAGTATTTTCAAAAAAAGTTAGAGCCGGTAAGCGCACATATTTTTTCGATGTGAAGGCAACGCGTTCAAACGATTATTATGTAACTGTCACAGAAAGCAAAAAACGTTTGGAAGATGGTGTTTTTGTAAAACACAAGATTTTCTTGTACAAAGAAGATTTTGAAAAATTTGCAGAGGGGTTAAAAGATACCATTGATTATATTAAAGCAAACCAGGAAGTGGTGGAGAAACGTTACGAGTTTTCAGAAGCTCCGGCTGAAGTAAAAGCCGGGGACGACTTTTCTTTTTAAATTTTTAATCAGACTAAACCATATCATATAAGCCATCCGCGAAAGCGAGGTGGCTTTTTTTTATGTAATTCCTTTCATTAGGGCAAGTATTTCTATCTTTGCGGCAAATTAGCGTTATGACTATATTACCTCCGGATCAGAATTTTCTGGGAATAACCAATGCGAATTATTACTCCTATGAAAAAGCTGAGGTAGTCATTCAGTCTGCCCCTTATGAACATACCTCTTCATACCTTGCTGGATCTGAAAAAGGGCCTTCGGCCATACTTTCAGCCTCTCATTATGTGGAATTTTATGATGAGGAATTAGAAGCCGAAACCTATTTAAAAACCGGAATTGCCACTCTCTCACCCATTAATTTTTCAGGGAAAGTGGATGAAGAGGCCGTAAATTTAATAGAATCAGAAACAACAAAATTATTAAATGATAACAAATTTATCGTTTCACTTGGTGCCGAACATACTGTAACCTATGGTTTTGTCAAAGCTTTTGCAAAAAAATATTCAGATTTAACAGTCTTACAAATTGACGCTCATTCTGATCTCAGACATTCTTATCATGACAATCTTTTCTCTCATGCCTCAGTTATGCATCGGATACACGATATGGGATTAACTATTTGCCAGGCAGGTATCCGGGCACAATGCATAGAAGAATCGCAACTGATTAAACAGAGTGACAATATTCATACTTTTTACGCACATCATATTCGTACAAATCCGCTTTGGATCCAGGAGATTATAGCTACTATGACCAATGATGTTTATATAACTATTGATGCCGACGGCTTTGACCCGTCCATTATGCCAGCCGTGGGTACTGCCGAACCTAACGGATTATTATGGAATGAAACCCTCGAGTTATTCAGAGCTGTTTTTAAACAACGGAATGTAGTAGGTTTTGATGTGGTAGAATGTGCTCCTATTGATGGGAACATTCTTTCTGAATACACCCTGGCAAAATTAGTTTACAAACTGCTTGGATATAAATTTCATGTTAGATAAGTTGCAAACATCGACGGTATACATCCATTAACCTTATCATAACTAATAACAATATAATTTAACAAAATAATGGCATTACAATGCGGAATAGTTGGGCTCCCCAACGTCGGAAAATCTACTTTATTCAATTGCTTATCAAACGCTAAAGCGCAGGCTGCCAATTTTCCATTCTGTACAATAGAACCCAATGTAGGTGTAATAACCGTTCCAGACGAGAGGATTAACAAACTTGCTGAACTGGTAAACCCTCAGCGCATTGTACCTAACACTATTGAGATTGTAGATATTGCCGGCTTAGTAAAAGGTGCCAGTAAAGGTGAAGGGCTTGGAAATCAGTTTTTAGGTAATATTCGGGCAACTGATGCCATTATCCATGTATTACGTTGTTTTGATGATGATAATATTGTGCATGTTGATGGGTCTGTTGATCCTATTCGTGATAAAGAAATCATTGATACCGAACTTCAGCTAAAAGACCTGGATACCGTATCAAAAAAAATCCAGAAAGTTGAAAAGATGGCCAAAACCGGAAACGATAAGGAGTCGAAAAAAGCGTTTGAGGTGTGCAGCATTTTAAAAAATCATCTGGAATCAGGCAGATCTGCCCGAACTGCTGCCATTCCCGAAGAAGATAAAGAATACCTGGAAGACCTTTTTCTTTTAACTTCTAAACCGGTTCTGTATGTATGCAATGTGGATGAAGCAGCTGTAAATACAGGAAACGAATATGTAGCGCGTGTAAAAGAGGCAGTTAAAGATGAAAATGCCCGGGTTTTAGTTATCTCAGCCAAAATAGAATCGGAAATTGCTGAGCTGGAAAGTTACGAGGAACGGCAAATGTTCCTGGAAGATCTTGGGCTTGATGAATCCGGTGTTTACAAACTCATTCGTATCGCTTATACACTGTTGAATCTTGCTACCTATTTTACTGCCGGAGTACAGGAAGTTAGGGCCTGGACTATTGAGAAAGGCTGGACAGCACCGCAAGCTGCAGGCGTTATTCACTCTGATTTTGAAAAAGGATTTATAAGAGCCGAAGTAATCAAATATGCAGATTACATCCAGTATCAAACCGAAGCTGCCTGCAAAGAAGTTGGTAAGCTAAGTGTGGAAGGCAAAACTTATGTGGTGGAAGATGGTGACATTATGCATTTCAGGTTTAATGTTTAGGCTTGCAAATTAGAAAAGTGTATACGTATTCTTTATAGCGAGTAGGTTATTTAGCAGCCTGTAGTGAATAAATTTTACCATCAATATAAGAACAAACATAAAGCTCGTTATTGGCATCTTCTCCAAATGACGAAATAAAGCCTTTATGCTTTAATAATAAGGCGTTGGTATATTTACCGTTTTTTTCTGGCATTAAAGTCCAGATATTGCCTGAAACATAGTCACCATACACATATTTTCCAAATAGGCTTTTTAATTTTTTGCCCCGGTATACATAGCCTCCTGTAACTGAACGACCATTTTCAGTGCTTTGCTGATAGACCCATACAGGTGAGGCCAAACCTTCTTTATTACAGTCAGGGATTTTTCCAAAGCATTCATCGGCTTCCATTATTTTCCAGCCGTAGTTCTGACCTTTTATTATAATATCAATCTCTTCAGTTTTATTTTGACCTACATCGCCCGCCCATAAATCGCCGGTATTTTTGTCAAAACTAAATCGCCATGGGTTACGCAGGCCATAAGCGAAGATCTCTTCCCTAAAACCTTCTGAGTTTCCTTTAAATGGATTATCTACCGGAATGGAATAATTTAAATTGACAGCTGCTTTATTTACATCGATACGCAAAATTTTGCCTAAGAGTACAGCCTTATTTTGACCGTTGTTTTGAGGGTCTCCTCCGCTGCCGCCATCACCAACGGAAATGTATAGACAGCCATCTTTACCGAATGCTAATTTGCCTCCGTTATGATTATTATATGGCTGATCATAAGTAAGCAAAACCAGTTCAGATGTTGTATCAGCGGCATTGATATTACTTTTACTTACACGAAACCTGGAGATGATTGTTCGGAGTTTTTTGCCCCCGGTCGTGTAGTTTACATAAAAATAGCCGTTCTTTTTAAAATCCGGATGGAAAGCTAACCCAAGCAAGCCCCTCTCACCTCCGGGCGTAACTCTATTCACTATATCCAAAAAAACAGGTGCGATTTTTACATTAACATCATTTTTAAAAACATGAATTTTTCCTTTCTGAGCAATTACAAAATTACGGTTTGTGCCATCGCCAGGGCTTACAAACTCCAGGGGCTGATCAAAAGTCAGGTTAGGGAAAGCCACTTTTAACTGAATAGCTGATTTCTCAAATGAAACGGTTAAGGCATCTTTATTAATCCCGCTGGTTTTTGCAGTTATCTTTTTTGCCTGTAAAAATGCAAGCATCATTGACAGTACCAAACTGGCAATCAGAAACACATTCAACTTTTTCATATAATAACCTGATAATTCTTCAACTGATAAAACTTACTGTTATAGATACATTGACTACGCCTATTTTGTTCAAAATTACACTAACTGATTACTATTATCCTGCAATAAGGATACTGCCGATAAAACCTGATACAAGCTCCGATTGTTTATTTAATACATGGTTATAATGCTTTGTAATGGATAAATAAACATGATAATACATATATTTGCAAACCTTGTACCCATAGTTCAATGGATAGAATTGCAGATTCCGGTTCTGCTGATGTGGGTTCGAATCCCTCTGGGTACACGAATAAGTCAAATAAAGCCGCTTTAAATATAATTAGAGTGGCTTTATTTGTTTTCGGTTTACATATGGTTTACATGTTTGGTTTTTGAAAGGCTGTTTTTAAGAGGTCGGGTTCAATATGTGCCTATATTTGTACTTGAAACAGCTTCCCATTTGCCTTTCAAATCCTGAAATAAGAATTTTTCCGGATAGATCGAACCAATTATTTCTCGCTTAGGATTAACGGCTGATTCCCAGTAAATTACATCCAGTTTACTTAATGTTCGAATTGCGCCATTAACGATCTCTTCAACTTCTATAGCATTTAACCTGTTTGTGTTTACTTCTGTAAGCTTTACCTCACATTCGGTTTTTATATCCTTGTATTCAGCACCTTCAATGTCGCCATTCAAAAGAGGCTCACGTGCCTTTGTTATCCTGTTATTCTGCTCGGTTATCTGCCCAATATAAGCTTTACGACGATCACGTTGAGGGGGTCATTTTGGAGTGTTTATCACCAGGGGTTAGTATCCTAATTAATTCGTCGGTTACCTTAAAATTAGTGTGATAGCCTAAAAATGTTTAGAAAAGGCAAACTCGCTTTTTTTAACATACTATAAAATTATGCATTGTCTTCCAGCCAATTAATCAGGTTTGAGCACTACAATTTTGTTAGGTTTTAAAGGATTTATTGTAACTAAGAAAATACGTTGTCTGTAACTTGCATTTAAAGATTATTAAATCAAATGCTAACCAACCAACCAAATGCTAACCAACCAAAATCCGACTAAAATGAAAAAAATACTGAGTTTAATGGTACTTACCTGTTTTTTGTATACATCCTGTACAAAAAAAGAAACCAATGATCCTGCTACAGCAACCGGGCTTTTTAATAAAACGAATTTAAGTGTAAGTTCTGTGATTGCCGTTAACAGTAATGCGCTCATAAATATTCCTATTAATACTTTCGGCTATAATACCCGTTTCCCCGGCTTAAGCGAGCCATGGGATTTAGCAAAGATCTACACTCCGGGGTTTAAAAGTTCAAATGCAGGTATTGTCCGTTATCCGGGCGGTACAGTTGCAAATTATTGGGATTTCAGTACCGGAAAGCTGCTCAGGAGAAAAAACACAGCTAATGCATCAGGCTGGGTCGACCTCCAATATATAGAACCAAGCAATAGTGTTTATGATATAATTGCTGCTGATACCACAAAACAAAACACAGTTGCCGATCTTAAAAATGTAGTTGATCAAACAGGCTGCTCGGTTGCTTTTGTAATGAATATGATTACGCCGGGAGAAGATTATTACGAAGCCAGTATTGCAAATGGCGGTGCAGGATGGGCAAATATTGACCGGTCTGCCGGAACTACCGGATGGTACGAAATGCTGGACAATCGTTATACCAGATTTAAAGGAATGTTGAACAGGGCCAAAGACCTGGCCATCCCTGTTAAATACGTAGAAATAGGGAATGAAATGTATTTCGGCCCAGGCTACAATATCCAGGCATTTCCAACCGGAAGCACAAATGCAGGCACAAAATGGTTTTACGCAACCGCTGCAAACTATATGGCAAATAAATTAAAAGCTGATTTCCCGGGCGTAATCACTGCTGCAGTAGGATCGTGTGTTGACGCTCCTTCAACTAATATCCGTGCTTTAAAATGGAACGAGCACGTGGTCCCTTTTCTTAACACTAATGTAGATTATGTTATTATGCATAGCTATGTAGACGCCGCCGCTGTAGAACCTTTTACCGAAACAAGTTTTCAGAATAGCATAATCAACTGGACGGACAAACATGATATTGTTTTTAACAATAATGCCGCAGGTCAATATGTGTTCAATCAGGGGTGGCGCACATGGGTTACTGAAATTCGTGCAAATGGAGCAGTTGCAGACACCTGGGCAAACAGTTTGTTAAATGTGTATTCGGCAATATATATGGTTGGAAAAGGAAAGGCCTCTATGTTTATGCAGGCAAACCTTGATGCTGTTATTAAACCGATAAGTCTTTAAAAGCCAGGGCTCTCGCCATGCTTCCCTTTTTAACAGCCGCACAAAATGCAACCCAGCTGGCTACATTAAACTTTCCGGGAGCACCTAAATTAAATGGGAGTACAGCAAGAACAGCCATAGATGGTGTACGATTTAAAAATACCGGCGGAGATAATTGTATAATCATGAACATGACCGCTTCTGTGCAGACACTAGACTTAAGCAGTGTTTATCCGGTAGCAAGCACCTTAACTCTATCCGGGCGTAAAAACACGTTAAACAGTATAGGTGACCCCGAAATTTTAACGGACCAGAACTATAATACAACTGGTGTGATTTTACAGCCCTTTTCGGTTAATTTTATTAGAAAACCTTAAATATTCAAGAAGAAAGTGGATAATGATTTTTTTTTACAAAACTGCTAAATGCGAGCGATCAAATGTATTTCCCCATTAGCAATTCCTTAATGTAAACTTTAAAATATTAGTTAACCAATTTAAAAAACGTAAATTATGAAAAAGAACCTGTTTGCCTGTATTGTACTATTGCTTGCCTTCACTGCATGTAATAAGATCCCCTTAACTGAGGAAGTCCAGAATGATCAGCTGAGCACTAAAAACGCTGCAAATGTGAGTGCAGTTTATGCCCCGGGATTGGATGACACATACCAAATCCTGTTAAATACGACCGGGTATAACCCCAGGTTTACGACTATTAACGAACCCTGGCGCCAAACCGACCCAAATTATCAATTGGGCCTGGTTGATTCTAAAGCGAATATGATACGTTACCCGGGAGGGACTTTTGCAAATTTCTGGAATTATAATCAGGACAAGATGTTTCGTAAAATGTCAACCAACGATCCGGACGGCTGGGTAGATCTGGCCAAAGTTGAGAACCAACCTACCCATGATGCCATCAATGCTGATAATCTCAAGCTAAATTCTGTGTCTGACCTCAAATACGCCGCTAAGGGCGGGACCAGCGGGCAATCGGTCAACGTAGTGTTTCATATGAATATGGTTTCGCCCGGTTACGATTATTATAAAACTATCCACCCTACCTGGACTGCTCCAAATCCCGGCACTTCAAACTTGAACGATACCTGGTATAAAATGCTGAACGACCGCTACGCCCGCTTTAAAGGGATGTTGCTACGGGCAAAAACAGGCACAGACCCCATCACCGTACAGTTTATCGAACTTGGCAACGAATATTATTTTGACCATGCCTACTGTGTGGAGGCCTTTCCTACCGGCGGCGCCCATGGTAAAGCCGCGAATTATATTGCCAATAAACTCAAAAATGATACAGACCTGAACCTTTCGTCCACTGTCAGGATTGCGGGCACAGCATCTTGTGTGCCCGGGGGGGCAGCCGGCACCCGTAAAGGGGAATGGAATAACAGTTTAAAAAGCACGCTGGATAAGAATATTGTAGATTACGTTACTATGCACGAATATCAGGCTTTCGTACAGCCGACAACTTATAACGAAACGAATTTCCAAACCAAATTAGTTGACTGGATCGCTTCGGTAAACAGCGATTTTGTCGAAAGCGGTGCGGATGCCAACTTTATCAGCCCTTCTATAGGGACGCCGTGGAGGATATGGTACACCGAAACCAATGCGAACTGGGACGGGGCTTCAGAGGGCGCCGGACCGGTTGAACAACGCACCTGGGGGCAAAGTATGGTCGAAGCTTATTCTGCCTTACACCTTTACGATCGTGGTAATGCCACCATGTATCTTCAGTTTCAATTTAACAACCAGGTAAGGGCCAATTCAGATATTGTTGGAGGCTTGAGGCTTTATAACAGGGCACTGGCACTGATACCGTTTATGAAAGCCACACAAGGTGCCGTTTCCGGCGCAAGGGTATCGTTTGCAGGAACAGGTTTGCCAACCTTGCCAGGCAGCGCAAAAGGGGTAGTTGCAGGTTATTATTTTACGACTTTAGGAGGCGCTAAAAAATGCTGTTTCATTAATCTTTCTGCAACCAGTAAACAGTTGAACCTCGGTGCGAACATATTCACTACCGGCTCTTCGACCGTAAAGGTTGAGGCGTACAATAACACGAGTATAGGCTCGGAGGCTACTCCGGCCTTTACTTCTACCTCTTACACCAAAACCAACGTTACCTTAAAGCCTTATTCGGTAAGTTATATTTATCAGTAGAAAAGGAAGTATTAAGCAGTGCCCGGTGAAATAAACCGGGCACTGCTTTTGAAACCGTACAAAACTGCTAAATGAAAGGTTAGGTTTTTCTTAATTCCACATAGAATTGCAGATTCCGGTTCTGCTGATGTGGGTTCGAATCCCTCTGGTACACTTTTAGCATACTAGTATTTTATGAGGGATTCTATATCTTATTTCAAAAGATTCTTTTAATCCCTTTCTTATCCAATTAACAATCAATATTCGCTTTTTAGTGTAGAAGTATTTCTACGAAAAATGACAACTGGGTAAACAACACCTACTAAATACCTCTATTTACCCCTCTCTTAACTGAAAACTCAGCTTTTTTAATTGATTTTTAAGGCTTATTCAATTGATATTTCTCTGGATTGAAATTTCGCCTCCCCTTTTTTACCAACCTCAATTCTTAGTATCCCATCTACATACTTCGCATCTACCTTGAAATGATCAGCAGTATCAGGAAGGGTGAATGAACGAACAAAAGAAGTAAAACTATATTCCCGTTTATTATACTTCTTCTCCTCGT
>DATLXK010000034.1:0-1503 GCA_035575925.1 Sphingobacteriaceae bacterium
ATGAAAGCATATTGTGCAAACTATTCATTTGCCGACTGGAATATTGGTAAAGTTCTGGAAGCTCTTGATAAAAGCGAATTTGCTAAAAACACAATAGTTGTTTTTGTTTCGGATAACGGATTTCATAATGGAGTTAAAGAACATTGGACCAAATTTACACTTTGGGATCAGGCAAATGTTATTCCGTTTCTCATCCGGCTCCCGGATGGAAAAGCATATAAGTGTCCGCAAACAGTTAGTCTTCTCGATCTATTTCCTACACTATTAGAATACTGTGGTGTAAAAGGACCGTCTCATACACTTGATGGAAAAAGCATAATGCCCGTTTTAAAAGATGCTGCAACCAGATGGGATAGAAACAGTGTTACTTATTACGGCGAAAATTATTCCGGAGTAAGAAGTGAACGTTACAGGTATATTAAATACAGCGACGGGTCTGAAGAGTTATATGATCATTCAAATGATCCCTACGAACATGTGAATCTGGCAAACAAAGCTTCATTAAATAATATTAAAAAGCAACTATCAAAGTCAATTCCATCTTCCTTTCATAAATCTCTTGGAAAAAAAGGTGCAGGAAATGATGAATAATATTTAAATAATTTTTTATAATAAGATTATAAATCCATAAAATGAGGTCATTATTATTATACTTCTTTGTTATTGCTGCAACAGGTACACAAGCACAAAACTGGACTCCCGCAAAAGTTGCGTTAACAACGAAATGGGGCAAACAGGTTACTCCGGAAAATGCATGGAGAGAATATCCCAGGCCCCAGATGCAAAGATCCGAATGGATGAATCTGAATGGGCTCTGGAATTATAAAGTGCTTGCTAAAGGGCAATCATCACCATCTGAATTTGATGGAAAAATTTTAGTTCCTTACTGCCTTGAATCATCTTTATCCGGAGTAGGTAAACCACTTTTACCCACACAGGAATTATGGTATAATAGAAAATTTACTGTTCCTGCTAACTGGTCTGGGAAAAATGTATTGCTTCACTTTGATGCGGTGGATTGGGAAACTAAATTGTGGGTAAATGGTAAAAAAGTTGGTGAACATAAGGGAGGTTCTGATCCCTTTTCATTTAATATAACGCCTTACTTAAATAAAACCGGAGAACAGCAGATTGTTCTTAGTGTTTGGGATCCCACTGATACTGATCTTCAGCCAAGAGGTAAGCAGGTATTAGACCCTAAAGGCATCTGGTATACTGCAGTTTCAGGTATCTGGCAAACGGTTTGGCTTGAACCGGTAAATAAAACTTCTGTTCAGCAATTTGTTCCTGTTCCGGATATTGATAACAGTAAAATTAATTTTACTACAACAGCTTCTGCACTAACCGGTAAAGAGCAATTACATCTTTTAATAAAAAAAGAAGGAGTTATTATTAAAGATACTGTTGCTGCTTTTAAAGAGAATATAAGTGTTACTATACCTTCTGCAAAACTCTGGACGCCGGAGCATCCAAACATTTATACTATGGAAGTAGAGTTACGCA
>DATLXK010000035.1:0-29559 GCA_035575925.1 Sphingobacteriaceae bacterium
ACGAGGAGAAGAAGTATAATAAACGGGAATATAGTTTTACTTCTTTTGTTCGTTCATTCACCCTTCCTGATACTGCTGATCATTTCAAGGTAGATGCGAAGTATGTAGATGGGATACTAAGAATTGAGGTTGGTAAAAAAGAGGAGGCGAAATTTCAAACCAGGGAAATTTCTGTAAAATAAGTAAGTAAAGTTGTTGGTTCTGGTTAAAAGGCTTTAACAACTTATTGTAATTAAACATAACATGTATATTTATGTTGCTGATATTAAAGTCGCAAGAATTTATAATTTTTTATCGACTATCCCCATTGTTGTAAGATGAACAACCTGAAACCCAGTATTTTTTTGCTGCCAATTATAGCTTTAATAATAGTAGTTGGGTTATACTACTTTTTAAATAGGAAACCATCCCAAAGTAAATTTTTTAATCAATTTACCTTCATTGTGGTGATATTGGCATTCCTTTTAAATTTTACCTGGGAGGTACTTCAAATGCCTTTGTACAAAGCGGGTAGTTACAATATAGAAAGTATTGCATTTTGCGCCTTAGCATCAATAGCGGATAGTATCATGGTTCTCCTTCTTTATTACAGCTTTGCTGTTATTTATAAAGATCCTATCTGGGTACAAGGGTTAACAGTGCAAAGAATTGCCCCATTGATTTTAGTTGGAGGAATAGGTGCTATTCTTGCTGAAATCGGATATACCTCCAAAGGCAATTGGGCTTATGCCGATACGATGCCCATTATTCCTGTTGTTAATGCCGGCCTTTCTCCGGTTTTACAGTTTATGATTTTACCTGTACTGATTTATCGAATGAGTCTTAAAATCCTAAATAAAAAGAAAGGCAGATAAAGAAACACCATTTATAAATTATAAAAATAAACAGTTATGGAATTAATAAACATGACTCGTTTCAAATGCTGATATACTGTATCTCCTTTTGTGATATTCTTTTTTTAAAAGCCGAATTACATCGCCATTCCTGCCATTGGATCAGATCCCTGCTTAAAAATAAATTCACTGTTAATTAAATATGCTCCGGAAATAACCACCAGATCACCAGCCTGTAAACCTGACTTTATTTCTATGTGTTCGTCTGTTTCTGTACCTATGGTTACCATTTTATTTCTAAAGGTATTTTTACCTATTTTGATCCAGACCGAAGCTCCTTTACTGTCCCTTAATACGGAATTAGTGGGTAAGGTTAGAGCGGTTGACTTAGGGCCTTTTATACTTACACGAGCAGCCATTCCAGGCTTTAATTCATTATCCGGATTGGGAATGATTATCCGAACTAAATTAATCCTGCTGCCGGGGGTTAGTTCAGGATTAGCGAAGCTAACCTTACCTCTTACCGTTTTCCCAGGTAGATCTGAAAAGCTAACAGAAGCTATAGCCTGGTGGTCTAAATAGGAAAGTTGGGATGAATAGAGTTGTGCTTCTGCCCATAAAGAAGATAAATCAGCCAGGCGAACAATTGTTGCTCCTTCTGCAACATAACCTCCTTCAGTCACATCTGTTGAAGTAATGTATCCCCCTTCATTACTATAAAAGCTGGTAGTTGAACTGACTTTTTTAGTTTTGGCAAGAGCGCTGATCTGGGCATCACTCATCCCCCAAAGCCGCAACTTATTCCGGGAACTTTGTATAAGTCGGTTAAAGTCAATTAATGAATTATCAAAAAGTTGTTTTCTTTCAAGTGTACTTAAATACTCCTGTTTAGCATTGTTAAGCTCTTCACTATAAAGCTCATATAATTTTGCCCCACGGGGTACAAAATCGCCTACAGTCTTAAAATAAAGTTTTTCAATCCGACCAGGCACTCTGGCACTTATAGCATTTGTTCGATTTTGATCAAGAGCCAGGGTAGCAGTTAGTATCATTTCATCTCCAATTTCACCTGAATTAATAGTATCTACCCGAATACCGCCAAGCTGTATCTGCTGCTCTGTTAACATCAAATCATTATTTTCTGGACCACTCTTTTTAACGGCAATTAAATCCATCTGACAGATAGGGCATTTGTCGGGATGTTGCTTCATAACCTGAGGATGCATGGAGCATGTATAGTAAGTGTCGGTAGCTATAGCCGCTTCTTTCTTTTTATTGCTACAGGCAACAAAAAACAGGGCTGCACATAAAGCTATTATGAAAATTTTCATGGTGTTTCGTTTATTTTAATGAAGCTTTCACTGTCCATCAGAAATTGCCCATTTGCTGCAACGCTGTCAGTGGTTGATAATCCCTGAACTATTTGAATCTTTTGATTGGTTCGCTGGCCGGTTTGTATACGGCGAGCTTTGAAACCAGCACCAGATTTTACAAATACCGCCTGATCTACCCCAAGGGAAACTACTGCCTCTGAAGGTAGCCAAGCGGCATTGGAATAAGCACTTATTTTCCCCCTAAATTGGCTTCCTACCGGGATATGCATCCCCGGGTTATCAATATTTACACGTGCGGTTATGGTTTTAGTTCCCTCTCTGAAAAAAGGTTCAACATAATTAATCGTGGCATTGATTGTCCTGCCTGATTCTGCTTCAGAGGTTAGTTGAACTCGCTGGCCTTTTTTTACCAGGGATTGCCGATCCGCATAAATAGTTAGTAATACCCAAAGGTGGGCGGGATTAGAAACTTTAAAAATGGTTTGACCTTTCTCTACATACATTCCTTCTTTTATATTCAGCACGGGGGTAACCTGTTCTACAGGAGCCATTTCCTCCACATTTTTCATAGGTTCAATATTGTGGATGTGTCCGCTATAGTTGCTAAATAAAGGCACCGTAAAAACGGCCTTCCCCGTTCTGCCGATCCTGCTCACCTGTTCCTGCGGTACTCCTAAAAGCAGTAATCGCTGTTTGGCAGCACTTACGAGTGCCAGGTTAGACGCATCATTCTTGAGAATAAAAATTAAGTTTTGCTGAGCAGTTAGTAATTCAGGGCTATAAAGTTCCAGTACACGCTGACCTTTCCTCACATCCTGAAAGTTGTATTTTAGATATAACTTTTCAATCCGGCCCGAAGTTCTGGCTGATATGCTTCCTGTGTATTTCGTATTATAAGCCGTTACGCCAAGGGCATCAATTTCAATTCGTTCCTGACTATTTGTAATGGTAGTTGTAGGAATTGATGAAATAACAAAACGATCTGTTGATCTTAAAGTAGTTTCAAGATTAACAACCTCTAAAGCCTCTTGCTGGCCGCCTTTTTTAACAAGTGCCATCCCGCAAATAGGGCAATTTCCCGGTTTATCACGAATGATCTCTGGATGCATGGGACAGGTAAACGTTTCCGTGTGTTCCTCATGGCCAGAACTCTCAACTTTAGCCTTGTTTTGGCAAGAAGATATAGTTGTGGCAAACAGGATGGCCCAGACCAGAAAGCCGATTGTTTTTATAAATGAGGTTTGTTTCATAATTATTTAATTTCTAAAAGGCGTTCAATTTCTGCCTGCAAGAGCAGGAGTTGTTGAACCTGATCCAGATAATCAAGCTGGGTAGAATTTAACGTTTCCCAGGCATCAAACAATTCGAAAAGCTCTTCGGTATTTTGTTCATAACCAAGCAGCATCGTCTTATAATTCTTCCTTAATGCCGGGATAATATTGGTTTCAAACAGTTTTATTTGTTTCTTTTTAAGTTCAATTTCTTTTTTTGCGATGCCGGCCATTCCGCTGGCCTCATTGATTATTGTTTGTTTTCTCTGTTTTAAAGATTCTGCTCTCCATGTATAGCTTTCAATATTTGCTTTTTCAGCTCTGGTAGACCATGGTGCCGGGATTTTGACCATAGCCATTAAGGTAAACTCATTCCCAGATCCCCCGAATCCAAACATATGCTCATACCGGACACCAAATTCTGGTTTGAGTTTAGTTAGCTCTAGTTCCCGCTGTAAAAAGGTCAATTTAATATTCTCGTCCACGGCCTTAATGTCGCTCCGTGAACTAGCGAGATTAGTAGAATCGAATACTGAATTGGAATAATCTTTAATAAAATAAGCAGTATCAATCTGCAAATCAAGCTGTTTGTCGCGATTCATAAGTGTATTAAGCTGAATTCGCCTCTGCTGTATCTCATTTTCCTGCATTAATCGTATATTTTGTATGTTCCCTAAAGCGGCTTTAGCTTTATAATAGGCACTCAGCTTGGCTTGGCCATGTTTATACCTGATCTCGGTATTTTTGATCATAAAGGATAACAACTTTTCGTTTTCACGAAGGACAGCTATTTTTTTAATACTCACCTGCCATTGATAATAGTTCTTTTTGGCTTCTGCGTATAGGTCATTTATAGTAGCCCCTTTTAAAGCTTTTTCTACTGAAGAAGCAGCGTTCATATAGCTTTGATTTGCATTTTGCCTGCCTTTATTAGGAAACATCTGTTGACCGGAAATCATGTACTGTCCCATACCTGTTTCTCCATCCGATCCTTTTTTCCATAAAGAAGGATTATAAGGAGCCATCCAAAAACCAGTACTCAATTGAGGGGATTCCCAGTTTCGGGCACCTTTTGCCGCCTCGTCCAAAGCCCGGATATCGGCATCACTCATTTTAAGTTGAGGGTTTTCAATTTGGATTTGCTGAAAAATATCTTCCAGGTTCAGTTTAGTTTGCGCATTTGCAGAATAAATGGAAAATAACGCCAGCGTGAGGAGCAAAAATATTTTTTTCATCTGAATAATTGTTTTTTTAACGGTGATGAAGCTTGCAAGAGCTTTCTCATTGCGGGTTTGCCCGCCCGTTCCGTTCGGACGGGTGAGCGGTAAGCTCATTGCAGGTTTCATTTTATTAGTGTTTAGCATCTAAAACCTCCAATTTCCCATATTTCTTTAACTCGTATTCTTTAGTCATTAAAAAGATAATAGGTGTTACCAGTAAAATATGTATCGATGAGGTAAAAACTCCCCCAATCATAGGCAATACAATGGGGATCATCACATCACTGCCCACTCCGGTACTCCATAAGATAGGTACAAGCCCGAAAAGTGAAACGCTTACTGTCATCAGTTTTGGTCGAAGCCGCTTGGCTGCCCCATTAATTACATATTCTTTTACATCCTCATTGGTGATGGTTTCCCTGGAATTGCCTTTTAAGGCAACCAGCTTTTGCATGGCATCGTTCAAATAAATCACCATCACAATACCAGTTTCAACTGCCAATCCAAACAGTGCGATAAAACCTACGGCTACGGCTACTGATAGGTTTACGCCCCAAAAATAGACCATAAAGGCACCACCTATCAGTGCAAACGGAATAGAAATGAGACTAAAAAAGGCTTCTCTGGCAGAATGGAATGCGAAATACATGGACATGAATATGATCACCAGTACGATTGGCAAAATAAGTTTCATCGTCTTTTCACTGCGTATCAAATTCTCATACTGCCCGCTCCATTCAATAAAGTATCCCTTTGGCATTTGGGTAAGCATTTTGTCGAGCTTTTTTTGCGCCTCTTCTACCGTACTTCCTAAATCCCGTTCTCTGACATTAAATAATACGGTCCCCCGTAATAAGGCATTCTCCGAATTGATCATCGGGGGGCCTTCAGACAATTTCACATCTGCTACCATTTCTAACGGTACGGGGCCAAAATTCATAGTTTGCACCTGCATTCTTTTAAGTGCCTGCAAATTGCCTCTAAAGTCCTGACCGAAACGTGCATTTACTGAAAAACGACGACGGCCTTCTACGGTAGTAGTTAACTGCATTCCTCCAAGAGCGCTTTCTACAACGAGATTTACATCATCCACCGTTAATCCATAACGGCCAATTTCTTCTCTCTTAACAATTATGTCCAAATATTTGCCGCCGGTAATGGGTTCTACATATAAATCTTTAATTCCTTCAATACCTTGTAATTGTGCTTTTACCTTTTGCGCAAATACATTGATTGTATCCAGGTTCTGGCCGTAAACTTTCACTCCTACATCTGTACGTATACCTGTAGAAAGCATATTAATTCTATTAATGATAGGCTGTGTCCAGCCATTAGTTACACCCGGTATCTGCAATTTTGCATTCAGTTCATTAATGATATCCGATTTTGTCTTTCCATCTCGCCATTCCGATTTTGGCTTGAGGACCACAATGGTTTCAATCATGCTAATGGGCGAATTATCTGTAGCAGTATTTGCCCTGCCTGCCTTACCTAGCACGTGGCTAACTTCCGGCATTGATTTAATGATCTTATCCTGAATCTGCAACAGACGCTTTGCCTCTGAATTAGAAACATCTGGTAGGGTAACGGGCATAAAAAGAATCGTACCCTCATCCAAAGGAGGCATAAATTCTCTTCCTAAACTCATTACCATAGGTATACTTATCAATAAAGCCAGGATATTAAGCCCGATAGTCGTTTTGCGCCATTTTATACAGCTTCTGATCAGCGGCTCATACCAGCCTTCAAGCTTTCTGTTAATGGGATTTTCATTTTCTGACCGGAATCGGCCCTTCATAAAAAATGAAATTAAAACAGGACCCAGCGTCAATACCAGAATTGCATCTACAATCATGATGAAGGTTTTGGTATAAGCTAAAGGTCCAAAAAGCTTTCCTTCCTGACCTGTTAATAAAAACACTGGTAAAAAAGAGGCGATAATAATAACGGTAGAAAAGAAAACACCTCTGGATACCTGTTTGCTCGCATTGGCAATAATGTTCATTCGAACACCTTCAGGGATTTTGGTATAAGAGCTTTTCCTGGACGATCTGTTAAATATATTCTTAAGAGGATTACTCATGATTTTTATTTTTGGGATCATTTTGCCATTCCGATAGCTGACGATAGGAATTTTCGGACATAATAATTCCATTATCCACAATTACTCCAATAGCTAAAGCAATACCTGTTAATGACATAATATTTGATGAAAGTCCAAATGCATTTAATAAAAGAAAACTGATGGCAATGGTAACCGGGATTTGGATAATAATGCTTAAGGCACTGCGCCAATGAAAAAGGAATAAAATAACGATGATACTAACTACTGCTATCTCCTCCAGAAGTTTGAATTTAATCGTTTCAATGGCCGCTTCAATTAGTGTACTACGGTCATAAGAAACATTAAAAGATACCCCCTCCGGCAATCCTTTTTGGACTTCTTTCATCTTGACTTTTACCGCATCGATCACGTTATCAGCATTTTCGCCATAACGCATTACTACAATGCCGCCCACTACTTCTCCTTCACCATTTTCATCGAATATCCCCAGCCGTAAATCGCCCCCCATCTGGACACTTCCAATATCTTTAACCCGAACAGGAATTCCGTTGTAATTACCTACCGCTATGCTTTCCAGATCTTCCTTATTTTTTATATATCCAAGTCCACGTATGATATAAGCCATATCGCTCATCTCAAACTTTCTCCCTCCCACATCATTATTACTAGCTTTCACTTTGTTCATCACATCCATGAGCGAAATTTTATAATATTGCAGTTTTAGCGGATTTAAGACCAACTGGTACTGTTTTTCAAATCCACCGAACGAAGCTACTTCGGCAACACCGGGAACCGTTTGCAAGGCAAATTTGACATACCAATCCTGCAATGCACGTTGTTCGCCCAGATCCATTTTTTTTGCGTCAAGGGTATACCAGAATATATGTCCCACACCCGTGCCATCTGGTCCAAGTGTAGGCGTCACACCTTCCGGAAGCAGTCTTTGGGCATAGTTTAGGCGTTCAAGAACACGCGTTCGGGCCCAATAGATATCTACATTATCCTCGAATATAATATAGACGAAACTCATTCCGAACATAGAGGTTCCCCGGATATTTTTAATCTTGGGAATGCCTTGAAGGTTACTTACCAATGGGTATGTAACCTGATCCTCTATTACCTGGGGGCTTCGGCCCATCAATTCGGTGAAAACTATTACCTGGTTTTCTGAAAGATCGGGTATGGCATCTATGGGATTTTCTTTAATCGCATAGATGCCCCATGCAAACATACCCAAAGCAATAAAGAGGATGATGTACCTGTTTTGTAAAGAAAGATCTATGATTTTTGGTATCATATCGGATTAGTGAGTGTGACCAGCATGGCTTGTATCCATATTCATTTTTCTCATGTCTTCTTTACTCATGTTATCCATCTTGCCTTGTTTAGAAGAAGTTTCTGTTTTTTCCATATCCATTCCACATTTAGGACACTGCCCTGGCTTATCGCTTTTTTCTTCAGGATGCATAGAGCAAGAGTAAACAGCTGCTGTTGTCGAATGTGCAGCAGTATCTTTTGCACTGTTTTCTTGATTGTTTTTAGCTCCATCGCTGTTGCAAGCAGCAAATGTTAATGCAAATAATAAGAGCATGGCAGCATAAAAAAATGTAGTTTTCATAATGATTTGTTTTAGTCAATGATGTTTAAATTAGTTGTTTTGTAAATCTAATTTTAGATTATTTATAGTGGTATAATTAATCTTCCTTTACCAGAGCCATACCGCATTTAGGGCAAGCCCCTGGTTCTTTGGCGGATATATTCGTATGCATAGGGCATTTGTACATGGCCGTTTCTTTTGATTCTTTATTGCCTTTAGTTTTATTAGCCTTTATCTCTTTCAGTTCCATGCCGCATTTGCTGCACTTTCCGCCTTTACTACTGGTAATTTCTGGATGCATTGGACAGGCGTGCTTTTCCTTCGCTGCACCTTTCTTTTCAACCAAGTTCATAACACATTTAGGGCATTTACCTGGATTGTCACTTAAAACTTCAGCATGCATAGGACAGGTAAAGGACTGCCCTATGCTATCTTTCTGGTTGGGAACCACCTTAGTTCCGTTGTTTTGAGCAAATGTGTTTAATCCTATAAACACAAGTAATAATACAATTGCATGTTTCATATTTAATAATTTAATGTTATTTATGAACTATTTTTTATCCAGAGAGCGGCTGTAAACATGTTTGATTTTGTACATATTATACACCTGGTCATATATGCTCAGTTCATTATTGTATCTGAACTGGGGATCTATCATATCCTGAAAAGCTGGATTGTTAGAAAATGCCCTCTTTAAATTATTAACCGTTAAGGACTGGATCGGATCTCCGGCCCTTTTGCTGAAAAAATATTGGGGAACCATTTTCCGAATTTTCCTTCCTGGCGTGAAAAAAATGAACTAAAAAATGATTTAATAGAAATACTGCGGGAATTCTTATTCAAGAAGCACAGCATTAATTAGATACAGTTCTACTTAGAGAAATGTACGGTGGCGCTAGAATATTTATAAATAATATCAAAGCGAACAAGAAAGGGGAGTTATTAAATTCTGTAGGTACAGTTAAGGATGTAGATGGGATTTGCAGAGCTACCCGGGGGAGCTTGACTGTCAAAAGCGGTAACTTTATTTTGTACAACCGGCTGTAACAAGTCACTACAAGAAAAAAGGTTTGGCAGTAAAGCAAATTCTGTTACATCTAAAGATTTACCTGATGATGTAACATGGCTGTCCTTTACTTTAAAAGATGTTTTAGTGGTTTTGCAACATCCTGGTTTGGAGTTTTTTTCTAACGAATTGAATTTTGAGTTCTCCAGTAAGCTTACTGATGAAAACTTTCCACAGCAATAAAACTTGTTTACAGCAATTCCCATCACAGAAATTGAGTAAATTGAAAGTAATAATATGACTGCTATTTTTTTCACTTAACAAATATACGTTAGTTTAATCGAAGAGGTTTTATATAATTATGGGAAAAAGTTATATTATTTGGTTAAAAATGAAAAGGTTTTAATATAAGTCTTTGAATTACAAAAAAACAACTTTTTACCCTACTTTATCAAGTTGCAGTTTTTTATTTCTTCCTAACTCTTGTAAAAGATAAACCTACTGCAATTAATAAGATAAAAGAAAGATGCCCAAAGGAGTAAGCCGAAGCTTTGAAACCTAAACCCGGGTGCAGCGCCCGCCTGAATGACCTGTCGGGCAGGGATACCGGCCTTTGTGACTAGGCCTTGCGCAGTATGAGCGGAACACGGGGCTGAAGATGCTACGGAGACGATACTTGGTTTTCAAACCTTATGAATTTACAGCTTACCGCAACAGCCCATGCGAACCAAATACATAATCTTATAATTTTAATTAATAATAGGGTGCATCGATAAAATGCACCCTATTATGACAAGCTTAGGCAGCCATAGTAGCACATTCTTCAGCGCACTTTCTGCATTCTTCAGCGCATTTTTTACAGAATTCATCCTGGTGTTTTTCACATTCTTCTGCACAGGCCAGGCAGGCTTCCTCACACTTTGCTGCAGCCTGGGCAGCGAGATCACTCGATTTACTACACTCTTCGATACATTTTTGGCAGGCATCTATACAAGCAAGACATAGTCTTTCGCATTGTTCCATTCCAGATTTTCCTTTGCATTCTTCAGCGCATTTTTTGCACGCTTCGATACATGCCCGGCAGGCATCGATCATTTTTTGATTTTCCATGTTCTATAAAGTTAAATTCTTCAGCTCCGCTGTTGCCCGACCTTCAGTTCCGCTGTTGTCCGGTAATTGTTTTTCAATTTTTTTGTTCCATCAATTTGATTTCAGTTTTTTCTTTTTTCATACCCTGTTGTATAAGGCCGAATAGGCTCATATAGATATTGGCTATCCAAACTAAGACGAATGCACCAATAACAAAGCCCCGCCAATCGCCTTCTTGAATTAATTGCAAAACGGTAGCTCTGCCAATTCCGGAACTCCTACCAGTGACTACACATACTTTATTTTCAAAACGAATTGCCATATTTATGATGGATTAATTTGAATAGAAGACAAGGTTTACTGAGAATAGAGTTTAAATTTCCCCCTTCACTTCCCCACAGTCCGGCATTTTACTGCCCAGGTAAGGATTTCGGATTTCCTTTGTCTTGCTAAGCCAGTAAGCGCCTTTGTTATTATTTGCCATGGGGCAATAGTCAACGTATAATTTTTGGTTTCCATAGCCAAGAGCCTTTACCGATTTCACCATAACGGTAGATAGGAAAACAAAGTTTTCACGTTTGTTTTTGTCTTTTTCCGACTGTTTATAAAGTTTCAGGTGTTCCAATAAAAATCCTTTTTTTTCTTTCCAATAGGTTAAAGCTTCGCCGGATAAAAGATTATCGGGCATGTTATTCAGCAAAGCCATCATTTGGTTTGCCTGTTTGTCTACTTCGTCTTCATTGTCGTTTGCAAAGCCGTCTTTCATAGCCAGATAGGCATTAACCACTTGTATGAACTTGTCTTTAAATGCCGGTGAAATTGTATCGCGAAATACCATAGTTTCACTTTGGAGCATTTCATCAACCCCCATTTCAGTCGTTTCTACTGTTCCACCTCCGGGTACACGTCCTGCTACATTATCCGGGTTATTATAGGTATCCGAAACTTTTTTATTATTCTGATTACAAGCTACAAACAGGGAGGACCCTACGATGAAAAGCGCCAGCGATAGGTTTAAATTTATCTTTTTCATATTCAATTAGTTATTGGTGTTTTAAAAGCCTTCTTTAGTTTTTACTATATGCTCGTATTTCTTTGTTTAATTTCAATTTGCGGGCTACTAGTGTTCAAATCACTTTTTTAAATCGATTACCCTCTAAAAAATATACCGGTCAAAAGTGCCATATGTCTCCCTGATTTTTCCTTTTGGGAAACTTAGGCTAATGAGCAGTACACCTGAAATAACAGCATTCCATAAAGCCTGTGATGGAACATCGTTTATCATTAACATCGCTACAGTCAGCCAAAGGGTAAAGGCAATATTCATAAACCGGATAGCCCTACCCACTTCCGCCATCGCGATCACTGAAAAAGTAATCACCAAAGCCCCAAGAGTTGTAAAATTGTTAGCGGCAGCACCTGTTACATCAAAGTTGCCAGGATAGAACATCCACCATAGCCCAATGCCAACACACAACAGCAGGTTCCATGGCAGGTTTACGCCCCAGCCCATGGCAGGACCCGTTTTCAAAATTGAGTCGGTAAAGCGTGGCGTACGTTCGTCTTTACTGCCGCCTTCAATGGTATCGCCCATCCAGAAAGTGCGCCAGAAGGGTTTTCCTTCTTTTACACGCGTACTCAAAAATTGGATCATAGCTACCACTTCATCCAGAGTGAGGGGAATCATAATGAGCATCGCAATAGCGGTAAGTAAACAGAAAGAACACCAAAACCCAACAGCCACAGGTTGTAGAATAATGAGTATAATACTAATTACGCCCAGCGGGATAACCAGAAAACCAAAAAAAGCGACCATCCATGGCATCGTTCGCCAGCGGTCGGACATGCCCATGTAACCCATTAGCGCTTCTATAGTGTAGGCTACAGTACCCAGCCCGGCATCTGAAATAGGGAACGCTTTTGAAACGGCGGATGTGAGCACCTTTTCAGATCCATTCCCGAAAAATGGATCCCATACATGATCGATATAGCCTAGTTGATAAGCGGTTAAATATCGGGAGCCAAAAAAACCAATCCAACCCAGTATTATGATTGGCGTACGTTGAAGCCAGGAGGATGGATTGTAGCTCCATCCCGGTGGCGTGTCAGGCCCAGGTGGCATGGTCATCATCATTTGCATCATGCCCGGCATTTCGGGAATGAGTACAGAAAAGCTGATAGCCAAAATGCCCACAATACTGTCGGTAAAATAGGCTGATGCATCCGGCGACCAGAATATAAGCGGAGCAAACAGCAGCCAAACTCCCACAACAGAGGAAGCCCAGGGTGCCCATAGCCGAAAAGGATTTGCCGATAACAAACTAAAAAGCACAAGCAATATACCGCTGATAACATCGCTGTATATCATGGCAGTACTTTGGTAGCCGAAGGTAAACGGCGCCGCAATAAGAAAAAAACCCAACAGGATATTGGTGGCATGCGTCCAATACAGGGTATTGTAATGGTTGATTATCATTTCTTTCTGGTCTGACTGCTCTTTTTGAGGCACCAGCGTCATGCCGCATTTGGGACAATGACCCGGTTTACTGCTTACAACTTCAGGGTGCATGGGGCAGGTATACATACCGGGGTCATCTTTGTTCGCGTTCATATTCTTTCAAAATGATATCAGGTCAACATATAGCCCTATTGGCTCTTTTCATCCATTTTCATATCCATCATGCCGTCTTTTTCCATCATGTCCATCATCATGGCTTTCATTTTTGGCGATTTCATCATGCTGGTGCACATGGTGCGGCACATCGCGGTATCCTTCTCGCAATGTTCCATCATCATGGTCATCATGGCCGGGTCTTTCATCATGTTTTTCATCATGGTCGTATCGTTGGCCATGTTCATATTATTCATTCCGGTTTGACCATTTGTTGCAGAGTCTGTGCCGTCTTTTGTGTTGTTGCAGGCTGTTATTGTAATGAACAAAAACAGGGCGATAGAAAAAATTGAGATTGTTTTCATGATTTTGATTTTTAATTATTTGTTTAAATTATTGTCTTTATAAAACTTTTCAGGATTAAATTTTAGCTTGTTAATGATATCAGGCAATGTCTTTTTAAGGGATTGTTGAGGGTTCCAGTCAAGTAAACGGACAGCCTTGGAAATGTCAAGTTCCATATGGTCGTCGGCAATATTAACCATCCATGGTTTTATAAAGGGATCACCAAAAACATCCTGCAACCCAGCACCTAACTTTGCAATTGACGTAGGAATGTTATAGGTTTTCCACTCCTTATTGTGCAGTAGCCTGCCTATGGTCTGCTGTAATTCTAAAAAGCTCATTGTTTCTGGTTCACCCAGATTTATAGTTTCAAAACCACTCAGATATTTCCTTTTCTCTACTGCACTGGAAATTGCTTCTACCAAGTCGTCTAAATGCAGATAGGGATTACCATGGGCCATATTACCCGGATAGAAATGACTGGTAAGTTGATTTTCATAGATACGTTGTATTTGATGTGTAATAGGGATGGAATTCCCTTCGTCATTATAAATTCCAGCTATTCGTAAATTGAGAACTGGAATATTGCCCCTTTCAGTTCGAAGTAATTTTTCAGTTTCCACTTTTGATTTAGGATAACCCCATTTTGGTTCTAAAGGCGAAGTTTCTGTAATCTTTATTCCGGGCGATGTTGGCTTATAAACCAAGAGGCTGCTTGAAAAAATAAATTGTTCTATGGTAAAACCCTTAAGGACTTTGAGTAATCGTTCCGTTCCTTTTACTGTGATCTTATCATACAAGGGGCTATCCTTTGTTTTAAAATCATAATAGGCTGCCAAATGTATTACCGAAGCAATCGTTTCACCATACGCATAACGTATACGATCCATAGCGATTTGCATGCTTTTATCAGAAGTAATATCAACGCAGACACATTCAGCTGTTATTGGAGGAAAAGGATAACCTATGTTGTCTAAACCAACTACCGTATAATTCTTTGCGAGCTTATTTATTAAAGCAGTTCCGATTAGGCCACTACTGCCGGAAATAACTATAATTTCCTTTTTAGGGGAATCGGATTTGTTTGGAAGGATAATCGGGCTTTCCATAAAATTTGTTTTCTAATCAACTGGATTATAATAAAAGAGTAGTGTAAATAGTAATTCCAGTGAGTGTATAGGAACCAATATTGGCTATAGTTAACCAGGCAAGATGCCTGAAAGCAACTTGCTAATTGGAGTAAACAAGAAATCAAATACGGAAATTACAATTGATTGTGTAGAGAGAATTTGAAAAAATATAAGGTGGCGCATGACTATTATAAGCTACTCCTTTACCCTGGGGATGATAAAAAATTGAAACTATATTAACTTTAGGATCAATAAACAAGTATAAAAACCCTGATGTAATTTCTTGTTTAGAGCTGAATAAATGACTGTCTTTAACTTTATAGCTAGTCTTTGTATTTTGGCAGCATCCGGGCGTTTTACAATCTTTTTCAGCTTTTAAAAATTTTGCATGAACTAAAAGACTGGTGAATGTTAATTTCCCACAACAATAAAATTTGTTTACAGACACTCCTATTATAGAAAGGCTGTAAATACAAACAAGTATTATTATGATATTTTTTTTCACTTATAGAAAAGACAACCAAACACTAATAATGTTTTTAAAATTTAATTTAAGTGTTTGGCTATGATATAAATAGCCTTTGGTGTTGTACAGTTATAAGAATAGTTGCAATTTTGTGAAAAATTATTAAGTAGCGAGGAAGCTTATAAGGCATTGTAAGCTGGAAATCTCTTTATAAGCTGAATCAATTATTAAAAAATGAACAATCTGAAACTTAGTACTTTTCTAGTGCCGGGTATTGCTTTATTCTTGGTAGTTGTATTTTATTTTTATTTAAAAATGAAGGCACCCCATAAAAAAGCCTTCGAGAAATTCACTTTCATTGTTCTAATTATTGCATTCTTGTTTAATCTTGCATGGGAAGTTGCTCAGTTACCTATATACCAAGATTATGCTTATAACTTTGAACATATTGCATTTTGCGCCTTAGCATCAGTGGCGGATGCTATAATGGTTCTTTTACTTTATTATAGTTTTAGTTTAATCTATAGAACTTCTCTTTGGGTAAAAAATTTAACGAGACAACGAATTATCTTATTGATTTTAGTCGGAGGGGTAGGTGCTATTCTTGGTGAAATCAGATATACTTCTGAGGGCAATTGGGCTTATGCTAATGTGATGCCTATTATTCCTGTTGTTAATGCCGGTCTTTCTCCGGTTCTACAGTTTATGATTTTACCAATTCTGATTTATTACTTAGGCTTTCAAATCTTGAAGAAAACTGGGACAAATAGATAAACTTTATTAAGGGTCTGCCTGTATCTGATTCTACATAAAACCTAAATCCACGGCATTGCAGGTATAGTAGCTGACCCGAAAGTAATATTTAGTACCGCCTTAAAGGGTAATGGGAGCTCTATTATTTTAGCTCATAATCATCCTTCAGGTAATCTGCAGCCAGTTGAAGCTGATAAACAGTTGACTTCCAAAATAACACAGGCAGGTAAATTCCTGGATATATCCGTCCTGGATCATAAGTCCCACTTTAAAAAAAACACAGCAGGACTTTTTCGAACTGTTTAACATTAAAATATTTAATGCTAAAAAATTTTAAAATCAACAGCTATATCAAGATTTTTTTTTCTTAAGTTTACATCAACTTTAGGGGTGTCCTTTGCGGACTGAGATAATACCCTTTGAACCTGATGCAGCTAGTACTGCCGAAGGGAAAAGTGAAAGCAACATTATAAATGTTGTTTTTTCCTTCCTTGAAACGGGCCATTCCTAAATTTAAAATTTTAGATACAGGATGGAAATTACCGTAAACCAACAAGCTTACCAGGTTACCGATGTGTGCAGCGTTCAGCAGATGCTCACTGTTGTATTAAATCAGCTACCTAAAGGCCTGGCCGTGGCTATCAATCAAACCATTGTTCCAAAAACAAACTGGGAAAGCCATATCCTCAATCCCGGTGATCAGATCATTATCATTAAAGCCACTCAAGGCGGCTAACCATAAAATCAAACATATGAAGCAAGAAAAAACCCCAACAGATCAGGTATTAACGACAGCCCCTTTCCCGGCCTCTACAAAAGTTTTTGTACAGGGTCAGCTGCATGATATCCAGGTAGCGATGCGCGAGATCAGTTTAAGCGATACCAAGCTGCATGGCAGGTTTGGCGAAACCGAGCCCAATGCGCCCGTGACTGTTTATGATACCAGCGGCCCATATACCGACGTCAATGCAGATATTGATGTTAAAAAAGGTTTACCCCGGCTGCGTGAAAAATGGATTATGGAAAGAGGCGATGTAGAGCAACTTGATCAGATTTCATCGCAATACGGGCAGCAGCGTTTGAACGACAAGAGCCTCGATCACCTGCGTTTCAACCATACCACCAAACCCTTCCGTGCCAGAGCCGGAATGAACGTGTCGCAAATGCATTATGCTAAAAAAGGGATCATTACACCGGAAATGGAATATATCGCCATTCGTGAAAACCAGCGTATCGATCTTTTAAAAGAACAGCTCAATGGGCAATACGATGTGATGAACCATCAGCACCAGGGCCATAGTTTTGGCGCCAATACGCCGAAAGGACTAATAACCGCTGAGTTTGTAAGACAGGAAGTGGCTGCCGGACGTGCAGTTATTCCCTCAAATATTAATCATCCCGAGATTGAGCCGATGATAATAGGGCGTAATTTCCTGGTGAAAATTAATGCCAACATTGGCAACTCAGCCGTAACCTCCAGCATCGAAGAAGAAGTGGAAAAAGCGGTGTGGGCTTGCCGCTGGGGCGCGGATACCATCATGGACCTTTCTACCGGAAAGAACATTCACGAAACCCGCGAATGGATCATCCGCAATTCGCCGGTTCCAATAGGCACTGTACCCATTTATCAGGCATTAGAAAAAGTAAATGGCAAAGCCGAAGACCTGACCTGGGAACTCTTCCGCGACACACTAATCGAGCAAGCAGAACAGGGTGTAGATTATTTTACCATACATGCGGGTGTTTTGCTGCGCTATGTACCTTTAACAGCAAAACGTATTACGGGCATCGTATCACGCGGCGGTTCTATCATGGCTAAATGGTGCCTGGCGCATCACAAAGAAAATTTCCTGTACACGCATTTCGAGGAGATCTGCGAGATTATGAAATCTTACGATGTATCTTTTTCATTGGGTGATGGCTTACGTCCGGGTTGTATTGCTGATGCCAATGATGCCGCACAATTTGGTGAGCTGGAAACTTTAGGAGAACTGACCAAGATTGCGTGGAAGCATGATGTTCAAACGATTATCGAAGGCCCCGGCCATGTACCCATGCACCTGATTAAGGAAAACATGGAAAAACAATTAGAGCATTGCTCCGAGGCACCATTTTATACATTAGGGCCTCTTACCACCGATATTGCACCCGGATATGATCATATCACCTCTGCTATCGGTGCAGCGATGATCGGCTGGTTTGGTACGGCTATGCTTTGTTATGTTACTCCAAAAGAACATTTAGGCCTGCCCAATAAAAAGGATGTGAAAGATGGTGTGATTACCTATAAGATCGCAGCACATGCCGCTGATTTAGCGAAAGGCCATCCCGGTGCACAGTATCGTGACAACGCTCTAAGCAAGGCACGATTTGAGTTCAGGTGGGAAGACCAGTTTAACCTCTCGCTTGATCCGGATACAGCTAAAGAGTTTCATGATGAAACCCTGCCTGCCGATGGGGCTAAGATCGCTCACTTCTGCTCCATGTGCGGCCCTAACTTCTGTTCCATGAAAATTACACAGGATGTCAGGGAATACGCAAAAGAACACGGAATGAATGAGGAAGAAGCCCTTGCAAAAGGCATGGAGCAAAAGTCGCAGGAGTTTACACAAAAGGGCAGCGAGATCTACCTGTAGTGGAGCTGATCGTCATATCAAATCCGAATGAAGTAGAAAATGAAGCCCCAATAATTAATCGGTTATTTGAGGCCGGGTTAAAACGCTTTCATTTGCGAAAGCCTGACTGGGATAGTAAACAATTAATTGATTTACTGATGCAGATTGATAAGGCGTTCTACCATAACATCGCTTTGCATCAGCAACATCACATTGCTGAGGATTTTCATATTAAACGATTGCATTATACTGAAAGGCATCGAATGAACACTGATTTAGAAAAATTAATTTATCAAAACAGTGAGGGATATGTATTGAGTACATCGGTTCATGATTTGAATATCCTAAAAACATTAACCGGATTTGGATATATTTTTTTCGGGCCGGTATTTAACAGTATTTCAAAGCCAGGCTATCAAAGTAACCTGCCTGAAGGCTTCCGGATAAATAAAAATGGTATCAAACCTAAAGTGATTGCTTTAGGCGGAGTAGAGGAATCTAATTTAGGTAAAATAAAAGAAATGAACTTTGATGGCGTGGCTGTTTTGGGTACGATTTGGAATAAGCCAGATCACGCCATTTCAAACTTCAGGAGACTAAAAAACTACCTGATTAACTAAAAAACTAAGATGATTGATAAACTTCATTATATATCCCAGCATCCGGAAAATGGGACACATCTTTCAACGATTAAAACCGCCCTTAAAGCAGGTTGTAAATGGATACAGTTACGGGTTAAAGATCAACCCGATGACCTTATCATGGAATATGCATTGGAAGCCCATGCATTATGCAAGGAATATGGTGCAAAATTGATTGTGAATGATCACCCTGAAATTTCCCTGAAAGCCGGAGCTTATGGCTTGCACCTGGGCTTACAGGATATGCCTTTTGCACAGGCCAGGGAGATTGTAGGTAAGCAAATGATCATCGGTGGAACAGCCAATACCTTTCAGCATATTGAGCATAGAGTTGCCGAAGGTGCCGATTATATAGGCCTGGGTCCGTTCAGGTTTACGAAAACCAAACAAAAACTAAGCCCTGTTTTAGGCCTGGAGGGGTATCAGTCTATTATTAAACAAGTCAGGTCAGCCGGTATCCAAATTCCGATCATTGCCATAGGCGGTATTGAACCTGACGATGTTTCCTTAATTATGAAAACAGGGGTACATGGTGTAGCCATTTCCGGGGCAATAACTTATGCTGCTGATCCAAAACAATGTGTTAAAAATATGTATCAGCAACTCAATATACCTTCTTTTAAAGAAGTATAAAAATTAAAAAACGATGTTAAAAATAGCCGATAAAACTTTTAATTCACGCTTATTTACGGGTACAGGTAAGTTCAGTTCATCAGCTTTGATGGAAGATGCCTTACTTGCCTCAGGATCCGAACTGGTAACCGTTGCCTTAAAACGGGTGGATGTAAAAAATAATGAGCAGGATGATCTGTTGATCCGGTTAAAATATCCGCATATCAATTTATTGCCAAACACTTCAGGTGTACGTAACGCTAAAGAAGCGGTTTTTGCCGCACAACTGGCAAGAGAAGCTTTAGAAACTAACTGGATAAAGCTTGAAATCCACCCCGACCCCAAATATTTAATGCCCGATCCCATTGAAACGCTAAAGGCAACAGAAGAGCTGGCAAAAATGGGCTTTATAGTTTTACCATACATCCATGCGGATCCGGTCTTATGCAAGCGTTTGGAAGATGCGGGTACATCGGCCGTTATGCCATTAGGTTCACCGATAGGTAGCAACAAAGGATTGAAGACTATTGATTTTTTAGAGATCATTATTAGTCAAAGCAACGTACCTGTTGTTATTGACGCGGGTATAGGCTCACCATCTGATGCCGCCTGGGCGCTCGAAATTGGGGCTGATGCGGTACTGGTTAACACCGCTATTGCTGTTTCAAGTAACCCGGTACAAATGGCTGCGGCATTTAAGCTGGCTGTAGAAGCCGGACGTATGGCTTTTGAGGCACAATTAGCCTCTCCTGTTTCACATGCAGTTGCAAGTAGTCCCTTAACCTCTTTTTTAGATGAATAGCTTTAACGATCTTTTTGAAACCTATAACTGGGACGAAACCAAAGGCAGTATTTACGCTAAAACAAGCGATGATGTTGAACGGGCCTTGGCAACTACTAAAAGAACTTTAGAAGATTTTAAAGCACTAGTATCGCCTGCTGCAGCACCCTATCTGGAGCAAATGGCACAAATCAGCCAGCAGCTTACTTTAAACCGTTTTGGTAAGGTACTTCAACTATATGTGCCGCTTTATTTATCTAACGAATGCAGTAACATTTGCACGTATTGCGGTTTTAGCTTTGATAATAAGGTGAAACGCAAAACGCTTTCGCCGATGGAAATCATGCAGGAAGTTGCTGTGATTAAAGATATGGGCTATGAGCATGTGCTGTTGGTTACCGGTGAAGATAACGTCAATGTTCATGTAGATTACTTTAAAAAAGTACTGGAATTAATTCGTCCGCATTTTGCGCATATTTCTATGGAAATACAACCCATGGACCTGGAAGATTATCAGCAGTTAACGCCCTATGGTTTAAATACGGTATTGGTTTACCAGGAAACATACCATCACGAAGACTATAAAAAGCATCACCCCAAAGGGAAAAAATCAAATTTTAAATACCGGGTAGAAACACCAGACCGGCTAGGAAAAGCAGGGATACATAAAATGGGCCTCGGGGTCTTGATTGGTCTCGAAGACTGGCGTACAGATTGTTTTTTTACAGCTTTGCATTTAAACTATCTGGAAAAAAGATACTGGCAAAGTAAATACAGCCTTTCTTTCCCGAGGTTGCGGCCTTTTAGCGGCGGACTGGAGCCCAAAGTAGAGATGAAAGACCGGGAATTGGCGCAGCTGATATGCGCTTACCGTTTATTTAACGAAGAAGTCGAATTATCCATATCTACCCGCGAATCGCCTAATTTTCGTAACAACATTATAAAATTAGGTATAACATCAATCAGCGCAGGTTCGAAAACAAATCCTGGTGGCTACATTGTAGAGCCCGAATCGCTGGAACAATTTGAAATATCTGATGAACGCAGTCCTGCCGAAATTGCTGGGGTAATTTCGGCACAAGGCTACGAGGCCGTATGGAAGGATTGGGATAGTTGCTTAGCTTAATTAACAGGGATGCTTACACGCGAAGAATTAAGACAGTATAACCGGCAGATCATTTTGCCGGAATTTGGCATCCAGGGACAGGAAAAATTAAAGGCCGCCAAAGTGTTGATGATTGGCGCCGGCGGATTGGGCTGTCCTGTTTTACAATACCTGGTAGCAGCAGGTGTTGGCACCATTGGTATTGTTGATGATGATGTAGTTGATGTGAGCAATCTGCACCGGCAAATCTTATATTCGGTTGCGAATGTAGGGAGCCCGAAGGCAGTAACGGCCAAACACAAACTCGAACTTTTAAACCCTTTTGTTGCTATAACCTCTTACCAGGAAAGACTAACATCTTATAATGGCCCCCGACTGGTGGAAATGTACGATCTCATCATTGACGGTTCTGATAATTTCCCGACCAGATATCTGGTGAATGATACGTGCATGGCATTGAATAAGCCACTTATTTTTGGGTCAATTTTTAAGTTTGAGGGTCAGGTATCGGTTTTTAATTACCAGGAAGGGCCAAACTATCGCGATGTTTTTCCGGAACCGCCCCCCGCTGATGAAATGCCTAATTGTGCAGAGATCGGCGTAATTGGCGTTCTTCCGGGCATAATCGGTTTATACATGGCTAACGAAGCCATTAAAGTAATCTGCAATATTGGTGAAACCCTTTCAGGGAAATTAATGACCGTCGATGCCCTTGATAACTCGGTAACCATCTTTAAAATTAATAAGACGCTGAATGATAAACCAGATACTGTTAAAGTTAACCTACGCACGGATAAGCCTGCATTAAACTTAGAAATAAACGCTGACGAATTAACAAATTGGCTGGAGCAAAACCCCGAGAATGTGTATATAATAGATGTGCGTGAAAATTATGAGTTTGAAGAATATAATATTGGCGGTATAAACATCCCTTTATATGAGCTGATGGAGCAGATTGACACCATCCCAATAGATAAAAAACTGGTCTTTTGCTGCCAGACAGGGCAGCGCAGTAAAATGGCCATCCAGCTATTAACATCAATTTATCGGGGCGAAATGTATAGCCTGAAAAACGGGATCCGCTAAACGTATCCCTCATCCAATGAAGAAATACAAATATCCTTCTATACTTAGCATTGCCGGATCAGACAGCGGCGGCGGTGCAGGAATACAGGGCGATCTTAAAACCTTTAGCGCCCTAGGCTGCTTTGGCACTACGGCAATTACCGCTGTTACGGCACAAAACACTTTAGGCATAAGCGGTATCTACAGCATTCCCGCTGAAATTGTAAAAGCTCAGATCAAAGCGGTAATGGATGATATTAATCCCACTGCGATTAAAATAGGCATGGTCCACACAGCGGAACTTGCCCGAGCCATTGCATCTGTATTAAAAGAGTATGCTCACATGAACGTTCCTGTTATTTTTGACCCGGTTATGGTATCCACAAGTGGGCATCAATTGATTGAAAATGAAACTATCCACTTTCTTAAAAATGAGCTTTTCCCTTTGGCCCTCCTGCTTACACCCAACCTTGATGAGGCCATGATATTAGCCGGCATGCAGATCCGTCACATTCATGATATGGAGGTGGCTGCTTCTGAAATCATGAAAACCGGCTGCCATGCAGTTTTACTTAAAGGCGGCCATCTAAACGGACCTGATCTTTATGATGTTTACCTGGATAAGAAAGGGTTTAAACATATTTTTGAATCTCCGGCCATTGATTCCCTTAATACCCATGGTACCGGCTGCACCCTTTCCTCGGCTATAGCCTGTTTTCTTGCAAGGGGTTATGATCTGCTTGCCGCGATAAAAGAAGCTAAAACTTACGTTCATCACGCTATTGAACAAAGCAGGGATGTAAAGACCGGGAATGGCCATGGCCCTTTAAACCATTTTTATGATCCTCAGAAAATGATAAAATATGAGCTGGACTGATACCGTTTTGCAAAATTCACATCTTTAAATCAATTCTTGATTTACTCTAATTGTTTACAATTGCAGGTTTGTGAATAAGTAACCTGCACGACCGTTTCTAATTAATGTTAACTTTGGTTTAGTTACTTAAATACATCTTTCAGGGGTCATTATAAATTTTCGTAATGATTTCAAGGGAACCGTGTTAAAACCACGGGCTGACGTGCAACTGTAATGGGATTAATCCTAAGCCAGATACCTGTCTGAAAGATTGTCAAAGCTTTCACGAATAAAGTTTTGGCAAAAGCCTTCTCACCTAATCCTATTAAATCTGTAGGATAGTGTTTGTGGTCTTTTGTCAATTCCTAAAATGCAAAAGACAACAAATATATATGAATCAAGAAAACGAAATTCTGCTGAAGGAAAATAAAGACCGCTTTGTTATCCTTCCCATCAACCACCCTGCGATCTGGGAGATGTATAAAAAGCATGAGGCCAGTTTCTGGACCGCCGAAGAAATTGATCTGTCGGATGATCTGAAAGACTGGGGCAATCTGAACGATGGGGAAAGGCATTTTGTATCGCATATCCTGGCATTTTTCGCGGCAAGCGATGGCATAGTAAATGAAAATCTGGCCTTAAATTTTATGACTGAGGTACAGGTACCCGAAGCCCGCTGCTTTTATGGCTTCCAGATCATGATGGAGAATATCCACTCAGAAACGTATGCGTTGCTGATCGATACTTACATTAAAGATGCTACTGAAAAAAATCGCTTGTTTCATGCTATTGAAACCGTTCCTTGTGTAAAGCGTAAAGCCGAATGGGCTTTGAGATGGATAGATAACGGCACCTTTGCCCAGCGCCTGGTAGCTTTTGCCGCAGTAGAGGGTATATTCTTTTCAGGCAGTTTTTGTTCTATCTTCTGGCTTAAAAAGCGTGGATTGATGCCGGGCTTAACATTCAGTAATGAATTGATATCCCGTGACGAAGGCTTGCATTGTGAATTTGCCTGCCTGCTTTACAGTATGTTAAACAATAAATTATCACAGCAAGAGGTAACTCAAATTATTTCCGACGCCGTTGAGATCGAAAAAGAGTTCGTTACCGATGCTTTGCCGGTTGCACTAATTGGTATGAATGCCAAACTCATGAGCCAATATATTGAATTTGTCGCTGATAGATGGCTAAACGAATTAGGTTACGATAAGTTATTTAATGCTGCCAATCCATTCGATTTTATGGAAATGATATCCCTGCAAGGTAAAACCAACTTTTTTGAAAAAAGGGTAGGCGATTACCAGAAAAGTGGTGTACTAAGCAGCGATGCTAAAACACAGGCATTCTCCCTGGACGAAGATTTCTAGAACGCACGACTCAATTCCCACTACTCACATCCCAACCTTCAAACTATGTTCGTACTAAAACGCGACGGTAAAAAAGAAACCGTAAAATTTGATAAGATCACTGCCCGGATCGAAAAACTGTGCTATAGCTTAAACCCTGCATTGGTTGACCCGATAGATGTTGCCAAAAAAGTGATCGAGGGCTTATATGACGGGGTTACCACTTCTGAATTGGATAACCTGGCCGCTGAAACTGCCGCATCATTAACCACAAAACACCCCGATTATGCCTTGCTTGCTTCGCGTATTGCGGTATCAAACCTGCATAAGAATACCATTAAGTCATTTTCGGAAACCATGCGCAATTTGCACGGGTATATTGATCAAAAAACAGGGAAAAACGCATCATTAATAGCTGATGATGTCTGGGATGTGATTGAAACAAACGCTGAATTATTAGACAGCACTATTATATACGACCGGGATTTTGGATTTGATTACTTCGGCTTTAAAACACTTGAAAAATCATACTTATTAAAACTGGATGGTAAAATAGCCGAGCGTCCGCAGCATTTGTTTATGCGGGTATCAGTTGGTATTCATAAGGCCGATATTGATAGCGTAATTAAAACCTATAATCTAATGAGCGAACGCTGGTTTACTCATGCTACGCCAACCTTATTTAACGCAGGTACACCAAAGCCACAAATGTCATCCTGTTTTTTATTGACCATGCAGGACGACAGTATTGATGGTATATATAATACTTTAAAGCAAACTGCGAAAATATCGCAAAGTGCTGGCGGTATTGGTTTAAGCGTACATAATATACGTGCAACGGGCTCATATATCAGCGGAACCAATGGTACCAGTAACGGCATTATCCCTATGCTTAAGGTATTTAATGATACGGCCCGTTATGTTGATCAGGGCGGAGGTAAGCGTAAAGGTGCTTTTGCCATATATTTGGAACCCTGGCATGCTGATATTTTTGAGTTTTTAGACCTTCGTAAAAATCATGGCAAGGAAGAAATGCGTGCACGGGACCTGTTCTATGCGCTGTGGGTTTGCGATCTTTTTATGAATAGGGTTGAAGCTGATGGGGAATGGAGCTTGTTTTGCCCGCACGAAGCACCTGGCCTGCATGAATGCTGGGGAGAGGATTTTGAATTGCTGTACACACGCTATGAACAGGAGGGACGTGCCCGTAAAACAATTAAAGCACAGGAACTTTGGTTCGCCATTCTGGATGCACAGGTAGAAACCGGCACACCATATCTGCTGTATAAAGATGCCGCGAATAGTAAATCAAATCAGCAAAATTTGGGTACTATTAAAAGCTCAAACCTTTGCACAGAAATTATTGAATATACCGCGCCGGATGAAGTTGCCGTTTGTAACCTCGCCTCATTGGCTTTGCCCCGGTATATTATAGACGGCCAGTTTAATTACGAAAAATTGTATGAAGTAACTTATCAGGTAACCTTAAACCTTAACCACATTATTGACAATAATTATTATCCGGTTGAAGAGGCACGCAACTCTAATATGCGCCATCGCCCGGTTGGCTTAGGTGTACAGGGTCTGGCAGATACCTTTATCAAGCTGCGACTGCCTTTTGAAAGCGAAGCAGCCAAACAGCTTAACAAAGAGATATTTGAGACCATTTATTTTGCTGCTATGACGGCTTCAAAAGATCTGGCTATGAAGGATGGCGCCTACGAAACTTTTAAAGGATCGCCTTTATCCAAAGGAAAATTTCAGTTTGATCTTTGGAACGTTAAGCCCGACAGTGGTCGTTGGGACTGGGATACTTTGCGTGATGAAGTGTTAAAGCACGGGGTGCGTAATTCTTTACTGGTTGCACCAATGCCAACGGCTTCCACATCGCAAATATTAGGTAATAACGAGTGTTTTGAACCTTATACGTCGAACATTTATACCCGCCGGGTTCTTAGCGGAGAGTTTGTTGTGGTAAACAAATACCTGCTCCGCGATCTGGTTAATCTGGGGATGTGGAGCAATGACATTAAAAATAAAATAATTTCTGCCAATGGTTCAGTTCAGGATATTGAAGAAATACCCGGGGAATTGAAAGAGCTTTACAAAACCGTTTGGGAAATAAAAATGCGCACCCTTATTGATATGGCTGCAGACCGGGGCGCTTATATTTGCCAGTCGCAATCACTCAATCTGTTTGTAAGTTCACCAAATGCATCTAAATTAACTTCAATGCATTTTTACGCCTGGAAAAAAGGTTTAAAAACAGGAATGTATTATTTGCGTACTCAGGCGGCATCACAAGCAGTTAAGTTTACGGTTGAGAACCAGGGCGGTAAAAATATGGAGCCAGTAATTCCGAGTCAGGTTGCAGAGTTGCATGAAGAAATACCAGCTGACCCAACATGCTCCATGGATGAAGGATGCGTTACTTGCTCTGCCTGAATATAGAATGGAAAAAATCTTAATTTTGAAAGGTTCTTTTGACGGGTTTTTCGCAAGCTTGTTTTTTAACCAGATTCCCGTTCATTTGTTAAATCTACCCTTATTACTAACACTGGTGCGGGTATTGTCACAACAGTTGTACGGAAGCTTATGAATTGAATAGGTTACACCGAATAATCGGTTAACTAGCGTCAGGGTAAAATATGCTATCGCACCACTGGCAGAATTTCTACTAGATAGTGCGATAGATATTATTGTCAGTTATCTGGGTGAGAATTTCTCAGTAAATTTAATTTATTTGAGTCTTTAAACGTAATCGTTGACTTAAAGCTGTGCATTGCAAGAATGCTAAAAATATAACACCAGTACCGCCTTTATATTTGTTTTTTAAGATAGTACATTTTTAATCTTCAAAATCACAATCAGCAAAAGCATTCATATTAACCCTGAATTTGCTGTAAAGATTTGTGTTGGAAGTGTTGCTAATCACTATGGTTCCATCGATTACGCTGTTGTACATGGCATGACTGGAAGAAGACTGAACGGAAACGGAAAAACCTGATCCGTTTGGGTATAGACCCGTATCATGCCTACGCCTGGAGCAGAAGCCGGATGGGCGGTTGGGTAGCTCAAAGCCCCATCATGGTGAAACAATTACCCTGAAACGCTTAGCAAAAAGAGGTTATCAATCCATGCTGGATTATTATTTGAAAGTTTCCCCATCAATTAACGAACCGCCGTATACCAGACCCCGTACGTACGGTGGTGTGAGAGGCGCACCTCATCGCTTACAAGCGGTGAGGCCGTCTACTCGATTATGTGTAGATTTTTTTATGCGTTTCAACGAGCTTTAATGAAGGTTAGTGTCATATTTTTGTTTAAACTGTCAACATAAAAATTCCTATAGTAATTTCACCTTTGTTCAAGTCAAGGTTAAATTTGTAATTTTTCGATCTGTATAAACTTGATAACATATATTGTAAGGAAATGCTGTCACTTTTAGTTTCATATGAATAAAGTCCTGAATAAATTTTTGGAACTAGTCTTCCACCATTTAATTCTTTTCCTCTTCCTAAGTTTAAAAATGAGTTCGGGCTGTCGAAATATAAGGTATCTTTCTTTTGAGATAATTCAACCCAAACGCCGTCAATTGACTGTGTATTGTCATTGTTCTTTTTACAACTAATTCCAAAAAGAAAGAGAGTTAAAACAATTAGTGATTTTTTCATGATAAGGTGGTTTTTTTAATTTGCACCTCGTTTACAGGTTTAAGTTGTGTCCGAATAGAAACACTTCATTGTCGCCCGAGAACTAAAGTTAATAAAAAACACAACAAAACAAAATACCACGTCGCCCGGGCATAATTTAAACCTTATGTGTGTGCCTTGAATGGTAAATATAGGAGAAATTCCTAAAAGATAGAAGGTTCAAGTCCCTTATGTGCCGGAGTAACGCCCGGAAGTAAAGTAAGCCGCAAGGTGGTTTATCGTGAGGTATGCACTGAAGCCCGCCTGACCACGCCTTGGTTCGTGTCCCCACGAACTCAATCACTAAACTTCCACAACCCTATCCACTTTATTACATTTACAAAATGAATTCAGCCTTATTCGTACAAAAACGAAAATCTCATATGGAGCTTGGAGAAATTTACTTTTGGACGGCAACCATTAATCAGTGGATGAAACTTTTAGAAGGGCACGATTACAAACAGGTAATAATAAAATGTCTGGAGCATTTGAGTATGCAGAATAAGATCGAAGTATTTGCATTTGTAATTATGCCCAATCATATTCATTTAATCTGGCGTATAAAAGAAATCAACGGAAAGGAAAAGCCGCACATTGCCTTCCTTAAACACACAGCACACCAATTCAAAAAGCTATTATTCCAAGAGAGTGTCAGCCGACTTGATGCATACCAGGTTAGCACAGCAAATAAACAATATGAGTTTTGGCAAAGAGATTCTTTGGCGGTACATTTATATTCAAGAGAAGTGGCATTTCAAAAGTTAGACTATATTCATAATAATCCATTATCAGAACGTTGGCAATTAGCTAAAAGTCCAGGTGAATATTTGCATTCTTTTAATTGTTTCGCGGGGACACGAACCAAGGCGTAGTTTGACCTGGCTATTTCAAAATAGGTAAGGTATACGGCATTGTTAGCATGGCCGAAGGTATCGAAATCAGTAAATCTAAATGGTATCAGAGTTTTGTAATTAAAAGCCGTATACATGTCTTGTTGTCTCTTTCACGTATCTATATATGACAACATATCATATATTTTAGAGGTTAAATTTAATTGGAAGAATTTAAGTATATAATGGTAGAGGAATTGAATTGTTCTGTTTATTAAAAATAAAAAGGAGGATAA
>DATLXK010000036.1:0-4646 GCA_035575925.1 Sphingobacteriaceae bacterium
TAGATTCTGAAACTGCAATAGTAGGCTTACCTGGTGAGATATTTGTTGAATTAGGATTAGCCATTAAAAAGAATTCGCCTTTTAAAAACACGACAGTATTATCTTTATGTAATGATAAGCCCAGTTATGTGCCTACGAAAATCCATTTCCTGAACCAAGGTTATTTCCTGATGGCGCTATTGCTAGTAACCCGAAGGTAAAAGGTGCTGCATGGACATGGCTTCAACCTATTGATGACGGTAAAAGATGTCTATTTACCATGGGCGATTATGGTGGTGGAGATGAAAGACTATGGATATTTGATCCACAAAAAGATATTTCTTCAAAAGAGGACTTTACCCCGGTTGCTTACATTGGCAATACGTTTCTATCTGTAGCTTTAGGAGGCAACAGGGTGTATTTTATTCAGCGGGGAGATAATAGCTTAAGCAGACATTACGATACCGAGGGGAAAAGAGATGTTGCTCCTGATAAAAATGGGCATCACGTAAATGATCTGCATCTAAGAAGCGTTGCATTGGATAAAAATGACAAACATCCGTTTATAGATCATGGCAAACTCATTGACCAGGACGGCAGAACTCCGGCTTATATAGGATCGTTAGCTGCAGATAATAAGGGGAATGTTTTTATGTCGGGAGGATGGCTTACAAAACCAGGAGATCAAACCACTTTGATGTTCCTATTTAAAGACTCCAAAGGAAAGGTTTATGGCCCACTTGAACATCCGGGTCAACAGTCAAAAAATGAAAATGAATCGTCAGCATCTCAATATCAAAAATTGAAAAGAGGTGAGTTCTTTTCATGGGTTAATGTAAATAACGATTTAAAATAGCAAATTTGATAAATAGGTTGCTGATGTTTTTTTATCACCTATGATACGTAAGAAAGAAAAGAAGGAAAATTTATTATCAAATTCAGCAATCTGAATGGACAGATTGTAAAAACCTTAAATCATCACGCAACGGGTTTAGTAAGTGACCTAACTATTCCAATTCAGGAGTTGGTTTCAGGAATTTATATTATTCGGGTGAGCCAGGGTAAAGATGGCACTCAGACTAAACTGATTGTTCAATAAAATTTAATTAATTGGTTGGGCCTGCTTTGAAATTTCAAAGCAGGCCTTTTTTTTGAAATATAGTTTACTGAAAAATTAAAATTTAACATCAAAATAATGAAAATCCGTATTACTTAATAAAACCTGCTATTACTAATTTTAATATTCTGTAAAACCTAAAATATGCACCCAATTTTAAAAGTCAAAATCAGGTATTTATAACCAAACTTTCCCAGTTATACGTAAAAATAAATTCATACATCGTTTTTAATTAATGAGATAAGAACCTTTATACTTTTTTGCAATAGAGTAAACAGAAGAAATATATGAAACCATCATTTTAACGCTCCCAAATTGAAATGAACAAGATCATGAACGGTTTCTTGTCATTAAAAAATAATATTCAATATTTTATGAAAGCTAATTTCAGTTTGATAAATGTGGCAGTCCTGCTACTGCTTGCTGCCATTTCCGGCTGCAAAACTCTGGAGCCGAAGTCAACTAAAAAGTACAATGTATTATTTATTGCAGTAGATGATTTAAACAATGATATAAGCATTTACGGCAATAAGCTGGTAAAAACCCCCAACCTTGATCGTTTGGCAGCTATGGGAGTAAAATTCGATAAAGCTTACTGCCAATTTCCACTGTGTAACCCTAGTCGGGCTTCTGTACTAACTGGCTTAAGTCCTGATAGAACTAAGATTTTTAATCTGGAAACCCATTTTAGAAAAAACATTCCCAATGTAGTAACTCTCCCCCAGCTTTTTAAAAACAACGGCTATACTACCAACCGTGTAGGGAAAATATACCACATGGGCTATGCCCCGGAAAAAGCAGGAACCAACTGGCTTGACGATTCGGTCTCCTGGCATAAGGTAATTAATCCGATAGGCAGAGAAGTGCAGGATGATGATCTGCTCACCAATTTATCAACAGAAAGAGATTTCAATTATCTGGCGGCAGATGGAACAGATGAAGAACAGCGTGATGGCATTATTGCAACAGAAGGAATAAAAATGCTGGAACAAAGTAAAGACAAACCTTTCTTTCTGGCTTTGGGCTTTTACCGGCCCCATATCCCTTATATAGCTCCCAAAAAGTATTTTGATATGTATCCCTTAGAAAATATTCAACTGCCCAAAGAACCTGCTAATGATTTAGCCGATATACCCAAAGATGCTTTATGGACCAATCCTCCACACTGGGGTGTAAAAGAGTTAGATTTACGAAAATTGAAACAAGCTTATTATGCGTCTGTAACCTTTATGGATGCACAATTAGGCCGGGTACTAGATGCCTTGGAGCGTTTAAAACTGGAGGAAAATACCATCATAGTTTTTTGGAGTGACCATGGATATAATTTAGGTGAGCACGGTCAATGGATGAAACAAACACTGTTTGAAAAGTCTGCAAAAGCACCTCTTATCATAGCAGTACCGGGCTATAAAAAAGGCCAGAATTCAGAACGAACAGTTGAACTACTAGATATTTATCCTACGCTGGCAGACCTTTGTAACTATCAACCGTCACAAAAGCTGGAAGGAAAAAGCTTAAAGCCTTTATTAGAAAACCCCAAAGCAGTATGGAACAGGCCGGCTTATACCCAGGTAAGCGGAGGAAAAAACAGGGATGGCCGCAGCGTACGTACAGAACGTTATCGTTATACCGAATGGAGTAAGGGCAAAGCTGGTAAAGAGCTGTACGATCATGATAAAGATCCGGGAGAAATAACTAATCTGGCGGACAAAAAAGGTTATGAAACTATCCAACAGTACCTAGCTAAACTTTTACATAAGCAACATTCCAATTAAAATGACAATCAAAAATCTCGCAAAGCAAACTTTTTTTTGGAGCATAATCATTGTTCTGATCTCCTGTTCAGGCAACCAAAATGAAACACAAACGTTTGCTGATAAACCTAATATTATTTACATTCTTACAGATGATTTAGGCTATGGCGATTTGAGCTGCTACGGTCAGAAAATATTAAAAACCCCACATCTGGATAAAATGGCCGAAGAAGGTATTCGGTTTACTCAGCATTATGCGGGAAGCCCTGTTTGCGCCCCTTCCAGAGCAATTCTAATGACAGGCAGAGCCCCCGGTCACAGCCGGGTACGTGGTAATTATGAAATTGGGCCTCATGGTTTTGGCGGCGAATTGCCTTTGCGTCCCGAAGATATAACGATTGCAGAAATTTTAAAAAGTAGCGGCTATAAAACAGCAAATATCGGAAAATGGGGAATGGGCATGGATGGCACCACCGGAGAGCCAAACAAAAAAGGATTCGATTATGCTTACGGATTTTTAAACCAGGCGCATGCACATTGGCAATATCCGGAATACCTGTTTCTTAATGGCAAAAAGGTAGATGTGAAAGAAAATGCCGGAGCAAAGCAGAACTATTTTTCCAATGATATTTTTACAGATGCCACGTTGAATTATCTTAAACAACAAAAAGGTGATGAACCATTTTTTCTTTACCTGACGTATGTTACCCCACATGCAGAAATGCTTGTCCCTAAAGATTCTATATGGAACTCATACAAGGAAAAATTCAAGGATAAGGCTTTTACAGGTTCTCCAACAGGCTCGGGTGGAAATAGAAAAGATAGCATGGGGTATTATCACTCTCAGCCTTACCCCCAAACTGCATTCGCGTCTATGATTACACATATAGATAATGATGTGAAAAAAATACTCGACCAGTTAAAGGCTCAGGGGATGGATGAGAATACCCTAGTTATGTTTAGTAGCGATAATGGCCCTCATAAAGAAGGCGGGCATGATCCGGCCTATTTTAAAAGCAGCGGAGAATTAAGAGGGGTTAAACGTGATTTATATGAAGGAGGAATTCGAGTTCCATTTATTGTACGCTGGCCGGCAAAAATAAAACCCGGACATGTAAGTGATCAGATTTCTGCATTTTGGGATATGCTGGCAACCCTTGCCGATGTTGCTAAAGCAGATACCAAAAACATAATAACTGAAGGTGTTTCTCTATTGCCCATCTTTTTAGGAAAAAATGAAGATCAAAAACAGCATGATTATCTATACTGGGAGTTTCATGAAAATAAATTTTCTAATCAGGCTGTTAGAAAAGGGAAATGGAAGGCAGTACGTCTGGATCCGGATGCCAAAATGGAACTTTATAATTTAGAGAATGATATTTCTGAAAAAAATAACGTGGCAGATAAAAACCCGGAAGTGGTGAAAGAAATGGAGATTGTTATGAAGAAAGCCCGTACTCCAAATCCATATTGGCCATTAAAGAGCAGTAAAAATTAGGTATACTCCTTAATACATTAAAACAATTATATCATAAATGAAGAAAACTGTTTCCACTCTAGCACTAGCACTTCTGTTATTAAATATTTACGCTCAAAAAAACTCAACCCAACCGGTTAATATCCTTTTTGTTATTGCCGATGACTGGTCATTTCCACATGCAAGCTTTTTAGGAGATAATAGTGTAAAAACCCCCAACATCGATAAGCTTTCAAAAAAGGGAATTGTATTTAATAATTCGTATTGCGCAACACCATCCTGCACTCCTTCTAGAGCCTCTATTCTTACCGGAAGATAC
>DATLXK010000037.1:0-3538 GCA_035575925.1 Sphingobacteriaceae bacterium
TAGATTCTGAAACTGCAATAGTAGGCTTACCTGGTGAGATATTTGTTGAATTAGGATTAGCCATTAAAAAGAATTCGCCTTTTAAAAACACGACAGTATTATCTTTATGTAATGATAAGCCCAGTTATGTGCCTACGAAAAAAGCATTTACAGAAGGCAGCTATGAAATAACAAGATCACGCGTTGAAGCCGGAACAGGAGAAATAATTGTTGAAACTGCCGTTAAACTTTTAAATGACGTGAGGTAATTATGAAAATGGTTTTTTACTTTTTTATTAGTTTGATTTTGGGTAATTTCTCTAACATTTTCGCACAAACTCTTTCCAAGACCTCTTCTGTTAAAGGAGAAATAAAAACCCAATTTCTTTGGAATAAAGGATCAGCAAATAACGGAGTCGATTCGGCTAAGCGTCCTGGAATTGAGCTATTTATTCCTTACACGCCAGGCAATATAAAAAGGGCTGCCATACTAATTTTACCAGGAGGTGCCTATCGCGGGTTAGCAAAGCATGAAGGAGCCCCAGTTGCAGAATTGTTTGCTTCAAAAGGGATTGTAAGTGCAGTATTAACTTATCGTGTTGCCCCTAACACCTTCCCTGCTCCGTATGCAGATGCTGCCCGTGCAATTCGTTTGCTTCGTTCGATGGCCAAAGAGTTAAATATTGATGTAAATAAAATAGGTATAATGGGTTTTAGCGCGGGCGGGCATTTAGCTTCAACTATAGCCACTCAGCCGGAACTATACAAAGATCCTGAAGATTTATTGGGTGAAACGATCTCTTCAAAACCAGATAGGTTGATTTTAGCGTATCCGGTAATATCTTTTTCAGAATTTGCCCATTTGGGATCTGTTAAAAATCTGTTGGGCGAAAAACCTGATCTTAAAATGATTCTACACCTTTCAAATAACCTACAGGTTAATGCCTCAACACCTCCAACGTTTTTATTTCATACTGCTGATGATCCTGGTGTATCCGTTCAAAACAGCATCTTATTTGCTCAGGCATGCCTGAGCAAAAACGTTCCCGTTGCTTTGCATATCTATCCAAAAGGAAAACATGGTGTAGGCCTGGCAGTAAATGAACTCGCATTAAAGGAGTGGCCTGGTGTGTTATTAAAATGGTTGGACGATTGGCAATTCACGCCACTTAATGTTAAAAATTTTTAATTCATAATTACCCCTTAAACTTTCACTAATAACCAAGCTAAGTACATGAGAAACTTATTTTATTGCTGCTTACTGATTCTTTTTTCAGTTAGTGCTGCAGCCCAGAAATCTATATTACCACAGCCGCAAAAAATTACATACGGCAGCGGCGGGCTTCTTATAAAAGGCCTTACTATTGGATTTGCTTCAAAACCTTCTACCGAAGACCGGTTTGCCGCTAAAGAACTTGCAAAAGTTTTATCTAAGAGTTCATCCTCGTCAATATTGGTTAAAGAGACTCCCGTAAGCGGTCCTTCTGTCATACTAAAACGTACAGGTGACGTTAGAGCTTTACCCGGCCTTAAGGAAACTACAGGCCCCGACTCCAGGGAAGCTTATACTATTAAGGTAACCCCGCAGAATATTACTATCACATCTCCCTCCTCGGCAGGCTTATTTTACGCGGTTCAAACCATCAGGCAGATGATTGAAGGAGTTGGCAGCAATGCAGTTATTCGCACCGTTGATATCCAGGATTGGCCTTCTCTTGCTTATCGCGGGTTAATGATGGATATGAGCCACATGCAATTACCTAAAGTAGAAGAAATAAAAAAGCAGCTTGACTTCCTGGCCCTTTGGAAAACTAACCAATACCTGTTTTACTCTGAAGGAAGTATAGAATTGGAAGGCTATCCTTTACTTATGGCTGATGCCCGGTATAGTCAGGCACAAGTGAAAGATATTATTGCATATGCCAGGGAACGACATATTGATGTTATTCCAAACATGGAACTGTACGGGCATTTAAATGATTTGTTCCGTTTAGAAAAATATGCCGACATGTCCGTAACTACACATGGCGCTGAGTTTAAACCTGCAGATCCGCGTGTTAAACCATTGGTTGATGACTGGATTGTGCAGGTTTCTAAACTTTTTCCAAGCCCGTTTTTTCATATTGGTTTTGATGAAACCTGGGTAATTGATATAGAAGCCAAAAGAACTAACCAGCCCGCAGAACAGCTATATCTGAAAATGTTAAATCAAACTACAGATATGGTTGAAAAGCAAGGTAAAACCGCACTTGTTTGGGCGGATATGCTTCAAAAATATCATACCATAATTCCTGAAGTATCGAAAAAAATGATAGCTGTACCATGGCATTATTTCCCCAAGCAGGAAGCAGAATATGATAAACTGTTAAGTCCTTTTCAAAAAATCGGTGTGGACATGTTTGTTCAGTCAGCTCTTATTAACTGGAAAGATCTTACCCCTTCTTTTGACATTTCATTTGACAACATAGACGTACTTCTTAAAGCCGGCAGAAAGTATAATGCCAAAGGCTATATTAACTCTGCGTGGACAGATGACCCTCAAACCCTAACCCGTTTAGGTCTGCCGGATTTTGCTTACGGATCAATAGCGGCGTGGCAACCGATGCCAATGGATAGGCCCAACTTCTTTAAGAACTATGCCAATGCCCAATATTCACCTGCACAGGCCGTGAAAGTGGCAATGGCGCACGAAGAAATGCTAAAGGCCGCAGTATTAATTCGGGGCGCTCTTGGCAGAACAAATGCTCCCTTTTGGGCAAGCCCATTTACACCTAAGGCACAAAAAACAATTAAAGATAATGTTGAAAACCTGCGTAACGGACGATTAGCTTCTCAACAGGCGCAAACTCACATTCGGGAAGCCCTAAAGTTCGGACAGGATACTGCTACACTCTATACCATGCTGGTTGGTGCTAAAGAATTAGATTTTGTTGCACTGAAATATATGTATGCCGGGGAAATGAAAGATTTTTATGATGAATTTAAAGATGGAAAGCCAAGAAATGCGGATAATGACAGAGACTTTATCAGGTTAATGGGTGAATTTGTGGCAGATTATCATTCAAAAGCTTTTTATATGATGAGTGACGTTATGGAGATTAAAGAAATGTTCAGAAAGGCCTATTTAACGGAGTATGAACCATATCGTTTGGGAATTGCTATGGGAAAATTTGATTACGAATTCCAATTCTGGCTTAGACTTCAACGAAGGCTATGGGCAGCCAGACAGAATTATTTGGAAAATGGAAAGCTTCCGCCATATGAGTCTGTTTTTTTAGTTGATTAAGTTCCTGCATTGTAAATGAAGACTGCTTTTTCTATATTTATTTTACTGTTAATTTTCTATAAGGGCTTTTCACAAACAAAAGAAGCACCGGTTAACATTCTTTTTGTAATTGCCGATGACTGGTCATCTCCGCATGCAAGCTTTTTAGGAGATAATAGTGTAAAAACCCCCAACATCGATAAGCTTTCAAAAAAGGGAATTGTATTTAATAATTCGTATTGCGCAACACCATCCTGCACTCCTTCTAGAGCCTCTATTCTTACCGGAAGATAC
>DATLXK010000038.1:0-69337 GCA_035575925.1 Sphingobacteriaceae bacterium
ACAGGCCTACATTGATGAGTATACATACCGTTTTAACAGACATAAAATGAAAGAAGGGATATTCGAGAACCTGATGGGACGGATGATAACCAAACCACCTTTTACGTACAAAATGATTATTAGTCAATAGCCTAATTCAATATGTTTAATAAAGGGACGGTGAGGATTATTTTCCAGCAAAGATAAAGAGTACAACTTAATAATTTGTTGATTGATTGTTAAGTTAATATGAACTTAACTTTTCATTCCCACTATTTGTTAACAACTTTTGTTAAAAACACTCGCATCCATTTATTTGCACAGTGCCATCTAATATTGGTACTGCTCAGAATAATTTTTTATTTAATATTGCACCTGTATTCCAGGTCTGTAAAGCCTGTTTAAGTTAACTTATATTAATATGAATTACGATCTGATAGTTATAGGAAGTGGTCCCGGAGGTTATGTTGCAGCAATCAGGGCTTCACAACTTGGTTTAAAAACGGCTATAATAGAGCGCGAGCTTTTAGGAGGAATTTGCCTTAACTGGGGGTGCATCCCTACCAAGGCTTTATTGAAAAGTGCCCAGGTTTTTGAATATATTACCCACGCTGCCGAGTATGGCATAAAAGTACAGGGATCGGAAATTGATTTCGAAAGCGTAATTAAACGTAGTCGGGGTGTCGCTGATGGTATGAGCAAAGGAGTACAATTCCTGATGAAAAAAAATAAGATCGATGTGATCATGGGAAGCGGCATTATAAAAAAAGGCGGAAAAGTAGAAGTAAAGGGGGCAGACGGAACAAGTAAGGAATATACAGCAAAACATACTATTATAGCCACAGGTGGTCGCTCACGGGAGTTGCCCGGAATTAAGCAGGATGGAAAAAAAATTATAGGTTACCGCCAGGCTATGGTTTTACCGCAGCAACCTAAGTCTATGGTGGTGATGGGCTCGGGGGCTATCGGGGTAGAGTTTGCTTATTTTTATAGTACGCTGGGCACTAAAGTTACTATTGTAGAATACCTGGATAATATTGTTCCGGTAGAAGATGAAGATATTTCGAAGCAACTTTTACGCAGTTTCAAAAAGGCAGGAATTACGGTGCTAACAGGCTCGTCAGTTGAATCTGTGGATACTTCAGGTAATGGTTGTAAGGTACAGGTTAAAACAGCAGCCGGAACTGAAACCATGGAGTGTGATGTAGTACTTTCAGCAGTGGGTGTTACTCCCAATATCGAAAACATCGGACTTGAGGAAGTTGGGATAAAAACTGATAAAGGACGCATAATAGTGGATGATTATTATAAAACCAATATCGAAGGAGTTTATGCTATAGGAGATATTGTTAAAGGACAGGCACTTGCGCATGTGGCCTCAGCAGAAGGAATTATCTGTGTTGAAAAGATTGCCGGTCATCATCCTGAACCGTTAAATTATAATAACATCCCCGGCTGTACCTACTGCTCGCCGGAAATTGCTTCGGTCGGGTATACTGAGAAAGGGGCCAAAGAAGCAGGTTACGAGATAAAGGTGGGCAAGTTCCCCTTTTCCGCCTCGGGTAAAGCGAGCGCGGCAGGTGCAAAAGATGGTTTTGTTAAAGTGATCTTTGACGCAAAATATGGTGAGTTTCTTGGAGCTCATATGATTGGTGCAAACGTTACCGAGATGATTGCAGAAGTAGTTGTTGCACGTAAACTGGAGACCACCGGTATGGATATTGTAAAATCAGTCCACCCCCATCCCACTATGAGCGAAGCGATAATGGAAGCCGCTGCTGATGCATATGGTGAGGTTATACATTTGTAGTAAGAGGTCCGGAATGTGAAATCTGAGTGTTCCTGCATTAAATCGTAATTCAACTATCTTAAACCTTCACACCTATGAACCTTTATACCATAGATACAGGATTGTTTAAACTGGACGGGGGGGCCATGTTTGGAGTTGTACCCAAAACTATCTGGCAGAAGTTGAATCCTGCGGATGCGAATAACATGTGTACATGGGCAATGCGGTGTTTGCTGATAGAAGATGGCAACCGGCTGATACTCATAGATAACGGCCTGGGCAACAAACAGGATGAAAAGTTTTTTAGTCACTACTATTTGCATGGGGATGATTCGCTGGAGAAATCACTTGCAGCAAAAGGATTTTCAAGAGATGATATTACCGATGTTTTTCTAACTCATTTACATTTTGATCATTGCGGAGGATCTATCGTAAGATCCAATGATAAGTTATTACCTGCTTTTAAGAATGCGATTTACTGGAGTAATGAAAAACATTGGAACTGGGCTGTAAACCCTAATGAACGCGAAAAAGCTTCTTTCTTAAAGGAAAATATTTTACCAATAAGTGAAAGCGGTCAGCTAAAATTTATAGAAAATATAAACGGGATCAGTTTTACTGATGATATTAAAATCCAGTTTGCGTATGGTCATACCGATGCCATGATGCTTCCGCAAATAATGTATAAGAATAAAACCGTGGTTTTTATGGCTGATTTGGTACCATCTGTTGGCCATATTCCTATCCCATATGTAATGGGATATGATATGTTTCCTATGCAAACCCTTAAGGAGAAAAAAGCTTTCCTGCAGGAAGCCCTGGATAATGAGTATATTTTGTATTTAGAGCATGATCCCGTTAATGAATGCTGCACATTGCAACAAACAGAAAAAGGTATCAGGATAAAGGAAACTTTTAAATTAACAGAATTATAATAATAAAGTATTCTGGTGCAGAAATGAAGATCTGGTTAGTTTGCAGTTATTAATATTCAGGACGGTTTAAAATAGCAGATTTGATTACTGCATCATGAATATCAAAATCAGCATAGGCAGAACGTTCATTTGCTTGCTCATTTTCATCGGTTGAACCATGTTTATGAGGGGCGTGAATAACCCGGCTTAAAGCTACCTCATTGGGAACCTCTTCTTTGTATTTGCGAACAGCTATGGTTTCGGGTTTTATACGTTCATATTTCACTTGTTCATACTTCTCCCTAACAGGTGCCTCATGACGAATATGTTTATATATAGGCTCATAGGGCTTTTCCGGATTATATGTTTCTTCAATCAGCTCGGTCTGGGGTACATAAACAGGCTTAGCTGGTGATTGAAAATCCATCGGATTTTCTTCACTTTCAGCTTGATAATCAGGCCTTTCCGCAGGGTTTCTTTTGCGGGCTTTTTCCTGCTCTTTCACGAAATTATTATAAACCCGATAAATCAGTGCTGCTGCAGCTAATATGAACGGAAAATATTCTCCCATAATTCTAAGTTAGTACAATGTTAGTTACTTGATAACAAAAAACTTGTCATTATAAATTTTATGTGCTTAAATTGGATGATATTTTTTAGGATAACGGCAGGAAAGCGCAGAGAGAATGCAACTTACACAGCTTGAAATTAAAGGCTTTAAAAGCTTCGGCGACAAGATTATTATTAATTTTAATGAAGGTGTAACTTCAATAGTGGGGCCCAATGGATGCGGAAAATCAAATGTGGTTGATGCCATCCGTTGGGTATTAGGCGAACAGAGCACACGTATGCTCCGGTCGGAAAAAATGGAAAACATCATTTTTAATGGAACCAAAAGCCGGAAGCCATCAAATCTGGCAGAAGTTTCATTAACATTTAACAACACTAAAAATATCCTCCCAACAGATTTTTCGCATGTTACTATAACCCGAAAACTTTATCGAACTGGCGAAAGCGAATACAGGCTTAATGATGTACAATGCCGGCTAAAGGACATTACTGATCTGTTCTTGGATACGGGTATAGGCGCTGACTCCTACTCTATTATTGAATTAAAAATGATAGATGAGATCATTTCCAATAAGGAAAATTCCCGTCGTTCCTTGTTCGAGGAAGCATCTGGCATATCCAAATATAAACTTCGTAAAAAACAAACCTTTAATAAGTTAAAGGATACTGAAACAGATCTGAGCCGGGTTGATGATCTTTTATTTGAGATTGAAAAAAACCTGAAGACCCTTGAAATGCAGGCTAAAAAAGCAGAGCGTTATTATAAACTGAAGGAGCAATATAAACTGGCAAATATCAAACTGTCATCTTTCCGTATTGCCGGTTTCAGAGAATCGCTTAAAATATTAGAAGCCCGGACCCTGGAGAAAGAAATTGAACATACTGCTATTATAACCAGTATTAATATGCTGGAAGCTCAGCTGCAGCAATATAAACTGGAAAATATAACCAAAGAAAAAAATCTCTCTTTACAACAAAAAACCAGCAATGAATTTATATCATCCATACGTGATTATGAAAGTGAAAAAAAAGTTAAAAATGAGCAGTTAAGGCATCTGCAGGAAAAGGAAAAACGGTTAACCGATGAGTTTGAAAAGGATAAAGCCCAGCTAAACCATGTTTTATATAATATTAAACGCCTGAACGATGATCTTTTGCAGGAGAATAACAAACTGAATGAATTAAAAAATGTCCTTGCAAGTCAAACAGATGAAACAAATATCCTGAGGTCACAACAACTTCATTTCCGTGGGCAGCTTGATGCTTTAAATAAAGCAAACAGCGATTTGCAAAACCATGTTTATAAGCTTGAAAAGGACATTGCTATATTAACCATACAAAAAGATGCCCTTCATCAGGAAAGCAACCGAAGCAGTACCGATACTGAAGTAAAACAGCATGAGCTTAACGAGTTTAATAAGCTTCTGAAAACTCATGAAAATGAGTTGAAAATAAAGCAGGAAGGTTTGTTACTTGCTGAGAATGAGGAAAAAGAAATACAGCTACAAATCACTTTAACCGATAAATTAATAAGTGGGCAAAAAGAAGAACTTAATAGCACTGGCCGCAGTTTTGATGCTAAACAAAATGAATTTAACCTGACAAAATCACTGATTGATAATCTGGAAGGCTTCCCGGAATCCATCCGTTTCCTTAAGAAAAATACAACCTGGGCAAAATCTGCCCCTCTTTTATCCGACGTGTTATTTTGCAGGGAGGAGTTTCGTATAGCTATAGAAAATTATTTGGAGCCGGTAATGAATCATTACGTTGTTGACACCCAAACTGATGCTGTACAAGCAATAAGACTGTTAAGCGACTCATCTAAAGGACGAGCTCATTTTTTTATTCTTGAAGCACTTAACAGTTTGCCTGAACGTCCGGCAATCAGATCTAACAGCATAAAACTTATACCTGCATTGGATATTATTGATGTTGATGCTCGATACCGTCCTCTTTGCGAGCTTTTGCTGTACAATGTTTATATACTTCAATCCGGAGAGGCAGAAGAGCTTGCTACTGAACTACCAACAGAACAAGTTATTATCCTTAGCAAATCAGGGAAATTTAGCAAATCAAGAACTGGAATGTCGGGTGGGTCCATCGGGCTTTTTGAAGGTAAACGCATAGGCCGCGCTAAAAATCTGGAAAACCTCGCAAAAGAGATACGAAACCTGGAAACCCAGACAACTCAATTAAAAACATCAATACAAGTTGAAAGCGGGCGACTAACAGCTTATCAACACTCATCTAAAAAATCCGAACTTAAAACCCTTTTACACGATATTAATCTATTAAATAACGAACTTACTGCAGTTAAAACTAAATCTGAACAATACCTGGCATTTATAGAAAGCAGTGAAACCCGAAAATCAGATATTGAGAATAAAATGCAGTCCATTGTTGTTGAACTGGCTGCTGCCGAACCTGAAATTTCGGTACTAAAAAGACAGCAATCACAAGCAGCGCACAAATTAATAGAAAAACAGGAAGCTTACAATCTACTGTCTGAACTGCTGAACGAAAAAGTAACGATTTATAACCAGACCAATATTAGCTTTCACCAGCAACAAAATAAGGTGTCGGGAATTGAAAAAGATCTGGAATATCGCAGCAGTCAGGAGGGAAATCTGCACAGCAGAATTGAAGCCAGCTCAAATGGACTAAATAAAACCCAACTTGATATTAAAGATACAATGCAGCATGCTGACCATTCGGACGAAGCATTAATTGCTATGTATATACAAAAAGAAGGATTGGAAAAAGGAGTACAGGAGGCTGAACAAGACTATTACGCTTCACGCGGCTTGATATCGACCTCTGAAGAAAAAATATCATCCCTTAGACGGCAAAAAGAACAGGGCGACCTAATCTCCAATGAAATAAAAGATCAGAAAAATACGCTTAAGTTTGAGCTTAATGCATTAAAAGAAAGGCTTTCAGTAGAATTTTCTATTGATATTGAAGATCTGCTGGACAATGAATTATCAAATGATAATAGCGAAGAAGAGTTGATAGCAGCTACCGGACGAATGAAACGCCAGTTGGATGATTTCGGTTCGGTTAATCCCCTTGCAATGGAAGCTTATAACGAAATGGATGAACGATATAGGTTTATTACCGATCAGAAAAAAGATCTTTCGGATGCAAAAACTTCCCTTCTGGTAACGATAAAAGAAATAGACGCTACCGCCCGGTTAAAATTTATGGATGCATTTAACCACGTAAGAGAGAATTTTATCCATGTATTCAGGTCGTTGTTTAATGAAGAGGATAGTTGTGACCTGATTCTTACAGATTCTGCAAATCCTCTCGAATCGGATATTGACATAATAGCCCGGCCAAAAGGCAAACGTCCGTTATCAATAAACCAGCTATCAGGAGGTGAGAAAACACTTACTGCAACGGCCCTGTTGTTTTCTCTTTATTTACTTAAACCTGCCCCCTTCTGTATTTTTGATGAAGTGGACGCCCCGCTGGATGACACCAACATCGATAAATTCAACAACATTATCCGAAAGTTCTCGTCAGATTCGCAGTTTATTATTGTTTCGCATAACAAACGAACCATAGCAAGTACAGACATAATTTATGGTGTAACCATGATAGAACAGGGAATTTCCCGGGTTGTAGCGGTAGATATGCGGGAAGTAGAGATATAAAAGTACCCAGGTTAGTAATGCCTACGCCCCAGGCAATTGAGAAAACTGCCTGAATGCGCTTTGAACAGCACAGACTTACGAAGTTTTTAAAAACTTCGTAAGTCTCTTTTGACTGACCCTTTAAAGCCAATACATCATCCTATGATCGATTAAGCAAATCACTTATAAATTACATAGTAAACTTCGTATACTAATACTTCTTGTGGAAGCCATACCCACAAGCTAAACCGATTCCGACATAACTGTTTTTTGAAATATTACCAAATAACTTAACACCTACACCGCTACCAAAAGCGGTTGGTTTACCTACAGGTATTATTCCATATATTTTAAATATCCTTTTTTCTTCTTTAAACCATTTAATGTTTACTTCGTATGGAACGCCTGTATACGTTGTGACTTTTTCAGTTTGTTGATTATTCTCAAAATTATAAATCTCTCTATAAGAATTACGAGAAACCCCGAATGATATATTTAATGATTGTCTGATATTAATAAACCTTAATCCATATAAGGCCGAATATTCTTCTGAATTATATATTCCATTAATAATAACAAATGGGGTTATAGGAGTTAACATTACAGGTTTTAAAGTTAGTCTATGACTATACACCTGGCGTACGGTAAAAAAGCTCTTCTTTATTTGATAGTTTAATTCTGTTCCATATGAGAGCCCTCCTGCCCTTCCTGCTGAAACGCCCAAAAAAGATTCTGCGAATACTATAGGGTTTTCTTTTTTTTTAATCTGACCGTAAGCTACAACCTGCCACAGACAGATGATTAATAAAAAATATTGCTTCATTTGTTATAGTAGCTTATCTCAGTTAATATTCATTAACAAACTTATTTTTCTTAAACTACCCCTCCAAAGAAAATACTAATTTCCCCCTCGCTGAATTAAATATATGCAATATATTTTTTGATAGATCCATTTGCTGATTTTCTACAGCCAGCTTTTTAAAAGCATCCAGTAAGGACAACACGTTACCAATATCATTCCGGGCCAGCTTTTGATCCGCTTCATTCAAACTGGCATAATAATTTAACTCACTTCCTAAAAAATCCGTAGCAGATTTAACCTGTTTGTTGGCTTTAACCATTTCATTCAATGAATACAAATTTCCCGCAGTACGGTACCTGGTAGCAGTATCTGCTACGCTGTAATTTCGTGATGGAAGTTCACTTAAGGCCTTATCCATTAGTTTATTTGCATTTGCAATCTTATTTTCATGTAACAAGTTTGTAGTTAAGGTGTTAAATGCATTCCAGGTTAAATTAGCTACCCGTTGAGATTCAGGGTCGAGATGTGTGGCCTTTCGAAAAGAACTTAACTCAAATTTATTCATCAGGTTATTAAACATCACATCGGTGTGTGTAACATCAAACTTGTCACGCTCATCAGAAAGGGAATGATCTAAAGGTAATAGGCGAAAAGCAAGGCCCTCCAGATGCAGGTATTTATCTAATCCATAATAGCTGTCGCTGCTTAACGTTGAGCTGAAATAAACAGGCCTTTTCCAGTTATTATGCGCCAGGAGATCAAGTATAGCCAGGTCGCTCTTTGATACATAGTTTTTAGGATAAACCCACTCCATTTTAGAAACTATGTTAATTTTACTCTTAGGGTTAAGTGTTCCTGAACGTATAACCTGTTCAGGATCAACACTCATTTTAAACTTTTTTGTGGGCAGAAAATTCTCCCATGATCCGTCCTGCATTTCTACTTTATCTGCCTGATTATCAGAAGTCAGTACTTCAAAAATCTCCATTAATTCTATAGAATCTGCCAAACCATACTCCGCATACGGGAGCACATCACGTACACCTTCCACATATTTTGATCCGTCCATGGTAATGGGCAAAGGTTTGGATGCGAATAGTTGCTTTTTCATTTGATTGATATACGAATCTTTATTAAGCAACTCAGTATTTACCAGCCTGATATCTTTACGAACACCCTCAACCTGTTGTACGTACCAAAGCGGATAGGTATCATTATCGGCTTGGGTAAATAAAATTGCATTTGGTGCACAGGATTGTAAATAATTAATCGCCATCTGCCTTGCGGTATAATTAGTAGAGCGATCATGATCATCCCATCCTTCGGATCCCATTATAAATGGAACCGCCGCAAAGCATACAACAGCTGCTAAAGCAGTGCTGATTACGGGTCGGGAAATCCTGGTCAAAAGTTCACGAACAGCTAAAACTCCCAGCCCTATACTTATTGCAAATGCATAAAAAGAACCCACATAGGCGTAATCACGCTCGCGCACCTGCATAGGACTCTGGTTTAAATATATTACAATGGCAATCCCGGTACAGAAAAATAACAATAATATAACTAAAGCATCTTTTCGGTTTTTACGATATTGGTAACTGATTCCGATAAGGCCTAAAATTAATGGCAAAGCATAGAAATAATTGTGACCTGCATTATTTATAATTGAAACCGGTAACTCGTTTTGATTTCCTAAGTGCAGCTCATCCACAGCTTTTATTCCTGTTAACCAATTTCCGTTTCTGTTATCTCCTATGCCCTGGTAATCATCCTGCCTGCCGGCAAAATTCCAGAGAAAATAGCGAAAGTACATAAACCCGAGCTGGTAAGAAGTAAAGAATTGCAGGCTTTTTGAAAAGCTGGCCTGTTCTGTTTCGGGAATGTTTAACCATTGGCGATAAAATGACACATGCTTTGCTTCGTCGCTGTAAATCCGTGGAAAGATGATATTGCGATCGAATTTCCGCTTCATTTTAACACCTGCCACTTCATATTTATCTATTCCTTTACGATATCTCTTTCCGGTTTCGGTAGCACCTTCATATTTGGAATCAAAATACTGGCCATAAAACAGTGGTTGCTCTTCGTACTGTTCTCTTACAAGATAACCATGCAGCGAATTTGCATTGTCGGGATTACTAACGTTGATAGCAGTTTTCGCATTGGCCCTGATTACAATCATGGCATACGATGTATAGCCAAGTAAAATAAATGTGATACACACCAGCGCCAGGTTAAGGTTAACTTTTTTAGATTTAATAGAGTAGAAAACACCCCAACTTAAAGCAGTTGTTATAATTAAAGCGAAAAACACAGAACCGCTCCCAAAACCCATTCCGATAATGTTTACAAAAAACAAATCGAATTTGGCTGCGAATAATATTAAATATTGAATGACTCCAAATTGAATAAAGCCAACAAAAACACATCCGGTTAATATCGCTTTAATTATCCCATGGGTAGTGTAATCAGGTGTTTTACGGAAATAGTAAACCAGTACTATGGCAGGTATGACAAGTAAATTTAGGAGATGGATACCGATAGATAAACCCATTATGTAGGCAATTAAAACCAGGTAACGATTAGCTGAAGGCTCTTCTGCCCGGGCCTCCCACTTTAAAACTGCCCAAAAAACTACGGCAGTACACAACGCAGAAAGTGCATAAACCTCGGCCTCGACCGCTGAAAACCAGAATGTATCTGAAAATGCAAATGCCATAGAACCAACCACTCCGGCACTTAAGATAGTAGCAATTTGTATTTTGTCTAACTCTTTATCCTTTAGCTTCACAAGTTTCAAAGCCAACGCGGTGATGGTCCAAAAAAGAAACAGGATAGTAGCTGCACTTGCCGTAGCTGAACTCAAATTAACCCAAAACGCTATCTGTTCAGAATTAGATGCAGCTAAAGAAAATAGTTTCCCCAACATAATAAAAAGGGGTGCTCCTGGCTGATGCACAACCTGCAATCCAAACGCCGATGCTATAAATTCCCCGCAATCCCAGTAGCTTACTGTAGGCTGCATAGTTAATGAATAAATGCAAAAAGCCGCAACAAAACATAACCACCCAAAAAGATTATTAAGTTTAAAATACTGTTTCATATCAGAATGATTTGAAACGAATTTAGAAATTTACCTGTAGGGTACTAAAAGATTAACAATTTTTAACAATTGCAACAAATTCAATAAGATCAAGGGTATTCCGGTGTTCCCAATAGTATTATTTCCTTAACTTAAACCTGGTTTCTACCATTCCCTTAAATGAATTATCTTCGGCTATATCTCTCACCTGTACTGATGATGAACTGACACTTGCTCCTTTGACACTGACCTTAGCAACACTTGCAGTGGTGGCTGTAAAGCTTCCTTTAGTTAGATATGCTAAAGCTGCAGCAAAAGAAAGTTCCTTTGGATCTCCAAAACCTTGTGTTACATCATCCTTGGTAAGGGCATCCGGTGTAAAGCCGGCAAAATAATCCGTTTGTCCGTTAGAGTTAATACTGGTAAACATAGAATAATAAACATCATAACGGTTCTCAACAGTTATTGGAAAAAACCCAATGGGCTTACCGTATGAGGTTTGACCTACCAATTTAACATTCATGTGGGGTTTAAGATTGTTAATCACCAACTCACTTGCAGAGGCAGATGACCTGGTAATAATAAAAATCACATTCTGAACACCTTCAAGAGTTCCTTCCTTTTGAAACTTAAATGTATTCTCGGCTTCTGAATAATCTATATCCAGGTAAGTTAACATTCTACTTCCTGAAAATCTTACTTTGCCGTTCCCATCCAGCAATGGCTGGTTTTTTAAAATGGTTGCCTTACCGGATTGCATTAACTCATTAAATTTCTCCTTGAACATCAGCTTACCGTTTAAGCTCGAAGGAGCAATCAGGTTTGTTAAATGCTCTGCTAATGAAACGTAACCCCCGCCATTGTATCTCAGGTCTATTACAAGTTCGGTAACATTGGCAGCTGCAAATTTGGAAAATACCTGGTTAAGAGCAGCTTCTGAATTAGCATGATTTGAAAACCTTGCATACGCCAGATACCCGACTTTTTTACCGCTAGATGTTATAACAGTATCTTTATAAATAGGACTGCTTTTATATAATGATTTTGTTAAGGTAATAGAAAATAAAGTCCCGTCTTTCTTTTTTCCTCCAAGTACCACCGTGTTTCCGGCTATCGCATTTTCTATAACACTTGATTCCGTATCAAAATTTGTACCTACAGTAGTATTGTTAAATTTAGATACCAGATCCCCGCGTTCTAATCCGGCCTTATCGGCTGGTGATCCGGGGCTGGAATATTTTACTCTCACATCAAAAGAGGATGTAGTACCAATTGCAGAGAAACTTAACCCCATATCATTACCATTTCCTTCCAGATCAACCGAGCTTTGCTGATGAGGAATATAAGCCGTGGGATTTTTAGTGGTTTTATCTTTTATATAAGAATATTTTGATGAGCCCGCAGTTAAAAATTCAAATGGTTTTGAGGTTAGCGGATTTATTTTTATTTGAGAGATATTAAACAACACCTGATTATAGTTCGAGAGATCTGTAGCACCACTGGTGTATTTACGTGGATTGAAGGTTTCATAAGATGGAAGATCATCATTCCAGTAATAAACCTCTTTAGCATATAAAAAAATAGAATCCTTAGTCAATTCGCTGCTGGTTGCAGTTGGTACAGGAACAGGTATGGGTGCAGGAGATACTACAACAGAAGGGGCTAATTTGGGTTCTTTTTTACATGAAATAAAAAATATTGGTAACATTAAAAATATATAAGCCAGATAACATGGATATCTTTTTATCATTTATAATAGGTTTTATTTGTGTTTCCTTATTATAACGTATATAACACATCGGTATTCTCCAAACTTAAATATAATTCAACTAATGAAATATTCTAATTTATTAGAATTAAATAGGCCGGCGATTCAGTTAAAAAACTGTAAGTCAGTATTTAATCAAACCATTCGGATTCTTGCATGTTTTGATTAATTAAAAATTAGAATACTTACAGTTTGCCGGTATTTGCAATATTTCTTTTCTTATAAGTGAATTTTGTTATTTTTAATAAATATATTTACGCATAAAAACGCAATCATATGAAGAAATTTCTACTGCCTATTTTTGTTTTGTTTATTATTTTTAATGCACAAGCACAAAATCCTCCTAAAAGAGAATTAAGGGGTGTATGGATCACAACGCACGTGAGTCTGGATTGGCCAAATCGCACCCAAACCCCTGCCCAGCAACAATCTGCTTTAATTGGAATTTTAAACCATAATAAAGCTACAGGAATGAACGCTGCTTACTTCCAGGTGCGTGCCCAATCAGATGCCATGTACCAGAGCAGTCTAGAGCCATGGTCATATTATCTAACAAATAACCAGGGAACTGCTCCGAGCCCTTTTTATGATCCCATGCAATTTGGCATTGAAGAAACGCATAAGCGGGGAATGGAATTTCATGCCTGGATCAATCCTTACCGTGCTGTGGCTACGGTATCTAATTCCGGTAATACTGCCCAGTATTCTGCGACCCATGTTTCAAGAACCCATCCTGAATGGATGCTTACAGTTGGGACAGTTCGAATATTAAATCCGGGCTTACCACAGGTTCGAGATCATATTACCAGCGTAATAGTTGATATTGTAAAGAGATACGATGTGGATGGAATACACTTTGATGATTATTTCTATCCAACTCCAACCAGCTCTATTGCTGATGATGCTACTTATAATGCAGATCCACGTGGCTTCCCTGCTACTACTGCAGGCCGTGCAGATTGGCGCAGGGACAATATAAATATGTTAATCAAGCGTGTTTCTGACAGTATCAATGTCCTTAAACCTTGGGTTAAATTTGGTGTATCTCCCTCTGGTATATACATGAGTGCTGCAAATTCCCCAATCGGATCAAATACCTCAGCAGGTGCATTACAACATTATAAAGACTATTTTGCTGATACAAGAAAATGGATCCAGTCTGGTTGGGTAGACTATCTTGTTCCACAGATCTATTGGTATAGAGGCCAATCAGGATCCGATTACAATATTTTAGTTCCGTGGTGGAATAATAATGCATTTGGAAGACACATTTACGTCGGATTAGCAGATTATAAAGTTGGCACAACAGGCTGGACTAACCCTAGTGAACTACCTAACCAGATCAGGTTAAATAGAACTTATTCCAATATTTACGGCCAAATACACTTCCGACACGCCTTCCTTAATGCTAATGCATTAAAATACCGGGATTCGGTAAGATTAAGGCTTTATAATAAGCCTGCTTTGTTACCGGCTATGCCCTGGAAAGATAATGTGGCCCCAGCCCCTGCTACGGCATTAATATTAACTAAAAACTCCGCTACTTCTGTTACCTTATCCTGGACAAAACCGGCCGAAACCGTAAATGAGCTAGATAAGGCCAAAAGATTTGTTATTTACAGGTCTACCAATCAAATTATAAATCCTGAGATTGCAACTAATATTCTTGCTATCACAAATATGGACGAGAATACATATACTGATAATAGCCTGATTGCCGACAGTACTTATTATTATGCAGTTACCTCCCTGGACCGGCTTCATAATGAAAGTGGTATGACGAATATTGCGAGTAACGACAATGTTAGGCCTGTAGTTATTACTCAAAACATATCACGCACTTTAACCAATGGTTCGGTTTCTATCGCTGCAAATGAAATTGATAATGGATCATCTGATAATTGGGGCATTGCTTCAATGACCTTAAGTAAAACATCATTTGATTGCTCAAATATTGGTGAAAATACAGTGACGTTATCTGTAACTGATAAAGCAGGTAATATTGATTCTGCTACCGCAATAGTCACCATAATAGGAACATTGCCTGAACCTATAATTAGTATTACACGTACGGATACAACTTTTACATCATTACCTGAGAGTACAATTGCCCTGGGTTATGGTGCTCAAAGTTTAATATTTACAGCATCGAGCAGTACGACAAGCAATGGCACAACTTATTCATGGAGTCCGGCAACTGGTTTAAGCAGTACTAATACCGCTAATACAACCTTTACTCCTACTGCTGCAGGAACTTATACTTTTACTGTAGTAGCTACCAATGAGTTTGGTTGTTCAGCAACTGAGATTGTGACTATTACTGTTATTGATGCACGTTGCGAAAATGATAAAGTACTGGTGTGCAAAACCACGGGAAGCAAATCTAACCCATCCAATCAGATTTGTATTTCTGCTAACGCAGTACCTGCACATTTAAAAAATGGTGGCATATTAGGTGCATGCAGTGGGGAAACAGTTACTACTACAACTGGTAACGTGGATTCGGAGCCAAACACGGTGTCTGTGCTTAGCGCTTATCCTAATCCTTTTACATCTCAAACTACAGTAACCTTTACTTTAGCTGAAAAAGAGAAACGCGTAATACTGGAAATTTATGATTTAATTGGAAACAGATTAAGTACAGTTTATCAGGGAGAAGCGGAAAAGAACAAAACTTATAGTTTCCCTGTGGATGCAAGTAACTTCCAGGGACAATTCTTTAATGTCCGGTTAATAACACCAGGAAAGGTTTATAATTTCAGGCTTGTAAAAGAGTAAACTATATTTAAGAATACTGAAGAGGCTGTCTCAAAAAAGGCAGCCTCTTTTTTATGAGCCACTTTACAACCCAGTTACAGCTAATAGTCATCTCTTAAGTTCAACTTACGAAGTTTTAGAAACTTAGTAAGTTTTGTATGGTTGCGATTTATACAAGCAGGGTGATCTCAAATTCAGCTCCCGTGCCCGAACAGTATTTTCTGCTGCCAAAACCAAGTTATGAAACAGAAACGCTTCTGCATCAACTACATAGCAATCGTCAGACCCCTGTTAGCCGGCGGTTATGATATTTTCCAGGGTGGATTTATTCGATTTTCTCCAGCATAATAAATAATTGCATCTGATAAATACCAGGATCTTTAAAACAGCAGGTGATGACTTTTGGTTTTTTGAAGGCTAATGTTCATACGCTGTATATCCTTAATAATTAATTAACAAGGCCTTTTAGGATTAAAAGCAATTAAATAGTTTACTTCATTATCAGCTGAACGACTTGCTTTTAGATGCGAAGTGAAGGTGTTTTCTCGGGACTAATGCTCTATTCACTGCACAAATCCAGGTTTTTAATCGTTTTATTAGCAATTTCCTGTAATGCCTCTTTGGTTAAATACGCCTGATGTGGAGTAACGAGTACGTTTGCATGCTGCAATAAATTTTGAAGCAGCTGATCTTTAACTAGGTCATCTTCATGATCTTCAAAAAACAAACCTTTCTCAAATTCGTAAACATCAAGACCAAGGTAACCTACTTTACCATTTTTCAAAGCCTCCAATACGTCCGTTGTATTTATCAGTGCCCCTCTGGAGGTATTAATGATCATAACACCGTCCTTCATTTGTTTAAGCGTGTGTTTATTAATCAGGTGTTTTGTATCTGGTGTAAGTGGGAGATGCAGCGAAATAATATCAGAAGATGCCAATAACGCCTCTAATGTTACCGGCTGTACATCCCGAATAGTTTCAGGAAAAAACAGATCGTGCCCTATTACTTTACACCCCAGGCCATTAAATATGCGGGAAACAGACTGACCTATACTTCCCAGGCCTATCAATCCTACGGTTTTTCCTGAAAAATTAAAGCCTATTAATTCATCATTCCTGAAATCAAAAACATGGCTGTGTTGATCAGCTTTAATCACATGCCTGTTTAATGCAAATGCAAGGGCAACAGCGTGTTCGGCTATAGCCTGAGGAGAATACGATGGAACATTTAATACTTTAATACCATGTTTTAATGCTGCCTCTTTATCGATATGATCAGTTCCTGTAGAGCGCGTAATAATATTCTTCACCCCTATTCCGGCTAACTTATCGATCACACTTGCTGAAGCATCGTCATTCGTGAATACAATGACAGCAGTTTTTCCTTCTGCATGGTTGACAGTATCAGCACTTAGCGCATCTGAAATTAAGGTAATATCATATGGCTTTTGATTAGCCCTTTCCAGGAATTCTTTTTCAAAAGGCTTTATACTGTAGGCGACTATTTTCATACTTACATTTATCAGGCCCTGAAAGGTAGCACTATAATAACGTAAAATTCATGCTATTTGGGCCACTAAATTATTTTAGGCAAACCTCTCCGTTTTTTTTTTGAAAAGCAGCCTGTCTACAGATAATTTCCCACTACCCAGTATAAATACAACAATTGACAAAGTCATAAATACAAAAGCAAGGGCCTTCACATCAAATGCATCTTTTCCATGGGCGATGAAGAATGCAACCACCATTGAAATGAAAACAGGAATGACAGCCAGACGGGTTAACAGCCCAATGGTTATAAGTAGCCCGCAAACTAATTCAGCAAATATTAAAAGATTAAAGGATAGGGTTGAACCTATGCCGATAATATCACCAAACATAGGAAGCATTTGATCATAAGCCATGAGTTTCATATATCCGTATCGGACAAACAAGCCCCCGAAAATTAATCTGAGAACCAGAGTAGCAAGATCTGTGTTTAATGATTGATAACTAAATATTCTATTCTGCATCGCTTTTACTTAAAGTGTGATCCAAAACTATGACAGATGAGTTATTATTTTCACATAAGAGTGTCAGAAAATGGCCTGATTAACAAAACTGATATGGATTATTAACTTTGCGGGTATTAAACATATCGGATGAAAATTTTAGGTATTATACCCGCACGTTATGCCTCTACCCGCTTTCCCGGAAAGCCTCTAGCTGATATTGCTGGAAAGAGTATGATCCGCCGGGTGTATGAACAGGCCATGCAAGCTCAAAAGCTTACCGAAGTTGTTGTGGCAACTGATGATGTGCGGATACTTGCACATGTAAACGATTTTGGCGGAAAAGCTGTACTTACTTCACCTGATCACCAAAGCGGAACAGACCGCTGTGCTGAAGTGGCAGATAAACTTCCCGGATATGATTACGCAGTAAATATACAGGGAGACGAACCATTTATCCATCCCGGGCAAATAGATTTACTGTGTTCTTGTTTTAATGATAAAGATACTGTACTGGCCACACTGGTTAAGCAGATCCATTCGGATGATGATCTGATCAACCCTAATATTCCCAAAGTGGTACTTAACTCACATTCAGAAGCTATATATTTTAGCCGCACCGTGATCCCGCATTATCGCGGTAAGCCTCTAACTGAATGGCTATCTTATCAAACTTATTTTAAACATATTGGTATTTATGGTTACCGCACAGATATCCTGAATACCATTACGCAACTTCCGATTTCTGTTTTAGAGATAGCCGAAGCACTGGAGCAGCTGCGCTGGATAGAGAACGGATTTCAAATTAAGGTGGCAATAACGGATAGAGAAACACATGCAGTAGATACTCCGGAAGATTTAGAAAAGATCTTAAAGAATTTATGAAATCAGAATCTACTTATCCAACCATGCCATAATGTCCTTACCATCCGCTCAATTTTTCTTAAAATCAATCACATAATTAAGCATCTCTTTTGTAAGTGGCTTAATTAGCAGTTCCATTACTGAAGGATAATTACGGATACGGTTATGGTCGTTTTCATTCACAGATGACGAGATCATAAAAATGTTATATTGAGTTCTGATAGTTTCAGGCAACTTTTCAAACTTCTCTACAAATTCAAATCCATTCATTACAGGCATTTGAATATCTAGAAAGATTATGCTACGGGAAGTTTCTGTTACATCTGGTTTGGTTTTAATAGATTCAAGTGCTTCTGTAGCCTCCATAAATACCTGGACTACATGCGAATCATTATTATTACGGATGACCTTTTCGGCTATAAAACAATTTAATTTAGAATCATCAATAACTAAAAAGTGCATTTTCTGAGCAGCCATTTTACTTATTACGTAAAATCACTTTAAAAGTTGTACCCTCGTTTACAATTGATTCTACATTTATATCACCATTCAATTTTAAAAGAGCATCTTTAACATTATATAAGCCGAAACCTGCCCCTACATCTTCTGAAGTTGCCCTAAAGAACATATTAAATATATCACCTATATGATTGCCTGCAATGCCGATGCCATTGTCCTTTACGGTGATCGTTGCAACGCCGGTCTCAATTTTAATCTGTAATTCAACCATCTTATCTTGGCCGGCCTTTTTTTGATATTTGAAAGCGTTTGAAAGAAGATTGTTTAAAATGATCTTCATAGACATGGCATCTCCCCTGAACGGCTCATTTTGTGATATTTGTGTAACAAAGCGTATATTATTAACCTTGGCAGTTAGTTTAAAAGTTTCTAATTGTTCATTTACAATATCGTCAAAATTGATTTCTGATATCTGTAATTGCCCGCGGTTAACATTATAATAATCGTGAATATTTTGAATATAGTTGTTCAGGCCGTGGACTGATTCTTTCATCATCTTCAGCATCTGTTTGAGCTCATTCATATCGCTCATATCATCTGCTATTTCCACGGCACCTAAAATAGTGACCAGGGGACCGCGCATATCATGTGTTACACTGTAGGCAAATTTATCAAGTTCATCATATGCTTTTTGCAATTCGGCATTTTTCACTTCTATGAGTGAATTCATTATGTATACTTTATTTCCTTCATTTATAGCTGAAAAGACATCTGCATCTGCCCAGGGCTTTCTTAGATATCTGAAAACACTGCCCAGATTTATTGCATCAATTATATCCTCAGAATCCGTAAAGCCTGTTAGCAATATTCTTATAGGCTTGGGAAATGTAGCCCTGATTTCTTCAAAAAACTCTACCCCGGTTTTGCCCGGCATACGCTGATCACAGACAACTACTCGTATATCAGGATTATTGTTCAGATGATCTAAGGCCTCAATGGTGTTATTGGCGATGAAAATATTATACTTAAGCCTGAAGGACGCCTTGAAACTAACGAGATTGTTCATCTCATCGTCTATGTATAATACTTTTATTTTTTCTGAGTTTTCCACTTTACTTAGTTTTGCAATATGGTAAGAAACACTGGAAGTTTTATAACAAATTCAGTGCCTTCTCCGGGAGTTGAATGAATATCAATTTCGCCCTCATGCCTTTTAATGGTATTATATACGATAGACATTCCTAACCCTGTCCCCTCTCCTACATCTTTTGTTGTAAAAAACGGCTCAAAAACCTTCTTCTTTGTGGTTTCATCCATCCCGGTGCCATTGTCTGAAATTTTTATAAAAACGTTTTCTTTGTCGCCGCTGGTACTGATCTTTATTTCACCTCCGGGCACATTTCCATGGCGTTTTTTTATTGCATGAATTGCGTTAGAAATAATATTTAAAAAAACCTGGTTTAATTTTCCGGGATAACACTCAATCAGAGGTATTTCACCATAGTCTTTTTTAACTTTTATCTTATTGTCCAACAGGTTATTTACAATGGTTAATGTTGAGTCTAACCCCTGGTTAATGTCGGCTCGCTTCAGATCATCCTCATCAAGACGTGAAAAGACCCGCAACCCTTTTACAATCTCGGCTGTGCGCGAAGCGCCTTCATTTATACCTTTAAGCAAATGATTTATTTCTACTTTCAGATAATCCAGATCAATTTCTTCTTTATATTCTTCGAGCTGTTTTTGCTTTTCTTCAGGTTTACTTTCAGACAGACCCACTTCCTCTATTTTATCGATCGCATCTAATAAAACATCAATATCCCGCCTGAGAGGATTTATATTAGAAGTAACGAAGTTAATTGGATTATTTATTTCATGCGCTATTCCAGCAGTTAACTGACCTAAAGAAGCCATTTTTTCTGCTTCTACTAACTGTCCCTGAGCGTTTTTAAGCTCAATAAGTGTTTCATTTAATTCAGTATTAGTATCGCTTAACTCCTGGGTACGTTCGTTCACTTTAACCTCCAGCAATACGTTTTGTTCCCGAACAATGCGTTCGTTCTCTTTTAAAACTTTTACAGTTTCTTCCTGAGATTGTTCTTTTTCTTTTTTATAAATATTGATTTTATCTGCTAGAGCAAATGAAAGTAAAGCTACCTCTAAAGCTGAGCCAATTAAAATAGCATTACTTGTAAAATTATTAACCGGTAAAACACCCGCATCTTTAAGTATATATATAATTACCCCGCTAAGAAAAAATGACCATGAAATATTAAAGAACAGGGCAGGTTTATACCCTTTACTGAAAATTATAAATCCGCATACCAATATAGTTATAGATACCAGACCCGTATTTGCCTGTAATACCTGTTGTGCGGCAATGTATTGCTCGTTAAGGAACATCCCAATGCTGACAAAATACACTGCGATAGTTCCGCAAAGCAAATAAAACCCCTTGGGGATATATTTTTTTATGTGCAGAAAACTAAATGCGAACAGTATAGAGAAAACTCCTGAAAGAGCTGTAATTATGTGAGAAGCATTTGTAATGAGCCACCTATTATCAGGCCATAAAAATTTAGGGGCATACCCTTTTAAACACGCTTGCGTAAGACCTACAACCAATATATATAGAACATAATACAAGTAGTTTTTATCCCTTACTATAAGGCACAGAAAACTGTTATACAGAAACATTACCAGGATAATACCTGCATAAATACCAAAATACCATTGATCAATCCCTAACGACTCAAGTATAACCAGGTCAGTATTAACTGAGATAGGCAGATCCATTACATTAGTACTTGAAACTCTTAACAGACCGGTAATGGCAGAATCCTGCGTTACACGAATATCAAATAAAGGATATTGACTATTAATTTTTCTTTGTGAAAAAGGTGTAGTATTAGCTACTGTTTGTACCCGAATGTTATCATTATCGAAAGTATAAAAAGAAGCGCTGGTGATAGTGCCGTTATTTATCTTGAGCAAAAGACGTTCAGTATCTGTATTATTAATTAAATGGATCTTGAACCAATAGACAGATTTTGTTAAATTATAATTGGGAGTTAAGCCTGGCAATGCCTTAAAAGGCTTTTTTAAAACCTCATTAATAGTAAGGGCTGTAGTCTTATCTTCAAAAGAAGAAATTTTCAATCTAACGTCTGAATCTTTTACAACAGCCGGTTGTCCACTTGCAGAATAAACATTTATGACCAGAAAAATGGCAATAAGACAAAGGGTCGGATATTTTATTATTTGCATGCTACATTGTTCAGCAACAATTTATAATTTATAAGTATATCACCTTTTGGTCCGGTATCTTTACCTAACTGATCCGGATTTTCCACTAACCTGAATATATGGCTCCTATCCGCTTCCTGAGCGGTACTTAATACTTTCAAATCATCAATCAGCATCATTGTAGCTACCAAATCTAGTTTAGGATAATTAAAAAACCCATTATTTCCCAACTTTCTCTCAATAACAAAACCCATATTCAAGCACATGTTAACTGTTACCGGAGCAGCAAGTGCATATAAAAAATCGACTCCTATACGTGACGCTAGTGAGAGTGACGCCCTTAATATAAAGAAACTATAACCATACCCCGCTAACTCCCGTGAGTTCCATAATCCGCAAATCTCAGCAATCTTATTATTTTTATGTGTATCTATTAAATTATGTACTTTATCATCAACTTTTCCTACCGCATCAATAAGTGGCAGCGGAAAGTTTGTATCTCCTACCTGTACCCGTACGCCGGCAAGCGCACGTCCGTCGTCAGCAGCTTCTGCAAGAATAACAAATGTATTTGGGTGAGATGCCCATTCACCATTATTGGATGTAATCATAGTTATACCATATGATTCCAATACTTTTCTGTGACCTGCTATAAATTTAAAACATGTTTCTGGTTCATCGTTTGCTCTAAAGGCTCTAAAAGTAACTGGCAGCATCCGAATTATTTTGTACTCGATATATATATATCACTCAAACTTAACCTTAAAGATCTCACTTTTGGCATTTCAGCAAAACATAATCTAAATAAAAATAACGATTCTGTACCTGATAATGTCTTTCCGAATACCTGATCAAACTCCTCATGTAGCTTTTTAAACTCTTTTTGAATATTTTCCGGCATATCAACACCATGTCCATGTTTTAAACGTGCAAAATGAAGAATAGGAGCTAATACCGGCTGAAACGAAATCCCGTATTTGTTAGCCGTCAGCCACACTCTTTCAGCTGCTTGCCCGGCAATCAGACAGTTTACCGGATTAAATTCAGGCATACTTATTAAACCTACCGCAGAGGAGGATCGGACCAGGTTGGCCGTCATGTTTTCCAAAACTTTTCCGCCATTCCATTCAGCAACTAACTGCATTGCTTTAGGATCTCTAATTACTTTGAAGCCTACAGTATCCTTAACACTAAGTTCCAGTGTACGTATGTCAAGGCCATCCCTGGTTTCCTCAGCTAATTCACGAGTCCATCTTATTTCCTTCTCAAAAAGATCATAATGTCCCTGCGGTATAAAAAGACGCAGTTTCTCTGATTTTCCGGCTATATCAGCCAGTTTCTCTATACTATTCTGGTCTTGTATAAACTTTAATTCACAACCTTCAATTTGTGAAACCGATGCATGCATTCTTTCAATGGCTTCCTCATCTATTTTACCACCTCTTCCTGCATGCCGGTTTGTAAATCTGATATTAATATAGTCTATAAGCTTATCGGGTATAGCATGCTTATCTTTTTTAAATTGAAAAGAGGCAACCATCAGACTCTTTTCCTTTGATGGAAAGAATTGCTTTTCTACCCTTAAACCCAATTCACTGGCTTTTAAGGTTAAGTTTTCAATAGCTGTTCCAAGAGCCATGTATGACGCCATATTTTTAAAATCCCCGTAAGAAACAGACCTTTCTATTTCATGAAATAGAAATAACTGCAATCCATCAAAGTACCATTTCCAGGGTTGATTATTTCCTGCCGAAGGTGCCAGGGCAGCAGCCTCTACAAGTTTTTTAATGGTGTTTTCATCAATTACCACATCATTTACGTGTACAGGCTTAATTAATGCTGCTTCCGCTATTATTTTGTCCTTTGTTAATATATCCGTTTCATAATTATATACCGCATCCGGCGGTTGAGGGTCGCTTATCAGTTCATCAATATCAATAAAATATCTGCCTGACTGATGTAACTGATCCAGTAGCACTTTCCTGCAAATATCTGCTGTTAAACCGCCTCCCATAGTTACTGCACTGGCCAGTTGAGGCCATGTGGATATACTCTGCCCTACTTCAACGGCTGAAGCTTTGAGCCTGGTAGACATCGTTTCAATACCCACAATTGGAAGGATATAAGGCAGTTTCTCTTCCATCGTCTTCAACCCTTTAACTTTTGAGATATCCAGGTGTTCTACAAAGCCATGCAATATAGGCCGATCCGGCTCCAGGTCAAATCTTTCTATATCAATCGTACCTCTGTCACTCGCCTCCATCAGAACAGGTATACGATGATTTTTTGCTGCTATTCTGCACTTAATTTTAATATCTACACTGTCGCATTCATCTATTAATACATCAAGTTTTCCATTATCCAATAAAAAAGATTCCATGTTGCTATCCGTTATACCTTCATGAAAACATGTTACTTTTAAAAACGGGTCTATTTCTGCTATTTCTCTGGCTACAAGCACCGTTTTTTTAATCCCCATATTGTGTATGCCACTTCTTAAACGGTTCAAATTGGTAATTTCAAGCTCGTCATAATCGGCAATACGTAACTCGCCAAAACTGCGCTCCATGGCCAGTGTAAGAGAAACAGATTGCCCCACTGATAGCCCAATTACTCCAATCTTTTTTAGAGAGAGCCTGTCTTCTTCCTCGTCAGTTATTTTGTACTTATTACGATTTGTTCTTAATTCTACAAACTCCTGCTCATCCAGGATATGAACTAAATTCTCGTTCCATGGATAGTATACCCAAACCCCATATTCATGCGGAGTTATACCGCCCAAATGCCTTTCTACATTCTTGGATACTTCTTCTTCGGTATATGTTACACCAGGACTGGCGGATTTGATAAATTCTCTAAGTTGAGACTGGATGGTATCATATACCTTAATGTGTGGCTTTTCATCTATCAGCTCCTCTAATAACTCTTTTTCATGCGGATTAATAATTCGAAAAAAGCCAAGGGTATAAGAATTATTATGTAACCGCGTTGCAGTAATTATATGGGAAAGCTTATTTTTTAATTTGGCTGCAAACTTTGTCATTGTAAGTCATTCAACTTTAATAAAATTTAAATTATGCAAATAGATAATAAATTCATCATAATAGTGATTATTTTTATGAAGTATTTGAATTATGGACGCAAAAAAGATTAATATACTTTATGTAGATGATGAAGAAAATAATTTATTATCATTTAAGGCTACTTTCCGTATAAAATATAATGTGATAACTGCAATTAGTGCAGAAGAAGCGATGAAGATTTTGGAAGCAAAACCCGTGGAAATCATAATAACTGATCAGCGGATGCCTGAAATGACGGGTGTGGAATTTTTGGAAAAGGTGATTGAGAAATACATTGATCCAATGAGAATTCTTTTAACAGGTTATGCAGACATGAATGCGGTGGTTGATGCTGTTAACAAAGGGAAAATCTTTCACTATCTGAGCAAGCCATGGAATGAAGAAGAGATTGAATCTACAGTTGAAAGAGCATTTGAGACTTACAAAAAAAATCAGGAAATTAAAGATATGAATGAAAAACTTGGAGTTTCTAATGATCAGTTAGAGTTCCTTTTACGCCAGCAATTGCTTTCTTAACAAAGGCTTACAAAACAGGCTAATTTGGTTACCTATCACTCCAAGTAGAACAAGCATTTATATTTACCTGAAAGCACGTACACACGACTGACCTCAAAACAATAGTTTAGCTAAACTATACTATAATTTACGCCGAATCGTATAAGACGTATCTAACAAATAATCTTAAATGAAAAGGGCCGCATACTTCATATTTTCTCTGCTTATTACCACCGGTTTATTTTCGTGCTCCAAAAACGATTCTGTTCTTCCGGATTCTGAGCTTAAAGCAAGAACACTCACAAATATATCATATGGTGCTGATCCTCTTCAAAAAATAGATGTTTACCTTCCTGCTAAACGTACCTACAATACACGTGTTATTTTCGTTATTCATGGCGGGGGATTTTTCGCAGGTGATAAAAGTGATTTTTCTGCACATAGTCAGGCGCTTTCAAATGCAGGTTTCGCTGTAATAAATGTTAACTACAGATTAGTTGATGCTAAAGGAGCAAACACAACTCCCCCAGAACGACGTGAGAGTGCAATTAAGGTGAGCCATCAATTAGCTGATATCAGAAGCATTATCGATTTTGCAGACAAGCAGGCTACATCCTGGATTATGAGCTCTTCTAAATGGGCTATAACAGGGCATAGCGCCGGGGCAACATTAAGCTTATTATACGCTTATGGCAGTCTTAATTCAGATAACCGCATTAAAGCAGCGGGGAACTGGGCCGGAGTTACAGATCTTTCCTATCCGGATGAATCTTATGCCCAGACTGTTAGCCCATTTGTTTTAGAAATGCTTCAAAGAGGTGTTGGTGTCCCTGTAAAAAATGAAAACATAGCCGCTTATCAGGCCGTAAGCCCTTACTGGGTGCTGAAAGGCAATGCGGGTAAGCCCACTATAAATATTCGCCCGGAATCTAATGCAATTGCCGGTACCCCTGATTTTAGTAAGTTTCAGTATGCCGAGCTCACTGAGTTACTTGATAGCAAGAACGTTCCAAACAAGTTGTTTGAAGTTTCAGGCGCTGATCATTCATTTACCAAACCCGGTCACTGGGAACTGGTTTTAAATGAAACTGCTGCATTCTTTACAGCCCAGCTTAAATAAATCTCATATAAAATAAGTACTGTATTTACTACTGTGTTGATATGGTGTACAGTTCATACCAATCCTGATTATCCAGATTTATATCAAATGCACTGACTATATTTCTGATCCGCTGTTCGTTGGTTGTTCCAATAAGCGGCAATGCACCGGTTTTATTTATCCAGGCCACTGCAATAGCCTCAATATCTGTTTCGTACTTTTCCGCTACTTCTTCTAATTTTTTCCGCAGCCTTACTGCCTGTTCGTCCGTTCCATTCGCTATTCTTCCAGCAGCAAGCGGCGCAGAAGCTAACGGACGCATATATCTCTGTTTAATATAATCTATCTGTCCGTTATCAAGGGCGGATGTATTGAGTAAATTCAGTTCGATATGATTGGTCACTATAGGAAACTGTAAATACGAGGCGAGCAGCTGATGCTGAAAAACTGAAAAATTAGCGACTCCAATGTTCTTAACCTTTCCACTTTGTTTTAACTGACTTAGCGTTATTGCAGTTTCTTCAATATTTGAAATATGATCAAGATGATCTAACAGAAAAATGTCAATATAATCTGTTTTAAGGTTACGCAATGAATTTTCAACACTCGCCATGATATGCCTTGCTGAAGTGTCGTAATGTTTTATGCGTATATCCTGCTGACTTGGATGAGGTTCTCTTAGTCCGCATTTAGTGAATAAAACGATGTCTTCCCGTTTTATAGCTTTTTCTGCTATTATGCTGCCAAATAACTTTTCGCATTCATAGGATCCATAACTATCTGCATGGTCAAATGTGTTTATCTCAAGTTCAAGACAAAGATCAATAATACGCGCTAATGTAGAAGCCGGGCTCTTTACTTCTTCATTCCAACGATAAAAACCATATATTGCAGAGGATACTTTAGGCCCGGAATCGCTCAGGTAAATTTTTTGCATCTGTTTAATTTATGAAGTGCTTTAACAGGTTTTATTTTTATGTAGTTGCAGGATGGTAAAGAAACAATTAAAAGCGCAAAAAGCAAAACACAAATCTCCATCTCTGCATAAAAACTTAATTAACTTAGACCTATTATCACAAAGCTTGTTTTTGTACGTTTTAGAAACACATGTAGCATACTATTTTATAACTATACCACGCTTTTAAATGAAAAGAGTCTACTTTATCCCACTTCTAATAATTTCCCTGAATTGCACATCGCAAACGAAAAAAGAAGAAAAAAATACTTCATCATCCGAAATACTTAGTAACCCAGCTCCAGTATTTACCACTGATACGCTTTATAAAGATTTTAAAAATCCATGGGGAATGGTTTGGTTACCTGATGGAAGATTACTGGTTACTGAACGCGCCGGCGAAATCCTGGTATTCAATAAAGATAAATATACAGGGCAAAAGTTAATCGGCTTACCTGCCGTTTATAAACAGGGTCAAAGCGGCTTATTTGATATTCAGCTTCACCCAAATTATAAGAAGAACGGATACATTTATTTTGCATATGCTAAACCCGGGACCGGAGGAGGAAGCACGGCTATTATGAGGGCTAAACTAAAAGGAAATACATTAACAGAGCAGCAGAATATATACATAACAAACCCTATACTAAACTCAGGTCAGCATTTTGGTGGCCGGATTATTTTTGATAAGAGCGGCTATTTATATTTTAGCTCTGGTGAACGTGGTACCAAACCCAATGCACAGGATCTGGAAAATGATCATGGAAAAATCCACAGGTTACATGATGACGGGAGTATTCCGGCCGATAATCCTTTTACAAGAAAGACAGGCTTAAAAAGCTCTGTTTGGTCTTATGGTCATCGCAATCCCCAGGGTATGGTATATGATTCAGAGAACGATCTAATCTGGGCTCATGAGCATGGAGCAAAAGGAGGAGACGAATTAAACATTATTGAAAAAGGTGCAAATTATGGGTGGCCTCTTACTACTTATGGGGTAAATTATAATGGGGATATCATATCAGAATTTAAAGAAAAGGAAGGCATAAATAAGCCTGTTCATTACTGGGTACCTTCCATTGCCCCGTGCGGTATGGTTTTAGTTACTTCGGACAGATATACCGGTTGGAAAAACAGTTTACTAGTTGGTGCGATGGCTAAAACGCATGTAGCGCGTATAAAACTTAACGGCAAGGCCTTTGCTGCGGAGGAAAAATTACTTCAAAACGTGGGCAGGGTTCGCCATGTAGCGCAAAGTCCTGATGGGTATATTTATGTTCTAACAGAAGGTAAGGGGATGTTACTTAAGTTAAAACCAATTAGTTAGCGCAACAAACCTTTTACACTATAATCTTTTGGTAAGAGTAATATTTTTAACAACGGTTTTAATCAGGCCACAATCCGGTTCCACTCGGGATGATCTTTTATAAAATCTCGTATATAAGAACACAAAGGGACGGCTTTTAATTTATGCTCTTCCAGGTAATAAAAAGTTTTCTCAACTAATATTTCGGCTATTCCTTTTCCACGCAATTCCCTGGGTACTTCTGTATGAATTAAAGATACGGTGTTATTCTTTTTTTGATAATCAATAAAAGAGCGCTTCCCTTCTACCATTAATTCAAAACTATGGATAAGCTCATTGTTCATTAGTTCTATGCTTTGAAAATCCATCTTTTAGTTAGTTAAATTATTAATTAAAAATTGTTTTGCTTAGTGTAAGGTAGCTATTTAAAAACTGTTCCAGGAGTTGTTCATAGCCCTCGTCTGTAAGCTTTTGATTTGTAAATAACTTTTGAACCTGGGGGGTGATCAGGAACTGAGGGCATACTATTCCGTTTAGTTTTAATGCATAATGCTGCAAGTTTTTTAATGCATTAATTCCTCCGAGCACGCCCGTTGAAACCGTAATAAATCCAAAAATTTTATTGGCGTATTCTTTATCAAAATAGTCCATGGCGTTTTTTAATGCTCCGGTATAACTACCATTATGTTCCGGACAAACGATAATAAATCCATCGGTCTGGTCAAGGTTAACCTTTAATTGCTTAAGCCTGGTTTCCGGATCCGGGTGTGTGGCGAATGTGTAATCCAATAGCGGAAGGTTACTTTCTTTAACATCCCAGAGCCAGTTAGTAATATGTAGTTTATTTAAACGGTTTTGTACTTCGAGTGCTACCTGGTGAGATTGCCTGTCCGGCCTTGCGCTTCCGGATATGATTGCAATGTTCATATTTATATTAATGAGATTAGTATGTGTTAATCGATCAGTTGGCAGGTAAAATTGATACGCCTGTAATTACTTCTTTATTCCTTTATAACTAATATCGGCATATTCTACTTTGCACTCAGAACCCATAGGAGATTGAGAATAGAAGCCAATTTTTATATTTTTTGGCTTACTGTAAACAAAATTTCTCACTACGCTCCACTCTTTTCCATCCTGAGAAGCAAGGAACGTGTAAACAATTCCCGACTTTTTTACTCTCAGATATATCTCCCTATTATTCGGGATATTAAAATAACTATCATCTGTGACTTTATTTTTAACTACCGAGGTGCCCAAAATCAATTTACTTCCTGTATTTTGAAATAATATTTTAGCCCAGTTATCCCTATCCGTGTAAACCAGTATGGCTCCCCCATCATATTGGTTGTCAAAAACCGGTTTTATTCTGGCTGAAAAATCGAAATCATTATGGGGTGTAAATAAAAATTTCGGCGCATTACCCTTAGAATAACTGCCACTGGCAGAGTTATGGAGATCGGTTTGTTTTCCGGCTGTCATCAATAGTGAGTTATCTGATAAGATTTTGAACTCCTGTGGTTTATCGAGCAGGATGTATGGAGAAGGCAAGTCCCTTATCCTTCCGGAATCTGCTGTATAACTGCCGTTTCCCTTAGACTGACCTTGTGCCCTGGCATTATCCGATAAAAAAACTACGGTCATCCCGAAAAACGGCAACAGTATAAAAAAACGTAAAAAAGATTTGATGAGAATCATGAGAAATATATACAGTGTATCTGAATAAATATATAATTAAAACCAGTATTTTGCAACCTCAATATTTACAAGGTACCGTTTTAACCTTGTTGGATTTCCTGTAAAACTGACGCATTTATTATCTTGAAAATTATATTCAACCCAAATATGAAAATCAGAGTTTTTAACAGACTGTTTTTTACCGCATTATTAATAATTTCTGTGATCGGCGCAAATGCCCAGAATAAACCTGATCGAAAACTACAGATAAAATTAAATCAACTTATATCAGGTTTTAATGGCGAGGTAGGTATCTATGTCAAAAATTTAAAAACAGGAAAAACAGCATCGGTAAATGCAGATACCATATTTCCTACAGCAAGCATGATTAAGGTACCTATTATGTGCGGGGTTTTTGACCAGATAGAAAAGGGGAAATTACAGTATAATATGCTTTTAACATATAAAGACAGCCTGTTGTATGAAGGCGAGGACATCTTGGGTTCTTTTAAAGATGGCGAGAAAATAAGGTTAAGCAAGGTGCAGATGCTGAGCATAACAACAAGTGATAATACCGCGAGCCTGTGGCTGCAGAAACTGGCAGGCGAAACAAATGTAAATAGCTGGCTGGAACAAAGTGGTTTTAAATACACCAGGCTAAATTCACGTACACCGGGCCGCAGGGCATTTCAGCAAAAATACGGCTGGGGACAAACCACACCCAGGGAAATGGCCTTACTTGTAGAAAAAATACATGCAGGAAACGCAGTTAATGCCGCAGCAAGCGAACGCATGTATCGTAACATGATCAGGATCTATTTTGATGATGTGGCACTTTCTCAAATTCCTCCCTTTATACAGGCCGCCTCTAAACAAGGTGCAGTGGATGCATCACGCTCTGAAGTGGTATTAGTTAATGCTCCTCACGGCGATTATGTTTTCTGCATTATCACTAAAAAACAAAAGGACACTAGCTGGGAACCTGCTAATGAAGGCTGGAAGCTGATCAGAAATTTATCTAAAATGTTATGGAACTATTATGAACCACAATCCAGATGGGTTCCGGCAATAGGAACAGAGAAAATGGAGATAAATACCGTTCAGTAATACGTTGAAATTTTGGAGGTAATTGTTATGAGTACTACTTATTCCCGCAATAACCCGCAAATTAATGCCTATATTTTCCGGATTTAGTATTGCCAACTCGCTTCAAAAACATAACTTAGCTTTTGTAATTTATTCCATTCTCATCGAAATGAAGAAAACTTTTTATTCGATTATTGTATGTTGTTCACTCTTATTAGTCAGTATCAACACATTTTCGCAAAACTCAAATAATGTTATAAAAACATTGTTAAAAGAATATAAAGATGCAGAAAACTCAACCTTTCTGTTCAACAACAGATCAAAGATCATTCCCTTACAAAATTTGCATGAAAGTAAAATAGCAAGTGTAAACCTGGGCTCGGATTATTCATTAGCTTTTGACAGCCTGTTAAAAAAATATGCCGCCATCAAAAGCTTTGACTTGTTGGATTATACTATACCAAACCATTCTGTTAATGATCTTAGTGAAGACCTTAAATTTTATAATACGATTGTAATACAAGTAAATCAGGGATCGTTAAATAACTCTGAGATAATAAAGTTTATATCAGAAACCATCAGAAATAAGAAAGTGATTATTACAGGGTTTGGAAATATAAAAGCATTACAGAAGCTTGAGGGCTTTTCAGTTCCAGTGATCTGGTGTGCTGAGAACTCATCCATTGGGGCTCAGTATGCTGCTCAACTCATTTTTGGCGGGGTTGCTGCAACAAATCAATTTACTAAAAATATAAGTTCAACCTTTCGTGCAGGCTCGGCATACACAACAGAAAAAGTTCGCTTAAAATATATTACCCCGGAGCAAGCGGGGCTTAGTTCAAACTCCCTGGACAGCATTGACGTAATTGCTGCAGAAGCCATCCGCGAAAAATCAACTCCAAGTGTTGTTGTTCTTGTTATTAAAGATGGTAACGTGATTTTTAATAAAGCCTATGGAACCCATACTTATGAGGGAACCCGGTCTGCTTCCATAAACGATATTTATGATCTGGCTTCCATTACTAAGGTATCAGCTACTACGGTTTCTGCGATGCGTTTGTTTGAGCAGAAAAAACTCAGCCTGGATAGTACACTGGGAGCTTACCTTCCGCGGGCAAGAAATACCGACAAACAAAATATGCTGGTACGCGATGTTTTGCTTCACCAATCGGGATTAGCCGGAATATCTTTTCATAACAAAATCAAGCCTGAAAATCATAGCACCGATTCATCTTATAATTTCCCGGTTAAAGTGGCCGATAACTACTTTTTGAGAAGAAACTACTTCCGCGATATTATGTGGCCCATTATCCTGACTTCTCCTGTGGTAAATGCCGGCAAATATAATTACACAGATTTCAGCTTGTATGTAATGAAAGAGATTGTAGAACAGCAATCATCCATACCGATTGAGGAGTTTGTACAAAAAGAATTTTACCGGCCTTTAGGTATGCAAACTGCCGGCTATAATCCTTTAACGCGATTTCCCAAAGACCAGATAGTTCCAACCGAGGTAGATGATACTTTCCGGAAAACCTTAGTGCACGGTTATGTACATGATGAGGGAGCCGCTATGCTGGGAGGAGTTTCAGGGCATGCCGGGTTGTTTGCAAGCGCTACAGATCTGGGTATCCTGTACCAAATGCTGCTTAATAAAGGCTCTTATGGCGGTGTGCAATATTTTACACCGGAAACTGTTGATCTTTTTACTTCAAAACAATCTTTGGTAAGCAGACGCGGTTTGGGCTTTGATCGCAGGGAGATTAGTCCATCAAGTTCATACCCTTCAAAATACGCGTCTCCCGAAACATTCGGACATACCGGCTTCACGGGTACCAATATCTGGGTTGATCCAAAATACAATCTCGTTTATGTTTTCCTGTCCAATCGTGTGTATCCAAAAAGAACTGATAAATTATATGAAATAAATATCCGCCAACGCATTTTTGATACCATTTATAAAGCTATCCTAAAACCATAATATAATAAACCCCTTCAGCATGTATGAGCGAAAAAGCAATATAGAAGACCTGGGAGCCCGGATTAAGCCAGTATAAGCAAATGCGAACTAAATATGTATTGTATTCTAATTAACTAATCATCTGTTGGATATGGCAAAGAAAAAATCACTGATACTTCTTTTAACTCTTGTTTTTAGTATTGAAGCATGGGCACAAATAAATAACAAACCTCCTAAACGCGAATTACGCGGTATATGGCTTACTACTGTGCAACACATAGATTGGCCCACAAAAGGGAATACGAATCCAATTGCGCAGCAAAAGGAGATGATCGATATATTGGATAATCATCAAAAAACGGGCATTAATGCTATTTATCTGCAAATCAGGCCATCTGCCGACGCCTTTTATGGCAGAGGAAGGGAATTATGGAGCCAGTTTTTAACAGGAAAACAAGGCGTTGCGCCAAATCCGGGCTGGGATCCTTTAGATTTTGCCATAAAAGAAGCAAATAAACGAGGAATGGAATTGCATGCCTGGCTTAACCCATACCGGGCCACAAATGATCTCATTGACACTAATACCAGTCAAAATCACCTTACACGCACACATCCTGAATGGTTTTTTACTTATGGAAGTAAAACTTACTTTAATCCGGGCTTGCCACAGGTAAGAGATTATATAGTACAGGTTGTGATGGATGTGGCTACAAATTATGATGTAGAAGGCATTCATTTTGATGATTATTTTTATCCGTATGGCGGCAAAACACCGGTACCTGATTCAGCAGCTTTTGCTCAATATGGCAAACAATTTTCAAGCATTTATGACTGGCGGCGTAACAATATAGATGTACTGATAAAAACCCTTTCTGACAGTATTCATGCTACCAAAAAGCATTTAAAATTCGGAATAAGTCCGTATTCAATATGGCGCAACAAAGCAGACTCACCTGAAGGTTCAGAAACCAGCGGCAATGTAACTTTATATCATTCTATGTATGCAGATGTACGTAAATGGACTAAAGAGGGATGGCTGGATTATGTAAATCCCCAGGTGTACTTTCCTTTTAATTATAAAGTTGCAGCATTTGAGAAACTGCACGACTGGTGGGCGGATAACGGGTATGGTAAGCATGTGTATATCGGACAGGCACCTTTTCTGGCTGAACGGGACGCTGAAGGATGGAGAGACCGGCAGCAATTGCCAAACCAGGTACGTTACCTTCGCAAAAATCCGAACGTGCATGGCAGTATTTACTTTAGTTCTAAATCCGTAACCAACAATCTGGGTGGATTCAGAGACTCGCTTCGCAAAAGTTTTTATCAATATCCTGCCCTGGTACCAATCATGAAATGGCTGGATAGTGTGCCCCCCAATGCTCCTTCCAATTTGCTTGCTGTTGCAGAAAACGGTCAAACAAAGTTAACCTGGCGCGCCCCTGCACCGGCATTTGATGGGGATAATGCGTATGGATTTGTGGTGTATAGATTTAATAATAATGAAGCTGTTAATCTGCTGGATCCAAAATATATTCTAAAAATAAACTTTGATGCCACAACCTCTTTTACAGACATTACAGCGCAACGCGGTAAAACGTACACGTATGCCGTAACTGCTATTGACCGTTTAAAAAATGAGAGCGGGGCTTCAAATACGGTTAAATTTAGTGTTCGCTGATTAATCATATCCAAACCTAAACCGTAGCTAATACTCCTGATTTGTATATAAATAAGTTTTCCTATTTTGCATCCTGATTATGATAAAAATAGGGATTATTGGTCTGGGAAATATTGCTGGTAAAGCTTATTTGCCTGTTTTATGCGCACTGTCAGGATTTGAATTTCATTTGTGTTCAAGAAATGAGGAGCGATTAAAACAAATAAGTGCGGCATATCGCATCAGTGACATACATGCTGATGTGGATTCTTTAATTGATGCCGGTATTAGCGGAGCTTTTGTTCATACCGCTACTGATTCTCATTTAGATATTATTAAGAAACTGCTTGAAGCAAAGATTCATGTATTTGCAGACAAACCCATAACTTTGGATTATGAGCTGTCCAAACAACTGGTAGAACTAGCAGAAGCAAGAAATTTGCTTTTTATGATCGGGTTTAACCGACGTTTTGCTCCAGCCTACCAATATCTTAAAGAAATACAAGAGCCTACGCTGATCATCATGCAAAAAAATCGCACATCCTTACCAGATGAAGTGCGCAGGTTCATTCTTGATGATTTTATCCATGTGGTGGATACACTCTGTTTTCTTTTCCCCTACCCCATTGATAATTTAATTGTACAGGGCATAAAAAAGCAGGGAAAGCTTTACCAAGTTGTGCTGCAATTTGTTTCTAAAAGCGGTGCGGTTGCCATCGGAATTATGAACAGGGGAGGTAATGTAACGGAAGAAAAAGTGGAGGTTATGAGTGCTGCCATTAAGGCTGTTGCGATTAATGTATCCCAACTGGTTATTGAAAATTCAAATATTTCAGGAATAGCCAGATCAAATGACTGGGAATCAACTCTTCATAAACGCGGATTTGAACCCATGATCAATTATTTTTTACAGGCCGTTACAACAAATAATTACAGCGCGTACAACTTACGGGATGCCTTATTTACGCATGAAATTTGCGAACGTATAGTTGAAAGACTTGAGAGCGAGCCGGAATAATTTAACTTGTTTAGAAATTATAAAACAACTGCCATTATTTTAAGCTCTGAAGCTTAGCCAATGCTTTTTCCAGATCAATGCCATTACCAAGGGCGGGCTTAAAAATATCACCTACTTCTTTAAGGCGTTGTATGGAATTGAATATCGTAAAGTCTTTCATCTTCAGGCCTTTTTTTACTTCATCCCAATGCAGGGGCATTGAAACTGTTGCGCCGGGTTTTGGTCGCAGGGAATAAGGGCCCGCTATGGTAGCCCCCGGGCGGTTCTGTAAAAAGTCGAGATACATTTTACCATCCCTGTTTTTTATATGCCGTTCCAGGCTGGTGTAATCCGGCAATTCCTTATGCACCATATTTACGATGAGCCGGGCAAACAACTGCGATTGGTCATACGTGTACTTAGCGCCCATAGGAATATAAATGTGAATACCGGTTGAACCGGAAGTTTTGCAATAACAAGGCACATCCATGGCATCAAGCACTTTTTTAACTACTTGTGCAGCTTCAATTACCTGGTCGAATGTGTTTTTATCCGGATCAAGATCTATGATACACCAGTCAGGATGATCCGGAGACTGGATCCTGCTAAACCATGGATTCATTTCTATACATCCCAGCGATGCCATCCACAATAAACTGGCTTCATCATTGCCTACTAAATATTCCTTAGGCTCACCATCGCTGGTAACGTATGGAAATGTTTCTGCCCAATCCGGTGCTTTGTCTTTTATGTTCTTCTGGTAAAAGCTTTTTCCATGAATACCATTGGGAAAACGGTTAAGCGACTGAGGCCTGTCCTTCAGATAGGGTAAAATATATTCCGCCACCTGGTAGTAGTAGTTAAACATGTCCCGTTTGGTAACACCATCTTCAGGCCAGTATAATTTGCTCAGATTTGTAAATTTAAGATCATGTCCGCAAACCTTGCGCACTTGGGTTTCATCTTTCGGGTTTAACAACGTTTTGCGGACTTTTCCTTTTGACGGGCTGATAATCTTCTTTTTAACCAGCTCATGCTCCTCCTCTACTACTTCTTCGGTATGCAGGGCTATTTCCCGTACTACATCCTTCGCATTTTTATCCACCCTCATGCCTTCAAAAGACGGATGGCGGAATACACCATCGCCGGTCACTTCTGTAAAGCTTACCTCACACACCAGCTCCGGCTTTAGCCAGGTGGCATTTGCTTTTGGCGGATTCGGACGAAAACGCGAGGGCTTATTATAATCAGGGACGTGATTAAACGGACTTTCAGCAACAATTAATGGCTTAAACATGGCCATCATCTCTTTTTGCAATTTATCAGAAAAGCCAGTACCTACCTTACCTGCGTACTGTAACGATCCATGCTCATATACTCCAAGCAATAATGAGCTAAATGTTTTTGCAGACCCCTCATTCCGGGTAAATCCTGCAATAATTACCTCCTGACGCTTATTGATCTTAATTTTAAGCCATTCCTTCGAACGGCGGTCCGGGCTGTACGTACTATTTGCCTTCTTTGCAATTATACCCTCTAGTTCCATTTTTGAGGCAGCATCAAAAAAATCCGTTCCGCTGGCATCGAAGGTCTTGCTCAGACGGATCATATCCTCTGCGGGAAGCATTTCCTCAAGAACTGTTCTTCGTTCCCTGAGCGGAAGATCTACCAGATTTTTTCCATCATACCACAGCATATCGAACACATAAAAAACCAGTTCTCCGTCAGCTTCGCTTCGCCAGTTTTGTAAAGAGCCAAAATCAGAACGGCCTTTGTCGTTTAACACCACCAGCTCCCCATCCAGCACCGCGTTGATTTTCCATTTTGTTAATGCCTGATGAACGGGGTAGAACTTTGCATCGAAGGATTTTTTATTCCTGGAGATCAGCTCAACTTTTCCCTTATTAACTAATGCAACGGCACGATAACCATCCCATTTAATTTCATACAGCCAGTCCGGATCATCAAATGGTTTATCTACCAGCGTAGCTAGCATAGGCTTAAAGGCTGCTGGAGATGCAGTTTTTGGTGCATTTTTAAGAATGTCAGACGCATTACCTACCGGAAGTGCAACTGAATCTTTCAGGGCCTTTGCAGATTGCTTTTTGCCTGTCTTTCCAGGTTTATTACTGTTCCAGATATTATCGCTGCTCTTTGCAATTGCTTCCAGGGTTTTACCAGAGAGCACCGATTTGTCATTTTTGGTAATATCTGTTTTGGCAGCATGCTCATCTTTATGCTTGATCAGCAGCCAGCCATTTTCACCCATGCCATGGGTCTTAACCAGCGCAAACTCGCCCTGAAGCTTTTTACCGTGAAGTTTTATTTTTAAGGATCCCTCTTTTAACTGTTTAAGCAAATGTGTTTCCTGCGCTTTTTTTTCCTTAATTTCTTCGATAGGCTCATACGTTCCTTCATCCCATACAATCACCGTACCGCCACCATACTGACCTGCGGGTATAATCCCTTCGAAGGTGCGGTAATCAAACGGATGATCTTCCACCATCATAGCGAGGCGTTTTATTGCAGGGTCGGTAGAAGGCCCTTTAGGCACCGCCCAGCTTTTTAATACCCCTTCCATCTCCAGGCGAAAATCATAATGCAGGTGAGATGCTGCATGCTTCTGGATCACATATCGTAATTCGGTTTGCGCCCCTTTTCCGCCGGTTGGCTCGGGAGTAATGTTAAAGCTTCGTTTCTGTTTGTACTTTTCGAGTGCCATAGAATATGCCTCTGCCTTAATTCTAAAAATACTACTCTGAACTTTTGCCAGAAGCAAATATCTAAACACACGGACGCCTTTCAGCTTCGTTCAGGGATTAAAAAACTCGTTACGATGGAAAGAGGCTACTTTTTTTTATCCTTAATATACTTTTCGATTACAGACCGTTCATTTGAGCCGGTAGCTCTTTTAGCACCACCAATTGCCTGGCTGCTTACACCCAGCTTGTCTGCCAGGTATTTTACTTCATAATCCTGTGAAGAATTCACTTTGTTGCGGTCTGTTTTTACTCCTTTAGTTGCCATGTTCTTATAGATTGATTGTCTCTTTTAACAAAAAACTTATGTGAATAGTTTTGCAGAACAAAAGCAGGCATTAAATACTTTAAGTAAAAACACCGCTATGGATCAGTTCATTGTACCCATTAAGAAAGAAAATTTAACCGTTAATTTCGAGATCAGGGATTACCCGCACGACGATGACCATACCTGTAAGTTCGAAGTTTACCTTGAGGACCAATTTGTAGCCAGCTTTGAACCTGACCGTCACGGTCACCTGCACATCTGTAAAAATCCAGGGAAAATTGAAAGGGAAACCTTGCACACCATTTCGGATGAGATAGAAAAACATCACTGGTAACCTGGCCTTCCTCGTATTTATTGATATTTAAAATCCAGGTTCTCAGTTATACGCCTGCCCTCTTTAATAAAAGTTTGTGTATATAACTGAATTCTTTGCTGTGCTGTCTGCAGGTTATTAGTATTCAGGTTGATATTCAGAAGATCTACAAACCATGGAATTTTAACCTGGCTGAGTGTGTACACATTTGCTATTTCCCGGGCGATAGGAAGCGTGGTGGTTTTTGAAGAGTCAAATACATCTTTATTACCTGCGTTCAGCAATTTTTCATATTCTTCATCCATCAATCTTTTATATAGGTCTGATGAAAAAACGTCACCTGGTTTTATTCCTGTTTCGGGATCGGCTTCGGTAAAAACAGCCCCTTTATGAAGCCATTCCCACAAAATGCTCAGCCGGATCTCGCCGGTAGCCATATCTTCCATCAGATATAAAATATCTTCGTTACCAAAAAAATCTGCTGCTTTTAATGCCGCCGCCTGCATTCCCTGGCCAAAAGCATTGCCATATTGCACTGCAACACTAAGCAGGTTGCGCGCACCGCGAATGGTGGTCGGCGCCGATTCAATTAATATCAGTCCGTTACCATCCTGCTGGGTGTATGTAAGGCGTGGAAAATCTCTGCCTAACTGGTTTGGCTCACCAGCTTTCTCCCATACAGGTCTTACTATGTTTACCATTTTCCAATGCGCTACCCATTTTCCGCTTGCACCTTCCTGTTGTTCACGCCGGGCTCCGGCTACCGCTTTTTTCATGCTTTCTGCTACACCTTCTGCTGAGCCTACAGGGATATTAGGCTCCATCCCTCCCTGCCACAGGGCAAAATTTCCATTTATATCCGGGGTATTTACCGTTCGCCTAACACGATCTTCATAGTTTCGCATATAGCCGTAGGTCATGGTGATGGCTTCGATATTGGGATTGATAAATTCTTTATCCCATGCCATTGCATCAGCCACACTATTTATATAATCCCATCTGCCTGTATTATATCCTACAAAATGCTTCCCAAGAACGGCGCGGATCTCAATTAACTGGTGCGTTGCTTCCAGTTGCTCAACAAGTAAATACACTTTAACAGTGCCGACAGGCAGACCAAGATGGGTTTCCAGGGCCACCAGCATCTCATTCCACACGGCGGCCTCCTCAGCGGTTTGTACCTTAGGCAGATATAATATAATAGATGATCCTGCTTTTTGCAGTTCTTTATAGTTATTTACCACATATAATGTCAAATCAACAATAGAAGCGGCCATGGCTACCCCGTTTGCATCGCGGATATGACGGTCGTCAAGGTGCAGGCCGCGTGCACGGAATATCTTAGTTGTAAAGTCAAGCTGTTGTTTCCAGTCGCTGATTATTTCATGACCAAGAAAACCTGCTGACCAGCGGTTCATTTCTTTTGAAACCTGTTCCGCCACTTTTAAAAACACAGGATCTTTACGGATAGCCAGCTTAAGATTACGCTGATTATCCAGCGACATCGTACCTGTCTGTCCCAATGCATCTTCGCCATCAAACATCCATCCATCAGCACCGGAAAGCAAAGCATAGGCCGCATTACGGATACTGCTCTCTAAAGGTGCGTTTGGCTTAGCAGCGGGACCTGTGCCCTGGATCCATTGGCGTTGAAGATCATCAGGGATAACTGAACCTTCAAATTTACCGTCGCGTGCGTCCTGCACTTTTATATTGGTTCGGGGGATATTACTTTCTGCATCCAGGAATGTGATCCTGGTTTTATTTTTAAAACGTTCTGCTCTTTGCTTAATACGTGCAGCCATAACTTCTTTAATGGTTGCATTAAAAGGCGCTAATACGGTAAGGGCCGAAAGTGCTTCAGAGGTATATATGTCATTATAAATTTCTTCCAGTTTATCCCGAATATTCATGGTATGATTAGTCATAAGCTTTTAATTGATTTGTACTGATTTAATTATGAAGACGGTCATTGTTAAAGGGCCATGAGCGCCCAATACAAGTGCCTGTTCTATATCGGCAGTTTTAGACGGACCACCAATGAACCCTCCAAAACCGTAGTCCTCTGTGCCAATCTGGGCGTAGGCATCATGCATTGTGGAAACGATGTGCTCTTCATTTACCAGTACGGCCAGATGCTGACAGATATAAGGGATGATACGCTGACCCATCGATTGTTCAGTTAACCATACCGCTCCATTTTCAGCTACAGCCAGATGAGCTTTAATTACGGCCAGCTCTGCATCATCAAAAGAGTGGGGTGCAGCTGCATCTGAGTATAGTTCTGCTACATCGCTTAATTCAGGTAAGGTACTAATGAGGCGTTTGGTGATATCAAAATCCTGTTTGATCAGGGCTTTAACAGCATGTATATCATTAACCAGGTATACCGTGCCGCCTATTGCCGTAAACATATCCATATACTTTTTAACCTTATCCTCGTAATCCACTTTAAAGATGCTTATATCCGGCAAGGGAGATAATGCAGGTTGATTTTGTAAGACTGCTGCCAGTATAGTTTCTCTGCTGCTCATATTTATGTGTTTGACTAATTACCTATATTTTTTCAGAGGTCTGCGGCCTTTTGCCACAGCACTGATCTCCCTATTAACCTTCAACCCTTCACCTTTCAACCCTTCACCTCTACCTTTATAACCTTTTCAACTTTCACCTTTACTCCTTTAAACTTATTTAACCTTATTTTTAGCATACCACTCTCCGAATGATTCTTTCGGACTGCCGGGCATATCCCGCTGCTTATACCATGGATTAAATTTGTTATTTACTGCAAATGGTGCGTGATTTAAAAGCCATCTTCCGGCCTTACCTGCGGTTTTATAAATAACTGGAGAAGACAAAGTGAGCGCCATAGCTCTCATGCTCAGAGCTTTAGTATTGGCGGCATACCCTTCTTTTACAATTACCTGGCGCCACTTATACAGTTGATCGTGTATGTTTATTTTTACAGGACATACATTGGAGCACGACCCGCAAAGTGTGGATGCAAATGGAAGATCTGCATGTTTTTTCATATCCAGGTTGGGTGCCAGAATAGCTCCTATAGGACCGGTAATGGTATTATGGTAACTTAATCCCCCGCCTTTTCTATAAACCGGACAGGTGTTCATACATGCTCCGCATTTAATACATTTTAACGAATTACGAAAATCGGCACGGCCTAATAAGCGGCTTCTTCCCTTATCAACCAAGATCAGGTGCATTTCCTGCCCGGGACGAGGTTTTTTATAATGACTGGAATAAATAGTTATAGGTTGTCCGGTAGCACTTCGCGCTAATAATCTCAGGAATACGCCAAGGTGTTTCTTTTCAGGAATGATCTTTTCGAGCCCCATGGAGGCGATCTGCACTTCTGACAAGTGGGCTCCCATATCGGCATTGCCTTCATTGGTACAAACCACATATTCACCGGTTTCGGCCACGGCAAAGTTTACTCCGGTGAGTGCAGCGCGCCGGGTTATAAACACATGGCGTAAATGTTTGCGTGCAACACGTGTTAATGCGGTGGGATCTGACAATCCTTCTTCGGTGCCCAGGTGCTTATGAAACAGGGCGCCAATCTCTTCCTTCCGTTTATGAATACAGGGCAATACAATGTGGCTGGGTGGCTCATTGTCAATTTGCTGAATATATTCTCCAAGATCAGAGTTAATCACATCAATCCCGCGTTCTGCCAGGTATTCGTTGAGATCGCATTCTTCGGTAAGCATGGACTTGCTCTTCACCATCTCGGTAATATTCTTAGCTTTCAGAATGGAATACACAATTTGATTATGCTCATCTGCATCAGCAGCCCAATATACCTTCACACCATTCTTTGTCACATTGGCTTCAAACTGCAACAGGTAATCATGAAGATTAGAAATTACATTGCTTTTAATGGCAGATGCTGCTTCGCGTAGTTCTTCCCATTGCGGAGTACCGTTTGCAGACATATCCCGTTTTTGCCTGATCCACCATAATGCTCCATCGTGCCAGTCTACTTTCTCTGCATCTTTGTTAATAAACTCTTCTGCAAGCGTGGCGTGATCTCTTGTATCGTTATCTCTCATAATGTGGAGTTTAGAATTTCAGCAATGTGTATGATCTTAACCTTACTTTCATCCCTGTGCAGTATTCCTTCCAGGTGCATCAGGCACGAAAGATCGGCCGATGTAATATAATCAGCGCCATTCTTAGTATGGTCAGTAACCCTGTCCTTGCCCATTTTTACTGATACTGCTTCTTCTGCAATGCAAAAGGTTCCGCCAAATCCACAGCATTCATCCTGGCGGTCCAGCGTAACCAATTCCAACCCATTCACCATGTTAAGCAAATGCTCAGGCTTGGAGAACGGCGTGCCCACCAGTTCGCTCATCTTTGCCAGGTTAAGTCCCCGCAAACCATGACAGCTCTGGTGTATTCCCACTTTGTATGGAAATCTGGCCTCAAGTCTTTCTACCTTAAGTACATCAGTTAAAAATTCCACCAGCTCATACACCTTCGTCCGGAGAAGCTGAGCCGCCACGGGTTTTTTTTCTGAATGCAGGTGATCTTTAATATGAAGTACACAACTAGCTGAAGGGGCAACGACATAATCAAATGCTGCAAAATTATCAACAAAAAGATCATCGCAGTTTTGCGTAAGATGCGCAAATCCGGAATTAGCCATAGGCTGACCGCAGCACGTTTGCTTGGACGGATAAACCACGTTAACCCCAAGCTTTTGCAGTAATTGTAACGTGGCTATTGCTGCACCGGGATAAAGCTGATTTACATAACAAGGTATAAAAAGTCCTACGGTCATATCTGGGTTAGCTATATTTTAATCTTTTAATCACTGTTTTAATTCCTTTATTCCCTATTTATTAACTACGTTAACCGGATTTCCTTCCATAAAAGCAGCAAGGTTGTTAACTACAATATCCATCAGGCGGATCCTTGCTTCTTTTGTAGCCCAGGAAATATGCGGAGTTATAAGGCAGTTTCTGGCATTATAAAGCGGGTTATCCTTTTCGGGAGGTTCGGCAGAAAGCACATCCATACCTGCACCGGCTATCCATCCGTTATTCAAAGCGTCAGCCAGATCTTCATCAACAACAATAGCTCCCCGGGATGTATTCAGAAGGTACGCCGACCTCTTCATCCGTTTTAAATTTTCGCTGTTAATGAGTCCCTTTGTTTCGGGAAACAGCGGACAATGGATGCTAACCACATCTGATTCTTCAAGAAGCTCAGGAATATCTGCCCATTTAAAATTTTTACGCTGTGATTGATCTGTGCGGGTTCTGCTGTTTCCGATAATATTCATCCCAAAAGCAGCAGCAACATCCCCTACTTTCTGACCAATATTTCCAAAGCCAATAATACCCATGGTTTTACCTGCTAATTCAACTAACGGATAATTCCAGTAACAAAAATCGGCAGATCGTGCCCACTTACCTTCCATCACCGTATCACTATGCCGCTGTACACGTAAAGTGAGCTCGAGAAGAAGGGCAAAAGTCATTTGTACTACAGAATCGGTACTGTAGCCCGGGGCGTTGCTGACCACAATTCCTGCCTTCTTTGCTGCCTCGATATCTACCACATTATAACCCGTAGCAAGTACGCCTATATATTTTAATGCAGGAAGCTGAGCTATACTATTTTCATTAAGAGGTGTCTTATTAGTCAGCACAATCTCTGCGCCCTGCGCCCGCTCCAATATCTTATCAGCCGGGGTTCTGTCATATAAAACCACTTCACCCAAGTTCTCTAATCCGGACCATGTGAGAGCTCCCGGATTAAGGGTATAGCCATCTAATATTACGATTCGCATATTTTACTGTGGTAAATTGAATTTTGTATTCAAAATAATCTCGTGCTAAAATAGTATTTTTGTATTGAACTCAAAAAAATATAATGATTGAGCACTCTGAATTAAGTCAGCCGGTTTACCTGAAATTAAAAGACATGATCCTTTCGCGGGAACTCATGCCCGGTCAGAAAATTATACAGGAAAAGATTGCCAAACAGCTCGGGGTAAGCCGTACGCCGTTGCTTAAGGCGCTTCAAATGCTGGAATATGAAATGCTGGTTGAAAGCGTACCGCGACGTGGCATGTTTGTAAAGCTTATGGACCTGCGTGAGATGATTGAAATTTTTGATTGCCGTGAAAGCCTGGAGGGAATGGCAGTTAACTTATTAACAGAGAGAAAAAATCCTGCTTTCATTCAGAAATTACAAAAGGTATTCGATCCTTTTCTATCAGGCGATATAGATATTCATAAATACCGCAAAGCGGATGCTAGGTTTCATCAGTTAATCGTTGATCTGTGCGGGAATGCCACGCTTAAAAGATTGTATTTTTTTGGAAATATTTATTCGAAGGTGGTACAGGCGGGATTAGTTCGCACCCCCGAAGAAACACTTCCCGAGCATTTAAAAATATTAGAAGCGATTAAAGTTGGTAATGGAAAATTGGCTGAGCAGGAACTCAGGCAGCATATTAATAATTCAAAGAAGTTGTTAATGGCATATTCAATAGAAAGAGATAATTAAGTTAAAATTGCCGGTTAAAAATTTCTTAGAAAATTTTAGTTTTATTTGCTGTTAACAGTTTTTATGAACTGTTATATTTTAATATCTTGCTATCCGGAACCACGATTATGAAAAAACCGTTTATAACATTATTACCTGTATTTTACCTGTGTACATCATTCCAAGCCACCTTTGTTAAACCTGTTAGCCCGGTTACTTCGGTTTATATGTCAAAATCCACGCCGTCCTCCATGAGAAAACGACCGGTGATTGTATGGCAGCCATCACATCAAACCAATACAGGGGTTAACTTCAGCGAAGCAGCCGTGTGCAACGGGATTGTTGAAGCAGCCATGAACACCAAACCGGGAATGAAAGAATATAAAGTTTGGAGCTTGGGGGAAAAAGGCCTTCATCATGCCGATGTAGGAAGTAATACCATAATTGAACAAACATCGGCCGTAACAAATGGTCAGCTGTCCGGATATGCATGGGAACTAAAGAAAGCGAACAAAAGAGATCCCCAGGTATTTATTTCAGTTCATAATAATGGTGGTACAAAGAGTCATGCCGTTTGGGGATTTATACATGAAGGAGATAAATACGAAATGGAAAATCGTAAACTTGCTGAGCGCCTGGTAAAAGCAATTAGTGCAGCAACAGGTCTGAAAGATCGTGGTGTATTATTTGATAGCTCTACCGGCAGAAATGACTACAAATGTAATGCTACAGGAAAACTTGCCTTTTACAGTCTTGACGAAAACGTAAATACAGCACCGTACCGTGTGCTGCTCGAGGTTGGAGATAATGGCGTAAGTAAAGAGTTTTTAGAAGACCCTAAGAACCAGAAAAAGCTGGGTGAAGCTATAAAAGGTGCGCTTGTTACCTGGATAGCTGAAAAGGATTGGAATAGGTTATAATTTAGCTGAATAATAAAAGCTGGCATTTAACTTTTTTATATTTAAATCTACATAATTTCCTTAGTTGCATGAAGCACCTTAATTGGTGGACTTAATTTTGTTTATTTTTGCAAAATGGAGAAGGATGTAATGAATGAAGATTTAAAAATTGAATTAAGAAATCTTAATAAAGAAGACTACCTGGGGCTTAAAGCCTTAATGATTGATGCCTATTCAGAATGGGAAGAGGCCTCGTTCTGGGACGAAAATCACATAACCAAATTAGTAACCATATTTCCTGAAGGTCAGATCTGCATATTAGTAAATGGCGCTATTGCAGGATGTGCTTTATCGCTGATTGTTGATTATGAAAAATTTGGCGACAAACACACTTATTCTCAAATTACAGGCAACTATAGTTTCTCTACCCATGATCCGAACGGAGATGTACTTTACGGAATAGATTTTTTTGTACATCCTGAATATCGCGGTATGAGGATTGGGAGACGCCTGTACGATTCCCGCAAAGAAATCTGTGAAAGGCATAATTTAAGGGCCATTATTGCCGGAGGCCGTATACCCAGATATAAAGAACATGCAGATAAACTCTCAACAAAAGAATATTTGCAAAAAGTTAAAAGTAAAGAAATACACGACCCCACCCTATCTTTTCAACTGGCCAATGATTTCCATGTAAAAAAGATTCTAAAAGGATATTTGCCCGGTGATACTCAATCTCTGGACTATGCATCTTTATTAGAATGGAATAATATCTATTACAACGAAGAAGCAAGACATGTAAATTCAAAAAAATCTATAATCAGGCTTGGATTAGTGCAATGGCAAATGCGGCCTTTTCCCAACCTGGAGTCGCTTTGTGAGCAGATTGAGTTTTTTGTTGATGTAGTAAGTGATTATCAAAGTGATTTTGCCTTGTTCCCGGAGTTGTTTAACGCTCCTTTAATGACGGCCTATAACCATTTAGGCGGAGCAGATGCCATGCGTGAAATAGCAAATTTCACTATCCCGCTAAGGAATAAATTTATAGAATATGCTATTAGTTATAATATCAATATTATAACAGGAAGTATGCCCTATCTGGAGAATGGCACTTTACAAAACATAGGCTATCTATGCCGTAGAGATGGATCTCATGAGATGTACCGCAAAATTCATATTACACCTTCAGAAAGAAGTGCCTGGGGAATGGTGGGAGGCGACTCCATCACTACTTTTGATACCGATTGCGGAAAAATTGGAATCGTGATTTGTTACGATGTTGAATTTCCGGAACTTCCCAGGCTGCTGGCCGAGCAAGGTATGCAAATTCTTTTTGTTCCCTTCTTAACAGATACTCAAAACGGATACACACGGGTGCGAAATTGCGCCCAGGCAAGGGCCATAGAAAATGAATGTTATGTGGCCATAGCAGGAAGTGTTGGAAATCTTCCAAAAGTGCATAACATGGATATTCAATACGCCCAGTCGGCAGTTTTTACCCCTTCGGACTTCTCTTTTCCAACAAATGGGATCAAAGCAGAGGCTACTCCGAATACAGAAACCACCCTCATTGCAGATGTAGATGTAGATTTATTAAGAGAGCTGCATAATTTCGGGGCGGTACGGAATATGCTCGACAGAAGGCTGGATATTTATGAAATTATGAATAAGAGCAAGAAATAGTTATAAAAGCTATAAAATCAATTTTATCATCATTACATCACCTATTTATTTATAAATATCATCCTAAACCGTGCTCCTGTCTGCATTTATTTATTTCTTGTTACCCATTCATTCATATAGGTTTCAAAAACATTTAAGGGCATAGAGCCGCCAAGTAATATAGCATCATGAAAACTTTTAGTATCAAACTTTTTGCCCAACATTTTCTGATAATTCATTTTCATTTCTTTTATTTTTAATTCACCTGTTTTATATGAAAGTGCCTGGGCAGGGTTAGCCATATACCTTTCAGTTTCAGAAGTGGCTCTCTGAGTATCCAATCCAGCTGTTTCTACCATATATTTTATTGCTTCTTCCCTTGTCATTCTACCGGTATGTAATGATACATCCACTACTAAGCGTACCGCCCTGAAAAGTTCAGAGCTCAAGGCTGATATTTGTTGATATGGATCTGTATATAATCCCAACTCACTGCCCAAAGACTCCGCATATAATGCCCAACCTTCAGAAAATACCGAATAAGTAGCAAACTTTCTTAATTTAGGTAATAATTGATTTTCCTGCTGTAAAGACAACTGGTAATGATGTCCGGGTATAGCCTCATGTAAAAAAAGATTTTCCAGGTTTAGTATACTGTACTTTTCTGCATTTACAATTGGAACATTAAAATAACCGGGCCTGCTTCCATCTTCACTTCCGCGCTGGTAATTAGCGGCTGAGGTAGCAACCTTAAATTTTTCTATAGATTTTACTTCAAAAGCTGCTTTTGGAACAATATTGAATAATTTTCGAAGATTTGGTTGTATTCTTGATGATATGGATCTGTAACTGTTTAAGATTTGTTCATCATCTTTAAAAGGAAAGAATCGTTTATCCATTTTCATAAAACGAAACAAGCTATCAGTAGTACCTCTAAAGCCTGTTTTATCTTTCAGCAAGGTTATCGCTTTGGTAATTCTATTTACCTCTTTTAACCCGGTTTGATATATTTCTTCTGGTTTTTTATTTGTGGCTGTGTAAACTCCAACAGCGTGTTGATACATAGCATCCCCGTTTGGTAAAAAGTTTATACCTGAAGTATTTAGAGATTTGGGCAGATAGACATTTTTTAAATAGTCAGCTAATTTTTTGTACCCGGGAATAATCTTAGTGCTTATTGCATTTTGATAGGCTAATCGGATAGCTGATTTTTCAGTTTCAGTAAATGAGGCAGGAAAATCTTTAACAGGACCGTAAAAAATATTTTTATTGGTATCGGTAACTGCATGAGCTTCCATTTGCGGAATCATTTTAATAACCAGTGCTTGAGGTAGTATCATTCCAATAGCAATTCCTTTATTAAAATTTGCAATGGCCGTATCACTAAAGCTTGTAAAAACATCTATTCGTTTAAGCCAATTGTAATAATCTGTAACTGTTTTAAAGGGCTGAATACCCTTGCCTGAACCAAAAGAAGGCAAAGTTACTGGCAGGCCGGTATATTGACTGAATGGTATGTATTCCCCATGAAATTTTTCCCTTTCCAATGCCTGTTTTATTTCCAGACTCATCATATCAAAAGATATCTTATCGAATGAACTCAATGATTCTCTTTTGAAAGCTGCCAGCCGGCTTTGATATTTTATTTGCATATCATGCACTATTTTAAGGTACGGAGCGGAAATTGTGTTTGGAAGCAAATCGTTATACCGATCATCTCCCCGTTGAGTGGCAGAAAGCGGATTTAACTTTAAGGTTTCTTCATAATAATTATCAAGCAAAGAATTAAAAGCAGCATTGCGTATGTTTTTTTGGGCAAAGGCTAAGGTAGAACTGGCCAGTAAAAATAAAAACACCGAGGTTTTTAGAGATTTTATAAGTTTTATCATATTTGCTTAAGAGGTAAGATGTACCCAATCATAAATTGGTGTGGTCTTTTGGAAAGTTAATTCATTTCTATTAAAACAATGTACTAAATAGCATGTTTTTTACTCAGCACAATAAAAACTGAATTATTAAGTTGGCATAAACTTTGTAATATTCAGAATATACTTTTTGATATTAAGTAGGCTTTAAATACTACAACTATGAAACGTAAAATATTAGTAATAGAAGATGAAGATACGGTAAGAGAAACCATCCAAATTCTGCTGGAGGATAAAGGCTTCAATGTGAGTACCTCATCAACCGGATCCTCCATATTTTCAATGATAGAAAAATACAACCCCGACCTGATCTTAACCGATATGTTTCTTGGAAAAGCAGATGGAAGAATTATATGTCAGGATGTAAAGAAAAATCCCAAAACCAGTCACATTCCAATAATTATTATGTCTGGAAATAGCGAAATATATAATACAATACAGGGAGTTGGGGCTAATGATGTCGTTTTAAAACCATTCACCGAGCAGACTTTATTGAAGAGGGTTGAAAGACAATTATCTGCGTAGAAATCAGTTCAACTGTTTGTTAATTTCGGATGGATTCTTTTATAGATCAGTAGATGACACCATAGGGATATTAAAATAAAATTCTGAGCCTTCGTCACCGTTGCTTTTTAGGCCAACATCTCCTCCATGCCTTTTTATTATTTCTGCCGAGATGTAGAGCCCTAAACCTAAGCCTGAGAACTGGTGCGATGATTCTGAAACGCGAAAAAACCGTTCGAAGATAAACTGTTGTATATCAATCGGTATACCAATGCCAAAATCCCTTACAGATATCTGAACGGTATTATCAGTCAGTTCACTGCTTATTATTATTTGATCTGCATCGGGTGAATATTTAATAGCATTTGATAAAAAGTTACTAATTACCTGTTCTAACCTATGTCTGTCTCCTTTTATAATAGCAGAAATATTATTCTTTATTATTATCTGATGTGATTGAGACGTAATTTGAACCTGCGATACAACTTCATTGATTATTTCTGAAATATCAAAATTATCAAAATTGTAAATCATTTTGCCGGATTGTATTTTAGTCACATCCAGCAAGTCATCCACAAGAACAGTTAGCTTATCAACCTGTTTATTTGCTTTTGTAAAAAGATCCCCAATTGAATGTTCTTCTCCTTTAGGAAATTTCCTATTAAGTATTTGAAGATAAGCTTTCATAGAAGTGATAGGAGTTTTTAACTCATGGCTCGCCACATTCAAAAACTCATCCTTTTTCAGCATTAATTCTTCTATATCCTTTTTATCCTTTTCCTGTTTAATTAATGCCTCTTTAAGGTGAAGCCGCATTGCGTCGAGGGTATTTGCTAATTTCTCTGCCTTTGTAGCAGATTTATCAGCCAGCGATGCTCTGATATCTGCATTAATATGCGCCTGCTCCTGTTTAAAAAGCGCAACAAGGATGGGTAAAATCTCTGCCAGGCTTTGTAGCTCCTGTGCTGAAGGTGTGCATCCCAATAATATGGCTACCGACCCTTCCGGACCAGCTATTCCTACTGAAGGATATGAAGTGTTTCTATCCGGAAAACATAAAGAACCTATGTGATATCCATTATTACTGCATTGATATGTGAAGTCAGACCATTGTTTCCCACCAGGTAAGGTTTGCGGAAAGCCAAGTGCCGGAAGTAAAATTCCTATCTCTGGATCGGTAATAAAAATAAGGAGATGAGAACAATTGAAATACTCGGCCAGTTTTACGGCCGCATTATATCTGTTATTTCGGTCACTTAAGCCTGCAATGTAATTTAAAATCATTATTCGGGTATTACACAAACCACTGCAGTACAATTCTGGAATCCACTGAATTGTCCGTTTACTCTGGCTACTTGTCCGTAAGTGTTACACCCTACAAAATCTACACCTTTTAACGTTTCTGAAACCTTATTTAATTCCAGGTCAAAATCTTTACCCATTCTAAGTCTGGTGGCTACACAATCAAAAAACAAAGCTACATTTGGTTTACAATCACCCAACTGCTGTACAGCATTTGCTGCCGCATCCATTGCAGCTTGTTTAGAACAATGATTATGGGTTTCCATAAACCTTACATAAGCTCCATTGGGAATATCACTCGCCATGGCCAAAGAGCCATCAGGAAGTACCGCCAACGGAACTCGTAGTTTATAATCGCCTGCAATCTCAATTCCTAAAATATTGTGTAAAAAAAATGGAATTGGCTGTTCCGGGTTAAACTCCTGCCCGGTGGCTTCTGCATGTTGCGTAAACAGCTCCACCGCAGGCCTTGCATTTATACTGATTAACTTTGTTCCGTCAGTTTCTGTAACACGCATTTTTTCTCCTATTGGTGTCCAGCCATGTGCTGCACCAACACCAACAGGTTTATTCGACAATATTTCCAAAAGAACTATGGAATCAGTATAAGCAGTTGTATCATAAAAAACGTGTGTACGTTGAAAATTGGCATTATCGCCAGCACCGCCACCAAAAAACTGGTATTTTCCCATTGTTTTTTCAGTCAACAGGTCTATTATTTCATCTGTATAGCCGGATAAGGCATCTGCAAAGATCATAGCAGAACAGTACTGATACTTATAATCATCTGCATGGGTTAATGAAGACTTTAATTCATCGGCCACCCGCATCCGGTCTTGCTTAATCCCTTGTGAAAGCCCGGCTGTAAATTTGATTTCGTCAGAATGAAGGGCTATCGCGCAGGCAGAATCAGTTCCAAAATCATTGGATGTAAATTCTCCGGCAGATGAACTTCCTACTAAAATTTCGGAGTTGCATGTTTCTTTTAAAGTTTGTAGTAAAGATGTGTAATCATATGTAGAAGAAGCAAAGACTATTACAACACCGGGAGTTCTGTCTCCTAATTTGTCGATAATCTTTAGTCCAAGCTCTTTTCCGGCTTCTTTGCTATCGGTTAACTCAGTAAAAACAACTGCGGATCGGGTCATGAATGTAGGGTAAAATTAGGGGTAAAATTAGGGGTAAAATTAATCAGAGTATCTCTGATTTGTAAACACTTATCGTACTCTTTTGATTTAAAAAATTGATAATTTAGCGTGGCTGACTTAATCATGCAGTTATTTTTATGACAGTACAGGAATATCTTGATGGACTGCCGGAAGAACGAAAGAAGCCCATGGAAACACTACGGGCAACAATTCTAGAAAATCTGCCTAATGGGTTTTCTGAGGTTCTCAGTTATGGTATGATTGGATATGTTGTTCCACACTCACTTTATCCGCCAGGTTATCATTGCGATCCAAAACTGCCACTGCCTTTTATAAACATTGCTTCACAAAAGAATTTTATTGTGCTCTATCACATGGGTATATATGCTAATAAAGCTCTGATGGAATGGTTTACAAATGAATTTCCCAAACATTCGTCCACAAAATTAGATATGGGTAAAAGCTGTATACGCTTTAAAAAACCAGGTCAGATACCTTTAAAATTGATTGCTGAACTAATTTCAAAAATTTCACCGAAAAAATGGATAACAACTTATGAAAGTACGTTTAGAAACAACAGCAATAAAGAAGTAACATGATCCAACATCTTAGGTATGTTCACAGAAAAACAAAAAATGCTGAAAGGCGAGTTATATGACGCCTCAGACCCGGAACTGGTAACAGAAAGAAGAACTACCCGGTTTTTACTCAAAAGTTACAATGCTTCGGCAGATGATGAATCTGTTGTAAGGCAGCAAATTTTAAAAGAACTGATTTCTTCTCAGGGCACCGGTATAGAGCCGCCTTTTTTTTGCGATTATGGAGGTAATATAACTGTTGGGGATAACGTGTTTTTTAATTTCAACTGTACAATATTGGATGTAATGCCTGTTCGTATTGGCGATAATGTATTAATTGGCCCTTCTGTTCAAATTCTTACGCCTCTGCATCCTATGAACTGGAAAGAAAGAGCCACAGGCGTTGAGTATGCCAAACCCATCAGCATTGGCTCAAATGTATGGATAGGCGGAGGCGTAATAATATGCCCGGGAGTTACCATTGGAAACCGTTCTGTTATAGGTGCTGGCAGTGTAGTAACCAAAGATGTTCCGGATGATGTATTTGCGGCCGGGAACCCATGCCGGATAATAAAATCACTGGATAAATAAACTTCAGTTTTAAGTTACCATCTTCTTAATATGTATTGCATAATAGTTATTTAATTGTTACTTTTAAACATGGTTAACTAATTCATTACGAGTACATAGTGGCCTTTAAACAGACCTGTATTCCCAATTTAATGGGACATCAACAGAATACAAAACCATGGAGAGGATTTTAAGTTTCGATTTTACACAGAAAGTAATTTTGGAGGACGAACATGTTTTACTTCGCCCATTAGAAATAACTGATTTTGAAAACTTGATAAATTTTTCACTACTTGAACCTGAAATATGGAAATATTCACAAATTCAAATAATTGGTGAAGAAGGATTAAAAGATTATTTGAACTTGGCTATTGAGGCGCGGGATGCAAAAAGGGAATACCCGTTTATTGTATTTGATAAATTAACGAATTCTTATGCCGGAAGCAGCCGGTTTTATGATATCCAACCAGCTGGTAATTGTTTACAATTAGGGTTTACCTGGTATGGCAAGCAATTTCAGGGAACTGGTTTAAATAAACATGCCAAGTTTTTGCTTTTAGAATATGCTTTTGAAAAAATGGGGATGGAAAGAGTTGAGTTTCGCGCCGATAATAATAACGAAAGAAGTATTGCAGCAATGAAGAGTATTGGCTGCACATTTGAAGGTATCCTTCGTAGTAACGGTTTACGGTCTGACGGTAAAAGACGCGACAGCATAATATTAAGTATTTTGAAAGAAGAATGGATAAACTTTGTTAAAGAAAATTTAAAAAAGAAATTGGATACAGTGGTTATCCATAATCAATAACACATCGGTTAATATACTGAAAATCAAATTACTAACAAGATAGTTTTTTGTTAAACAAACCGACATACCACATGTTACAAAATATAACTGCACTATAATTATTTTATAAACAGATTAGAATTATTAGATTAATTGTAAATTCATACTAAACCAACCTCTCGCACTTATATAATACAAATTGCCGGGCATTTAGCCTTTTTTCAGAAAGTGTTAAATTTTAGTTATGCTAAGTAACCAACACTTAATTAAAATTTTTAATTCTTCCCCGTTACCTGGTTTAGTGCTACGGGCTGATTCACCATGCTTTACCATTGAAGGGGTAAACCTGGCCTACTTACATGTTACCGGTACAAAAGAAGAATACCTGATAGGCAAAGGGATTTTTGAGGCTTTCCCGGATAATATTGAAAATCCGGATTCTACCGGAGTTACAAATTTGCGCCAGTCTTTGCTTCAGGTTATTAACACAGGCATTATACACAGTATGCCTCTACTCAAAGATATGATATACCAATAGCCGGTACAGAAGCTTTTGAGGTTAGATATTGGGAGCCGCAAAATACTCCTGTATTGGATGATAATGGGAACGTGGTATTAATTGTTCATACCGTTATTGATGTTACCGAAAAAGCAATTCTTAAAGAAAATAAAGAAAAATTAAATGCTCAGGCACTTAAAGATCAATCTGAGTTTAAACACTCAAAAGAAGAATTAAATAAGATTATAAATTCTTCGGTAGACGTAATTTGCTCAATTGATGAATCTGGAAATTTTAAAAGTTTAAATTCTGCAGCGAAAACAGTATTAGGATATACATCAAGAGAACTTATAGGGAAACCTTATATGCAGTTCGTTTATCCTGAAGATCACGAAAAAACCAACGCAATAGCAGCAGAAATCAGGGCCGGAGCACGACCTAGCAATTTTGAAAACCGTTATATCCGAAAAGATGGCTCACTGGTTCCAATAGTATGGTCTGCACGATGGGATGATGAGGAAAAAACCATGTATTGCTCTGCAAGAGACGCTACTGAAAAGAAAGAAGCAGAACTTGAAATGAGCCTGCTGGTTAATAATACGGAAGAAGCATTTGTATTGGTAGACAAAGAGTTAAATATTGTTTCATTTAACGAGCAATTTCAAAAATTATATAAAACCTATTTAAATAAAGAAGTAAAAAGAAATGATCTGATATTAGATTATGCACAACCAGCCAGACGACAAGTAGTCGGACAGATTTATAAAAAAGCATTAAATGGCCATGAGCAATTCAGCAGATTAATAGTCCCCGATCAGCAGGGAATTAATAAAATTTTCGCACTGAAATTTAAACCTGCTTTAAATAACATCCATGAAGTCATAGGAGTTTTTGTAACTACTAAAGACATAACAAAGGAAGCGACTGCCCAGGACAAGCTTTTTGTTTCTGAAGAAAAATACCGGGCTCTTTCTGTATCTCTTCAGAAAAGTAATGAACGATACCGGTATGTTACCCGGGCTACATTTGATGCAATTTGGGATTGGGACCTTATAGCCGATACAGTTTATTGGGGAGAAGGCTTTAAAACCATATTCGGTTATGAATTGGATGAAGTTGAATCCAGCGTTACTTCATGGACCCATCACATTCATCCGGAAGATTTTGACAGGGTTATTAAAAGTATACATGAGGTTATTAACAGCTCCGAATTAAATTGGATAAAGGAATATCGCTATCAAAAATCAGATGGAAAATATGCCCACGTATTAGATAAAGGTATTGTGGTTAGGGATAAACAAGGTAAGGCTACCAGAATGATTGGAGCCATGCAGGATATTACAAAGAAAAAAAATGATGGGTTTGAATTACAGCAAAGTGAGGCTCGCCATAGGGGTTTAATTAAATCACAAACCAATTATGTTATACGAACCGATATGGACGGTAATTATACCTACTACAATCAGAAATTTTTCGATGATTTTGGATGGATCCATAACAAGCCTGATTTATTAGGCATTAACAGTATGATATCCATTATGGATTATAACCATCAGCAGGTTATTGATACTGTAAAAGAATGCCTCGCTAATGTAAATACTGTTTTTCAGGTCGAGATTGATAAACCATCAATTAACCAGAGTACAAAAACTACTTTATGGGATTTTATATGCCTGGTTGATCTCCAAGGTGAACCAATTGAAATTCAGTGTGTAGGTATTGATATAACCGACCGGAAAAAAGCTGAAAAAGAATTACTAAGTACACTTGAAGAAAAAAATACGATACTTGAAAGTATTCGGGATGCTTTTTTCGCAGTTGATAAAAACTGGACGGTAACTTATTGGAATGCACAAGCAGAAAAAGCATTAGCAACATCAAAAGAAAAAGCAATTGGTTATAATTTATGGGAGGTATTCTCAAACAGTCTGAATTCGAAATCTTACGAAGAATATCATTTTGCGATGAAAACGGGTCACGTAGTTCATTTTGAGGATTATTATCCACCCTTGCGTAAGTGGTATGAAATAAGCGCCTATCCTTCTGATAAGGGGTTGTCTGTTTATTTTAAAGATGTTACAGAACGTAAATCAGCTGATATCCGCATGGAAGAGCAAAACCGAAAGCTACAGGATATAGCCTGGACACAATCTCATGTAGTGCGTGCTCCTTTAGCAAGATTGATGGGGATTGCAAGTATTTTAAAAGATGTCAAAAATTCAACGTCAGAATATAATGAATGGTTTAAACATTTTACAGTCTCTGCGAATGAATTAGATAGGATCATTCAGGATATAGTTAAAAAAACAGAGGATTTAGATTAATTATAGTTTATCGTTTATATATTATTAACTTTATAATTAACGGTCCATATTTAAAATTTTTAGTGATCAACTACCTTTAACCCTCAACTAATGATAATTTCTGAACCCCACCACATTATTGCTATTGGAGCATCTGCTGGTGGGATGGAAGAAATCAATTCATTTTTTGACCATACGCCCCTTGACGGAGTTTCCTATGTAATTGTACAGCATTTATCGCCTGCTTTTAAAAGTCGCATGGTTGAATTATTAGCTAAACACAGCAAACTTGAAGTTAAAGAGGCTGAAACCGGTATGGAGGTGAAAAGCAACCAGGTATATCTTATCCCGAATGATAAGTTTATGACCATTAAAGATCAGCGGCTGCTTTTAACCGATAAAGATAAAGTACCGGGCCCGCACCTGACTATAAATAAATTTTTCAACTCCCTTGCAGATGACATGGGCAGAAAGGCAATTGGTGTGGTTCTTTCAGGTTTAGGGTCTGATGGGTCTGAAGGAGTACGTAATATTAAAAATTCCGGTGGAATGGTTATAGCACGTAATCCGGAAACTTCCGAATTCTCCAGTATGCCTTCCAATGCTATAGCTACCGGGATGGTCGATTTTATTCTGGAGCCAGAATTAATGCCCGGCACTATAGAAGATTATGTAAAACATGAGAGCGAATTATTACCTGAGGATAAAGATGATGGAAAAAATCTCGCTGCTATAATTGATTTGATTAAAGAACATTCGCCCTTTGATTTTTCGGATTATAAACAAACTACCATACTCAGAAGAACTAAACGGAGAGCTGCATATAGTAATTTTACCAGTCTGGAAAGTTATTTTCATTTTTTAAAGAAAACCCCGGAAGAAGTAGAAACGCTTGCCAAAGATTTTCTGATAGGTGTTACCGCTTTTTTTAGAGACCCACAAGCTTTTAATTGCATTGAACAGCAAATACTCCCTGATTTACTGGAAAGACTACATCCCGGGGAAGAATTTAAATTGTGGGTTGCGGGATGCGCTACCGGCGAAGAAGCGTACACCATAGCCATACTTGTTTTTGAGCAAATTGCCAAATATAATAAAGATGTAGTAGTTAAAATATTTGCAACAGATATTGATAATACTGCCTTAATACACGCAGGAAAAGGAATTTATACATCAGAGAGTATCAAAAACATTTCTAAAGAACGACTTGAAAAGTATTTTATAAATGAAGATGGCATTTACCGGATTATTCCGGAAATACGTAAAATGCTCATGTTTTCACCGCATGATCTGGTGAAAAACCCACCCTACTGCAATATGCATTTTATAAGCTGCCGGAATCTCCTCATTTATATGACACCGGCCTTACAGAAAAAAATATATTTAATGTTCCTGTTCGGCCTTAAATTGGATGGTTATTTGTTTTTAGGCCCCAGCGAAAACCCGATACCCATTATTGAAAATCTGGAAATAGTAGAAAAAAAATGGAAGATATATAAAAATCTGGATGCCAAACGTGTGATTCGCTTTGATGCATTTTCATTGCCGGAACTTAAATATAAACCATCAGAATATATAAAGGAAGATAGATCCAAAGACTCCGATTATTCATTGATTGAAGCAGTAAATTCAACCCTAGTAAGGGAACTGAATTTTCTGGTGATCTGTGTTGATGAAACTAATCATGTTGTTAAATCATACGGAGACACCTCAAAGTTTCTCTTGCAAAAGAACTTCAATACAAACCTCACCGAGCTTTTACCCCCACAACTTGCGGTTGCATTTAATACCGCCAGCATTAACGCCATTAAAACTAATTCAAACGCTAAGGTTAATGGAATTACCATTAAAAAGGATCAAACTTCCATTTCAGTAAACTTATCAGTAAGGCCCTTAATTACTAAAAGAGGTGCACAGCGAATGCTCATGGTAACTATCAGCGAAAAGGCTGCAGAAGCGCATGGACAACAAGGAGATACCGTTTTTGATGAAAGGCTTTTTTTAGATGAGTATACATTGAATTTGCAGGAAGAAGTGAAGGAACTTCAGGATAAACTTCATTCTTCTCAGTTACAAGTTGATGTCTCTAACGAGAATATGCAATCGTTTAATGAAGAGTTACTTTCGGCCAATGAAGAAATGCAGAGCAGTAATGAAGAAATGCAATCTGTTAACGAAGAACTGCATACCATTAACACGGATTACCAATTAAAAAACAAAGAGCTGGTTGAAGTTAATGACGATCTGAACAATTATTTCAGGAGCAATATAAACGGACAGTTATTTGTTAATAATGACCTGGAGTTGATGAAATATTCTCCAGGAACTACCAAGCAAATAAACCTGTTGCCATCTGATATTGGCCGTCCATTGAGTAATATCTCTACCAATATAAAATTCGAAACTATTTTAGATGATATCAAGCAGGTGCTTGCAAATGGAGTTATACTTACCAAAGAAATTGAAACCAATAATCACAAATGGTATCAGATAATGACGATGCCATATATACAGCAGGCCAACAATAAGCCTAATGGTGCAATTATTACGTTTAATGATATTACCGAATTAAAGAAGACACTTCGCGAGCTGGATAGTAAGAATGAAAGTTTACTGCGTATAAATGCAGATCTGGATAATTTTGTGCATACCGCCTCACATGATCTTTTAGCACCGCTCAGTAATATTGAAAGCAGCATAAGCGTAATAAACCGCTTAAAAGTGACTGATCCGGATCTGAATAAATTTTTAGGAATAATTAATTCATCGGTAAAGAAATTCAGGGACCTGATTAAAGAAATTGCTACCATCGCCAAATTAGAAAGCGAAATGATTGCCCACGAAATGGTGGATCTGGATGTTGTAATAAATAATATAGAGTGGAGTTTAACTGATAAAATAAATGCTTCAGGAGCAATAATACACCGTAATCTGGAAGTTGAGCAGGTTTTATTCTCAAAAAAGAACCTGAGAAGTATAGTTTACAATTTGGTATCCAATGGTATAAAATTTAAACGGGATGAGCCTTCTGTAATAAATATTCATACCAGAAAAGAAGGAGATTATGTAATCTTATCTGTGGAAGATAATGGTATAGGTATTCCAAAAAGATTGGTTGATAGCATCTTTGAAATGTATGGCCGGCTTAACCAGGACATTGAAGGGCATGGTATCGGATTATATCTTGCAAAAAAAATAGTAGATTCCTCCGGCGGAAATATTATTGTAGAAAGTAAACCGGGAAAGGGCAGTAAATTTAGCATATATCTTAAAGCTTAAATATTAACTATCTTACACTTAACAAATAAATTGCAATGGTGAGTGCTATAAAACCACTTAATAAAAAGACAGCTGATGCACCAACCGCAAACCAGATTACCCCTGCCAGAGAACTTGCCCCTAATACCGCTAAGCTTTGAAAAGCAGTGTATGTACCTATAGCTGTTGCCGTGTTTTCTTTGAGGCAAATATTGGAGATCCAAGCTTTGGCAATGCCTTCTGTGGCTGCCGCATAAATGCCATATAAAAAGAATAAAAGGAAAAATATCAGTTTATTCTCATTTATAGCCATTCCGGAATAGGTTATTGCAAACAGAACCAGTCCTGAAATAAATACCTTTTTCATTCCTATCTTATCGGCCAATACTCCTAATGGATAAGAAAAACTTGCATAAACCAGGTTGTAAAATATATATATGCCTATAACCGTAGTGTCGCTATAGCCGGCTTCTTTAATTTTCAGCAGCAGAAATACATCCGAACTGTTAAATAAAGCAAAGATCAATAACGCCCCTACCAGTTTTTTGTACAATGCCGGGCTGGTTTTATAATATTTTACAAAATCCAGAATCCCCGGTTTTGGCTTTTGAAAGACCTGCTCTCTGCGCTTTTCCTTAATCAGGTAAGTAAACGATATGGCCAGGATTCCGGGAAGAAAGGCAATCATAAACAAAACCTTATAATCTCCCGGATTGTAATGGAGATAAATTAATGCTACAAACGGTCCCAGCACAGCCCCCAAAGTATCTAGCGACCTATGAAATCCGAATACCCTTCCTTTAGTTTCCGGCGTAGCCTCGTCTGATAACAAAGCATCCCTTGCTCCCGTCCGGATTCCTTTACCTAACCTGTCAACTGATCGTGCAAAAAATATCCATAACGGAAAAGTAAAAGCAGCCATCATGGGTTTTGATAATGCACTTAAGGCGTAACCAATTTGAACGAATGGCAACCGTTTTCCGATATTATCACTTAAGCTTCCGAAGTAACCTTTACTAAGTCCGGCTATGGCTTCTGCCAAACCCTCTAACACCCCTATCAGAATAATAGAGAATCCAATTGATTTCAAATATACAGGCATTACCGGATACAGCATTTCACTGGCTACATCTGTAAACAAGCTCACTAAGGAAAGTATCCAGATATTTCGTGTAATGATTTTCATAATTTGGACCTTAATATCACTTCTTACTTTATTATTGTTTTATCCTTACCGGAGTTGAATAAACCTAATATTAAAAATACATGTTTTACAAAAAAATAAATGAATGTTCCGGCGCGATTTGTAATCATTATAGAAATACTTATATTAATTGGTGAATTAACTTAACCATTTTACGCATAAATAACATCATGTTTGATTATCTGCAACAACCCTGGCCATGGTATATCGCAGGTCCTTTAATTGGCCTTGTAATACCTGCACTCTTACTTCTGGGAAATAAAGCCTTCGGTATATCTTCGTCGCTCAGACAGATTTGCGCAGCGTGTATTCCTGCAAACATTCCTTTTTTTAATTACGACTGGAAAAAAGAAAGCTGGAACCTGTTTTTTATAGCAGGGATATTGATGGGCGGCTTTATAGCTTCCTTCTATTTGTCAAACCACGCACCTGTGTCCATAAGTGCCGAAACCTCTGAGATGTTAAAGCAATATGGAGTTAAAGATTTTACAGGTTTACTTCCCTCTGATGTTTTTAGTTTTAAAGTGCTGTTTTCTTTACGCGGTTTTGTTTTTACTGTCGTTGGAGGTTTTCTTGTTGGGTTTGGAACCCGCTATGCAGGTGGATGTACTTCAGGGCATTCCATTATGGGAATATCTACCTTACAATGGCCTTCTATAGTAGCTACCTGCTGCTTTATGACAGGTGGATTTATTATGTCCTGGTTTCTTTTACCTTATCTTTTACAGCTTTAACTAAATATGAGTAATTTAAAATATTTGGTTGTCGGGTCATTGTTCGGCATTGTGCTTGTAAAAGCAGAGGTTATCTCCTGGTTCAGAATACAGGAAATGTTTCACCTGCAATCGTTTCACATGTTTGGTATTATTGGCAGTGCAATTATCACAGGAATGTTTTCCGTGCTTTTAATTAAACACTTTAATATTAAAACATTTAATGGCGAGCCGGTAAATACCCCGACAAAAAATTTCCATTGGGGAAATGTATATGGCGGTTTACTATTTGGTTTGGGATGGGCCATTACCGGCGCTTGTCCTGGGCCCCTTTTTGCACAAATAGGAAGCGGCTATTTTGTGGTTTTTATAACTCTTTTAAGTGCAATTTTTGGCACGTGGGTTTATGGCCTGATCCGTGAAAAACTTCCTCATTAGAAATCCTAATTAATAAATACATAAACCTTGCTGCAATAATCAAGTGAAGAAAATGACCATCGAACAATTTGAAGATAAAAACCTTGCGCACTACTCATACGCAATTTTGAGTGTATTCAGCCATGAAATAGTGCTTATTGATCCTTCAAGAGATATAAGAGCTTACCTGGATTTTGCAGAGAAAAACCGGGCAAAAATCATTGGCGTAATTGAAACCCATCCGCATGCAGATTTTGTTAGCGGTCACCTAGAACTATATAAAGAAACAGGTGCTGTAATTTATTGCTCCAGTTTATTGGCAGCAGATTATCCGCATGAATTTTTCGATGAAGGTGATTCTATAGAATTCGGAAAAATTAAATTAAAAGCGTTAAATACGCCGGGTCATTCACCAGACAGTATTAGCATTTTAGTAGAATACGAAGGAAAAGACACAGCCGTGTTTACCGGTGATACACTATTTATTGGTGACTGCGGAAGGCCTGACCTGCGTGAAACTACAGGCAATCTATCATCAAAAAGAGAAAAACTTGCACACCAGATGTTTCATTCTTTACGGGATAAATTAATGACCCTGAAAGACGAAGTTCTGGTTTATCCGACACATGGAGCCGGTACTCTTTGCGGCAGGGTTATGAGCAAGGCCAGTAGCAGTACCATTGGGGCTGAGAAAATGGGAAACTGGGCGTTGCAGCAAATGGAAGAAGATGATTTTGCAAAAGCGTTGACTAGCGAACTGCCGTTTATTCCTAAATATTTTTCCTTTGATGTGGAACTTAATAAGAAAGGTGCAGAAAATTTATCAGAAGCGATTAAAAAGGTAAAAACTGATCGGCTTATCAATTCCATGCAGGATTGGGAACCATTAAAAGAAACAATCAGTATAGTTGACACACGCCCGGTTGAGATTTTCAAAAATGGCCATTTGCCTAATTCCATTAATATAATCGCCGGAGAAAAGTTTGAAACATGGCTGGGAAGCATCATTTCTCCGGGAGAGCCTTTTTATCTGGCTGCAGAAAATTTTCAAATATTAAATAACTTACTATTTCGCATCGCTAAAATCGGCTATGAAGGGTTTATTAAAGAAGGGTTTATATTAAATTATGGAAATAAACAATCCCCGAAAATTAACATGGAAGATTTCAAAGCTTATCCATCCAACTACACGATCATTGATGTACGAAATAAGCCGGAAGTTAAGGAAAGAAGTATTTTTGATAGTGCTGTTAATCTGCCTTTGTCAGAATTACGTGAACGTTTAAATGAAATACCTTCAGACAAGCCCATAGTTGTACATTGTGCAGGAGGATCGCGCAGTGCTGCTGGAAGTAGTATTATTGAGGAATATTTCCCGGATAATCACGTTTATGATCTTAGCAAATCAATAAAAGATTTTCCAAATAAGATATGAAAGTTAAAAGATTTTTTATTTCCAACATAAGTACTGCCCTTTTCATGGTTTTTGCATTGACAATGCTCTTTAGCCCGGATGCCAAAGCAATGGTATTACAGGGCTTAATGAAAGTCGGATTATTTCAGCCCGTTATTAATGAAGAAAAGCCTCGGACCCCAATTAATAGTCTAACCTCGGGGATTCAATTTAAGGATGGTACAGGGAAAATTATAAATCTTTCAGAATTAAAAGGCAAAGTGGTTTTTATTAACTTTTGGGCTACGTGGTGTGCACCGTGTATAGCGGAAATGCCCTCTATAGAAAAACTATACCAAAGCATGAAAGACAATAAAAACGTTGTTTTTTTAATGGTGGATGTGGATGATGATTATTTAAAGTCTAAAAAATTTATGGACAGGAAAAAATTTACATTACCTGTATTTACTCCTGGAAGCGCTATTCCTGAAAGTTTAATGGATGGAGCAATTCCAACCACAATTATTTTTGATAAAAAGGGCAACCTGGTTTTTAGACATGAAGGTGCCAGCGATTACAGCGATAAGAAAGTGGTTGATTATTTAAATACATTGAGCAATGAATAATAATAACATGGTGAAACTAATTACACTTTTAATATTATTGCCATTTACTAATCTAAAAGCGCAATCTGGTGCTTTAAAAAACTCATTAGGTAAGCCAAACACATGGACTAACGCTCAGTTAATGCAACCTGCGAATCTGGCTTTGATGATAAATAAACCTGGCGCGCACAAACCATTAATTTTTAATATTGGAGTAGTTGATGATATTAAGGGAGCAAAAAATGTGGGCGCGGCCAGTGACCAAACTAACCTGGAAAAGTTTAAAAAAGCATTATCCATATGGCCTAAAAACACATCTGTAGTAGTATATTGTGGTTGCTGTCCGTTTGAGAAATGTCCTAATATCCGCCCGGCGTTTAAACTTGTGAAGGATATGGGTTTTAAAAATGCACGTCTGCTTAATCTTCCTACTAATATAAAGACAGACTGGATTGCTAAGGGTTATCCTATGGCTGTAAAAAAATAACTATTTAAGCTTTACCATTATTGAAACCTTAACGTTCCAAAAAATCGGGGCAAATGAAAGTTAGGTTTCGGGCTATCTACAAACGACCATGTTATATAATTTATGTTGGAGGTATGGTTCCCGGTTTTATAAAAATTTGCTTTCCAACTAACGCCAGGTTCCGGGCGGGTTACATTTGAATATTTGCTGAGAACTGATAAAGGTATCCGATATTCAATAATCCAGGTTACAGGTTCAGTAATTTCAGGATCTACTTTTATTGGTAAAGAATGGGCAATCTCTATTTCTTTTATTTCATTTTCCGGAACCTTTATAATTTCTTTTCTGGGCAGGGTTACATAAAACATCAAGGGAGTTCCGCCGGCATTTACTTCAAGATTGAAATATTTTAATGGGACATTTGAATCCGGAGAGAAGAAAAATTCAACACATGAATCACCGGAAACATTTCCGTTAACCTCCTGCACTACACTTCTTACAAACCGGTCTTTTGTACGAAAGATAACATACACATTTTCATTGTCATACATCATTTTAGCTTCCACTACCGGCCGAAATGGGGATTTATTACCCATGTACCTGGTAATTTTAAGAGCCTTAATTTTTTTCCATTCAGGCTTTTCCCAGTCCGCGTTAATTTTAAGAGGTTTTTTAAGTCTAAAGACTTTATATACTGATGCTTTGGGTTTACTTTCTGTTGTCGTCATACTTCCGGATAATTTTATCTGGTTATCACTTATAAATATCGGCAAACAGGCCATTAATAAACAGTTTATATATTTCATGAATTTCGATCTTTCATTTTTAAAGATAAAAATCACATTGATACAACTTCATTCTATCAGATATTATACTTAGTGTATAATATACAATATGTTGATTATCAATTACTTTAATTTTATTTTTTGAACTTAATCGTAATAAATTTGTTCTAAACCCAAGTATTAAATTAAGTATATGGAACCTATCATAGTAAAAAATAAACACATTGATCTGTCTTATTTAGGGTTAAATCCTATTTCAATAAACTATCAACTTAATCCTCAGGATCTTAATAATTGCATCCTGTCCATGGCAGAAGGGGTTTCCAGCGATACGGGTGCTATGGTAGTTGATACTGGTGAATTTACCGGAAGGGCACCTAAAGACAGGTATATCGTTAATGACAACATTACGCAAAAGGCCATAAATTGGGGCGATGTAAATATTCCCATAAGCACTGAAAACTATAATAAGCTGTACACTAAGCTTATTGATTATTTAAACACTAAAACCGTTTTTGCTCAAGATGGCTTTGCTTGTGCAGAAGAAAAGTACACTACATCTATTCGTGTAATTTCTCAAACAGCCTATCAAAGCTTATTTGCACACAATATGTTTTTAAGGTCTGAAGCACGTTTACTCAGGCCGGAATGGACAATTTTAGCTGCTCCTGGGTTAAAAGCTGATCCTGAATCTGACGGAACCCGGCAACATAACTTTTCTGTAATTAACTTTTCTGATAAGATTATACTCATAGGTGGAACGGGATATACCGGTGAAATAAAGAAAGCAATTTTTTCGGTTTTAAATTTTTTGCTGCCTCTTCAAAATGTGTTGCCCATGCATTGTTCTGCCAATGTTGGCAAACAAGGCGATACTGCAATTTTCTTTGGTTTATCCGGAACAGGTAAAACCACCTTGTCGGCTGATCCGGAAAGGTATTTAATAGGCGATGACGAGCATGGGTGGGGCGAGGACTCTATTTTTAATTTTGAAGGTGGTTGCTATGCAAAAACGACAGGGCTAAGTTTGGAAAATGAGCCTGAAATATATTCGGCAATACGGGCCGGTGCTTTGCTTGAGAATGTTAAATTCTACCCGGGTACAAGTACTGTTGATTACAATAATCTCGAAAAAACAGAAAATACACGGGTGTCATACCCTATTAATTTCATTACTAAAGCAATAACACCTTCTATAGGTAAGATTCCGGGAAATATCTTTTTTCTGACTGCCGATGCGTTTGGGGTATTACCGCCAATTTCAAAATTAACCAGGGGGCAGGCCATGTATCATTTCTTATCTGGCTACACAGCAAAAATAGCCGGTACAGAATTTGGCATCAACGAACCACAGGCAACGTTTTCTGCTTGTTTTGGCAAAGCTTTCCTGCCACTGCACCCGGTTGTATATGCTAATCTGTTAGGTAAAAAATTAGAGAATAACAATATTAAGGTCTGGCTGATTAATACGGGGTGGACAGGAGGATCCTACGGAAGTGGTACACGTATTAAACTGGGCTATACCAGGAATATGATACAGGCCGCCCTCATGGGAACATTGGATAATGTGAATTATTCACCCCATCCGGTGTTTAATTTAATGATGCCTGAAACTTGTGACGGGGTGCCATCATCATTACTGAATCCTCAGAATACCTGGGAAAATAAAAAATTATATAATCAGACTTGTATTCAACTGGCTGATCTTTTCACAGAAAATTTTAAGCAATTTATTGATATTGCAGATGAAGAAACCAGATTATCAGGTCCTAATATTAATACTGTTTTAGTATAATAAATTAATGATATTTCAAACGTTAATCTTCTCCTTATACACCAATTAACAACATTTTTCTATTATCCGCACTAGCTTAAGGTAAAATCAGGAAGTGACATCAGTTTGCCCCCCTCTAATGCAGACTCGTGAGCTAAAATGCCTACACAAACCATATTAGCTGATTGTACCGCATTCGGATAAGGATCCCGCTGTTCCATAAGTGCATTTAAAAATTCATTTACCAGGTGAGGATGCGACCCTCAAAAGATGTGGTAACCATAGCTATAAAGCATGCTATGAATAATTTTTTATTCTGAACATCATCTGCATGATCAGTTTTGTTTTCCATACGATAATAAAATTATTGAATTAGGCACTTTTTTAATATTATAATTATGCTTAAATTGCTAAGAAAATGAGCATTTGTATGGAGAAAAGATTTAAAAGTTTATCCTTATTCGAGTTTCAGGCCCGATTTCCAAACGATGATAAATGTAAAGA
>DATLXK010000039.1:0-42180 GCA_035575925.1 Sphingobacteriaceae bacterium
TGCTGATTCTTAACGGCTTCCAATGCCACTTTGGCCTTGAATACAGACGTAAATTTACGACGGGTTTGCTTGCTCATTGTTTAGTTAATTTAAAAGTTTTTTTAACTAAACCAATGGTCTTATTTTAGGGGAGTATTATACTATACTTGTTTATTTATAAACATCTCCTAAATTAAAGCCATGACAAACAACTACAAGGCGTGGTATCAAAGCTTACCCATCAAATTTCAATTTCTCGTTTCATTTGTTTTAATTTCTGGTTTCTGGTTTATAGGTTCTGTATTAATTGACAGGTTATTATGGCATAGAGATCTACCCATACAATACTATTGTATTTAAATCAATATTAATGGCATTTTTCCATACCGTGATTTTTAATCGTCGGAAAATAAAGAGATTTTTTTGGGGCAGTTAGAGGTTAAAGTTTGCTACAGAATAATAATGGGAAGGCTCATTTTTTATTCCAAGATTAGGACAAAGCAAATTAATAGGTTGATATAAGGAGGATTGATAAACTCTTACACCAGTTTGTGACTGAATACTGCCTCATTTTTTTACAGTAAAAGTATCTTTTCCATAAAGCACGTACGTATCGCTAACCCCTTGAACTATAATCCGAAATGCACCCGTTATATCACCCGTAACAAAACTAAGTTCGGCGTGGCCTGTAGCATTCGTTACTATTCCAGGCTGCCAGAATAAAGTAGAAAGAAACTGAGGCTCTTTGAAAGATTCGGGAAGAGGACTTACTCCATAAAACTCTCTTGCTAAATAAATGCCATCCAACTTAAAAATGCCATCATTCTTATCATTAGTGCACCCTTCATAGACTATTCTTCTCACACTAAAAGTGTTTCCACTACCGGGACCATCGCCTTTTATGTCAGTCCGGATTTTATATTCCTTCCCTTTAACCGGTTGATAATTTTTACTATTATTTGCACTGTAAGGGTAATTCAGATATCCCCACTCATCAACATAATCACCACAGGCATTTGGCCCCTTGGCTCTGGCAGCATATAAGCTACTAGTGCTTTTTGAATCAGTGACTACCACCTCGCTTAATAAGATCATTCGCTCTATGCCCGTTAAGGCGTGATCTGTGGTTTTCATATTAAAACCAACATCTGCTATGTCAATTTTTCTTGCGAGCTTCTTATTAATTTCCAGAAATGGATCTTTTAGGTGAAATGTATATCCTTCTTTATCCCTTTGATTAACTGATAATATTACCCGTTGGTTCTCTTTAACGATAAGTTTCTGAGGATCCAATTCGAACGAACCATCCTGATCCGTTGTTAATATTTCGAAGTTGGGTTGATTAGTAACACTAATGGCAATAGACTTCTTTAGTGCGCGATTGTTATACCTGACAGTCCCCTGTATTCGCGGATTTATCTTTAAATGAGCGGCTGAATCTGCCTTTAGTAAATTCGGCCAGGTATACCTACTCCAACTCCTGATTAAAAAAATGTCCTCCAGATAGTCCTTATCATGTATGTTCCTTCCCAGGGCCGAGTTCGGTAAACTGCCTAAATCGTGAGTTATATATACATAACTTTCGATATCTTGTTCCTTACCGTTCTCTATCCTATTAGCCTGAATTGCTGCTACCGAAATTATGCCCTGGACCGGCTTACCGCTGTGATCGTTAACCTGTATAGTAACATTAACTTTTTCCCGCCGGTCATACTCCTTTTTGTCGGTTTTAATTATCGTATTTATACCTTGCTCATGGTGAGCAAAAAACATTCTCTCTGCCAGGGGCCGTCCTACCTGATCAACAATGGTGATTGTGGCAATACCCTTTGGCAAAGCGGGTAAAGCGATCTTTACAGGGCGTCCTGATGAACTGGTAATTGTTTCAAAAGCTGCGAACACCTCTTTAAAATTATGAACAATCACTTGAACACTCCGTGTGTTCGGACTTAATAATATGAAACTCAATGTATCAGTAGCTACAGCATTTGCGACCTGTATTACAATTCCCGTCTCCAGGGCGTTAGGAAGTTTATATTCATTGCTGCTTACGTTCAAACTATCACCCAATATTCTTAAATGATAGGAGTTTTCATTCATCGGCTTTAATTTAAATGAGCCTAGGCCATAAAAATTAGTTGAGCATGTATCAATAGGCAAATCATTTTCATATAATACTGCTTTCAACTGGATGGGTTTTCCGTTTGTCGTCCTAGTCTCCCATTCAACCTTACTTTGAATGCCTTTTACTAAATGTCCGCCTTCAGGGAAAAATTTAACACTCAGATCTGGCTTATTCTCTAATGGGATTTTGACACTCAGGTATTGTACCTGATTATTTAATTTAACGGTGACAAATAATACTGGATCAAGATTGGAAACATTTTGTAGTGGGATGGACATTAAAAAGGTATTATCCTTCAAATTAGTCTTTTCAATCGGCCCATTACCAATACGGTATTCAATATTAGGTCGCTCTTTGAGCTTTGAGTTTGTGTTATCAATAGTTATCAGGGCCCTCAAAAACTTTTTGTCTGTGCCTGAATCCAACAGACTTAACGAAGCTTTAAAATCTGTTTGCGTAATACTTTTTATTGTGACGGGCTGTTGATACATAACATGTGGTAGGCCGTTCTGAGCCAAAATGTTAGTTGTTGCAACGATCTGGTAATTTCCGGGCGGTATTGAATCAGGGAGTGTTACAGACCCAAAACTTAGTCCATTTTCCATTTTGTGCTTACTCACCAACTCAACTATCCTGGAATCTTCCTTTATCAGTGCTATGGTTAAAATAGTATGTAACTCAACTGAAGAACTTCGGATTAAATAGGCACTAAACCAAATGGTTTCGTTATTCGTATAAATGGTCTTATCAGTATGTAAAAACAACAGTTCGTCGGAGATCGAATCTTTATTTTTCCTGACCTTATCTGCAATTTGTTCATTGCTTAAAAATGGAAGCTGAGCCCTCAGCTGGCTTCCTAGTAGACAAAAGATTAATACAATATATTTTGACCGCATAGTTAAGAGTATTGCCAGGCGTATAGATATTCTCAGAATTGAAAAGTCTCCATGGAAGCATCGCTTAGTATTTATTTTTAATTAGGATTCGCAACACACTATAACGACCCCTAAGTTTCCCCGACAACTAAATTATAAATGCTATTGATTTTTCCCATGAACGAATCATCATTTCTGATCTCTTTGTTAGAATCCTACTTTTTAATTCTCCGAATTTATAAGAAAGATTCAAAAGAAACGACTGGTATAGGATTGTGTGTTAATGATATGAAGATTTTTTTTTATTTAAAATTTCAATTGGATAGTATGGTTAGTAATTGTGATATTTAACGCCGTATAGTTTAGCAAGGTTATCAGTTGTAAGAATATAAGACCGAAAGATAAGTCTTCAGATTTCACTTCTGCCCCTAATTAAACTATAAGGTTATTAATACATAAACATTATGAAAGCACCATTCTACAAACTTTTCACCGGCTCCCTTATCCTATCAGGTTCTTTGTTAATGGCAGGATGCTCTTCTAATCCATATGCCAGGACAAATAAATCATATAAACAACAGGTAAAACAGTTTGCCCGTACTATAAGCACCATACCTCCGATAAATCCGGGAGAGGCAAGTCTGCAACAGGGAGATTACTGGGTAGGTTCTACTAATCTGAGCATGCGGAAACCTAATTTTGTGATCATTCATCATACAGCACAAAATTCTACAGAGCAAACGTTAAAAACATTTACTACACCTAAAACACAAGTTAGTGCGCACTATGTTATCGGGCGCGATGGAAAGGTCTACCACATGCTGAGTGACTTTTTACGGGCCTGGCATGCAGGCGCAGGAAAATGGGGAAATGCAAGTGATATTAATTCCTCTTCCATAGGTATTGAATTGGATAATAATGGTTTTGAGCCATTTTCTGATGCACAAGTGAAGAGTTTATTGCAAGTATTGGAAATTCTTAAAAAAACCCATTCTGTACCCGCAGCAAATTTCATAGGCCATTCAGATATAGCTCCGGGGCGTAAAGTAGATCCCAATCCAACTTTCCCATGGAAAAAGCTTGCGCAAAGCGGATACGGCCTCTGGTATGATGAAGTATTGACTGACAGCGTACCCGAAAATTTTAATACCCGGGAAGCTTTGCGGATAATTGGCTACGACATTAAGAACATGGAGGCCGCTATTAAATCATTTCAGATCCATTTTATCCAGAAAAAGATCACTGGTATTCTTACTGAAGAAGAAACCGCGATACTTTATAACCTGTACAAGAAATATTTGTAATGATACAATTAGTGTTTCTGCCCTTTTGCCCAGGCATCTTTTAACGTAACTGTACGGTTAAACACCAGGCTACCGGGAGATGAATCGGTATCCAGGGTAAAATAGCCTTTGCGAATAAACTGGTATCCTCTTCCCGTTTCCGCTTGTTCCAAATCAGGCTCTATGTATGCATTGCGAATGATCTGAAGGCTGTCCGGATTAATATATTCTTTAAAATCCCCCTCTTCATTAGAAGGGTCTTCCACCTGAAACAATCTGTCATACAACCTGATTTCCGCTTGTTTTGCATGAGGTACACTAACCCAGTGGATAGTTCCTTTTACATTCAATCCGCTGGTATCACTTCCGCTTTTTGATTCAGGAAAATAGGTGCAATGTATCTCAGTTATGTGGCCATTCTCATTTTTAACAAAATCTTCACATTTAATAATGTAAGCATGTTTTAAACGTACAGACAGACCCGGACCAAGCCTGAAAAATTTCTTAGCCGGCTCCTCCATGAAATCTTCCCGCTCTATCCAAAGCTCACGGCTAAAAGGTATTTCACGCAATCCTTCACCACCTTCAACTTCTGTATTGTTCTCCCCATAAAGTATTTCACAGGCACCGTCAGGATAATTGGTTATCACCAGTTTTACTGGCTCTAATACCGCCATCCGGCGCCATGCAGTTTTGTTCAGTTCCTCCCGAACGCAAAATTCAAGCAGCCCGACATCAATCAGGTTTTCACGCTTCGCCACTCCGATTTTTTCACAAAAATTGCGAATGCTTCCGGGCGTATATCCGCGGCGGCGGAAAGCACTGAGGGTTGGCATCCGCGGATCGTCCCACCCGCTCACAAATCGTTCATTAACCAGTTGCAACAGCTTTCGTTTGCTCATTACGGTATAGCTTACATTACCCCTGGCAAATTCATACTGTTTTGATTGAAAAAGCCCTAGTTTCTCAATAAACCATTCATACAACGGACGATGAGGAATAAATTCGAGTGTACATAATGAGTGCGTTACGTGTTCAATGGCATCGCTTTGCCCGTGTGCAAAATCATACATCGGGTAAATGCACCATCTATTACCTGTTCGGTGATGACTGGCATGTTTAATACGATACATGATGGGATCACGCATGTGCATATTCGGCGAAGTAAGATCAATTTTAGCCCGAAGAACTTTCGCCCCATCAGGATATTCACCCGCCTTCATATCATTAAATAATTTCAAATTTTCTTCCGCACTTCTATTCCGGTACATAGTTGGAGTTCCCGGTGCTGTAGGAGTACCTTTACTTTCTGCTATCTCTTCTGCAGAACTGTCATCAACATACGCTAAGTCTCTTTCTATCAGTGAAACAGCATAAGAATATAGCTGATCAAAATAATCTGAAGAGTATAATTCTGCATCCCATTCAAAACCTAACCATCTAATATCATTCTTTATACTTTCTACATATTCTGTGTCTTCTGTCACCGGATTTGTATCATCAAAACGCAGGTTAGTTTTCCCATTATATTTTTGGGCAACACCAAAATTTAAACAAATAGATTTAGCATGTCCTATATGAAGGTATCCATTTGGCTCAGGCGGGAAACGGGTAATTACCTGGCCATCGTTTTTTCCGTTTTTAAGATCTTCTTCTATGATCTCTTCAATAAAATTCAGTGATCTCTCCTCGCTCATCAGCTAATTGGTATTATGTGGATGACAAAAATAGAAAAATTACGCTTCTGCGGATGAACACAATTGATGATCTGAACATTAAGTATATTTCTTTGTACTTTTGAAAAGCTGATTATGACAAACAAATTAAACCGCCCGATACGGATTTTAGTTGCTAAAGTAGGGCTAGACGGGCATGATCGTGGCGCACGAATTATTGCTACTTCATTACGTGATGCAGGAATGGAAGTAATTTATACTGGTTTACGTCAAACACCGGAAATGGTGGTGAATACGGCTCTGCAGGAAGATGTTGACGCTATCGGCGTTTCAATACTATCGGGTGCACATATGACGGTTTTCCCCAAGATTCTTAACTTAATGAAAGAAAAAAAAATGGATGATGTTTTGCTTACCGGCGGGGGCATTATTCCGGATAGCGATATGAAAGAGTTGAATGCGATGGGAGTTGGAAAATTATTTGCTCCGGGAACCATTACAAAAGATATCGCAACCTATATAACAGAATGGGCTGAAGAAAACAGAAAATTTTTAGACTAACCATTTCATAATTATTAAAACATGTCTTATTTAAATTTGCTCACAGAAATCAGGGCGCATATTTTATATATCACGATAAATCGGGAAAGCAAACTGAATGCGCTGAATGCTGCTACGCTTCAGGAACTCAACTTAGCAATAACCGAAGCCTTAAACAACAAACAAGTTCTGGGTATTATTATTACAGGTGCAGGACAAAAAGCATTTGTAGCAGGGGCAGATATCAGTGAGTTTTCTTCTTATTCAATAGAAGAGGGACGCAAACTGGCTGCAGAAGGACAAAATAAAGTTTTTGACGTAATACAAAACAGTAGTAAACCAATTCTGGCTGCAATTAACGGATATGCTTTGGGCGGAGGCTTAGAGATGGCGCTTGCCTGTCATATCCGCATCGCATCAGACAATGCCCGGCTAGGCCTGCCGGAGGTGACACTGGGGCTAATTCCGGGTTATGGAGGAACCCAACGTCTGGCTCAATTGGTTGGCAGAGGTAAAGCACTTGAAATGATACTTACTGCAGATATGGTTAATGCTTCTGAGGCGTTGAGTTATGGGTTAGTGAATCATGTTGTTACACCAGATCAACTTTTTGTAAAGGCAGACGAGATTATGCTTAAAATTATTAGCCGGTCTCCATTGGCTGTTGCTGCAGCAATAAAAGCGGTAAATGCCGGATTCACCGATAGCATAAATGGATATGATGTGGAGATGGAACAATTCGGAAACTGTTTTGGAACAGATGATTTCAAAGAAGGTGTTGCCGCTTTTATGGAAAAAAGAAAACCAGATTTCATTGGGACCTAGATCTATTAATTAAAAATTGTAGAAAATTTTTCCCACTTTAAAATAATAACTATCTTTAAATCGAAGGATTTGCCGGCCAGCTAGATCCACCATAACATAACCGGTAGAATGAAAAAGATATTAATTATAGATGATGAGATTAATATAGGACTATTAATCTCAAAATTCTTGACCAGAAATGGGTTTGAAGTTACAACTTCCACAAGCGGAACCTCGGCTTTTGAATTTCTGTCTAAAGAAACGTATAATTTAGTGCTGTGTGATTTTAGGTTAGAGGATACTGATGGGCGCGAAATACTTAGAAAAATAAAAAAAGAATATCCCAGTACCGGCGTGATTATAATAACAGGGTATTCCGATATCAAGCTTGCTGTAGAGCTTATAAAAATGGGTGCTTATGATTACATAACAAAACCCCTTTATCCTGATGAAATATTAAATACCATTAACAAGGCCATTGAGACACAAGAGGCTCTAAATAAAACCCCGGTTTCTATAGAACCGTCTAAACGCGAGCCTAAAAAAGTAAATGAAGCCGAAGAATTTGTAATCGGCCAAAGTTCTGCCTCAAAAGAATTGATGAAGCAGATAGAATTGGTGTCACCAACTAACTATAGTGTAATATTAATTGGTGAGAGCGGGACCGGAAAAGAATCGGTAGCAAAAAGCATTCATAATAACAGTCCCCGAAAAGACAAACCATTTGTTGCTATGGATTGTGGCTCTTTAACCAAAGAACTTGCAGGTAGTGAGTTTTTTGGACACGAAAAAGGTTCATTTACAGGTGCACTGTACACTAAGATCGGGCATTTTGAAATGGCTAACGGGGGTACACTTTTTCTTGATGAAGTAGGAAACCTATCATACGACATTCAGGCCGCGTTATTAAGAACTGTACAGGAGCGTAAAGTAAAACGGATAGGAAGTACTAAAGAAATTAATCTGGATGTACGGATAATTGTTGCTACCAATGAAAATCTGAATGAGGCGATCCAAAAAGGTCGCTTCCGCGAAGATTTGTATCACCGCTTTAACGAGTTTGGAATAATTTTACCTCCACTTCGCGACAGGGGAAAAGACATTATGATTTTTGCTGAGAATTTTTTAGCTTCTGCCAATCATGAGTTAAATCGTCATGTTGAGGGATTTTCAGATGAAGTTATGGAATGTTTTGTTACTTATAACTGGCCAGGAAATATACGCGAGTTGAAAAATGTTATCCGGCGTGCAACACTGTTGTCTGATGGAAACTATGTCCAGATAAAAGCTTTGCCTCTTGAAATTTCTAACTTTTCTAAAACCTCCGGCTTTGAAAGCTATGTTGAACAAAGCTTACCTCCAAATGAAAACAGACGGGATTTAAAAAATGCCGCATTGGAAGCTGAATATGAAACCATACTACAGGTGCTTAAAGAGGTGAAATTTAATAAAACCAAAGCTGCGCAGATATTAAATATAGATCGGAAAACCCTTTATAATAAAATGAAGGCGATTAATCTGGAATAAGTAGTCACACATCCTTACAAGAAATATTCATATTATCCAAAAAGTGTGAAATTCAATACTCATATTGAGGCATTAATTAACCACTTAGCAATTCCTTAAACTTTCCCCATGGAGATAGCGACATTTAATTCTGCTTCTTTAATTGATTAGGGGCTGGTAACCAGCATTTTATGCCGACAATATATCCTTTCCAAAAACCAGCTCTATCGGACTAATTATTGCATCATTGTGGGTATGGATCAACGCTCGATAGAACCTATAAAAATATTGATAGTTAATGAGGATGAGAATGATTTTAACATAACCAAAAATCAATTTTCCGAAACTTCGTATAGTAAGACCTATGTTTTATACTGGTGTGATAGTTATGAAAAAGCTATTAATGCTATGCTTAAATCGCATTATGATATATACCTGGTTTATTATCGTATTGGTAAATATACAGGAGTTGAATTATTAAATGAGGCTATAAAATCTAATGTTGCAGAACCTGTAATTATTGTTACAGGTAGTGAAGACCATAATGTAGACGAAGAGGCTTTACAGAAAGGCGCTTCGGCTTATTTGCTTAAAGGTAAAATAGATGTATTTTCTCTCGAGCGTTCTGTCAGATACGCCTTGCACCATAAAAAAAATCTTCAACAGTTAAAACAGAGCGAAAATAAATATCGCATATTCTTTGAAAAATCTCCAGATCCAATTCTTATAACAGATGGAATAGGAAATATACACGACATAAATGAGGCAGGTGAAAAGTTCTTTGGAATTTCCCGGTTATATTTATTAAAATACAACGTCAATGACTTTTATAAAAATTTGTCCGACAGGATTTCTTTTATAAATGAAATTGAGAAAAGTGGAACCGTTAAGAATTTTGTGGTAGAAGTAATAGCAGCTAATGGTGAAATTAAGAACTGCAGTATTTCATCCTTTTTACAAATATCCCAGCATGGTGAAAATGAATTATTTCATAGCGTAATTCATGATATTACACATGTTTACGCAAGTTTTCCACAAGTTAATCATGCTTCCGTATCCTGACGGGATTATTCATTTCAGGTTAAATTTTTGTTTCCTTTATATAGAGTTTTTTGTTTTCAAACCTTGTATACGGTTCTGTGTTAAGCTATCGACAAATAGATTTTCATGCCCGTATTTAATTATAAACAACGCCATAATATTGTATTGATCATTCTGATCATTCTTGGGTGTGCCATATTATACTCATTACGAACTATTGCCGGTGCCCTTTTAAGTACCATCGTTTTATATTCTATATTCCGTCCGGTATTTTTTTTTCTGACAAGACGATGGAACCTTAAAAAGATACCCGCTACACTAATTATTATCCTGCTTTCTCTGGTTATTCTCGTTCTGCCGTTCGTTACCTTATGGTTAATGGTAATTGATAAAATAACGGAATTTCAGGCCGATCCTATGCGTATCCAATATCTAATTGCCAAAATAGACTTATTTATAGGATCATATATCAGCCAGCCACACTTAGTGGAAAATGCTTTAAAAAATGCTGATAATTATTTGAGTGAACTTTTCCCATCGATATTAAGTGCTGCAGCCGATATTTTGCTTGGATTAGCTGTAATGTATTTTATGTTGTATTTTATGTTCGTTCAACGTGAAGACTTCGAAAATTCTTTGCTACGATATGCTCCTTTCCGCGAACAAAATTCGTTAAAGTTTGCGAGTGAATTAAGGAATATCACTTATTCAAATGTTTTAGGGCAGGGATTTATTGCAGTAGTTCAAGGATCACTGCTAAGTATTGCATTTTTTATTTTCGGAATTAATGATGCGGTTTTTTGGGGAGTAATTGCAATATTTTTATCATTTCTCCCTATTGTAGGCGCACCGGTAGTATTTATTCCGGCAGCAATTATTGAATTAGCTAATGGAGATAAAACCGCCGGTATTGGATTACTGCTCTTCGGCTTCATCATCATTACCAATATTGACAACGTAATACGTTTCATAATTGCCAAACGCGTTGCAGACACACACCCGTTAATAACCATTATTGGTGTGGTAGTCGGCCTGCCGGTATTTGGAATTTTAGGCCTTGTTTTTGGTCCGCTGTTGCTTTCTTACTTCTTCCTTACTATACGTATTTATGAAACCAGTAAACTCGCATCCGAAAGGCTTGAAAGGATCAAATTAACTGAGGAAGAATAAAATTTCTAAAACAGTTGTATATCTTAAATTGTAATATAACTCAGATCAACATTTTATTTAAATAATAACTATTAAAATTTACAGCCATGAATGATAACTCAAAACTATTAGTCGCATTATTAGCAGGTGTTGCTGCAGGTGCAGCATTTGGAATTTTATTTGCACCCGATAGAGGCACAGATACTCGCGACCGTTTGACCGATGCACTAAGAAATCTGGGTGATACGATACGTGATCGTGCAGCAGAAGAAATTGAAGGATTAAGCGACTTAAAAGAACGTGTTGTAGATAACGTTAAAACTAAATTTAAAGGTGCTGAAAATGCAGCTAACGATAGTTTTGACAGCGCAACTTCAAAAGCAAAATCTTTTTCCAATTAAACCGGTTATTGTTAAGCATTCCTTATGAAGCAAGAGCTAAGCGATTTATTTGATAAAACCAAAGAATACGTAAATGTACGTACCGATATTTTAAAACTTACTGTAGCTGAAAAAGCTTCCAAAGCGGCTGCGGCAATTGTGGTTGGAGGTATTTTATTAGTGTGTTCGTTATTTGTGCTTTTGTTTTTTAGCTTCTTTGCAGCACTTTACATCTCTGAAAGTATGGGTAATTCGTATTGCGGGTTTTTATTTGTGGGGTTATTTTATTTATTAGTTGGGTTATTTGTGTTTTTAATAAAAACCAATATGATAGAAAAACCAATCATTAATAAGCTCGTTAAGATTTTATGTAAGCCAAATACCGTCGAAAATGAAAACCTGCATTGAGAATATAGATACATTACGCTCTGAATTATTGCGATTAAAAATGCAACAATACCAGCTTGAGCAAGCTATGCACCAGGATGTTGATACTATTAAGGAAAAATTTAGTTCTCCGCTTAAATTTTTTGGTGTTGGAAAAGAAAAAGCATTAACAGGCAGTGATGAAGAAGATTGGGTAACCGGAGCCTTACGCATTGGGTTGCCCTGGGCTATTAATGCGCTGGTGTTTAAGCGTTCTGGCTTCATATTAAAAACCCTTGTTACGCTATTTTCGCAAAAAGCAGCAGGTAATGTGAACAAGAATACAGTAGTTAATCTGATAGATAGGGTAACTGGTTTTGTAAAAGGCATTAAAATCAAAGGCAAGCATAATATTCCTATTCAGCATAGTGATTATGGAATACCTCCAGATAGTGAAACTTATTAACTAACCTGCTCAGGCAGGTTTTTTACGACTGATTTTTTAAAAAATCGGTATATGCAATTTTAATACCTTCTTCAAGATTTATTTGGTGTTTCCACCCCCTGGCATGTAATTTAGAAATATCCATAAGTTTTCTGGGGGTTCCGTCCGGTCTTGATGTATCAAACTCCAGATTACCGGTATAACCAATAATTTCTTTAACCAGCTCAGCAAGTTCTTTGATGCTAATATCAACACCAGTACCCACATTTATCAAATTAGCTTCGTTATAATGAAGCATTAAATAAAAACAGGCATCTGCAAGATCATCTGCAAATAAAAATTCCCGCTTAGGCGATCCTGAGCCCCAAATTGAAACACTGGCAGCACCAGAAATTTTAGCTTCATGAAATTTACGAATCAGGGCTGGTAATACATGAGAATCAGTAGGATGATAGTTGTCATTATACCCGTAAAGATTGGTGGGCATCACCGAGATATAATTACATCCATATTGATCACGATAAGCATCACACATTTTGATACCGGCTATTTTAGCTATAGCGTATGATTCATTACTGGGTTCCAAAAGTCCTGTAAGTAAATATTCTTCTTTTAAAGGCTGCGGAGCATGCTTTGGATAAATACAGCTAGAGCCTAAGAACATCAGTTTTTTTACATGATTTAAATAAGACTGATGAATTACATTATTCTGAATACTAAGATTATCATAGAGAAATTCAGCCCGGTAAGTACTATTAGCAACTATACCTCCAACTTTGGCCGCCGCCAGGAAAACGTACTCAGGTTTTTCATCAGCAAAAAAACCCGCTACTGCCGACTGGTCTCTTAAATCCAGTTCAGAAGCCGTTCGCTTAACTAAATTGGCATAACCTTCCTTTCGAAGCTTTTTTACAATAGCAGAACCCACCATTCCACGGTGCCCAGCAACATATATCTTTGCGTTTTTTTCCATTGGAATTTACTTTGGCAAAGATAAAAGTATTTTTGCCCTATAATAGTTTCTTATGGGTAAAGATAAATTACGCCGCTTTGCAGAGATTGCATCTTTTGAAAATGTATTGCAGCTTGATGAGGGTAAAGAATTGAAAGGGTTTTGGAGCAGGAAACAGTTTAATAATGAAAACTCTATAATTCTTGAACTGGCCTGTGGAAAAGGGGAATATACCGTGAACTTAGCACGTATGTTTCCTGGTATAAATTTTATCGGACTGGATTATAAAGGCAACAGAATATGGCGGGGGGCTAAAACTGCGTTAGAAGAAGATATTAAAAATGTTGCTTTTCTTAGGATACAAATTGAGCATATATTAGACTATTTTACTGAAGGAGAGATATCTGAAATATGGATAACCTTTCCTGACCCTCAGCCGCAAATAAGCAGGGAGAAGAAACGGTTAACGTTTCCTGGATTTTTAGCAAAATACAGGCGTATTCTTAAGCCTTTCGGGATTATTCATCTAAAAACGGATAATGACGCCTTGTATCAATATACCATTGAAAAGATTCATCAACATGACTTAAAGATTCATTGCAGTTCAACTGATCTGTACCATTCTAACCTGGTAAATGATGTTTTAGAAATAAAGACATATTATGAAAAGAAGTATCTTCAAACAGATAAAAACATTAATTACATAAAATTTAGCCTGCAATAATGGATAGAGATGGGTTTTTTAAAAGCGTATTTGATGTTGCACGGCTTATTCCGCAAGGGAGGGTAACTTCTTACGGGGCAATTGCGGCATACCTTGGAACAATAGGGTCTTCCAGAATGGTAGGTTATGCCATGAACGGAGCTCATAAAACACATCCTCCCGTTCCGGCTCATCGGGTTGTAAACCGGCAGGGCTTGCTTACTGGTAAACATCATTTTGGGTCACAAACCTTAATGCAACAGCTTTTAGAAAATGAAGGGATAAGAGTGCAGGATGATCAGGTAGTCGAATTTCACAAATTATTTTGGGATCCGGCTAGAGAATTGGAATTATAGTGAATAACGGGTATAATTATGTGGATTAACAGGTTAAAGAAAGGCAATAAATCATCTCTAACTCAATAAACCTAATCAATTAAACCAGATCTTTTTTATCAATATCATGATCCTGCGAAGGCAGTACTTTCACCTGCCTTTCTTGTTCCGTTTGGATTATATGCACCGCATAACTGGCAGGTTTTATCTTACATCCATACGCTTCTGCATGTACCTGGGTGAATTCTGCACCAAAATATAAGATGGCTGCAGTATAATAAACCCAAAGTAATACTATTATCAAAGATCCTGCAGCTCCGTATACAGTATCTGGTCCGGAAGTTTGTATGTATAAGCTAATTAAATACCTCCCTATCATAAACAATGCAGCCGTAAATAGCGCCCCCATTCGTACATCCTTCCACTCAATTTCAACATCGGGCAAAAACTTAAATATGATGGCGAACAATATGGTTATAATACAGTAAGTAAGGCTCAGGTTTAAAAGATTTACAATTAATACCGTTATATCCGGGAAATATTGGTTTAGCTGATCTGTAAGTGCTACCACAATCCCATTTATTAATAATGAAACGATGAGAAGAAATCCCAGAGAAATGATCATGGAGAAAGAAAGAATCCGGTTAGTTAGTAGTTTTAACCATCCTTTTTTGGGCTTCGCTTTCACTTTCCATATCATATTTATAGAATCCTGAATCTCAACGAAAACCCCGGTGGCACCAAATAACAGCGTAACGACTCCCGTGGCAATAGCGAAAGTAGATTTTTTCGCCATGCTGATTTTTTCAATAGTTTCCTGAATTTGCAGAGCAGCATTATTACCTACGATATCGTTCATTTCTGAAAATATTCTTCCTTGTACTGCATCAGTTCCAAATATATTACTGGTAATATAAATGATGATCATGAGCAACGGAGCAAGAGCAAATACAGTATAATAAGCTAATGCCGCACTAAGCTTTAACCCGCTGTCATTATCAAAAGCAGTATAAGTAGCTCCAAGGAGTTCTTTAACGGTTTTAATAAATCTAATCGGTAACGACTTCTTCATGTATAAATGATTAGGGTTTGCCTTATACAACTATTAGGAAAGGTTCAGGCCATTATCTACTGGATATTACCAGCAAATCAAGATCTTTATGTTGTAAATTAAATCGCTCTGCTAAATCTGTATTGGTTAATTGTCCCTGATACAAATAAATAGCATTCCTTACACCTGATTTCTCCCATATAAGGTTCATCAGTCCACCCATATCACCAATATCAACCAGTATAGGTGTAAAAATATTTGTTAGGGCATATGTTGCTGTTCGGGCTACTCTGGATGCAATATTAGGAACACAATAATGTATAACATCGTACTTTCTGAAAACGGGCTCTGTATGGTTGGTAACTTCCGATGTTTCAAATACGCCTCCCTGATCAATACTAACATCAATGATCACCGAATTAGGCTTCATGCGGCTTACAGTTTCCTCTGAAACCAGGCAAGGGCTTCGGCCATGAGTTGCCCGGATAGCTCCAATTGCAACATCACAATTACGAATTGCCTTTTGCAAAACAATAGGTTGTATTACCGATGTAAATACTCTGCTGCCGATTTGATTCTGCAACCTTCTTAACCTATATATTGAGCTGTCGAAAACTTTTACCTCTGCTCCAAGTGCTATTGCTGTACGTGCTGCGTATTCTCCAACTGTTCCTGCACCCAAAATTACAATTTCTGTAGGTGGTACGCCTGTTACCCCGCCCAACATTAAACCCTTCCCGTCAAAAACATTGCTCAGGTATTCTGCAGCAATAAGTACAGATGTTGCTCCCACTATTTCGCTCATGGCACGAACTACGGTAAGGATATTGCCTTCATCACGCAAGTATTCGAAAGACAAAGCAGTGATCTTTTTCTTCATCATTGCTTTTAAGACTTCGCATTTCATGGTTGACATTTGCAAGGTGGAAAAGAGGATTTGACCAGATTTCATCATTCCGATCTCATCATCAGTGGGGGGTGCTATCTTTATAATAATATCAGCCCGATAAACTTCCTTTTTATCATAAACAATCCTCGCTCCTTGTTCGCTGTAATCTTTATCATGAAAATTTGCACATCCTCCGGCACCTGCCTCAATAACAACATCATGCCCGTTTTGGACAAGTAATGCAACCGAAAGCGGCGTAAGCGCAATTCTGTTTTCCTGAAAAGAGGTTTCCTTAGGAATGCCAATATACAGGGTGTTTTTTTTGACTTTTGTTTCCAGCATTGCCTCCTGGGGTTGCATTAAGGCTTGCTTGGCAATGTCTGATAGTTCACTCATCATGGGCAATAGTATCGAAAGTGCAATGTTGAATATACAAATTTTATTAGATAACTAAGATTTGATAATATGTTCAGCTTTAATTAATCGTTTATGATCTTGAGTTTCTGTAATCTGAACGGATATATATTTTTCCGGCCATAGGTTTGGAATTTTTTCCGGCCACTCTATAAAACAATAATATCCTGAATAAAAATAATCTTCATACCCCAGATCAAACGCTTCAGTTTCGTTTTTTAGCCTGTAGAAATCAAAATGATAGATGGGCCCCTTCTCTGAACTGTACTCATTTACTATAGAAAATGTAGGACTAGAAGCCACTTCGTTAATATTTAATCTATCACAAAGTGTTTTTATAAAAGTGGTTTTACCGGTTCCCATTTCTCCTTCAAACAAAAAAATACGTTCATCAGCAGCATAATCCAGCAACTTGTCCGCAACTTGTGGAAGCCGATTTAAACTACTTACTTCAAATTCCATATTTAACTTGGTTTGGAGCTGTACACGGCATAAGGCACGATCATTTCTTCTAACGATATCCCTCCATGTTGAAAGGTTTCGTTGTAGTAATTTACAAACTGATTGTAATTATTGGGATATACAAAGTAACTATCCTCTTTTGCAAAAATAAAGCTAGAACTCATATGAAGCTTTGGCAATTGCGCATCATGCGGGTTTTTTATGTGAAACACCTCTTTCGCATTAAAATTTAAGTTTTTACCTTGCTTATAACGCAAATTAGTATTCGTATTCCGGTCACCGATAACTTTACTTGGATGTTTAACACGAATTGTACCATGATCGGTCGTAATAACCAGTCTGATATCCTTTTGTGATAATTTTTTCAATGTTTCAAGAAGCGGTGAGTGCATAAACCAGGAAGAAGTGATTGAGCGATAGGCTGCCTCATCATTTGCCAGTTCCCGAATCATTGCCATTTCGGTTCGGGCATGAGAGAGCATATCAACAAAGTTGTAGACTAATACATTCAGTTCATTGGAATATAAATTAGAAATATTATCAAGAATGTCCCTGCTCTGTTCCAGGGTCAGAATTTTATGATAAGAAAATTTGATTTCTTTCCTCACCACCCGTTTAATCTGATCTGCCAGAAAATGTTCCTCAAAAAGATTCTTACCACCTTCATCTTCATCATTTTGCCATTTCCCCGGAAAATGCTTTTCCATTTCTAAGGGTAACAAGCCAGAAAAAATTGCATTTCTGGCATATTGTGTTGCCGTTGGGAGTATACTGTAATAACTGTCTTCTTCCTCGAGCCGAAAATAATTTGTTATAACAGAATTTATAATTTTCCATTGGTCATACCGGAGATTATCTATAAGGATAAAAAAAGTAGGTTTGCTGGAGTCGATAACTGGAAAAAGCTTTTTCTTTAACAGTTGATCCGAAGTTATTGGCCCGGAATCCGGGTTTTTTAACCAACCCTGATAATTTTTTTCTATAAATTTAGAGAACTGGACATTTGCTTCCGCTTTTTGATGGGTAAGAATTTCATGCATTCCCTCATCTTCCAGTTTCTCTAATGATATTTCCCAGTATATCAGCTTTTTGTAAACATCAACCCATTCAGAAAAGCTCAGGTTGTCATTTAAGGTCATCCCTAATGCTCTGAAATCCTGTTGATAGGCCATTGAGGTTTTCTCACTAACCAAACGTTTATTATCAACCAGCTTTTTGATAGTAAGTAAAACCTGTTTTGGGTTAACCGGTTTAATCAGGTAGTCATCAATTTGCGAGCCTATAGCCTCCTCCATCAAATGTTCTTCTTCGTTTTTGGTAATAAGAACTATAGGAACATCCGGGTTAATGTCTTTTATTTTCGAAAGAGTTTCCAGGCCTGTTAAACCAGGCATATTCTCGTCAAGAAATACCAGGTCAAAATGCTCGCTCCTGAAACAATCTAAAGCATCGCTTCCATTTGTAACTGTTTTAACCTTATAACCTTTTTCATTAAGAAGTAAAATATGTGGTTTTAATAGATCAATTTCATCATCTGCCCAAAGTATGGAAGTATCTTGCATGTTTATAATTATCGAATTTTATTTTATAACACCCCAACCTGCTTTTTGTCGTTAAAAATAACAATTTTTGTTCCAAGCTATATTATTTTGAATAAGAAGAAAATAATTAATGACCCGGTTTATGGATTTATAACCATCCCTTCTGAACTAATATTTGATTTGATTCAGCATCCCTATTTTCAACGGCTGCGCTATATTAAACAGCTGGGCATGACACACCTGGTATATCCGGGTGCACTTCATACACGTTTCCATCACGCTCTTGGGGCCATGCACTTAATGTCATTAGCTGTTGAAACCCTGCAAAGTAAAGGCCATGAAATTACTAATGAAGAAAAAGAAGCTGTAACAATCGCTATTCTTTTACATGATATTGGCCATGGGCCATTTTCCCACGCACTTGAGCATACTATTGTTGAAGGAATATCCCACGAACATATTTCTGCATTGTTTATGAATAAACTTAATGAAGAGTTTCATGGGCAGTTGCAGTTAGCTATTAATATATTTAATAATCGCTATTATAAATCATTTCTGCATCAGCTTGTATCTGGCCAGCTTGATATTGACAGAATGGATTATTTAAACAGGGATAGTTTTTTTACAGGTGTTTCTGAAGGGGTAATCAGTTCTGACCGCATAATAAAAATGCTTGATGTGGTTGATGACCAATTGGTTGTAGAGGAAAAAGGAATATATTCAATTGAAAAATTTCTTGTTGCCCGTCGTTTAATGTACTGGCAGGTTTACTTGCATAAAACCGTAATTGCCGCCGAATTAATGTTAAGCAAGATACTGGAACGTGCGAAAGAGCTTTCAGGTACAGGTAAAGAGTTGTTTGCTACACCGTGCCTGTCGCACTTTCTAAACCACTCTGTTACACGTACCGAGTTCATGGAAAATCCTGTGCATTTAAAAAACTTTTCAAATCTTGATGATCATGATATTTTCACATCAATAAAAGTATGGGCTACGGATGACGATTTAATTTTATCAGAACTATGTAAAAGATTTATCTGGCGAAATTTATATCAGGTTGAAATTACCAATGATGTACCGTCTTCGGATTATATTAATGGGCTTGTAGATGATGCGCTGGCATACTTTGATATAAATGAAGATGAGGCATCTTACTTTGTATTTACGGATACCATCAAAAACAATGCTTACAGTGTTGGAGACGGAAGTATAAATATTTTGATGAAAAACGGGGATGTGCAGGATATTACTACAGCTTCTGATAATTCAAATCTTGAAGCTCTGGCCAAAACAGTTAAAAAGTATATTTTATGTTACATTAAAGACATTAAGGCGTCATAAGATTATACTGCTTCTATACCCAATAATATGTTATTTGTACCCTTAAAATTTAAGAACTAACTTTACCCGATGCAATTTACTGCGCAACAGATCGCACTTTTGCTTAACGGAACCATAGAAGGAGATCCGGATGTAGAAGTTACTCAGCTATCCAAAATAGAAGAAGCGCAGAAAGGGGCGTTATCATTTCTTGCTAATCCCCGTTATGAACAGTATATATACAAAACAAATGCTTCTATTGTAATAATTAACAACGACTTTGTCCTTGAAACAAAAGTTAATGCAACTTTAATTCGTGTAAGTGATGCATACAGTGCTTTTTCCCTGCTTTTAAAGAAATACAATGAAATAAAACTTGATAGAAAAGGTATTGAAGATATGGCCTTTATACATCCTACAGCAAAACTTGGGAGGGATGTTTATATCGGTGCATTTGCATATGTAGGTGCTAATGTTTCAGTGGGAGATAATTCTAAGATTTACCCACAGGTATTTTTAGGTGATAATGCCCGCGTAGGAACTCATTGTGTACTTTATTCAGGTGTTAAAATTTATAGTGAGTGTATTTTAAATAACAACATAACTATACATGCTAATTCAGTGATTGGAAGTGATGGTTTTGGATTTGCGCCGCAGGCAGATGGAAGTTATTTTAAAATTACCCAAATTGGTAATGTGGTGATTGAAGATGACGTAGAGATCGGTGCGAATACATGCATTGATTGTGCAACGATGGGCTCTACTATAATAAGAAAAGGTGTAAAGCTTGATAATTTGATCCAGGTAGCACATAATGTGGAGATAGGGTCAAACACAGTAATTGCATCGCAAACCGGAGTTTCCGGCTCGTCCAAAATTGGGGAAAATTCAGTAATCGGGGGTCAGGTAGGAATTGTAGGGCATATAACTATTGCCAAAGGCAGCCAGATCCAGGCAAAATCGGGCATTCACCGTTCAATTGAAGTAGAAGGTAAAAAGTGGGCAGGAGCGCCTGCTACCACTTTTAATAATCATATGCGTGCACAGGTGGTCTTAAGCAGATTACCGGAACTTGAGCGGAAGATGGAAGAACTTGAACGCATTATCCACGATCAAACAAAGATTAAGTAAATATAGGCCACATGTATTTCTATATAGAACATGAATGTTAAACAACGTACAATAAAAACAGATATCACAGTATCCGGGGTGGGTTTACACACAGGGGAGCCGGTGATAATGAAATTTAAACCCGCTAATGAAAATCATGGATACAAGTTCCAACGCATTGATCTGGAGGGAGCTCCGATTATCGAAGCGGATGTCGACTATGTTACAGATACTTCAAGAGGTACAACAATATCCCAAAACGGTGCAAGTGTGTCTACTGTTGAGCATGTTTTGGCAGCCCTTGTTGGGTTAGAAATTGATAATGTTCTAATCGAACTTGATGGCCCCGAAGTGCCCATCATGGATGGAAGTGCTATTCAGTTTATCGAAGCTTTTGAACAAGCCGGTATAAAAGAACAAGATGCAGATCGGGAATATTATGATATTCCTTATAATATCATGTACTCAGAACCTGAAAGACGTGTTGAAATGGTAGCCATGCCTTTGGATGACTATCGTTTTACCTGCATGATCGATTATAACTCTCCGGTGTTAGGAAGTCAGCATGCTGCTATTTCTACCATTTCTGAGTTCAAGAAAGAAATTGCATCATGCAGAACGTTCTGTTTCCTGCACGAACTTGAAGCACTTCTTTCTAATGATCTGATTAAGGGCGGAGATCTTAATAATGCAATCGTAGTAGTTGATAAAAATGTAAATGAGGATGAACTAAAACACCTGGCTAAACTTTTTAACCGCGAGGATATTGAGGTTGCCAGAGAAGGAATATTAAATAATATTAAATTACGCCATCAGAATGAACCAGCCCGCCATAAACTGCTGGATATGATTGGAGACCTTGCTTTGGTTGGAGTGCCTTTACGAGGCCATATCATGGCAGCAAGGCCAGGTCATGCTGCAAATATTGCTTTTGCAAAAAAGATCAAAGCGCAGATTAAAAAGGAAAAGAGTAAGAAGCACGTTCAGATATATAACCCTAATGCTACACCGGTTTATGATACTGTTCAGGTAATGAACATTTTACCTCACCGCCCTCCAATGCTCATGATTGATAAAATTCTTGAGCTCAGTAAAAGTCATGTGGTAGGTGTAAAAAATGTAACTATGAATGAGCCATTCTTTGTAGGACATTTTCCCGACGCACCTGTGATGCCTGGTGTGCTTCAAATTGAAGCCATGGCACAAACAGGTGGAATATTAGTACTGAATACTGTTGAAGATCCTGAAAATTATTTAACCTACCTGCTTAAAATCGAAAATGCCCGGTTTAAAGAAAAAGTTTTGCCAGGCGATACAATTATCTTCAGATGTGATCTGATAGCTCCCATTAGAAGGGGAATTGCCCAGATGCGGGGCGTGGGAATGGTTGGCGATAAAGTCGTAGTTGAGGCCGAGTTGATGGCATTGATTTCTAAAGTGGAAAAAAAAGAAGTATGATTCAGCCATTAGCATATATCCACCCACAAGCAAAAATTGCTGACAATGTAGTTATTGAGCCTTTCGTCACTATTCATCAGAATGTGGTAATTGGCGAAGGCACTTGGATTGGACCTAATGTCACCATTATGAGCGGAGCGCGTATTGGAAAAAATTGCCGCATCTTTCCGGGCGCTGTGATTTCTGGTGTTCCCCAGGATTTAAAGTTTAATGGCGAAGAAACAACTGCCGAAATTGGTGATAATACTATTATTCGTGAATGTGTAACAATTAATCGCGGAACGAAAGATAAGTGGAAAACGGTAATAGGTAGAAACTGCCTGATTATGGCGTATTGCCATATTGCGCATGACTGTGAAATAGGTGACTATTGTATTTTTTCAAATAACACTACCCTTGCCGGACATATTACAATTGGTGACCATGTAGTGTTAGCAGGCCTGGTAGCTATACACCAATTTTGCCAGGTTGGCTCACATGCTTTTGTAACAGGTGGTTCTATGGTTCGTAAAGATGTACCTCCGTATGTTAAAGCTGCCCGTGAACCGTTGTCCTATGTTGGAATTAATTCTGTAGGATTACGCCGCCGTGGCTATTCTTCTGATCAGATCAATGAAATTCAGGATATTTATCGCACATTATTTATAAAAAAACATAATGTAAGCGATGCATTGGACATTATTGAGGCTGAACGGCAACCTACGGAGATTAGGGATGAAATTTTGGACTTTATCCGCAATTCAAACCGGGGAGTGATGCGCGGGTTCGGCAACGCCTAAGTCCGAAGTAATGGAAATAATTCTTGAGAATATTGGCCGTCGTTTTAACCGGGACTGGATTTTCAAAGGAATCAATAAAAATTTGACATCAGGTAATTCCTACGCTGTACTTGGCCCAAATGGATCAGGAAAGTCAACCCTCTTGCAACTCATTTCAGGAAGTCTTAGTTCTTCAGAAGGTACACTACAATATATTTATGCAAAAAAAAATGTTGGTATTGAAACGGCTTATCAATATATAAGTATTGCTGCTCCCTATCTTCAGCTAATCGAAGAATTCACTCTTAATGAACTAATAGCCTTTCATTTTAACTTCAAAAAGAAGGTTGATGATATTTCAGTAACAGATCTTCTTAAATTTGATCGGTCAGGAAATAAACAACTTAAATATTTTTCATCGGGAATGAAGCAACGGGTAAAACTTGCTTTAGCTGTTTGCTCAGATGTACCAGTACTTATACTTGACGAACCTACTTCTAATTTGGATGCTCAAGGAATTGAATGGTATCTGGAGCTCCTTAATAAGTTTTCTAAAGACAGGCTTGTATTAATCGGTTCAAACCAGGAGCATGAATATACATTTTGTAATCATCGACTAAACATTACCGATTACAAATGACCCAAAATTTTAAACCTTATTATAAAGTAGCAGCCCTTAAGATTGGTGTAAGGATCTGTAGTTATATTTATTGCATTTTAGTGCTCATTAACCTATGACCAAAGCATCGTTACGAAAAGATTATCTCGAAAAAAGACTGAACCTTACCCGTAGTCGGTACTGGCATTTAAATGATGCTCTTTTAGAACAATTTAAAACCTATAATTGGCACCTGCACGAGTGTATTCATGTTTATTTACCCATTGCTGATTATAAAGAGATTGATACATTTTCTGTATTATCTTATTTTAAAGAGTTTCATCCAAATCTTAACGTAGTTATCCCCAAAACTGATTTTAAGAAAATATCAATGAAAAACATTTTATACGATACGAAATATACTATTCTTGGTCGTAATAAATATGGAATTCCTGAACCCATTCATGGAAAAGTAATTCTTTCCGAAAAAATTGATGCTGTACTTTTGCCTTTGCTTGCTTTTGATCTGAAAGGCAACAGGGTAGGTTATGGTAAAGGCTTTTACGATCGTTTTTTAGCAGGCTGTAAGCCTGAAACTGTTAAAATCGGATTATCTTTTTTTGATCCTGTAGATCAGATTTCGGATATGAACGAATTTGATGTGCAGATGAATATGTGCATTACTCCAGAGAAGATTTGGAAATTTTGACTTAAAAAGCTAGTTCTAAAAGCACAGGACAATGATCGGAATGTTTTGCACTACACAAAATGGTCGATCTTTTAAGGTTAGGTTCAAGATCTTGAGTGATCATATTATAATCGATTCGCCAGCCTAAATTCCGGTCGCGTACCCCAGGTCGGTTGCTCCACCAGGTATAATGATGTGGATCCTTGTTAAAATACCTGAACGTATCTATAAAGCCACTGTTAATAAAATTCTCCATCCACTCACGCTCTTCGGGAAGAAAACCTGAGGATCTTGCATTAGATTTTGGATTATGAATATCAATAGAGCGATGACAGATATTATAATCCCCTGAAATAACTATTTTGGGAATTTGCATTTTTAACTTGTCAATATAACCCTGGAAGTCTTCAAGAAACCGGAATTTAAAATCTTGTCGTAATTCGCCGCTTGAACCAGAAGGAAAATAAGTGCTCATTACAGAAAAATCCTCGAAATCTACACGCAAGACTCTTCCTTCCCGATCATAATCTTCATATCCGCATCCGTATTCCACATGCTTTGGGGTTTGCTTTGTAAAAATGGCTGTTCCGCTGTAGCCCTTTTTTTCGGCAGAATACCAGTAATGTTTATATCCCAATTGCTCAACCAAAATTAAATCGGTTAATTGGTCAGGAGTACATTTTATTTCCTGGAGACAAACCACATCAGCTTCAGTAGCCTGTAGCCATAAAAGAAAGTTTTTTCTAAATGCCGATCGTATACCATTTACATTATAGGATACTATCTTCATGGTTTGTCAGCCAGATTCATTGCCTTTTCAAGTTTACGGGCTTCTCTCCTTTTTAAAAGACTTACCTGCATCGCTATATTCTCCAGAGGCCGGTCTGATGCATTTGTTTTTGTTGACGTTATCTTATCCACCATTTCCAGGCCATTTACAACTTCGCCGTAAACAGTATAATTCTGATCCAGGTGGGGTGTTCCACCAACCGTTTTATAAACTTCCCTATGGGCAACAGGTAATTTTCTTCCTAAACGGTTTTTTTCTAATTGATCCAGCTGGGCATCTGTGAATACTTTTCCCTGCACAATATAAAACTGGCTTCCGCTTGAAGATTTTCCAGGATTTTCATCCCGGGCAGCAGCCAAAACTCCCTTTTTATGGAAAAGATCAGGCCGGAATTCTGCATCAATAAGATACGCAGGACCCCCATCGCCCAGTGCTTTTTCCATGGGTGCGTTTTTGGAATCCGGGTCTCCGCCCTGGATCATAAAATCCTTTATTACCCGATGGAAAAGTGTTCCGTTAAAATATCCTGCATTGGTAAGTTTGATGAAGTTGTCGCGGTGTTTAGGGGTTTGATTATAAAGCATAATAACGCTTTCTCCTTTATTGGTTTTAATTCGCACAAAACTATGTTTTGGCTTAGCGGCAAATACGTTTACAGTTAGAACTAGCAGGATGAATATTAATTTTTTCATGTGTTATGGGTTAAATTAATAATAAAGTTCGTTAATCATCCCCAAACAAATCATCAAAATAATTTACAATTAATGATTTCATGAGCATTTCCTGTTCAAGTAAAGTATAGTTTGCAACTGGCTTTACCAGCTTCCAGTGTGGCCAACCATCCTGATCTAAACCTTCAAGTTCATAAAAGCCCAGGTCACTGAAAAGCCGGCAAGTTGCAATATGCATAAGTTCCTCTTTTTGGCGTTTGCTGAATTTTTTTGGACCCTGCCCTAATTCCTGCACCCCGATCAGAAAAAGTATAACCTTTATATCGGGCTTTTCATTGTCAAAATCAAGTGAAATGCGTTCCTGAACTTCAGTAAATCGCTTATTAATTTCAGCTGGTAACATACCCCAAAGATAGCTTTTGAGATTCTGGTATTACAACTATAACTATATTTGCCTATGGATCAACAAGTAATAACCGGCCTTTTATCTTATGGGATGTCGGGCAAAATATTTCATGCTCCTTACCTTTTACACCATCCCGGCTTTCAGCTTAAAGCAGTAACAGAACGATCTAAAAAATTAGCTTCAAAAGATTATCCCGGAATTATCAGTTACGATACGGTTAGTGCTATGCTCAATGATCCGGAAATAGAGCTGGTTATAGTAAATACTCCAAACAATACCCATGCAGAATTTGCCAGGCAAGCTTTAAAGGCAGGGAAACATGTTCTTGTAGAAAAACCGTTTGCTATATCATCCGGAGAAGCAAAGGAAGTTTTTGACCTTTCACGTAAGCTTGGCAGAAAGGTAATGGTGTATCAGAACCGCCGTTTTTCAAGTGACTTTTTATCATTAAAGAATGTGATTAATAGCGGTAAACTTGGTGATATTATCGAAGTGCATTTACGCTATGACAGATATCGTAATTTTATTGGACCAAAGATATTTAAAGAAACACCAATAGCAGGAAGCGGAATTTTTTATGATCTGGGTGCACATTTAATAGATCAGGCAATTTCTTTATTTGGGAATCCTGCAAGTTCATTTAAAACGTTAGGAAAATATCGCAAAGATTCGCAGGTTGATGATTATGCACACCTGCATTTAGTCTTTCCCGGTGAACTTAATGTTTTTATTACTGTAAGTATGCTTGTTGCAGCTCCATTGCCTGGTATTACAGTGCACGGAACAAAGGGCAGCTATATAAAAGAACTTTGCGATACCCAGGAAGATCAGCTTCTTTCAGGAATGTCTCCTGCTGATGAAGCATTTGGAGAAGAACATCCGGGTAAGGAAGGTCTATTAACAATAATTAATTCTGAAAGTGAAAAAAATGTTGAACTAATTCCATCGTTAAAAGGAGATTATGGAGTGCTTTTTGAAGCCGTTTATCAAACTATAAGAAACGATGCGTTGTTTCCCATAACAGAAGAACAGATTATGCAGCAGCTTAAGCTGTTAGAATCATAACTTATTTCTTACTGTTTTTAATTAACTTTGTCTTCTGCGGATGAAAAAAATTAAAAGATCTTTTGGTGCAGGCATTTCCATGCTGTTGATACTGCTCTTCTCAGTAACAGTACTTCCATTAGATTTTTTACATAACCATTCTTCCACTAATCAGATATGTACGGATAAGAAGGATTCATGCAATCATAAAATTCATATTACACAAAAGGCTAGCTATTGCTGGGTTTGTGCCATTCATTTCGATAAAACATTTACAAGTTCAAATAAATCAGAAACACCGGCCCTTCTACCGACAGTAAAACTGCTGTTTGATAACGTTGTTACAGGGTATGTTGCTGAAATTCTCTATTCCGCATTAAGGGGGCCTCCTACAGAATAAGATTATTATTTAAGAATATCCAAAGAGGAAATTCTATTATTTAATTTATCTCATTCTAACATGGAATTAAAATCATTTTATATAGTGATTTGCGTGCTATTAAGTCAAAATTTGGCTTTTGGCTCAAATCTTATTGCCTTATCCGGCAAAGTAACCGACGCTCTTACAAAAGAAGCATTACCAGGTGCAATAGTTTCTATACCCGATCTTCGCCTTTCGGCTGTTACTAATGAAAATGGCGAGTTTGCTTTTCGCAATACCCCTCTAAGGGGAAAGTTATTGATAGAGGTACGATATATCGGTTACAAAACCCTTACACAGATTGTTGATTTTTCTACGTCCTCAGCTCTTGAATTTGCCTTAGTCTCTACGGTGATTGAGGCAAAAGAAGTAATTATTACAGGCTCCGCTTTTAGTACTGATGAGCGTACAAACAGTACTTCAGTTACAGCTGTCGGAAAGGCTGAGCTTCTTAATCGCCCTTCATCCAATCTGATTGATGCTATCTCCAGAGTACCGGGCGTTTCGCAGGTTACAACGGGCGCTGCTGTATCAAAACCTGTGATTAGAGGTTTAAGTTTTAATCGTGTTTTAACATTAGTAAATGGCACCAAACAGGAAGGCCAGCAATGGGGCGACGAGCACGGTATTGAAGTTGACCAGTATACTGCTGAACGTGTGGAGGTTCTTCGCGGGGCCGCAAGTTTATTGTATGGGTCGGATGCATTAGGCGGAGTAATTAATGTCATTGATCCCTTGCCTGCAACAGACGGCCAGGTAAAAGGTGAATTTTTAACTAACTACGCTTCCAACAATGGATTAAGCGGAACCTCATTAATGCTGGGAGGAAATAGAAACGGATTTGTGTGGAGAGGCAGAGGCACATATAAAAACGGGTACAGCTATACCACACCAGATGGCAGAATTCCGAATACGGGTTTTAATGAATCCAGCCTAAGCGGACAGCTGGGGTTAAACAGACCATGGGGATATACCCATTTGGATGTTTCAAGCTTTAAAAATAATATAGGTCTTCCTGATTTTGGGAGAAATGCCTCAGGCCAGTTTGAGGATGAAAACGGTACACCTTTTTCAGCTGAACAGTTAAAGGACCGCGGGCTTTTATTACCTTTTCAGGATGTACGGCATTACAAAATTGCTTTAAATAATAACCTCCTAACAGGTACAGGCCGAATTAGGTCTAATATTTCATTCCAAAATAATCAGCGCAGGGAATTAGAAGATAGTCCCTCCGATCCTTCGCTGTTTTTTGACCTGAAAACGTATAGTTATGACTTGAAATATTATTTCCAGGAAAAAGGAGGATGGGAGCCGGTTTTTGGCCTGGCAGGTGCTTTCCAGAATAATAAAAATAAGGCTGCGGAATTACTTATCCCGGATTATAATTCTACTGATTTTGGCTTTTTTGGATACGCAAAAAAAACCTGGAACAATCTAACAACCTTTAACCTCGGCGCCCGTTTTGACTACCGTAAAATCAGTGGTGTAGAAATGCAGGAAGAGGGAAATCCTAAATTTTCTAATTTCACAAACAATTTTTCTAATTTGAGCGGTGCTATTGGATTTACGCACCAGCTTAGTGAAAGATTTAATTTTAAAGCTAACCTGGGTAGTGCCTTCCGGGCACCTAATATAGCTGAATTAAGCTCTGACGGGATCCATGAAGGAACATTCAGGTATGAGATCGGCACAACCAGGTTACGTCCGGAGCAAAGCTTTTATGGAGATCTTTCACTTGATTTTGAGACTGAGAAAATGAGTGCTGGATTAAGTCTTTTTAATAATTATATTAATAATTACATCTATACCAGGCAATCCAGTAATGAAACAAGGGTTATTGATAATGAGATCTTTCCGGTATTCCGATATGTACAGGATAATGCCAATTTGTATGGTGCAGAAGCTACATTAAAACTTCATCCCAGTAATTTAATACACTTTGAAAATAGTTTTTCATTTACCAGAGGTGTAAACAGGGCAACAAACACTCCATTGCCCTTTATTCCTGCAGCCCAGCTTCGTAATGAACTGCGCATTGAGCCCAAACTGCGCAGTTTAAAAAGCAGTTATTTTTCTATTGAGCTGGATAATGTTTTCAGACAAAGCCGGATTGATATTTTTGAAACACCTACCAGTTCCTACACACTGGTAAATGCTTCAGTAGGATCTACCTTTATGCTCAGTAAGCAGCCGCTTCGTATAAATATAGCAGCTAACAATTTATTCGATAAAGCTTATGTTAACCATTTAAGCCGTCTTAAATATGAGGATATTTTAAATCAAGGTAGAAATATTTCAGTGGGGATTTATTTGCCATTTACAGTTAATTAATGCAAAGTGCCGGTTTAACGCCGGCACATTACATTACATATTAAATTTTTCATCTCGCCGCAGGAGAGACTTGACCTATACATCTGTCAGATCCCTCTTTTGAGTAGGAATGATAAATCTTATTATGAAGTCAGAGATAAAAATATATTATAAAGCCTGATCTCGCTTTAAATTTTCAACCAGTTCCTCCCGGGTAATTTTTTCCTGAGCTCCTGTCAGCATATTTCTGAGAGTTAGCTTACCCGATTCCAATTCTTCGCTGCCAATCAGGAGTACATAAGGGATACGCTTGTCATCTGCGTAACTTAACTGTTTTTTCAGCTTAGCAGCTGTAGGGTACAATTCAGCAGCGATATTATTGTTTCGTAATTGCTGAAGTAAGGGTAAAGCAAATCGTTCTGCTTCTTTATCGAAATTACTGATTAGTATCCTGGTAGTTTCCTGCGTGCTTTCCGGAAATAAGTTTAACTCTTCAAGCACATCATAAATACGATCTGCGCCGAAAGATATCCCTGCTCCGGTTAATCCTTTTAAGCCAAACATACCTGTAAGATCATCATACCTGCCACCGCCACCAATACTTCCCATGTCCGCTTCGTTCGTTTTCACTTCGAAAATGGCTCCTGTATAATAATTTAATCCACGGGCTAAAGTAATATCAAGTTCTATTTTAGATGTAAGATGTGGGAGTGGAGATTGGAGATACCGTACATACTCAAAAATAATTTCGATCTCTTCAATTCCTTTTAAACCGGTTTGCGAATCTTTTAAAACTTCTTTTAGCTTTTCAACCTTTTCTTCATTAGAGCCCTGAAGTAGTATAACGGGTTTTAACTTTTCAATATCATCAGTTGTAAAACCTCTTTCAAGCAGCTCTTTTGTCACCCCATCAAGCCCGATCTTATCCAGTTTATCAATTGCCACGGTCATATCCACAATCAGCTCAGGCTTACCAAGTATCTCTGCAATTCCTGATAGAATTTTACGGTTGTTAATTTTAATTGTAAAATCATTTAAGCCAAGCTTGCTTAATGCTTCATCATAAATGAGGACAAATTCCGCTTCGTTTAACAAACTTTCTGAACCTACCACATCCACATCGCACTGATAAAATTCCCGATAACGACCTTTCTGAGGTCTATCTGCGCGCCAGACAGGCTGGATCTGAAAACGTTTAAAAGGCAGCGTGATTTCATTCTGGTGCATCACCACATACCGGGCAAATGGGACGGTAAGGTCATATCGAAGTGCTTTTTCTGAGATAGAAGGTGTTATGAGTTGTGAGTTATGGGTTGTGAGATGCTCATCCTTAATATTAGCAAGAAAATCACCAGAATTCAAAATTTTAAAGATTAGCTTATCCCCTTCATCTCCATATTTCCCGGTTAGGGTAGAAAGATTCTCCATAGAAGGAGTCTGGATTTCCTGGTACCCGTATTTTTTAAAGACTGTTTTTATCGTATCGAAAATATAGTTCCGCCTCACCATTTCTGTTGGTGAAAAGTCTCTGGTGCCTTTAGGAAGTGCGGGTTTCATAGCTGCCATCCGGCAAAAATACAAAAAGAGTATTGGTTATAACATGAATGACCGGATGGAGGTTACAATTCAGTTGTCTTACATTTCCAAAATGTCTGACAGCTGTTAATACTACTAACTTTCTTCCTCAATCAATTCTTTACAACGCTTTTCGATCATTTTGTAAACCGGATCAAACTGGGTATCATCATAGTAAGGATCAGGAACAATATCTGTTCCTAAAAATAATTTAACCTTTAAACGCTCCGTTTCAGTCCTTGCCATTGCCAGCACATCGGCGAGGTTACTTTTATCCATTACATAAATGCGATGGTAATAATCAAAATCATTTATACTAAACTGTCTGCAGCTCTGCGCAGAAATATCAACCCCGTATTTTTTTGCTGCTGCAATTGAACGTTTATCCGGGGCTTCTCCAACATGCCAGTTTCCGGTTCCTGCTGAATCTATCTCCCAATATAGTCCGCGTTGTTTAACCATATTCTCCAGAATGCCATGTGCTAGAGGCGAGCGGCAAATATTCCCCAAACAAACCATTAAGATCTTCATTAATTGAATATTTGGTTTAACAGGCCGGCTAAGTGAACCCCACCTTTAAGCAATTGCTCATTTGCAATATGAAGGTGATCATAAATATATCGATAGCCAAGCTTATCATCGGGTTTTGTAACCGCGTAAATGTTTCCTGTAAGTTTATAAGAATCATATACCCACTGGCTCAAGTCCTGGCGCTGCCAGATAATACGTTGCTCATCAGTAGTAAAATTGATCCATTTTGCATATTCCGTATAACTTAACTCCTGAGATTCAATCAAATCTCCATCCCATACGCTATGCAAATTGGCTGGTTTACCAAACCAGGTAAGCTTAACGGTATTACCTCCCAAATCTTCTTTTCTTGCCGTGTGCATAGGCTGATGTATATCCCCCACAATGTGAATAAGCAAGCGCAGATACATCGCCTTTTTATCCTGCGGTAAAGATTTATTCTTCAGTTCTACAGTTAAGAATTTTATCTTGCTGTAAGCATTTGTAGAGGTGTCCTGTTTTAAAAAGCTATAAAACCCCGTCTGATCCATGTTGGCAGGCAAATTGAAATAGTGCCACTTATCAAGATATTTATAGTTAGGTTCAGATTTTATAAAGTCTCCCCAGTTACTTGCCATAGCCACTGATTCATTTCCCAGTATCTTTTTAATTTCATTACGTGTTTTATTTTTCAGATAGCTATCTGCAATTTCACCTACTACCCTATGCCCTAACAATGACCAGGCAAAAGATTGAAGAGGGATATAAAATAAAAGCCCTATCAGTATGGTTTTTTTTAAAGTATTCATAACAATTAGTTTAAAGGTTGGGGTTTACAAGTGGTTTTTTCTTTTAGTTTTAATATCACTGATGAGTGGTTTTGCAAATTTTGCAGCACCATTCCGACACCCTTTTTCTCGCTAATTATAAAAATAGGATTAAAAGTCCCTGATCTGTAACATCCTGAAATCTTTTGTTTAAAATTAGATTTTGTAAAAACGCCTTTTAAAACAAGTGTATCATTTTGGGTAAAATAAGTTCCTTTTGCATATTCAGACCAAACTCCGCTATTATAACAACTATCGGGGTAAGTGTTTACCCTGGCTATAGTTTTAAGTTTTATGTAAAAAGAATCACATGTAAACCTGAAATTATGGATAGTATGCTGCAGCAGTTGCTTTTGATAAGGCATACTGGTTTCATGCCAAACTCCCTGCATATAATTAGTTCCCTCACCCTGTAAGTTAGGGTTAAATTTGCACGCTGTAGAGCACATAAATACAAAAAAAACAAGTACAAAAAAATGTCGCATAACAGAAACCCTTATCCGCTGAAAAAATTCCAGAGTTATTTTAAGCCCCCGATCATTTCCTCAGGCCGCACCCATTCATCAAACTGCTCATTGGTAAGCAAGCCCAGTTCTAAGGCTGCTTCGCGAAGTGATTTGCTCTCTTTATGCGCTTTTTTAGCAATTTTAGCTGCATTCTCGTAACCGATGTGCGGATTTAGAGCTGTTACTAACATTAAAGAATTATTAAGATGTTTTTTAATCCCCTCGTAATCCGGCTCTATGCCTATTGCACAGTTGTCGTTAAAAGATACACATGCATCACCTATTAATCTTGCTGATTGTATAAAGTTTGCCGCCATAACCGGTTTAAATACATTCAGCTCATAATGTCCGCTACACCCGCCAATAGTGATAGTTACATCATTGCCCATAACCTGTGCAGCAACCATGGTTAATGCTTCATTTTGAGTTGGATTAACCTTACCGGGCATTATGGATGAACCAGGCTCATTCTCAGGAATAATCAATTCCCCAATACCCGAGCGTGGGCCAGACGCCAGCATTCGGATATCGTTTGCTATTTTCATCAGAGAAACGGCCAGTTGCTTTAACGCCCCATGCGTTTCAACAATGGCATCATGAGCAGCGAGGGCTTCAAATTTATTTTCTGCCGTTCTAAACGGATGTCCGGTAAATTTTGCAATATAATCTGCAACCAATACATCATAGCCTGCTGGCGTATTTATTCCGGTACCCACAGCGGTACCTCCCAAAGCAATTTCAGCCAAATGATCAAGCGTGTTTCTTAAGGCCTTTAAACCATGGTTTAGTTGTGAAACATAGCCGGAAAACTCTTGCCCTAATGTTAATGGAGTTGCATCCATCAGGTGAGTACGGCCAATCTTAACTATATCCTTAAACGCTTCGGATTTAACTTTTAAAGTGTCGCGCAATCGTTCTATACCCGGTATAGTAATTTCAACTACCATTTTATAAGCAGCAATGTGCATGGCTGTAGGATATGTATCATTAGATGATTGCGACTTATTAACATCATCATTCGGGTGGATGAACGTTTTTCCTTCGCCAAGCTTATTTCCTTGTAATACATGCGCACGGTTGGCAACAACTTCATTTACATTCATGTTGGATTGCGTTCCCGATCCTGTTTGCCAGATTATCAGAGGAAATTCTCCTGTAAGCTTATCATTAAGTATTTCGTCACATACACTAGCAATAAGATCTCTTTTTTCAGATGGCAATATTCCGCTATCGGTATTGGTATAAGCAGCAGCTTTTTTTAAATAAGCAAATGCTTTAATAATCTCCTGGGGCATAGATGCTTCAGGGCCAATTTTAAAATTTGTTCTGGAACGTTCGGTTTGAGCACCCCAGTATTTTTCGGTTGGCACCTGAACTTCGCCCATAGTATCCTGCTCAATTCTGTATGACATATTGGAATAATTTTGCGGCAAAGTTAGGGTATTAGTCTGAACTCCAAAGCGGGGATTCTTTATGTATACGTATGTTTGCGGCATAATACTTCAAAGTGTTTAAAACTCTTTTTAAAGCCTGTTGTAATTAATAATAGTTTCCTGATAGTTTAAGATAGATCCTTTAAATAATGATAAATATTTTTAAAAGTGTAGTTGCAATTTTAGTTAGTAGTATTTTATTTCATTCCTGCTCTCAGGACAATAAAGACGCCAGGGCAGCACAACAAGTTAAATCCAGGGATCCCAAAGCAGATAGCCTTTCGTTAGTATATAATCCGGTTAATGGAGATAAACAAATTGATGCATATATGAAAAACCTGCATCGAACCCGGGGCTTTAACGGGAATGTATTAGTAGCTAAAAAAGGGAAGATCATTTATCAAAATGCTATAGGATGGGCCGATTATTTACGAAGAGATAGCTTGAAAATCAATTCAAAATTTGAGTTGGCATCCGTTACCAAGCCTTTTACATCTACTGCAATCCTCTTATTGGTAGAACAAGGCAAACTACGTTTAGATCAGGATGTAAGAGAGTTTTTTCCTGATTTCCCTTATGAGGGAATTACTGTTAAACTGCTTTTATCCCATCGGTCGGGGATGATGAATTACGTTTATTTTGTTGACGGCCTGTGGAAAAAGCAAAAAAAAGATGAGCGTAAAGGCATTACCAATATGGATGTGATGAAATTAATAGCGCAAAATAAGCCTGCCAGATATAGGGCTCCTGATACAAAATTTCATTATAACAATTCCAATTTTATGGTTTTAGGGGCAATTATCGAAAAGGTAAGCGGTAAATCATATACTAACTTTTTAAAAGAAAACATATTTAAGCCAATTGGCATGAAAAATACGGCGGTGTATTCTAAAGCTGATTATGATAAAATTCCGGTAAATGTGGTAGGGCATGACCGGGGTAGCTGGAGATATTCAGTAGTACAAAATTTTCTGGATGGCCCGGTAGGTGATAAAGGTGTTTACAGTACTGTTCAGGATCTTTTTCTCTTTGACAGGGCATTACGTGATGGCAGGCTTTTAAAGAAAGAATTACTGGACTCAGCGTTTGCTGTGCATAATCCCATGGAGCGTGGGCATTTTAATTACGGTTATGGCTGGCGACTTTTCGTTAAAGGTGATCACAAAGTAGCGTATCATTCTGGCTGGTGGCACGGCTTCAGACATATTTATCTTCGTGATTTAAAAAATGATATAACCATTGTGCTTTTAACCAACCTTTCTAACGGAAGTTTACATCAGCTAGATGAGTTATATAAAATGGTAGGGATGCCTGTTGTTCGGCGGGGTGCTTATTCAGGCAATGCGCAAACTACTTCAGATGATTAACAAGGATAAAATATAGGCAAGTTCTTTTTCGTTTCACCAAATTTATTTCATATTGTAGTTGGTTTATTAAAATTAGCTTAATTTTTAGTCTAAATACCTAATTAATTTATCAATTCTTAATTGTTGTATTTTTATAATGTATATTGGTTTCTTTTTAAAACAGAATGAGTAAAGTATTAATAATAGACGACGATTATATACATCAGCGGATCGCACAGATCATGATTGAGAAGCATAACCTATTCGATTCATATAAAAGTTATACAGAAGCTCAGCAAGCCCTGAATTTTTTACAAGAAAGTAAGGATGATCCTGATGTTTTGCCTGATGTTATATTACTGGACCTGAATATGCCGGTTACCGACGGTTGGGACTTTCTTGATGCTTTCGAAAAATTTTATAAAAGCTTAAAAAAGGAGATAAGGATTTATATTGTTACCTCTTCTGTTGATGAAAAAGATAAATTGCGGTCTCAATCTTACTCCACAGTAAGCGGCTTTATTTCAAAACCGCTATCACCCGATGTAATAAGAACCACTTGCTAATCTTCTGGATACCTGAAATATTATTTTTATAAACCGTATTAACCATGTTTGATAAATTAGTTGAAGCACAGCAAAAAGCAGATGAAATTAAGCAACGACTTGAAACTATCTCTGTTACCGGTGAAGCTGAAGGCGGTTTAATTCGTGTAACTGCCAATGGCAATAAACATATTTCTGAAATTATAATTGACCCTGTTTTTCTTAAATCTGCTGATAAAGAACAACTCGAGGAGCTTTTAATAGTTGCTGTCAATAAGGCTGTTCAGCAGGCTGAACAGGTAAGCCAAACTGAAATGCAAGCGGCAACACGCGATATGTTTGGCGGGTTAGGAAATCTTTTCGGCAAATAAGCCAAATAAATAATTCTATCCTTTGCTATATTGCTTAATGCGCTTCCAGCCAGCTTAGCCCTTCCCCAATTTCCACTATTATAGGAACGGTAGTTTTAATAGCATTTTTCATGTGTTCTTTAATGAGCTTTTTCATTACCTCTGTTTCTGATTTTACCACATCAAAAACAAGCTCATCATGTACCTGCATGGTCATTTTAGATTGCAATCTTCGTTCAATGATTTCTTTGTGGATTCCTATCATCGCTATTTTTATCATATCCGCAGCAGAACCCTGAATAGGCGCATTAATAGCATTTCGTTCAGCAAAACCCCGTACTGTAGCATTTGCTGAATTTATATCACGCAAATATCTCCTCCGACCCATAATGGTTTGAACGTAACCGTTTTCACGTGCAAAATTCATAGTATCACTCATATATTTTTTGATACCTGAATATTGGGTAAAATATTGTTCAATAATATCCGCTGCTTCCTTACGTGGTATACCCAGGTTTTGAGACAGGCCAAAGGCCGATTGGCCATAAATTATCCCAAAGTTAACAGCTTTAGCATTTCTGCGCATTGCAGAATCAACATCTTCCAGTGATAGCCCATAAACCTTTGCTGCTGTGGCCGTGTGTATATCCAGGCCTTTTGCAAATGCATCCATCATGTTCTCATCCTTGCTTATTTCCGCAATAAGCCTGAGCTCTATCTGGGAATAATCCGCAGAAATCAGAACATGGCCTTCATCACGTGGAATAAATGCCTTCCGAACCTCTCTTCCACGTTCTGTACGAATAGGAATATTTTGCAGATTAGGATTATTAGAACTTAGCCTGCCGGTAGATGCCACAGCCTGATTATAAGAAGTGTGTATACGCCCAGTTTTTTTATTGATCATGGTAGGAAGCGCATCCACATAGGTCGACTTGAGTTTTTGCAACTGCCTGAAATCTAAAATATCTTTAACGATATCACTTTTATTGGCAAGGGCCGATAGCACATCTTCTCCGGTTTGGTATTGGCCGGTTTTGGTTTTCCTTGCTTTGGGGTCTAATTGAAGTTTTTCAAAAAGCACTTCACCCAATTGTTTAGGTGATGCAATGTTAAACCTTACACCTGCTTTCTGGTAAATAATTTTTTCCAGTTCGGCGAGGTCTACCCGTAATTGCTCTGAAAATTCACTTAATGCCTGCTTGTCAATTTTAACTCCTTCACGTTCCATATCGGCAAGAACATAAATTAATGGATTTTCCATCTCACGTGCCAAAGAAAACGCATTTGCTGATTGAAGTAGGGGTTCAAATACCTGTTTCAATTGTAATGTAATATCTGCATCTTCAGCTGCATATTCTTTAATCTTTTCTAATTCCACATCGCGCATACTACCCTGGTTTTTGCCTTTACCAATTAATGACGTGATAGTAGTTGGGGTATAGCCAAGATATTTTTCTGAAAGAAGATCCATATTATGCCGCGAATCCGGATCAAGAAGATAATGTGCCAGCATGGTATCAAAAAGTTCACCCCTTAATTCAATGTCATACCACTTTAAAACCAGCATATCATATTTTAGGTTCTGCCCGATTTTGCCGATACTTTCATTTTCAAATAACTCTTTAAACTCTTTCACACAAGCCTGACATTCAATCTGCTCGGCAGATAAAGGAACGTACCACGCTTCTGATGCTTGAATTGAAAAAGACATGCCGACCAGTTCGCAATCATTGGGGTCAATGCATGTGGTTTCGGTATCAAAGCAGAATTCTTTCTGCTGTTTCAAGAGTTCAATCAACTCTTTCCTTTTTTCAGCAGTATCAACCAGGTAATAAGTATGATGGGTATTTTCAGCATTTCTACCTTGCTGCGGATTTTCTATTACAGCAAAGCTTTCCGTGTGTACTATGGCTATGGGATTACCAAACAAATCCATCTGACTTGAGATAGAAGTTGACTTTATTTCAGAGACATTGAACCCGTCCCCAAAAACCCGTCTCCCTAATGTTCTGAACTCCAGCTCTGCAAACAAGGGTTCGAGTGTTTCACGGTTTGGCGATTCAATGCGCAGAGCTTCTTCATCCAGTTCAACCGGAGCATTCAGCATAATAGTGGCTAATTTTTTAGAAATTATACCCTGCTCTGCAAATGCCTCTACGTTCTCACGCATTTTACCTTTAAGTTCATGGCTGTTTGCAATAATATTTTCAACCGAACCATATTGTTTAATAAGAAGCTTTGCAGTCTTTTCACCAATTCCCGGTATTCCCGGAATATTGTCAACTGCATCTCCCCATAAACCCAGAATATCAATTACCTGTTCAACGCGTTCAACTTCCCATTTTGCAAGTATTTCCTTTACGCCGAGAATCTCCATATCATTTCCCATCCGGGCTGGTTTATATATGAAAATATTTTCGGAAACCAGTTGGCCAAAATCTTTATCAGGGGTCATGCAATAAACCGTAAATCCTTGCTTTTCAGCTTTTTTTGCCAGCGTTCCTATAACATCATCGGCTTCATATCCATCAGAAGTAATCACAGGTATTTTAAACCCTTCTATCAGGCGTTTTACATATGGAATAGCAAGCGACAGATCTTCAGGCATAGCCTGTCTGTTTGCTTTATAAGCAGAGAAATCAGTGTGCCTTTCAGTTGGTGCTTCCGTATCAAAAACAACAGCTATATGAGTCGGACTTTCTTTACGGATTACTTCAAGTAATGTATTGGTAAAGCCCATTATAGCTGATGTATTCAGACCATTTGAAGTAAAACGGGGGTTTTTACTTAAAGCGAAGTGTGCCCTGTAAATTAAGGCATAAGCATCTAACAAAAATAATTTCTTCATGCGGATTATAAAGATTTAATCAAAGTTAAATATTCTAAGACTACAGTAATGCCCTATACTGTATAATTACCTGCAAAAACAATCTTCCACATGATCATTTACCATACCTGTGGCCTGCATATGGGCATAACAAATAGTTGTTCCAAAAAATTTAAACCCCCGTTTCTTCATATCTTTTGAGATTGCGTCTGAAATTTCCGTACTTGCCGGAGCTTTCCGATAATCCGTAATGTTGTTTTTAATCGATTTACCATCAGGCATAAATGAATATAGAAATTTATCAAATGAGCCAAACTCCTTTTGCACTTCGAGAAATAGTTTAGCATTATTAATTGCTGCCAGGATCTTTAACTTGTTACGTATAATTCCAGCATCTGAAAGGAGTAGTTCTACATCCTTAGGTGTAAATTGGGATACCTTAACCGGATCAAACTCTGCAAAAGCTTTCCTGTAATTTGCTCTTTTTCTGAGAATAGTGATCCAGCTTAAACCAGCCTGAGCAGATTCCAGAATAAGAAATTCAAAAAGAATTCTATCATCATGAATTTTTTTACCCCATTCTTCATCATGATATTTGATATAAAGAGGGTCTGTGCCCGCCCAACCGCAACGGGTTATAGTGTTTAGGGGCATTGTACCGGAAATTTTATCCATAAATAAGATTGCAGGCTTAAGATTGCGAATAATTGAAAATAATTTTATAAATTATGTTTTCTAAGGTACTAACCTAAAATACATATACCATGGGTTTATGCTTAAATAAGCTATATAAATCAATAACCATTGGGTTGTTGTTCTGCTTATTAAGCCTAGGTGTACATGCACAAGCTTTTGAATTCGTTCATAATCGCAAAAAAGAATTTCTCCCTTTTAAATTTGTAAAAAACCTGATCATTATTCCGGTAATCATTAATGGAAAGGGGCCTTATAATTTTGTTCTGGATACTGGTGTAGGGCTTTGTATAATTACAGACCCCGCATTGATAGATACATTAAAACCCAAATACCTTCGTAAAATTTTAATAACCGGATTTGGTGAAGGAGGTGATCTTACTGCATTTGTAATCCCTTCCATGCAATTTAAGATAGGAAATACGGTAGCCCAGGCTTTGCCTTCAGCTATACTGGCAAAAGATGCATTTGACCTTTCTTCCTTCGCAGGAATGCCTGTTCACGGTTTAATTGGGTATGAGTTTTTTAACAGCTTTGTTGTACGTATTAATTATTTAACCAGGCATATTACTTTATACAGACATCATAGCGCGTTTATTCTTAAAAAAGGCACCCGGATTCCGATCTCTATTGAAGAAAGAAAGCCTTATGTGAGTTCAGAAATAGGCATAACAGAAGACAATAAAATAACGGCTAAATTAATTATAGATACAGGCGCAGGACATCCAATTTCTTTGGAAACCAATGCGGGAATTCCTTTTGAGATCCCAATTGTCAATATTCCTGCAAACCTAGGTATAGGATTGAATGGCCCTATAAATGGATATCTCGGAAGAATTAAATCCTTAAAATTGGGAAAGTTTGAACTTAAAGATGTGTTAACAGCCTTTCCTGATTATAAAGACGCCGCTTCAAAAGTGAATACAATAAGTAGGACAGGTAATATGGGAAATAGTATTTTAAGACGCTTTGAAATAGTGTTTGATTACAATCGCAGCGCAATGTATCTTAAGCCTAATTCTTCCCTTAAAGAAAAATTTGAGCATGATATGAGCGGTATGGAACTTTATTATGCAGGGAAGGAGTTCAACAGGTTGTTTGTGCTAAGGGTAGAGACAGCTTCTGCTGCATTTGAAGCAGGTATAGAAAAGAATGATGAAATATTGGCAATTAATTTAAAATCCGTTACGGAATTAACACGTGAAGAGATCGATGCGCTTTTTAGATCAAGGGATGACAGAAGCTTTATAATTGATATTTTGCCTCATGGATCAAAAAAAAGTGAGCGATCTATTTTAACCCTTAAACGCCGTATTTAAAGACTCCGTTATACTACGGGTATGTAAAATAAACTGTGTCATTAGTCTCAAGCCCCCAGCCCTCCAAGGCTAAGGGGGCGGTGCCAGTCAATTCAAATCTAGCTTCATTCTTCCAGGAAACCAAATGGCTAGTTTTTGAGCGGTCTGTCCCCAATT
>DATLXK010000040.1:0-114290 GCA_035575925.1 Sphingobacteriaceae bacterium
ATGAATAAGTACAACAGCGCCTAACATTAAGTTAAAGCAAAAGCAGGCAACGCGGTTTATGGAAGCAACAAATTTTTATTACTTTCATTGCAAACCGGAAGGCAGAAGTTATTAACGCTTCAGCTCTAACTAACGGCGTTATAAGCAAGCCTAAAAGACGACAGTGCAACCATCGGGCGGACAACTAAACGACCAGACTTTTGACTTCCAAATTAACTTTCGGTGACCAAAAATCGGTTGACAAATCCGCTGTAACTCGACACCGTCCTGACCAGTTTACCGACACTCAAGCCAACGCATTTGTTTTAAAAATTTTCCCACCGCACATTTTAAAAAACAATTTTAGCCAGCCCACATTGGCACATTTGGGGTTTTCCCCACCGCACAAGCCGACACAAAAGCAAACCCCAAAAGAGCCAATTTTCCGACCCGCCATAACGATGTTGAAAAGATTTCGGGAAATAAGATTGACAATTAAATAACAATTACTAAGTTTGACACTTATTGTCAATAGAATATATGTCAACAGAAACATTAGGCGAAAAGCTTAGACAAATCAGAGAGCAAAACGAATTGCCTTTAAGAAAGGTAGCCGTATTGCTTGACATTGATGTAGCCATTCTGAGTAAAATGGAAAGAGGCGAACGTAAACTTTCAAAAGAAGTTGTATTGAAGCTTGCTGACATCTATAAAAGCAACCCTGACGAACTATTGGTGCTATTCCTCAGCGAAAAAATAATGTATGAAATTCAAGACGAAGACCTTGGAGAAAAAGCATTAAAAGTAGCGGAAAAGAGAGTTAAATATTTAAAAGCCAATAAGACCAAATGACTGTTAAAAAACTTATAGAAAAATATAACGCAGACAGAAAATACTACTTGACAAACAAGTATAATGAAACACTGCTCCGCAGTGATTTCTTAGACCCGTTTTTTGAGTTGCTTGGTTGGGACATCAAAAATAACGCAGGTAAACCGACAAACGAAAGAGAAGTAATTTTAGAAGAAGCATTAAAAGAAAATGCTTCGGAACATTCAAAAAAACCTGATTATACTTTTCGCTTATTTTCAGAAAGAAAATTCTTTTTAGAAGCTAAAAAACCTTGTGTAGCAATAGAATCAAATAATGATTCAGCTAAACAAGTTAGAAGGTATGGCTTTACAGCCAAATTAAAAATTTCCGTTTTATCAAATTTTGAATACCTAATTATTTACGACACCTCCGTAAAAGTTGACAAAGACGACAACTTCCAAAAAGCATTAATAAAAAAATATCATTACACCGAATACGAAAGCAAATTTGAAGAAATCAAAAAGCTTTTAGGAAAAGATGTTGTTTATTCAGGTGCATTTGAAACAGAATGGAAAGAAATTGAAACTAAAATTAACCAGTATTCCATCGATAATCTTTTCTTAAACCAAATCAATGAATGGCGGAAGGTTTTAGGTGCTGAAATTTACAAACACGACCCTAAAATTGGGGAACAACAATTAAACGATGTCGTCCAAAGTTATTTGAACAGAGTTTTATTTCTCCGTGTTTGCGAGGACAGAAATTTAGAAGATTATCAAACACTTTTAAAGTTTGCTAACGCAAACGACTTTAAGGCTTTAATCAAAAAATTTGAACAAGCCGACAAACGCTATAATTCAGGGCTGTTTGACCAATTGCTTAAAGACAAGATTGTAGAAAATATTAGCTCCGTTTTTTGGACAATAATCAGACAACTTTATTATCCTGAAAGCCCTTATTCTTTTAGTGTTTTTTCATCAGACATTTTAGGAAGTATTTATGAAATTTTCCTTTCAGAAAAATTAATAATAGAAAATAAAACGATTGCTTTAGTAAAGAAACTTGAAAATATTGATAGGGACATTGTTACGACACCAACTTTTATTATCAGCGATATTTTAAGAAATACAGTTCTTGTTAAATGCCTAGGAAAAACTGACAAAGAAATATTAAAACTAAAATTCGCTGACATTTCCTGCGGTTCGGGTGCATTTTTATTAGAGCTATTTCAATTGCTGAATGATATTTTTATTGATTATTACTTACAAACAGACAAATCAAAACTCATTCAAACAAACCTTGATACATACAAACTACCATTCAAGATAAAAAGAGAACTTCTATTGAATTGCATTTTTGGAGTTGACAAAGATTACAATGCAGTTGAAGCAACAAAATTCGGATTACTCCTAAAACTATTAGAGGGTGAAGATGTGAACTCTACAAATGCTACAAAGCCTGTTTTGCCTGACCTTTCACAAAACATTTTCTTTGGCAATAGTCTGTTGAATCCAAAACAAGTTACCAATAAGAAAGACCAAGTAATTATAAATCCGTTTGATTTTTCAAAACTTCGTTTTGATGTTATCGTAGGCAATCCCCCTTATATGAAGTCGGAGGATATGAAAAACATTACTCCACTTGAATTACCTCTTTATAAATCAATTTACACATCAGCATACAAGCAGTTTGACAAGTATTTTCTTTTCGTTCAGCAAGGAATTGACTTATTAACTGCTGATGGAATTTTAGGTTATATCATTCCGAGCAAATTTACTAAAGTTGGAGCAGGTAAAAAGCTTCGAGAACTTCTTTCAGATAAAGAATATTTACATTCAATTGTATCATTTGGTGCAAATCAAGTTTTTACAAATAAAACAACGTATACAAGCATTTTAATACTCACTAAGAAGAAACAAAAGGAATTTTCTTATACTGAAGTAAAGAGTTTAACAGAATGGAAAATCAGAGATTTTAAACAAATAGAATTTGACAATATAGAATCAAAAAAACTTTCAAGTGATTTGTGGTTTTTAATTCCACCATACTTAAAAACTATATACAATTCAATTTTAAATCAGAGTGAAACTCTTGAAAATATTGTAGGGAAAAAGAATATAAACAATGGCATCCAAACCAGTGCAAATGATGTATTTGTAATAAAAGCCACAAAGGTTGATAAGAACTTTATCTATTTTGAAAAAAATGGGAATGATTATAAAATAGAAAAGTCAGCAACAAAGCCATACTATGAAACTGCAAGAAAAAAGGGTGAAGATAAGCTCAACACATACAGGACACTTAAGCCTAATGCATTTGTTATTTATCCCTACCAAGTAATTAAAGGTAAAGCTGAATTCATCGTAGAAAAGCAATTCAAGAAAAATTATCCATTTGCTTATAAGTATTTGGAAAGTAATAAATCAAGATTAGCAGAGAGAGACGTTAAGCCAATTCCAAAAACAAAAAATGAATGGTATAGATACGGCAGAAGTCAATATCTTGAACTTGGAGAAATAAAAGAAAAAATAATTATTGGTGTAATGTCATCTGGTGAAAAATACCCGATAGACTTCTCAAAGACATTACATACAGCGGGAGGAACAGCAGGATATTGCAGTATCTACTTATCTCCGAAGAATCCATATTCGATATATTACATTCAGGCAATTTTAAATTCAAGATATGTTGAATGGATAATTCATTTGAGAGGCGAAGTTTTCCGAGGCGGTTATATTGCAAGAGGAACAAAGGTTCTTAATAATTTGCCTCTTCGCAAAATTGATTTTACAAATACAAAGGATAAAGCACTTCACGACAAAATTGTAGAACTCCAAAAGGAACTAATAAAAATTCAAGATGAAATTGATGCAAACATTGGTAACAAAAGAGCATTAACTCCATTACAAAGCCAGTTTTCAAGAGAAAAAATAGCTTTAGAAAAGCTATTAGCCAAATTATATGATCTAGGCAATGATGATTCATTAATCCCATTAATAAAAGAATTGTATGAAGCTAATTGAGAACGCAACAGCAGAAAAATTAAGGGGTGGATTTTATACTCCTGAACCAATTGCAGAATTTATTTTGCGTTGGGGTATTAATGGAAGCACCGACTTTGATATACTTGAGCCAAGTTGTGGCGATGGCGTATTCCTTGAACAGTTGAAGGAATTAAAATCAAAGTATAAATCAATTACTGCAATCGAATTTGATGAAATTGAAGCCCAAAAAGCAGAGAAAATTGTTTTGAAAAACAAACAAATCATCAACGATGATTTTCATACTTATTGCAATAACACTTTGCAACGATTTGACTTAGTTATAGGAAATCCGCCATATATACGTTACCAGTTTTTTGACAGAAAACAACAAGTTGAGGCAGGCGATATTTTTATAAAGGCAGGTTTGACTTATTCTAAACTTACAAATGCTTGGGTTTCTTTCGTTGTTGGCTCTTCCCTTTTATTGAAAGACAAAGGCGGTAAAATCGGTTTTGTTTTGCCAGCAGAAATTTTACAAGTTTCGTTTGCACTACAATTGAGAAAATTTATTGCACAGTTTTACAATAAAATAAATATCATTTCATTTGAGAAATTGGTTTTCCCTGACATTCAGCAAGAAGTTGTTTTACTTCTTTGCGAAAAAAACGGAAGTAAAGAACACAACATTGAACATATTGAATTGAAAGATGCAAGTGAATTGAAAACGCTTGATACTGCCAAATTAAAAAGCCCACAAAAGAAAATTGATTTTAAATCTAACAAATGGACTTTCTATTTTTTAGAACAAGAGGAAATTGATTTTTTAGAAAACATTGCCACGAAAAGAAACATTTCAACTCTCGGAAAATATGCAAAAGTTGAAGTTGGCATAACAACAGGTTCAAATGATTTCTTTACTGTTCCACTTACAACAGTTGAAGAATATGAGCTTCACGACTATGCAAAACCAATGGTTGGAAGAAGTGTTCAGGTAAACAGTGTGATTTTCACAGAAAAAGATTGGGAGAAAAATAAATTCTCAAAAGCCAAAGCACATTTACTTGCATTTCCTGACAAACAAAACCTCAATCAGAAAAACGGAGCAGTAAAATACATTGCTCACGGAGAAAGTTTGGGTATTCACAAAGGTTATAAGACAGGCATTAGAAATGATTGGTTTGTAGTTCCATCTTTGAAAATTTCAGATGCTTTATTTATTAGAAGGAATAATCTTTATCCACGATTGATAATTAATGAAGCAGGAGCATACACAACAGACACAATGCACCGAGTTTTTGTAAAACAAGGAACGGATATAAATGCACTTACAGCCAGTTATTACAATTCTCTATCACTTGCATTTACAGAAGTAAGCGGAAGAAGCCACGGTGGCGGAGTTTTAGAGTTAATGCCAAATGAAGCTGAAAAGGTTTTATTGCCATATCACAAAGACAACGCAAAGTTGCTTTTTCAAATTGACAAATTGATTCGGGACAAAACAGATATTGAAGAAGTTTTGAAAATAACCAATCAAATAATCTTGAAAGAACATTACGGCTTGACGCAAAAGGAAATAAATTTAGCTCATAGCATTTGGAAAAAGCTATCATCAAGGAGATTAAATAGAAATAAAATTTGATAATAAATGGCAAACATTAGATTAAATATATTACCAGTTTCCGAGAGTGATTTTTCTTTCAAAGTATTCAGGAAACTAAAACAAGAAGATGATACTAAAGAAGATAATATATATTTTTATCATCTTCCAGAAGATTCAGACTTAACAAAACGAAAAGGTTATTGGGTGTCTTTCATACCAAGACAAGGTTTTGAAGAATTTGAAAATCATTCATTTTACGCCATTGGATTAACCAAACGCTTTTTAACAGAACAATTATTAAACACATTAACAAAAAACGGTTGTCCGATTCCTTATAATGTTTCTATACGTTTTACCGAAGAGAAAGTTGAGTTCACATTACACGAATTCACAAAAGGCAAACAAATCATATACTTATCTCCGTTTTACTTTGAAGAGCAAAGAAGATTCGGTTTTATTATTGATTTTAGATTTTCAAGAAATAAAGAACTCCTATTTGACAAAGAAGTACAAATTTTGAGTTTAAGCCTTGATAGCCAAGGTCGGAGTAACAAAAATTATTATTCAGATAAATTCAGATTGATTCAGTCATTTTTAGATAAAGTCTTTGACAACATTCAGAAAATAAGAGAAGGAGAAAATAATTTATTACACATTGAGAAAGAACTTATAGAAACACCCGTTTTTCAACTTAATAAAAAAGAGTACATTTTCAGTAATAAAAGTACAGCAAACTCCCAATTCCAAGGAATTAGAAACTATGGTCCACTTCATAAAATAGACAAAGAAGTATTATTTGTTTTCATTTTTGAAGACCGTTTTAAATCATTTGCCAATGAATTGTATTTAAGTTTAACAGGCAAATCAAACCCCGGAACATTCCCTGGATTTGAACAAATGTTTGGCGTAATAATAAATACAAGTAATGTAAAACAAATTAAAATTGAAGGTTTTTCTAATGACCAGCTACTTTCAATTGTCGATAAGGTAAAAGCATATCAAGAGGCTGAACCAAATAAAAAGGTTATTGGGATTTACATAGAAGATTATTCAACGGACACCGAAGATATTATTGCCTCAAATCATTATTATTTTATGAAATACAATTTCATAAAAAATAATCTCCCTTTACAAGTGGTAAATTATCGTAAACTAAGCGAAAAAAACTCTTTAAAATGGTCAACTTCTAATGTTGCATTAGCAATGTTTGCTAAAATGGGTGGTATTCCTTGGGTAGTTAAACCAAGTAATATCAATTGTTTAATATTAGGTGTTGGAAGCTCTCATAAAAGAAATGAAGAAACTGGTGAGATTACTAAATACTTTGCTTACACAGTTTGCTTAGATTCAAGCGGTCTTTACAAGACATTAGAAGTTTTGGCAGATGAAACCTCAGAAACAAATTATTTGCAAAAGCTAAAGTCCAACTTAATCAAGCTTTTAAAGGACGGTAGAATGAGTGATTATAAAACCTGCGTACTTCATTTACCTTTTAAAATAAAACAGAATGAAATTACTGCAATATCAGAAGCCATAAAACAAGTTGATGACATTGAATTTGTTGCTATTAAAGTAAATCTTGATAATAAATATTTTGGCTATAGTTTCCATAATACATTTGTGCCATACGAAAGTAGTTTTGTGAAACTATCACGAAGTGAATATTTAGTTTGGTTTGAAGGTTTACTGTATGGAAAGGAAGTAGTTGACAAAAGATTAGCAAATCCAGTTCATATACAATTTTTAAATTTAGGGAATCAAAAAGGATTTGATGAAAGAAAGTATTTGCAAGATGTTTTAAACTTATCAGGTGCAAATTGGAGAGGATTTAACGCTAAATCTATTCCAATATCAATCTATTATTCTCAAATCATTGCTAAATATTCAGAAGCATTTGAGAAAATAGATGGCTATGAGGAAAATTCTATTTCAAATGATAAACCTTGGTTTTTATAAAATAATAAAATGGAAATAAAAGGCGAACATTTACTATTTCTCTTTGGTGCTGGTGCAAGTGTTGATGCAGGGATACCTCATTCAAACAAAATGGTTAACGATATAGAAAAACTCATTATTGACCATAATGATTGGAAAGCGTACAAGGATTTATATTTTTATTTAAAAAGTAGTATAAATTATTCAGATGGAATTCTTGGAAAGTTTAACGTGCCATTTAATGTAGAACGCCTACTTATCGTTATTACTGAAATTGAAAAAAGAGAGAGTAATATAATGTATCCTTTCATTGGTACTTGGAACATTAGGTTGCTTGATTTGGCTGGAAATAATTTTGAAAATATTAAGAAGTTTCATAAGCTAATAAGGAAACAATTAAACGAATGGGTCGGACTTAGGAGTTATGATAATGCGAACTATTATCAATCTTTTGTTTCACTTTCTGCTGATGTGGCTAATCTAATGAAAGTCTTTACACTCAATTATGATTTGTGTTTTGAAAATATTGTTGGTAAAGAAAAAAATATAGAAATTGGATTTACTAAAGAAACGAATGAGTGGCATCAATCCAATTTTGAAAATATTGATGGAAAACATTACAATTTATACAAACTTCACGGGTCAGTTGATTGGTATCTATCTGACAATAGGCTTTTCAAGAGTCAAAAAATTGAATCAGAACCTGAGTTGATTTTTGGAATTCAACACAAAATGACTTCTGTTGACCCATACTTTTACTACTCCTCTATATTAAGAAATTCTTGTTTTAATGAAGCTAAAATTATCACAATTATTGGTTATTCATACGCTGATGATTATGTCAATGTAATATTATCTCAAGCACTAAATTCAAGAAGTGAACTTAGAATAATAAATGTTGCACCACTATTTGATAACACAAAGGAATCAGAAATATCATATATCAAAAACAAGCTAAATTTAAAAGGTGAAAATCAAATTATTTATATTGATAGTACGGCAAAGGAATTTATGACAAATACAATGAATAAGGAGTTTTTTGAAAGTAATATTGGAGAGCCTGATGGTGTACCATTTGAATAGTCCATCTCACAGGTGTAAGCACAATTGCAATTCGCACAAAACAACCGCACAATCCAAAAATTGCAATAGAGCTTTCACCTTTGCCACCCAAAGAAAAATTATTTTTTAAAATCTCCCCTTCTAAAATTTTTAAAACAAACAACGCACAGGCGACACAAACTGACCCAAACACAACTCGACAATGACAGCGAAACTCACGGCAGACAACGACTTTACAACCTCGACAGTAAGAAGGCCAGCTTATAACAGCACCTACAAGAAATTGGCGGTTCAGTGGTTAATTGAAGCTTTGTGCTTCGTATCAAGTTTTGTGGTAGCACAGTTTTCGTCTCCGAAATCGCCACTTTGGGTAGCTGCAAAACGTTATGCGTAGTTTGATAGAAGACCAGACAATATCATGCTATTCACAATGATCACCCCAAATAAGAGGCCATTACTTTTTCATATTCTTCCGGCGTAAAATAGATAATAGGCTCCTCTTCGGTATGAGAAGCCTCAATAATAATTTTAGTGCCAAATTCATAGGGTTCAATGGCCACTATTCTAACCTTCTCAAAGGTGGTCACCTGATCATCGATCATTACATTAAAAAATCCGTCCGGCATATTTATCCTCTTTAGTATTAATTATTCTTAATTGCTCAATTAACGGCTGCTGGTAGGGGTAGAGCTTTGTTATAGCTACATCCAAAGTAAACCATTCTGCGGTGTCGCACTCAGGAAATAACTTTATTATCCCCGACTTTGGCGGCCATTCCAGCTCAAAGGTATTGGAAGCAATATAGCATGGATCAAAATCAGCTTCCACAGCCCATGTCGTTAATGTTTTACCGCTTTTATTTTTAACAGGTTCCAGCTTAATAAAACTCTCTGAGCTAATTATATTACCGGTTTCTTCCTGAAACTCTTTTTTTGCAACCGCCAAAGAGTCTTCATGAATTTCATGTTCGCCCTTGGGCACAGACCAAACTCCCAAGTCTTTATTTTTATAGAACGGCCCGCCAGGATGCACCAGCAATACTTCTGTCAAACCAGTACTACGGAAAGCTAATATGCCGGCGCTCTGCTTACACATTCAGTATATTATTTAAGACAAATAGTATATTTTATACACCGGTTGACCTAAAGTGTACACAGGATAAAAAAGATTGTTTTAATAAATATTCATTTCCAGTTAATTGATAGCTGTTTTTATATGCGGCCTAAAATTTGATAATACATTTACAATCAACTGAATGTTAAATCACTATTAAACCCTGAAACCATGAGCTTAAGAGAATTATTGTTGAAAGGACGGAGCTTCAATGAAATATTGAAGCAATTTGCAATTGATCAGGCTGATTTTACAATCAGAGATGAAGATACAATAATGTCTAATACGGCTCTTTTTAAAAGGGAGTTTTTACGTGAACGGATACTTATACAAGGAAAAAGTAAAAATGAAGTGGTTAACTTTTTTGGAACGCTACATTGCAATCTTTTAGATAAACTGGCTGTTTTCGAGCTGGATGGAGTGGAAAGAACCGCTGCAGCATAAATTATTAAATCCTATATTAAAACCTGCTTCCTATACCGGAGCAGGTTTTTTTTTATCCAAAAAAATATAACTTGCGATCTTTCACTTAATGTATGACTTACAAAGAAAAGCTTCTGCTTATTCGCCAGGCCATGAATAATGATGGTGTTTACGCCTATATTATTCCATCTTCAGATCCGCACATGAGTGAATATTTACCAGATCGCTTTAAATGCCTGGAGTTTGCTTGCGGTTTTACCGGATCTGCAGGCACCCTGGTTATAACTGCAAAAGAAGCTAATTTATGGACCGACGCACGATATTTTGTTCAGGCTACCGAGCAGCTTGAACGCACCGGTTATAAACTAATGGCCCTGCATGCTCAGGGTGTCCCCGAATATATTCAATGGCTTTCCGGGAATATGGAACACGGAGCTTCCGTTGCTTTTGATGGAAAATTAGTTTCGTTTCAGCTTGCTGAATTAATAAAAACGGAACTGAATGGGTTAAATGCTAACATAGTATCTGATAAGGATTACCTTGAAGCAATATGGATAAACCGGCCGGCCTTGCCGCAGAAGCCTGCGTATTTAATTGATGAATTAATTGCCGGTGAAAATGTAATAGATAAGCTAATAAAAGTACGGGCTTTTTTAAAAAATATGCGTGCTGATTATCATCTGATATCGTCATTAGATGATTTGGCGTGGCTTTTTAATATCAGGGGATCTGATGTGAAGTGTAATCCGGTTACACTGGCATTTGCCTTGATTTCACATGATAAAGCAATAATCTTTATCGAGCTATCAAAGATTAAAGAAGAAGACCGGTCATATTTATCAGATTCAGGAGTTTCAATAAGTTCGTATAATGATATTTACACTGTTGTTAAATCTATTGCATCCGGGAGTATATTTATTGATCCTAAACGCACCTGCTTTGAATTAGTTCAGCAAATAAACGCCTCCGTTAAGGTAATTCAGGGAACAAATCCAACAACTAATTTAAAGGCTATTAAAAATCTGGTTGAGATTGAAAACACCCGAAAAACAATGATAAAGGATGGTGTTGCTTTAACCCGGTTTTTTAAATGGCTGGAAGAGGCCGTAAACAGCGGGCAGCTTACCGAAATATCTGTAGCAAAAATATTACTTGGTTTCAGAGAAGAACAAGCGGGCTTTGTGGGAGAAAGTTTTGATACCATTTCTGCATACCGGGAGCATGGTGCTTTGCCACACTATAAAGCTACAACTCAAAGTAGCACAGAGCTAAAACCTGAAGGCTTATTCCTGCTTGATTCAGGAGGGCAGTACATAGGAGGAACAACTGATGTTACGCGGGTAATATCTTTGGGTAATGCTACGGATGAAGAAAAAACGGACTATACGCTGGTGTTAAAGGGAATGATAGAAGGATGCTCGGCAATTTTTCCGAAAGGAACCCGCGGCTATCAGATTGATGCTATTACCAGGAAACCCATTTGGGATCAGGCACGTAATTATGGTCATGGGACCGGGCACGGGGTTGGTTATTTTCTGAATGTTCATGAAGGCCCGCACGTTTTTAATACAGCGGCTATCCCTGTAGATATTGAACCTGGTATGATCACTTCAATTGAACCCGGGATTTACCGGCCCGGGAAATATGGAATCCGTATTGAAAACCTGGTGTTATCAGTAAAGGATCAAATCAATGAATTTGGCGAATTTTACGCATTTGAAGCTTTAACGTTGGCGGTAATTGATACAGGCTTAGTTATGTCAGCGCTATTGGAGCAAAGACATATAGATTGGTTAAATCAATACAATCAGCAGGTTGTTGAGAAGCTAAGTGGATACCTGGATTCTGAAGAACTTAAATGGCTAACCAATAAGGCTCGGCCTATATAGATAACACTATGCAATAACTTCAGCCTCCTCCTTACCCGGTTTTTCTCCCTTATCCTCTTTTTTATCTTCCTCAATTTCAGGGATGGCTTCGCTGAATATTAACCGGGTTTTTGCTGCATGCTCAGCAGCTTCTACCGTATTGTCCACAATGATCATTTCTACCTTATCAGCTACGAGCTCCTGCGATATATCAATTGCAATTTTTTCACGTGCCGCTAACTGCACGTCACGGATATAAATCGCCAGTATCCGGCCCGGATATTTCTTAACCACCTCACGATAGATCTTCGGATCTTCCTGCCCGCTGTCGCCTATTAATACAAAATTGAGTTGGGGATAAGTGAGCAGGATATTTTCTATCTCTTTAAACTTATGGCCCATGTGGCCGGAGCTGATAAACTTATTATCCTGCAGGCCAAAATCACGTAAAAGGAGTGGGCCTTCCGGGATTTTATTCAGATCCAGAAAATCCTTCAGCAGATCATACATGTTCCACGGACTACTGGATACATAAAAGAAAGGGTTATTCCGTTTGCCGTTTCTGCCCAACTGCAATGATTTGTAAAATTCTGAAACACCGGCAAATGGCAGGCGTGTACGGGCATTATTTAAAAATACTGTTCTTGACATGGCCAGTACATCGGTAGCGCTGGTTTTTACAATGGTATCATCAATGTCACTGATAATTCCATATTCGGCATCTGCCGGAGGTACAAGAACCTGGGTTTCAATACTCAGGCCTTCAGTAAAAGGTATAGGGGCCTCAATAAGTTCTATGTTTATTTCATGCCAGAGATCTTCGGTTTTAACAGGTGCTTTTGGAGCCAGGTTTAGCATAAAGTAACCCTCTTCATCCGTTGTCATTATGTGCTCCTCACCATCAAAATTTACCCGAAGTCGTGCAAAAGGTATTTCATCACTTTCAAACCTTTTATACATATTAACCAGGTTGTTAAGGATGGTATCCTTCTCTGTATATTTAGCAATTCCTTTATCTTCCAGCACGCGGCCTTTAATATAAAGCCTGGTGGTAGTTCCGTAACTCCTGTAAGCAACAATCTGGATGGGATCATTTAATTTTAATTTGCGGCGCATATCAAATGCCAGGTCATCAAATTTATCTTCCACTAAACCTGAATATTTACCAAATAATGCTTTCCAGTCTGCCATATTATGTTAATGATAACGATACCCAGTTTGTTTGTTCGGCTTTTAGAAAATGTCTGAAAATTTCTTCTTCTTTTTTATAAAGTACTGCCATACGATACTTCCGGGATAAAGTCCTGCTGCGTTAAACTGCTCAGCATTAACCTGCTCAGAATTATGAGCAAAAAGATGCTTAAAGAAATAAATATGTGCCTTATTAATTGCCCGGGCATTTCTGAATTTACCTTCCAGTGCAAATTTAATCAGCGATAACAAATCCATCCATAAACGAATAAACAGGATATATATCGAACTGAAGAAAGGCATGTTCTTTTTAATCATTAACAGGTTATTTCTGAAATTAAGGTAGGTTTTATACGGATTTTCCGCATTCAGGGTACCTCCTCCGAGATGATAAACCGAAGATTGCGCACAATACATAATTTTATATCCCATTAATTTAAGGCGCCAGCACAGATCAATTTCTTCCATATGAGCAAAAAACCGGCTGTCAAAACCTTTTGATTGCAGCCAGCATTCCTTTCTGATAAATAAAGCTGCACCGCTTGCCCAAAAAATTTCGCTGGTTTGATCATACTGTCCATGATCTTTTTCCAGATTGTCGAAAATACGCCCCCTACAAAACGGATATCCGTACTTATCTATAAATCCGCCGGCAGCTCCGGCGTATTCAAAATTTTCCTTATGTAAAAAAGAACGGATTTTAGGCTGTGCAGCGGCTATCATTTTATCTTTTTCCATTAGAGCGATAACAGGTTCGACCCATCCCGGAGTAACTTCAACATCAGAATTAAGCAAAATAAAATAGTCGGCATCTACATGTGTTAAAACTTGATTATATCCTTCTGCAAAGCCATAATTCTTATCATTGGCGATGATCCGGATAAGCGGAAAGTTTTCTTTAAGAAATGATATTGAACTATCTGTGGATGCATTATCACCAATAATCAGTTCCAGATTTGGGTAAGACGAGTTATAAACAGAGGGCAGGAATTGCTCCAGATGGATCCTGCCGTTCCAGTTCAAGATAACTACTGCAACTTTGGGGTGTTGTATCATTATAAAGTATCTTCTGGTTTAAACTTCCATCGCCGATGTGACCATAACCAAAGCTCAGGCTTTTTCGTGATCACCTCTTCCAGTTTTTTAGTGTGCGCCAGCGTGATTTCGTAATCACTTAAATCTTTTGGATTCTCAAACAAAACAGTTGCCTCGGTTTCATAATGTCCTCTTTTAATTCTGTTAATTGTAAAATATAATACCGGATGGTTTGTCAGTTTTGCAATTTTTTCTACTCCCAGAAATACTGCTGTAGGCTGATTTAAAAAGGATGCAAAATATTGGGTTTCCCCACGCACGGGGGTTTGGTCGCCTAATAAAATTAACACATGAGGATTGTTTTTATACTCAATTACCTTACGTAAGGTCTGTTTCATGGCAATCATTATAGAACCAAACCGCGCCCGGATATGGTTCAGTTTATCACCAAATTTTTTATCTGATAATGGTTTGAACACAATCAAGACTGGTTGCTTTACATTAGCTGCAAAACTTAATGAACCCCATTCCCAGTTAGCGTAATGCGCAGTTACGGCAATTACTGCCCGGCCGGCATCCAGAAACCTGTTTAATACATGCAGGTTTTTATATTTAAACCGGCTGTTCATCTCCTTTTCAGATATGGTGAACATTTTAATAGATTCAACAATCATATCAGCAAGAAACTGATAATACTTTTTCTCTATAGTGTATCGCTCTTCGTTGGTTTTTTCCGGAAAGGCATTGTAAAGATTCTCCCGCACAACTTTCCTGCGGTATTTTACCAGATAAAACAGGATAATAAACAACAGGTCTGAAAACAGGTATAATATAAAAAATGGCAGAAATGAAATAGCGTACAACAAGCCGGTAATTATGACGAATGAAATTCTTTTCATTTCCTTTCCTCATTCTTTCCATATTGCGGCAAACTCCTGGCAACAGGTATATGTATATTTCGAACGGATATTATCATTATTTTCGCCCAATTCATCACAAACTTAACCAAAAATGGAAAAGGGCGTAATATTGCCATTGTTTTATCTTCCCCCTGTAGAGTATTTCAGTATAATGCTGAATAGCAAAAATACTATTGAAATTGAATGCCATGAACATTTTCCTAAGCAAACCTTCAGAAACAGGGCGGTCATTTATTCTCCCAACGGCAGCTTAAATCTGATAATACCGGTCATAAAAGGTTCTAACACACACACTAAAGTTAAAGACGTTAAAATCAGCAATGAATTCAGATGGCGGCGAATCCACTGGATGAGCCTTCAGACATCTTACAGAAGTTCCTCATATTTTGAATTTTATGAAGATGATTTTGTAAAGTTTTACGAAAAGAAATATGACTTTTTATTTGATTATAATCTTGAAATTCTTCAGCTACTTATAACCCTCCTGAAAATAAATGTCGATTATAAATTTACTGAAGAGTATAATCTGAACCCTGAAAATAAAACTGATTACCGCTCATTATTGCAACCTAAAATAGAATCAGAATATAAATCAAAACCCTATTTTCAGCTCTTTGAAGATCGTAAGGGGTTCATTCCAAACTTAAGTATAACAGACCTGTTATTCAGCCAGGGTCCGCAAAGCCTCCATTATATATAATCATGGGTAAAATTAAACGTCTGCGTTTGCAAACCACAAGCCACCCTGTTGCGGTGGGTACCAGTCCGGGAAATTACCAGGTAAATGAAGGCGCCCTGGAATCAAAAATTACTATTCATTCGTATTCTCCTGATGATTATTTGGTTATAGAAGTAGCTAATTACGAGGATATAGAAGGACAATTAAACAAAAAACCTGATCATTCACATTGGATAGAAGTTCGGGGGCTGGCAAATGTAGAGTTACTGGATTATATCCGCGAAAAGTACAACATTCATAAATTACTTATTGAAGATATTGTTCATACCACACAACGGCCAAAGATTGATGAGTACGACACTTATTTATTTGCTGTGAGCAGAATGCTTTGCATTAATGAAGATCTGGAAGTGAGTAATGAGCAGCTCAGTTTTATACTTACAGAAAAAGTGCTGATCTCTTTTCACGAAAGCTATAACGATTGTCTGCAACCAGTAAGATACAGATTAGAGTCTGGTAAAGGATGCATTAGACACTCGGATAGTTCTTATTTACTATATGAGCTGATGGATATAGTGCTGGATAATTATTTTTCACTGCTTTATAAGTTGGGAGAGGAGCTGGAAGTAATAGAGGAAATAGCCTACAGAAGGGCGGGTAAGGCGGTAATTTATGAATCGCAACAGATAAAACGAATTATGCTTACCATAAGGCGGGCTGCATGGCCCGAACGGGATAAGATAAACGATATGATGCGGAGTACATCTGACCTGATCACACCCCAAACCAAAACATTTTTAAAAGATGCCTATGATCACTGCATGCAGATCATAGATTTAATTGAAAGCTTTAAAGATATCACTACCAGTATAATAGACATGAACCTTTCATTCATCAGCAATCGGATGAACGAGATTATGAAGGTATTGACTATCATTTCTTCTATTTTCATTCCGCTTACATTTATTGCAGGAGTTTACGGGATGAATTTTGCATATCAGGATCCCAAAACCGGTAAAATACTGGAGCATAATATGCCTGAACTTTATGCAGAAAACGGATATGTATATGTCATGATTCTTATGCTGTTCATTGCTGCCCTGCAAGTGGTATATTTCTGGAGAAAAGGCTGGCTCAGGTCGTAGTTTTTTAAGTAGTGGGGGCTGATTTTCCGCTTCATTTGCTTATTTTAGCCAACTCATGCAATCCTTTGAACTGGATAAAACGGATGTTCAACGTTTTAAGAAAGCGCTTGAAGAAGATGACGCTGCGCTAAGCGCCGTGCTGCAGGAGTATCATGCTTCAGAAATCGCTATTCTTTTTGAAAGTATCTCCCAAGAGGACCGTGAACGCATTATAAATATTCTTCCGTCAGATATTGCATCTGAAGTATTATCCGAGATGGATGCAGAAAGCCATCCCGAAAAGATACTTGAAAACCTTCATCCTGATAAGCGTGCAGAGATTGTAGAAGAACTTGATTATGATGATGCAGCAGATATCATCAGCCAGCTGAAGGAAGAGCAGCAGCACGAAATTCTGGGCGAGCTTGATGAGGAAGATGCATCAACCATTCGCACACTGTTAAAATACGATGAGGATACCGCGGGTGGTATAATGAACACCCAGGTATTAAAAATTAACAGTAAGCTGAGCAAGAAAGATGCACTTGAAGAAATTATCCGGCAGTCTGAAGAGATGGAAGATTTTTACACCATTAACGTGGTTGATGATACCAATCACCTGCTCGGAATTATTTCCTTAAAAGATATTATTAAGGGCAGAAGTAATTCCAGGATCTCTGAGTTGATTAAATCTGATTTTGTATATGTAAAAGCCGGAACCGACCAGGAAGAAGTAGCCAAACTCATATCTCAATACAATCTGACCAGCATTCCGGTTGTTGATGATGAAATGCACCTGTTAGGGCGAATTACTTTTGATGATATTATAGATGTTTTGCAGGCTGAAAATACCGAGGATCTTTTAAAGATCTCCGGTGTATCTGAGGATGAAGAGCTGTCCGGTAACTGGAAAGAGGCCGTAAAAAGTCGCTTGCCCTGGCTTATACTGAATCTGGGAACTGCTTTTCTTGCTTATTCAGTAATCCGGCATTTTGAACCTACCATAGATAAGCTACCTGCGCTTGCAGGATATATGGTTATGATTGCCGGGATGGGAGGGAATGCAGCCACCCAGGCGCTGGCAGTTACCGTACGACGTATTTCGTTAACAGATCTTACAGATAACCAGTCGTATCGTGCTGTACTAAAGGAGTTTACCGTAGGATTGATTAATGGTGCAACTAATGGTTTCATCGTTTTCTTATTTGCATTTATATTCGATTCCAATCCACTTTTAGGATTAGTGATATTTTGTGCAATGACCGGTAATCTGGTTATTGCGGGAATTGCCGGATCAGCTATTCCGTTAATCCTTAAACGGGTAGGCATAGATCCCGCGATAGCCTCATCTATCATTATTACTACTTTTACTGACGTCTTTGGGTTCCTTTTGCTGCTGGGACTGGCATCAAGTCTTTTATTGTAGATCGCCTAAGCACTCCAACAATACCCTTTTTATTTTGTAATTCTTAAGGGTAAAGTACATGGATCATCACAATGGATTGATTTATTAGAAAATAAACAATTTCGGGACTTAATATAATGGAGAATTACAAATTCATATACGTTTATGATGCTTTATGTGGCTGGTGTTATGGCTTTAGTCCGGTAGTTATGGCGCTGCATGAAAAATATAATCAGCAATTTGATTTTGAAGTAATAAGCGGCGGTATGGTAACAGGCAGCAGAGTAGGACCAATTGGTGTGGTAGCGCCATACATAAAAAAAGCATATAGAACCGTGGAGGAAACCACCGGGATTAAATTTGGAGAAGGCTTTTTAAGGAATATTGATGAAGGTGAAATGATAATGAATTCGGAGAAACCTGCCGTAGCACTGGCTGTGTTCAGAACCTATTATCCAGATAAAGCGGTGATGTTTGCACATGAACTTCAAAATGCAATAAACTTTGATGGCGCAGATCCGAACACAAATGAAATGTACAGATATATTGCTGTAAATCATGTATTGATCCCGATGATGTACAACATAAGTTAATGGATGAGGAATTTAAAGAGGCTGCTAATTATGATTTCGCATTAACCAAACAACTCCAGGTTTCCGGTTATCCAGCAGCATTTATACAAGCATCCGGGTCGCATCTTTATAAAATTGCCAAAGGATACGCAGATCTGGATACCATGGAACTACGGATTAAAAATGTGCTCGAAGAACTAAAACAGAAGTAACTATTCTTACTGTCACCCTGAGGCTCTCGAAGGGCTTTACCAATAATACTCCACACTGCTTCGAGTGCCTCATCATGAACAACCCCGGCACGGGTTCGATTCCCAAACGATTATCGCACTATAACAGTTTATTAGAAGACATCATAAGGTGCCCGACGCTATGTCACCCTGAGGCTCTCGAAGGGCCATGGCTCCCGGATGGCCACTTAATTTCTGCATATCAGATGTAAGCTTATAAATAAATTGCAATTGTTCCGTTAACAGTTTACTATCGTGGTTAACAATTACTTCCCCCGGGTTTTCAGGCACTATGATATCCGATTCGGTAAATGGAGCATCACCATCCATCTTCTTTATATTTTCAGCAAGCAGAAACAATGATTTCCGGACAAGTTTTAAATCCTCGCCGGATATCAGCTTGTTTTCTGTAGCCTGAAGAGCAGAAATTACCGTGGCAATATAAGAAGAAAGACTATGGTTCAATACCACAAACTTGTGAAGGTTTTTAGCATCTTTCTGTTTACTTTTAGGCTCTGCAAGCATCCTTTGAAATGCCGACCCCAGGTTGGCAGAACTTACATATACCTCTTTGCGTGCTAGTTTATATGATGTTTGATCTACAGGTTTGGCCATCATCCGGTTAGCGGCTATTAGCAAATACTGGTAATTGGCAATCAATACTTCATGCTTATAATTTTTTAATTGCAGATACTCCCAGGAGGGAAATACAAAATAACTGGCAACAAAGGCTATAGTACATCCTAATACCGTATCAACAATCCTTTCCTGAGCTACATTCATTCCGCCTTCACCCAATAAACTGAATAATATCAGAATATAGGGGGTCATGAACAAAACGCTGATAATATAATTAATTCGCTGAAAGCTGAATGATGCTATCATGAAAACAAGCAGCAGCATAAAAAGTGTAGTTGGGTCTTTCACGAAATACACAATACCTGCCCCGGCCACACCACCAATCAGGGTCCCGATTAAGCGTTGCAGATTTCGTTCCTTGGTTAAACTAAACCCAGGCTTTAAAATTACCAGTATGGTTAACAAGATCCAGTAACTATAATGACCTAATGGTAGTGCTTTAGATATTAAATAACCTATTAAACAAACTATCGATAACCTGATAGCATACCTGAATATGGAAGATTGAAAATTAAGATTATTCCATAATAACTTTAAATCCACCCCCTGATGTGAAACAAACCTGCTATGATCAACCTGAGAACGTGTTATTTCGGTTTCTCTGTCCGTATTAAAATATCCGTAAATTTTATCTATCCGGTTTACAATATTCCGGATATTGATAAGTACTTTTTTTAAAACAATGGTGCTAATTCCCAACTGCTGCTCTGCCTCATCTATACTTGATTTAGCAGCTTCCAGATCAGCATTCAGATTGTGCAGCTTTTTTGGAAGAGTGTTACTGGTAATGTACAGGCTAAGATTCTCCAATTCATCAGCAATCTTAAGTATAAGCTTATATAAGGCATTAAAGGCTTGTGTTTTTCCAAAGGTTTTTTCAATGGTCTTGTAATCAGACTGAGTGGCCATGGTTTGTTCAAAAAGATCCATCATATCAATAAAAACCAATACCAATAACCGACCGATTTTGGTAGATTCCTTAACTATAGTTGTGCTCTTAAACAACAACTCTCTAACTATGTCCTGATGATTATGGACAATGATCTGCTGATCAATCAATCGCCGGTAATTTTTATCAAAATCTGTCCCGACTTCGTAAAAGGCTCCTTTAATCCGTAAATAAGAGGCAACTTCTTTAATACTTTCACCCAACTCTTGCTGGGCCAGTCTGTAAGGCCTTATTTGAGTGATAGATAAGCTTAATAGCATATACCATAATCCGCCTCCTAAAATACTGCCTGCGTATTCCCATAACGAGATTTTGTCCCAGGTTTGATCAATGGTTAGAACCATAATTAACAGCGCAGCAATACCTATAGATGATGCCCGGTTACCAAATACCTGGAACATGGAGAAGAAAAAGCATAAAATAAAAATCTCTATGATTAGCAAAAGAGGCCATTGATTAATAAGTCCGGTGATGAGAGCTGTAAGAAAAACGAATAGGCTGCAGTAAAGCATTCCGTTCCGCTTATGGGTTACCGGTCCGGGAGTATCAGCAATACTTACACAATATGCTCCCAACGAAGCACTTATTCCTATAGTCAAATTATCGAATTGTGCCAGAATTAAAGCAGGCAGTATTACTCCAAGGGTCATTCGGAAACCATCTGAAAGGTAGTGGCTATAAATGAAACTTTTTATTTCCTGGCCTTGCTTCATTAACAAATTCTCAAATGGCTAATACTAATTACTGCAAAGATATGAATTACCCTGCGGGTGTGTTGGAGTGCGCTGGTGTTTCTCGTTTACCAGATGTGCCGTAAACAAAGAGAGTCCTTTGAGAACCTCAGGGTGACTTTATAGATAAAACAGGGTCACGCTGAGGCACTAGAAGAAGTGGGATGGGCACATCATTTATTCCCCTCACCACGCCAAAGGCGGGCAGGCTCTTTGATTCCTCTCCCCAGAGAGAGGTTGCTTGGTTAATTTTGATACCTTTTATCGTTTAGAAGGTGTATTTACTTTACATGCGCCTTTGGCCTTTTCTCTCCCTCAAGGAGAGATGCCGTAGGCAGAGAGGGCTTCTTGCATATTACTAATAATATTAGTATATTCGAGGTATGTCTGAACGTGTAAGAGAGAAATTAAAAATACTGGCTGATGCAGCTAAATATGATGTTTCATGCTCTTCAAGCGGAAGCAACCGAAAAAATAAAAACAAAGGTTTGGGGGATACGGGAAATGGAATATGCCATACTTATACCCCGGATGGGCGGTGCGTTTCTTTGTTAAAGATCTTACTGACTAACTTTTGTATTTATGATTGTGCATACTGTGTTACACGTAAAAGCAATGATATTAAACGAACAACCTTTGCCATTCAGGAAGTTGTAGACCTTACCATAAACTTTTACCGACGAAATTATATCGAAGGATTATTTCTGAGCTCCGGAATTTTTAAAAACGCCGATTATACCATGGAGCGCCTGGTGTCAGTAGCTAAAAATCTCCGGACTGAACATAACTTTAACGGATATATCCATCTGAAATCTATACCCGGTGCAAGTAATGAATTAATGCATGAAGCCGGGCTGTATGCCGACAGGTTAAGTATTAATATCGAGATACCTACAGATCATGGGTTGAAACTACTGGCTCCTGAAAAGAACCGAAAGGATATGTTTGGGCCAATGAATTACTTAAAGGATGAAATTATAGTCCATAAAGAGGAAAAGAAAATATTTAAGAAAACCTCTTCGTTTGTTCCGGCCGGGCAAAGTTCCCAGATGATCATCGGGGCTTCCAATGAGACCGATCAGGATATTATGTATACCGCAGACAAGTTGTACCGGGGGTTTTCCCTTAAACGGGTTTACTATTCCGGCTATGTACCAATTAGCAATGATAACCGCCTGCCGGCACTTAATACCGCTGTGCCTATGGTGCGCGAAAATAGATTGTACCAAACCGATTGGTTAATGAGGTTTTATGGGTTTAAAGTACAAGAACTGCTTAATCCGGCTTATCCAACACTGGAACTTGACATTGACCCCAAATTAGGATATGCTCTGCGTAATCTTAATTATTTTCCGGTTGATATTAACAAAGCAGATTTGGTTATGAGGCTCCACTTGCAGCATGTGCCAAAACGTTATTGGAAACTGCTAACCGAGAAACAGGTGCAGAACTGAATTGCTTGTAAACCAGTGCTGCCAAAACTTAAAAATACCAATTAACACATAATCTCAGGCTTCGTGTTATCTGCATAATCAATATCAGCATTAATGAATAAAGTTTGGTTAATTACAGGTTGTTCGACAGGCTTTGGCCGGGAACTAGCTATAGAAGTACTTTCAGCCGGTTACAGAGCCGCAGTTACTGCACGCAATATAGATGATGTTCAAGATATCGTCAGCAAATATCCTGAAAAAGCAATAGCTGTAAAACTGGATGTGACCAAACCCGCAGATGTAGAAGCTGCGGTAATAGCGGTTATGCAAAATTTCGGACAAATAGATGTACTGGTTAACAACGCCGGCATTGGCTATTTTGCTGCTATAGAAGAAAGCGAAGAGGAGGAGGTGAGGCGGATGTTTGAAATTAATTTTTTCGGTCTTGCCGCAATGACGCAAGCTGTATTACCCACCATGCGCCAACAACAAAGCGGTCATATTCTGAATATTGCATCTATTGGAGGATTGGTTGGTTTCCCGGGAGTAGGGTTTTACAATGCAACCAAGTTTGCTGTTGATGGTTATTCGGAAGCCCTGGCGAAAGAAACAGTTCCGCTGGGTATAAAAGTTACCATAATAGCCCCCAGTGGGTTCCGTACCGATTGGGCCGGAAGATCAGCCAATACCAGTAAAAATAGTATTGAAGATTACGCCAACACGGCAGGTGCTAACAAAATCAACATCCGCAATTATAGCGGCAATCAACCGGGAGATCCTGTAAAAGCTGCTAAAGCTATGATCCGGGTGGTAGAATCTGAAACTCCGCCACTCAGGCTTTTATTAGGGGCCGCAGCAATGAAAGGAGCCCGAAAATAAGCTCAAGGAGTTAAAAACAGATTTTGATAATTGGGAAGAAACTACCATAGGTGCCGATTCTCCGAAGCAGTAAACCTTAGTGCTGATATTCACGCCCTGGTAATAGTTAAAGGACTTTAATATGTCAGGTTTTAAAATGGTCTTAATATTTCTTTAATCGCCCAAGAGTTGTATCAAGAGATGCTTTTAACTTATCTATTGCGCCTTTAACAGCATACTCCATCGTATCAGCATGATTAGTAACGGCAATAGGTTTTAAGCCTTCCAGCCTGGCTTCAATCACACACCGCTGATCATTTTTACTCTCTTTATGACCGTTTTCATCTGTCATATGCACTTCAAGTCTGGTTATATGACTACTAAACCGGCTAAGTGCCTCAGATATAACGGTATTGAAATATGCATTTTGTCTTTCGCTACCAACTATATGGTTATCTGTATTAAATTGAATTTCCATAATATCTATTTCTAATTTTCTCTCTATTAATTAACCATAATCTGGCGTGATTGTTATTTAAAAAATGATTGAATTTTCATTTTATTTAAGTGCTATGGCTCACTGAGGTTTCCCGATAGAGCTTTTAAATAAAGTATAAAATAAAACTAATATATCCCCGGGAAGTGGCATTGGCGGAAAGACCATGAAGACCATTGAAAAATAAACACTATTGAGTAGCTCAAGATAAAACGATCCTTCAGCCGCACGGGGCATGCTTTCCGGCCCGGCGTTTTGTCTGCCTGCGCTCAGCATACATTTATGAGGCACATGAAGCAGAGCGGTGGCTCATGCTTCTAATTTATCACTTAATCAAAACTTCTTTAAACGCGCTTTCATTTCCGGTACGATCAACAGTGGTAACAGCCACGCTGTTTAACGAAAGTCGTGACGCATTCTCCCCCTGAAATCGTTTAATATCTAACGCCCGGTCTTTTCGGTTCAGAATTTTATACGTCCAGTTAGTGCCATATTTGGTATAAACCACCCACCGGAATATATCTTTCTCGTACGCTGGTGCCCAGCTGATTTTTACATTATCCTGCTGTAAAGTCGTGGTTACTGAAGGTGGTGCCGGCGGTTTATTATCCAGCCATGAGCTGGCAGGTACAAGAGCATCGTTTTTATATGGGCCTGCTAAAATTGCTCCGGTCAGTTTTTGATGTTTAGTTAACGATGAAATGCTCCAGTGGATCACACCCTTACTTGTAGGAACCATGGCCCGGGTAATCATAATCTGGTTAATCGTTTCATTAATGTTTTTTTCATCCCCGCCACGACCAACGTTTATTCCTGGCCACAGGTGCCGCGCCTTGGTATTTTCTTTAGCCCACCAGCCTAATAAAACAGGAAAGCTTTGTGGTGTTTTGTTAATTTCCCAGTATAATTGAGGAGCAAAATAGTCAATCCAGCCTTTGTTTAGCCAAAGGCGTGCATCGGCATATAGCTTGTCATACTGGTCAAGTCCTTGTATTGATTCAGGATAGCCCGGTCTCCAGATCCCAAAAGGACTTATCCCAAATTTTACATACTTTTTTTCAGCCTTAATTTCTTTATAGAGACGTTCAATAAATTTGTTTACACTCTCACGTCGCCAGTCGCTGCGCAAAAGTTTACCTCCGCTATTTTGGTAGGCCTTCCAGCTGTCATCATCCGGAAAATCATCCGTTCCATTATAGGACGGATAAGGATAAAAATAATCATCAAAATGCACCCCGTCTATATCATATCTTTTAACGAGATCCATAACTACCGCAGCAGAATGATCCTGAGTTCCCTTCTTTGAAGGATCAAGCCACAAATAGCCTTCTTTAAGTTTTACAACTAACTCGGGATTGTTTTTGGCAAAAGATTTGTCGGTAACCGGACCACCTGAAATATGGTGCGCCCGGTAAGGGTTTAACCACACATGCATTTCCAGTCCGCGGTCATGCGCTGCTTCAGTCCAAAACTCCAGCGGATCGTAATACGGATCGGGCGCTTTTCCCTGCTCGCCGGTAAGAAAATAAGACCAGGGCTCCAGGTTGCTTTTATATAAGGCATCCGTTTGCGGCCGAACCTGAAAAACAACGGCATTGAAATTGTTTTGCTTTAAAAAATCCAGTAACGTTATGGCCTCCCGCTGCTGCTCTTCGGTACTTAAACCCGGCTTACTGGGCCAGTTAATGTTAGCCACCGTTGCTACCCAGGCCGCACGAAATTCTGTTTCGGCTTTAGGAGGGTTTGCAAGCCAAGTGTCTTTAACAACAGGTTTTGAATTGCTGCAACAGCTTAATGTAAGTATCGAGTACAGGCAGGATATGGCAATTATTAGTTTAGTATACATAGGATGATGATCGTGTAGTCAACAACAGTTTCAAGTTCATATTGTTGGTGATTTTGATTACCCTTACTACTCTGTGTATTAAAAGTTTCCATGTTATGGGATCTGAAGCTATCAAAGGGCATTTCAATGATGCCTTGCGCACTAGTTCGAGTGCCTCACCATGACGGCGCGCTAACTTAATCCAATAAAACCTATTTTTGCCTGATTCAAAAACCATAACATGAAAATCAGAAGGTACCAGGATTCTGACAAAAGTAGAATAATCGAGCTGCTAAGACTCAATACTCCCCAGCACTTTTCACCAAAAGAAGAAAAAGATTTACTGTATTACTTAAATCATCAAATAGAGCATTACTCTGTAATTGAGGTTGATGAGCTCATCATTGGATGTGGCGGCTTTAATCTATGGGTTAATGGCGAAGGAGCCAGCATATCCTGGGATATAGTTCATCCGCACTACCAGGGCAAAGGACTCGGCAGTGATTTAACTAAGTTCCGAATTCAAAAGATTAAAGAAATTGAAAGAATTAAAAGTATTACTGTCAGAACATCGCAGTTTGCGTATGCGTTTTATGAACGGTTTGGGTTTGAAGTTAAAGAAACAGCAACCGATTATTGGGATATCGGATTTGATCTTTACAAAATGGAGCGGAATATAAATTTAATTTCGGAAGATTCTCCTGAAGGTTCAAGGTAATTTTACAGTAAAATGTATCCTTTTGCATGTCGAAGTTTCTTAGTATTTGCGCATAGCCTTTTCTCTCCCCCGGGGAGAACCGACTAAAAGGAGCTCATCAGGTGCCAATAAAAAACATTACTTACTGATAAATGCCGTAGGCAGAGAGGGGCCACGAAGCCAGGTGAATTCTTATTCCCAACCCTATACTGGAACATATCTATATATTTCATGTTTAATAAATTTGAGCTACATTCACGGGTAAGTTAGCGGGATGATAATAAATGTATTTTTCAAAAATGAATCCAGGAAGTAACCAATTATGGCTAAAGTTTTTACTATAAGCGAAGGATTAGAGAACCTGGGGGCTATACGTACCGGCGGACAAGGTTCTATTTATAAAGCAAAGCGCGGTGATACCATTTCCGCAGTGAAAATTCTGCCCACTCCAATCCACACAGAAGACGAAAACGATAAAAATTACAGGGATTTTCAGAACGAAGTATCAAAACTTAAAAAAGTAAATGAGGACCCTAATCCAAACGTAGTTAAGATATTAAGTTCGGGTATCACCGAAAGTGGATCTCTGCCTTTTATTGAGATGGAATTTATAGAAGGGCCGGATCTGGAGGATTTAATTAAAGCACCCCACGATCCCGTATTTACCATCAGCGAATCCATTAAAGTAGCTGATCAGCTCTCTAACGCATTGGCTCATTGCCACAAAGTTTCTGTTAAGCATGGCGATATAAAAAGCAACAACGTTAAATTAAATAATAAGTCCGGAAATTATATGCTTTTGGATTTCGGTCTGTCTATTATGTCTGATGAGCAGCGACGTACCAGTTTAAGGCATGCCGGAGCCATCGAATTTATGGCACCTGAACAGAATGAGGGTGAAATGCTACTAGAGTCGGATATTTATAGCTTCGGAATTATTCTTTTCGAACTGGTAGCCGGGGCGGTTCCGTTTCCATTAAACAATAATGGCGAAACCTCCAGAAACGCGGTGATGATCTCGCACATGGAAAATCCGGTTCCTGATATTCTGACCCTGCGTCAGGAAAACATGCCCCCAAGCTGGGAGGAAGAAAAAAAGGCTTTTGAAATGCTGATTCCTGCGTGGCTGACGGCTATCATAGCTAAATGCCTGGAAAAACGCCCCGAAAACAGGTTCAGTAATGGTATGGAACTTCATGACGCCATAGTAAACAGCATAACTGCTAAAGATATGTTTGTTTATCAACCTGTAGCTGCACCGACTTCAAAAGCAGCTATAATACCGGTTGTGGCAGGTGCTGTTCCGCTTGCGGCGGCAGTTGTTCCGGCAATGCCGATAAATTCGCCGCCACCTGTTACTCCCCCTTTAGTAAATCAAAAGAAGGAACGTACTGCAGGTTTTTTCGGCACTCCGTTTAACGACCTAAAACCAGTTGTTATAGTTTTGGGTATTTTATTGGCCGGTCTGGTATTATTCGCCGGATATTCTTCTCTTAATAAACCCGCTGCAGAAGTAATTGATACAGCTGTAGTAAATGCTGAAAATGAACGCATCGCCGATTCTATCGCGAATGACCAACGGTTAAATGATAAAAGAATTCAGGATTCACTGGATAATATTCCCCGGTATGTTCCCCGCCAAAGTACAAGAAGTAGCGGAAATAGTCCGGGCAGGGGACAAGGGAAGGGAAAGGGAAAAGGGAAAAAGAATAAATAGCCCTCGATAACCTCAGGGTGACTTATAGTGAGAACCTGGGAAAGACATAGTATAAAGCGCTGTCATGCTGAAGTATACAGAGAAGCAAAAAAATATTTAATCCCGCTCATAGCCCCTAATACCCCTAACATATACCCATTTCAGGGGTTATGAAAAATCAAAAATATAGTTTATTTTCCGGCAGACTTAGTGTTACGGATTGTTGGCTGTAATAATACCGTATTACTCACTGAGCAATTAAAAACCTGATCAATCAACCATGGATGAATTAGAAAAATCCCAACCGCTGGTATTAGATGACTTTGCCCTCCAGCAACTGAAAGAAACCCGTAAGTGGTCTCACTTTTTATCCGTTGGTGCATTTGTAGTTATCGGCTTCATGGCTCTTTCTGTCATCAGCTTTTTTGGTTATTCTTCGGTAACTGAAGGAGAGTTCGGTGCGTTGGTTGCGCTGTTACCCATGATGCTGATCCTGCTGGTTTATTATTTTCCTATCTATTACCTGTACCGGTTCTCTAAATTTGCCAGACAAGCACTGGATGATCATGACCCTTTAGCCTTAAATCAGGCACTGTTATACCTTAAAATGCATTACCGCTATATGGGAATTCTGATAGTTGTTGTATTTGCCTTTTATGTGATTTTAGGGATTTTTGCCTGGGGCGCGGGGACGCTGGGGGAGTTGTTGGGGTGATGTAATTGATGTAATTACACTTATCACTGTAAATTAACAGATAGAGTAATATATATCTCTAACTTGCCACATTTAAATAAATCATAAGACTTTTTTTATAACTTTCCTGCTTAGTTAAATAGGGGTATTAGTATGACCATAAGCTTTATAGCGCTTAAGGATAGTCTGAATAAGGCTTTTCGTTTAATAAAACCACGTCGTAAAGACCTCGATACATTCAAAGCTAACTTTCAACGGCTGTTAAGCCATATTGACGAGAAGGAGACGGAGGAGAATGTTAAGATTCATCTTTTAGATTTCTTAAAGAACACCTATTACCATCCCAATCATTTAATTGCCACGAAAGGGAGAACAGATTTTGTTATTCATATCGGTAAAGATGCACAAACCCCTGCCGGGGTATTGTTTGAGGTTAAAAAGCCGTCTAATAAGGCGGAGATGGTTACCAAAACCAATCTCAACACCAAAGCTATGCACGAGCTGATCTTGTATTTTTTACGGGAAAGGCTTAACAATAAAAATACTTCCCTTACTCATTTAGTCATCACTAATATTTACGAATGGTTTGTATTTGATGCTGTGCTGTTTGAAAAAGTATTTACGCAGAACAGCCAATTGCAAAAATCTTTTAAAGAATGGGAGTCAGGGCAGAAAGTAAGCACGAATACCACCTTATTTTATAATGATATCATCAAGCCTTTCCTGCTTGAACTGGATAAGGAGATCGGGTTTGCTTATTTTGATATACGGGATTACATTAAATATTTAAAAAATGATAATGAGAAAGACGACAACAAATTAATCCCGTTATTTAAATTCTTTACGCCTACACATTTATTAAAACTCCCTTTTGTTAATGATAGCAATTCACTGGATAAAGGGTTTTATTCAGAATTACTCCATATCATCGGATTGGAGGAAATAAAGGATGGAGGCAGAAAGATCATCCGGCGGTTACCGGAAGGAAAGCGTTATGCCGGATCGCTTATTGAAAATACCATTAATATTTTAGAGGTACAGGATGATCTTCGAAAGGTACCTAACCGGCAAGCTTACGGTAAGAGTAATGACGAGCAGCTATTTAACCTGAGCCTGGAGTTAAGCATTACTTGGGTAAATCGCATATTGTTCTTAAAACTACTTGAAGCCCAATTGATTAAGTATCATAATGGCGATCAGCAATATCGTTTTCTGAATATAAAAACGATACGCGATTACGATGAATTATATAAATTGTTTTTCCAGGTACTGGCAAAACAAACTTCAGAGCGTACAGCACTCATAAGGCAGAAATATGACCATATCCCATATCTAAACAGCTCTTTATTTGAAATATCAGAACTGGAAGATCAAACACTCAAGATAAACGGATTGGATGATAACCTTGATATTTCTATTTATAGCAACTCGGTTTTAAAAAAGGGCAGTAACAAAACTGAGCCTGCAATGATGAATACGCTGCATTATTTCTTCGAGTTTTTAGATGCGTATGATTTTGCTTCGGTAGGTAAAGAAGAGATACAGGAAGAAAATAAAACCATCATTAATGCTGCGGTATTGGGATTGGTATTTGAGAAGATCAACGGCTATAAAGACGGATCTATTTATACACCAGGTGCAGTTACCATGTTCTTATGCCGGGAAACGATACGCAAAGCGGTTGTGAAAAGATTTAATGATACGTATAACTGGAATTGTGAAAGTATAACAGATATCGGGAATTACATTGCTGATAAAAGGAATGCCAAAGATATTCTTAAATTTAATGAACTGGTTGAAAGCATCCGGATAGCTGATCCGGCAGTTGGCTCCGGACATTTTCTCGTTTCCAGCTTAAATGAAATCATAACAATTAAAGCAGAGTTAGGTATACTGGCTGATGTAAATGGCAGCAGACTTTCTGGTATTGAAGTGAGTATTGCAAATGATGAATTAATCATAACCGATAGGCATACAAATAACTTTTTTGAGTATGTGGTGAACAAGAATTCTATGGGTGCAGTGTCAGTTCAACCTGAAGTGCAACGTGTGCAAGAAACTTTGTTCAATGAAAAGCGCAAAATTATAGAAGGGTCATTATTTGGTGTGGATATTAATCCAAACTCTGTTAAAATCTGCAGGTTAAGATTATGGATTGAACTGTTAAAACATGCATATTATAAAATAGATCAACATAATAATGTGCCAGAGCTTGAGACACTGCCTAACATAGATATTAATATCAAGCATGGGAATTCCCTCTTGAGTAAATACTCATTGACAGAAGACCTTTCAGATGTTTTTAAGAAACAAAAGTTTGGTGTAAAGGATTATCGCTTAGCCGTTGAAGCTTATAAAGAGGCTGAGAATAAAGAAGCAAAATCCCAACTCCAGAATTTTATTAAAACCATAAAAGAACAGTTTCACGAAACAGTTAGCAGGAGAGATCCAAGAAGAAAACGCCTATCTGAGCTTAGGGGGCAGCTTGCTCTGGCACAGAATAATTTCGACCTTTTTGGGCAAAAGCGCTCACAGGAGGAAATGGAGGTCGAAATTAAAAAAATTAACATAGGAATAGAGAAAGTTGAAAAGGAAATAACAGAAATAGAGAATAATGCCGTCTATCGTAATGCATTTGAATGGCGGTTTGAGTTTCCGGAAGTATTGGATGAAAGGGGTGATTTTGAGGGCTTTGAGGTCATCATTGGTAACCCGCCATATATCCAACTTCAAAAGATGGGAGAGGATGCAGATGTACTACAGAGTTGCGGGTATAAGACATTTACTCGTACCGGTGATATTTATTGCCTCTTCTATGAACAAGCTATTAGCTTGTTAAAATCTGGTTATTTCTTTGGTTACATTACTTCAAATAAATGGATGCGAGCCAATTACGGCGCAGCTACCCGAAGGTTTTTTCTTGAAGAAACTAATCCCCAATTATTAGTTGATTTTGGTGGTTATCAGGTATTTGAATCCGCCACAGTTGATACTAATCTGCTTATTTCTCAAAAAGCTGGTTACTCTGGAACAACCGAAACATGCCTTTTAGATAAAAGCCTCGGTAGTCTAGAAAAAATGAGCGTTTTTATTAGTCAGTCAGTTACTACCCAAAGTGGTTTTAAACCAGATGGATCATGGGTAATACTTTCCTCGATAGAAGCTGCCATAAAAACTAAAATTGAGGCGATGGGAAAGCGCCTAAAGGATTGGGATATCACCATATACAGGGGTGTTTTAACTGGTTATAATGAAGCGTTCATTATAGATCAAAAAACAAGAGCTAAACTGATAGAAGCCTCATCTAAAAATGCTGAAATTATACGTCCGATTTTAAGAGGCAGGGATATTTTAAAGTATAAGGCTGATTGGCAAAATCTATATTTAATAGCAACCTTTCCAACACAAAAAATTGATATCGAATCCTATCCTGCGATAAAGGAGCACCTCTTGTCTTTTGGAATAGAAAGATTAGATCAAACAGGAACAAATAGTTGGGTAAATGGAAAACTAATCACTTCGCGCAAAAAAACTGGAAATAAATGGTTTGAAACTCAAGATCAAATTAGTTATCACGAGGATTTTAATAAAACAAAGATTATCTATCCTGAAATTACAAAATTTATAAATTTTATTTACGATAAGGACGGGTATCTAGTTAATAATAAATGTTTCATATTGACTGGCAGGCACATCGAATATTTAACAGCATTTCTTAACTCATCGATTTTTAAATTTTGTTTTCTAAATAACTTCCCAGAACTTCTGGGAGGCACGCGTGAATTAAGAAAAATATTTTTCGAGTTGATTCCTGTAAAGTTAATCACAGATGAGATTAATGAATTTTTTAAAGAAAAAGTAATTCAAATACAGTCACTTAAGCAAAAAGGCGAAAACACCATTGAAATAGAAAAGGAAATAGATAAAGTTCTTTTTAAATTATACGAATTAACAGAAGAGGAGCAGAATTCAATAGGATTTATTCAAATTTAACGTTTACACGAAATTAATTATCGCTTCTTGTTCCTCAACACTGAAGTTATATGAAGAAAAAATTATCCTATTTATTATATTTTCTATTTCTATCATCTCTTTTCCTAATTCTTTGTTCTCAAAAAGTCGATCTATCATAGTAGCTAGTTCCTTTTTAGTTTTTTCTTTAAATGAGGGGATTGGAAAGGTTTCCACATTTTGTTGGAACAAACGATATTGCCTTTGCTGCAACTGAGTAACATAGGTTTTAACAATAAATCTGCCAATTGGTGAATTAAGTACAGCTAAAAAGAACTTTAAATCGGAGGGTTTCCCTGATAAGAAGTATGCCGTATTTAATATGAGCTCCTGATTATGGGAATATGAGAAACATGGAAATGGGTAACCTTCAGCTTCATTATCGGTCATAATATCGATATAAATAATTTTTTCAGCTTTAAATCTATTTAAGTATGCGCAAGGTCTCAGCTCCCACCAATAATCCCCTTGGTCATCTCTGTTAAATAGCCCCTTACCTTTACTAACCAAACTACCTTTTTCTATGAAGTGCAGATAAATAGCAGGATATCTGTTTTTAAAATATTCTAAGGGATCCATATTTCCCCTATTACTATTTGTCCAGCCACAGGGTAGTAGGATTATAAAGTCTCCCACTTTTGCAACATATTTTTTGATACTTCTGCCTTTTAAAATCGGACGTATAATTGCATCAGCTTCTGGACAATTTTTAAGGAGTTCTTTTCTTTTGGCATCATCAATAATAAAGGCTTCGTTGAACCCCGTTTTTATGCCATAATTTATTTGAATGTCCCAATCTTTTAAGGGTGTACCGACTGCTTCAATTTTTGCTTTGATCCTGGCTTCTAATTCGCTTAAAATAACCCAACTATTTTCTTTAGACAACCCGCTTACAACGTTGGTATGCTGTTTAATAAAAACGCTCGTTGAGGTTTACTTAAATCTGCTTTAATTAAATATAAATTTTGGTTCTTATATACTTGTACTGTATAATTTATTCATTTTAAAAACCTAGACAATCATGAACTACGGGTACATTCGCATTAGCACAGAGAAGCAGACTACAGAAAATCAGAAGTTTGAAATTCAGAATTTCAGTAAATTAAAACAGATTGATATTGAAGAATGGATCGAAGAAACAATCAGTTCCACAAAGAAATTAGAAGTAAGAAAATTTGGAGATCTGCTTATCCGAATGCAGAAAGGTGATGTGCTGATTGTTTCTGAACTTTCCCGATTAGGTCGGAATCTGATGCAGATTATGAAAATACTGCATGACTGTATGGAGAAGGACGTAATGGTTTATACAGTTAAAGAGAATTATGAATTGGGAAATAACATTAATTCCAAGGTTTTGGCATTTGCATTTGGTCTTTCGGCTGAAATTGAGCGTAACTTAATTTCTCAGCGGACAAAAGAAGCGTTAGCTCGACGTAAAGCGGAAGGACAAATACTGGGCAGGCCAAAAGGAAGCCGCTCACAAGTACGTAAACTTACCGGTAAAGAGGATGAGATTAAAGGTTTAATGAATAAAAAAATTTCATATAGTGCTATAGGCCGGATTTTGGGGGTTCATAGATTAACGGTATCTTCCTTTGTAAAGAGTGAGACAATAACTAATTTATAAAAGTTATTAGCAGATTGGCATTAATTTAAAGTTTAACAAGTAACTTTAATTGACCAGCACCGGTAAGGCATCTTTTCGTCAGGCTACGGGATAACCATATAATCGGGAAATAAAGGGATTTGGATCTATGGAATTTGATGACTACAGAATTAGATTGATAGAAATTATCGATCTGGAGCGGTATTATTTATTAATAGGGAATAACAGAAAAAGGCTCGAAGATTTTTTTACCGGAACCGTATCCAGAACCAATTCTTTGGAGGAAACTAAATTATTTCTTGAAGAGATTATTAAAAAATCAGTTGAGAAAACTTATTTCCCTTTTATTGTCGAAAACAAAAAGACAAAAGAAATCATCGGATATATTGACATAAAAAACATAGACTGGAATATTTCAAAAGCAGAGCTCGGATTCTATACCGACGAAAAACATACAGGAAAGGGGCTTACCTCCACCGCATTTGCTTTGATTACCAGGTATGGTTTTGAAAATTTCGGGTTTAAGAAACTGTTTTTAAGAACCCATCAAAGCAACATATCAGCGCAAAGATTGGCTGAAAAATGCGGGTTTGAAATTGAAGGAAGAATCCGCAGAGATTACAAGACCACAAAAGGCGAAGTCGTGGATTTGCTATACTACGGGAAATTAGCTGAAGACGAATAGGGTTGTTACCGCCAATGATGAAGAAAATATCCTGATGAAACAACGAATAGCACATATAACATTAGTTGTAAAAGACTATGATGAGGCCATCGACTTCTACACAAAAAAATTAAACTTTACCCTTCTTGAAGACACCAGAATTGATGAAAAGAAAAGGTGGGTTAGGGTTGCTCCGCCGGGAGGGAAAGAATGTTGTTTATTACTTGCAAAGGCAGCCAATGAAGAACAGTCTGAGAGTATAGGAAATCAAACAGGAGGGAGGGTATTCTTATTTCTATATACCGACGACTTCCGGAGAGATTATTACAACATGGTGGACAAAAGAATAAATTTTGTCAGACCGCCCATTGAATACCCTTATGGAAAAGTTGCCGTATTTGAAGATCTGTATGGAAACCTTTGGGACCTGATAGAGCCCAACGATAATAATAAAGAACTGATTAAATTATATAACGGCAGGTAATAAGGAATCGCTAAAAAGACGGCGACAGTACATCTGTCTACCGAAGTTTAGTGCTAAAGATTCCTACCTTCGCTAAGCAATGAACCGTTATGGGTAGTGCCCCAAATGCCTGGTCTCCGTATTAACCGACCAACTTTCTTCTCTTTTTTTGGTGATTTGTAAACATAAACCCGATTGTAAAACATACCGCTATTATATCCCAGCTTTGTGAGAGCCATAAAGTAAAGAGCTTGTATGCCTTAGGGTCAGTTTTAACGGACAAATTCAACACGGAAAGTGATATCGACTTATTAGTTGATTTTGAAACACTAGATGTTCTGGAATATGCGGATAACTATTTTGACCTGAAATTTGCATTGCAGGACGCTTTATGGACAATGATTATTAAAGCGTGGTTGTACGACATTCTAAACGCTATTAACGAAATTGAAGGTTTCTTTATTGAAACTTCTAAAGAGTTTCAGCATTATCAAAGCGACTTGCGAACTAAACGAGCTGTTGAGAGAAACATTGAAATCATCGGTGAAGCAATGAATCGCATTTTAAAGAAAAGTAATTCCTTTGAAATATCTAATTCCAGAAAGCTGGTGGACGTGAGGAATAGAATCATTCATGGATATGACTCGGTTTCGGATGAAGTGATTTGGGGTATTGTAATTTTACACTTACCAGTACTGCAAGATGAAGTAGAAAAGCTACTAGGAGAATAAAAAACACGCATACCCCCAGGCTCTTTCAAAAATGGCGGGTAATGTGGTTCTCGAAGATTTCTACAATTAACTAAATTTTGGGCCAGGCGACTTGAAAAAGCGTTTATTAATGCTGGCTTTATTAATGTAAAATCAGAACTTGTTGATTCACCGCTCGAGCTTTGTGGAAAGTGAACTCAATAAAGGTTCGGTGTTTAAGGTATTCCTGAAACTCAGTGCCCGTTAACGGTATTAAAAGATTTCGGAAACAATAGAACATCCAGGAGGATCTGAACCTCCTAACCAGGTTTGTTTTATAAGTTATATAATGATTTTAGCTTATTTACTGGTTTAAATACAATGAGTTTTTGAATCTTTGCGCCAGTAAGCCGGTGGCCCGGTCGGGATCAATATCTCCAACAATTATTCCTGTTCTGCCGTAAGTTTCATGTATCAGACAGGTACCATCAGGATTAATAATCGCACTGGCTGATTCCGGATACAATGATGCATAATTAACGCTGGCAAAGAATATGGTATTTTCCAGGGCCCGCATCATCATTGCTTTTTCGTAGTACGGGTTGTTTTTATGACCCCATTCTGTAAGTTGCGGACCCACGGTATTGCTGCCGCTGAAGTGAGGATGAAACACAATCCGGGCACCCTGCTGCGCTGCCCATCTAACTGATTCAGGATACCGGAAGCCTTCATGGCAGATAGTTATTCCAAACTTTAACCCGTTTACTTCAAATATATTTCTTTCTGTGCCCGGCACCCAGATGTGATCTTCTGTTGGGTCCAGCTGGTTTTTGGTTTGATAACCCAATACTTCACCTTTGCCCGACACCACATAAGCCAGATTGACTAATCCTGAGGGGGTATGCCAATCCATAGGTACAATGATGGCTATCGAGTTTTCGGCCGCGATTTTGCATACTTTGTACAAGGCTGCCTGCAGGCTTCCGGGTGTACGGTCGTGCGGCGGATAGCCCATGCCCGGGTAGCCTGGAAGATAAGATTCGGGAAAGCAAATGATCTCCGCCTGTTCCCGGGATGCCTCTTTTACGAGTTTTTCCAGCCCGGATAAACCTTCAGTTATAGATTTTGGAATGGGCGGAGAAGCTAAAGCTATTTTCATGCGTAAGAAGTTAAAAGCCGATACTGATTATTACTTATACGAGTCTTAACACTAAAATATAAAAAACTTTGCTTATACTCTTGTCACCTCGACGCTGGAGAGGTCTGGCTTTCGCACATAGACCAGATTCTTCCCTTTAGGGTCAGAATGACAAAATACACCTATATATTTATACTCTTGTCACCCCAGCAGGAGAGGTTTGGATTTAGCGCATGGCCAGATTCTTCCCTTGGGTTAGAATGCCAAATACACCATATATTTATCCGATTTGTCACCTCGACGCAGGAGAGGTCTGGCTTTAGCGCAAAGAGGCCAGATTTTTCCCTTAGGGTCAGAATGACAAAATACACCATGGAATAAAACATTTGGAAATTATAATCACCAATCGTAATATTGCAATGAGATTAGCTTGACTAAAACGAAATCTTCATAGAAAAACAGAATAAGTTAGCTGTTCTATTAGGCGATGGCAGAGATGTAAGAGACATGCCTAAAGTATTCATTGTATTTTGTTAAACCCCATTTATCCTAAACCAGCGAATTAATGAAAAAATATATAGCAGAACTGATAGGAACCTTTGCTTTAGTCTTCTGTGGTACTGGAGCAATTATCATAAATCAGGAAACCAATGGTTCAATAAGTCATGTCGGAATAGCAATTACATTTGGCTTAATCGTTATGGCCATGATTTATACCTTAGGTAATATTTCAGGGGCTCATCTGAATCCGGCTGTCAGCATAGCTTTTACTATTGCAAGACACTTTCCGGCTAAACAATTACTTCCTTATATCATCAGCCAGATGGTTGGTGGTTTGTTAGCTAGTCTACTATTGAAATTGCTATTTCCTTCAAATGAGCTTTTGGGTGCAACTCTACCCCAGGGTAGTGCTATGCAATCATTTATATTGGAATTTATATTAACTTTTCTTCTGATGCTGGTAATAATAAATGTTGCCACTGGAAGCAAAGAACAGGGAATGTATGCAGGACTTGCAATAGGTTCAACAGTACTACTTGAAGCCATGTTTGCAGGACCTGTTTCCGGAGCTTCAATGAACCCTATACGGTCATTTGCTCCAGCAATCGTATCCGGGCATACGGAGCATTTATGGGTTTACTTAACTGCTACGATTCTGGGAGCGGTTACAGCTATACCCCTCTGGAAATACTTAACAAGCGAAGTAATAGATAAGTAACGCTTTTGGTGTGGGCCGAACCAGTGATGGCTGAGGCTGCGCTTGTCAGATAGACGAGGATACCATACTTAAACGCTTTGTCACCCCAAGAAGGAGATGTCTGGGCTTAGCACAGAGGCCAGATACCTCCTATATAGTCAGAATGACCAAGTACACCATACCATATTTATACGCTTTGTCAACTCGACGAAGGAAAGGTCTGCCTTTCGCGCATATGCATCAATACCCAACAATTATGCCTGATCTGCCGTATAAATGCTATCTTAGGGTTACAGTCCCGCCTAATAAAAATAAATGCATACCTACAGAAAATATTTTAGTCTTCCGATAATCGTCGTTACAGTTTTGGTATTGATAGGGTGGATTTTTGATATTATCATTCTAAAAAGTATTCTTCCGAGTTTTATCTCTATGAACCCAATGACAGCAATATGTTTAATGCTGCATGCTGCCGGTGTATTCTTACTGGGAAAATATCCCTTATCCAATATAATTTTAAAATTAATTGCCGGATTCACCCAGATAGGAAAGTTGGATAATATGCTATCGGAAATTTTTTTATTTATACTGATATTTTAGGCATTAGCCATGTACTTCGCGCATAGGCCAGATTCTTCCCTAGGGGTCAGAGTGACCAACAGTTAAAGCCTGCACCAGCTAAGACACCGTATAAAACTCCTCTTTTTCAGAGGTATGAACCCGTACCACTCCGGCGAGAACCAGATTTACCAGGATCCGTTGTGCACGCCTTCGGCTAAGGTTTAACAGCGTACTATATTCACGTGCGGTAATACGTTCATTGCTTTCCAGGTATTCAAGCAATCCTTTCTCTTTAGATGTATATTCAATAAATGCGCCCTCATCCCTGGTTTCGCGTTTTAAAACATCAACCACGATTTTGCTTGCCAATACACTTTTATCTTTAACTCTCACATATACCCACCACTTTTTATCATCGCCCAGGGCATAATGAGGTTTCGTTGTGCTTTCTTTAACCTCGGCAATTAAAACAATACGATCATCAATGTAAACCTCTTCGAATGAAAGCTCTATTAATGGCTTGCAGAATAAATTACCTGCCTGAGTAAGCATAAATTTTTCTTCCTCTTCAGATTTCACACCCTTAACAGATCCGTCATCTGCTACACCTACCAGCAACCGGCCGCCTTTATTATTAGCAAAGGCAACCAGGGTTTTGGCTATTTTCTCCTGACTGGTTATGCGGTTTTTAAAATCCAGTGTAGCACCTTCACCCTCTAAAATGATCTTTCTGATATTCATAATACTCCAGACCGATTAATACGCAATACTTTTTTCTTCTCCTTTATGGAGATTCCGAATATAGACTTCGTTCATTACACTCACACACAACTGTCCGTGTATATCGGTTATTTCAATGGGATATGCTTTAACAAACTTTCCAACGGTGGTTAGTGCCTCTTCAGCTTCCTTAAGCTCCGCATCAGATAAACTGATCTTAAAATATAAATTAGTGCGTCCCGGTTTTAAATAATTAATAGAAGAGCTTTTTAGCCACACCCGGACCTTATAGCCACGGCGTTGTAATACCTGATCGAACAACAGGGCATAAAAAGGATCTGAAGCGCTAAAAATGGTTCCGCCAAATATGGATCGGTTATAATTAGTATTGATAATGCTTTTAGAGATTTTCACTTCCACGCCCCGGAAATCCCTTTCGATTCTTTTAACCCATATTCGCTGAAAAAACAGAGGGGGATAAAATCGCATGGCCCATTTAAGGGTTTTCTCAGAAACAACCATTAATCGCTAATATCTGAAACTCTGATGAACATTGTACAAATTGTATTATAAAGAATTCTTTTGATTAAAAATTATACCTTGCGAAACCATCCCATATAAATTTACGTATGTGGAGGAAAATAAACTTAACTCAAATGAAAAAACAATTCCAAATCATGACTTTAGCATTTGCATTTTCAGCATTTGCAGTATCATGCAGCTCAAACAAAACAACGTCAACTGATGCAGATTCTCTTTCTGACACAACGGCGATGATGAACGATTCAATGGCCGATACCGAAGCGGGCGTAGAAGTTGGCGGTGCTATGATGGTACCTTCAAAAAACATTGTTGAAAATGCTTTAGGTTCTTCAGATCACACGACATTGGTTGCTGCTGTAAAAGCAGGAGAGCTTGTTGAAACATTAAGCGGTGCAGGCCCTTTTACTGTATTTGCTCCTACTAATGCTGCTTTCAGTAATCTACCTGCAGGTGCAGTTGATAACCTGCTAAAGCCTGAAATGAAAAAAGATCTTCAGGGTGTTTTAACCTATCATGTGGTATCCGGAGCTTATAAAGCTGCAGATTTAAAAGATGGTATGGAATTGACTACCGTACAGGGAAAGAAACTTATGGTTACCAAGAAAGACGGCAAATGCATGATCAACAATGCTACCGTAACCATTGGTGATGTTATTTCAAGCAATGGGGTAACGCATGTTGTTGATGCGGTATTAATGCCAAAGTAATTTAATTAACTTTTAGAATTAAACCCTTCACCCAACAGTGAGGGGTTTTTTGTTTCCTGAAATTTGTTTGTAGATTAACGCCCTGAACCCAGGCCTTATGGATGAAAAGATTACCAAACCTCGTAATGTTGTTTTACTTGTTACTGTAGCCGCTTTAGGATATTTTGTAGATATCTATGATCTGTTGCTCTTCCTGATTATTAAAAACCGAAGTCTGACAGGAATTGGTGTTGCACAGGAAGATATTACAGCCACAGGGCTTTTTCTGATGAACTGGCAAATGGCGGGACTGCTGATAGGGGGGATTCTGTGGGGCATTCTGGGCGATAAGAAGGGGAGGCTATCCGTTCTCTTTGGTTCAATTATTATGTACTCACTTGCCAACATTGCCAACGGGTTTGTGCAAGATGTTAATACCTATGCCATCTTAAGGTTTATTGCAGGTATAGGCCTTGCCGGCGAGCTTGGGGCAGGGATAACACTTATCAGTGAAACCATGAGCAAAGAAAAGCGCGGATATGGTACGATGATCGTTTCTACAATAGGTATCCTGGGAGCTGTAGCGGCCTATTATGTGGCCAATGCCTTCGACTGGCGAATTGCTTTTTTTGTGGGCGGAGGAATGGGGTTGTTATTATTATTACTCCGGATAGGGGTTTTTGAATCCGGAATGTTCTCAAAAATTAAACATCATGATGTTTCCAAAGGCAACTTTTTTATGTTGTTTAATAACGCAAAGCGTTTTAAGAAATATCTGTTTAGTATCCTGATCGCGGTTCCCGTTTGGTTTGTTGTAGGCATATTGATTGGCATAGCACCTGATTTTGGCAAAGCCCTGGGCATAACGGATGTAATAGATACCGGGCGCGGCGTAATGTTTACTTATATAGGCATATCAGCCGGTGATTTTTTATCCGGTACTTTAAGCCAACTATTTAAAACCCGTAAGCGTATTGTCTTTATATTTTTGATACTTACTTATGCTGGCATTTTATATTTCCTCTTTTCGGATGGCATGTCAGCAGATGCGTTCTATATGCTTTGCCTTTACCTGGGGGTGGCCACCGGATATTGGGTAGTGTTTGTTACTATGGCCTCCGAGCAATTCGGTACTAATCTGCGGGCTACCGTTACTACTACAGCTCCCAATTTTGTGCGTGGATCATTAATTTTAATTACCCTGTTGTTTACCGTTTTACGTGATCAAACCGGAATTATTAATGCAGGACTGATAGTGGGCACCTTAACAATTGCCATTGCTTTTGTTTCTTTGTGGCAGTTAGAAGAAACTTATGGTAAAGATTTGGATTATGTGGAACCATCGGGCGGTACCGGCTTATAGCCAAAATAGCTAATTATGATTACTAGGGACGAGGTTGCTGAAGCATACAGAACAATTCAGGATGAAATTTGCCGCGGACTGGAAGCAGCAGATGGCAAAGGAAAGTTTTCAGAAGAACTGTGGGATAGGGCAGAAGGTGGAGGGGGCAGGAGCAGGGTGATGGAAAATGGCGATCTAATTGAAAAAGGAGGAGTTAACTTTTCAGCAGTTCATGGTAAGCTTCCGGCATCTGTAAAAAAAGCTTTTGATGTACATACAGATGAGTTCTTTGCTACCGGAGTTTCTATTGTAATCCATCCCAATCATCCATGGATTCCTATTATCCACATGAATATTCGTTATTTTGAAATGCCGGGAAGTGGTAATTCTCCTGATGAAGATATTCGCTGGTTTGGCGGGGGAATAGATGTTACGCCGCATTATGTTATTGATGAGGACGCAAGCTTTACTCACAATCATTTAAAAGAGGTGTGCAACAGTTTCAATCCTCACTTTTATCCGGATTTTAAAAAGTGGGCTGATGATTATTTTTTCATTAAGCATCGTAATGAAACACGCGGAATTGGTGGTATTTTCTATGACCGTCTTACACCAAAAACTGCTGGCTTGGAGTGGTTTCAGATACTGGAATTCTCAAAAGCAGTGGGGCGCTCTTTTCTGCCGTTATACACCGAATTGATTTCACGGAATAAAAATAAACCCATCACCCCTGAAAATAAGGAATGGCAATACCTGCGCAGAAGCAGGTATGCAGAGTTTAACCTGGTTTATGATGCGGGTACCAAATTCGGACTGGAAACTAACGGGAGGATTGAATCCATACTAATGAGCCTTCCACCACAGGCAAACTGGAAATATAATTTTACTCCCTTAATTAACAGCGAAGAAGAAAGAACCCAAAAATTACTCAAAAAAGGAATTGACTGGGCTTAACTTTATTTTACAGACGATAATTACTTTTATTGGACAAACCTGTATGTTATAATAACCAGTCAACCAGCTTTAAGGTGTAAATATCGGGTGGAACGGTAATTGTAAGATGATATCCATAAATCAATATACATATGGAAACGACAACAGCAACAACCGAAATTTTAAACGATCTGGTTCAGATTAACAATGACCGTGTAGTGGGTTACGAACGCGCTATAGATGAATTAAAAGATGAAGATTCTGATCTTAAGGAATTATTTCATAGCATGATAGATGAAAGCAGAACCTATAAAAATGAGCTTTCTGCTGAGTTAAGTGCGGCTGGTGCTTCTACAGATACAGGTACAACCAACAGCGGTAAAATTTACCGGGTTTGGATGGATGTGAAAGCAGTTTTTACTGGACATGACCGTAAAGCAGTACTTTCTAATTGTGAATTTGGTGAAGATGCTGCACAAACTGCATATAAAACCGCTTTATCAGACGAAGATCTTCCTGCACATATTTATTCGTTGATATCTCAGCAAAAAGAAATGTTAAAATTATCTCACGACAAAATTAAAGCCCTGCGTGACAGGTAATAAATATTTTTAGTATATTTAAAAGCCTGTTTCCAAGTGAGACAGGCTTTTTTTATGTTGTGAACACACTGAATATTTAAATATTAAGGAACCTTTTTATCCTAACTTTGTTATCATCACTAAACTTATAATAAAAGTATATGGCGAATATAAATCCGCAAGACCAGCAGAACGCTCCCCCGATAGAAAAAGATTATGAAGAGCATAAACTAGATCCCGGTCCATCAAAAGAAGCGGTTGTTGAAGAGGACAAGAATGGTGCATCTAAAGTTCTAAAGTGGATATTACCTGCTTTAGTTGTGCTTCTATTAATTGTCTGGTTCTTTGTTAAAGAATGATCTAATACCTTACCACATTAAAATGAAAAAATTTATCCTGTTAATTCCAATTTTGTTTCTTTTTTCATGTCAGCTTAAAGAGCAGGCAGATGAATTACAAGCTCTTAAGCAGTGCACTTATGAAGTGGTGTCTGCCGATAGTGTTTATCTGGCAAATATTAATGTATCCGAAATGATTACCGAAAACGGGCTTGATCTAATTAGTGCGCCCCAACTCGCTATTTCGTATATGCAGAAAAAAATGCCGCTGAATGCATTAATTAATTTAAAAGTCACTAATCCCGGAACACAGGAGGCTGCTATAAACCAATTTGAGTATGTGGTAGCCATTAAAAATACAGAGATTACGAAAGGTTTTTTTGATAAAAGAATTAGTATCCCACCGAATGGAGGAACAACTATTGTCCCTGTCCGTGTAAACCAGGACCTGTATAATTTAATCTCTAATCCAGTTAATCAATCAGCAGTTGCAGGTTTTCTTTCTACCAAAACCGAACAGAAAGCCGTAGTAACTCTTAAAATAAAGCCCACATTTGCTGTTGGAAGTGAAATGATAAAATATCCGGATTATGTTTCCATGGATAAAGAATTCACTAACACCACCTTACTATCTTACCTGAGAGGGTTGCAAAGTAAAGCACGTGTAATTGATTCTATAGGACAAAATAAGGATACTACAGGCGTTTATTAATTGATTGATATTTACAATAGATTACAGCCAGTCCTAAAATTTGACATTTTAGTAAATGAACAAAAAACCTTCTTATTTAACCATTCTTGCACTTTCTATCATATTTACTTCGTGCTCTTCCAATCAGTTAGAGGGAAAATGGCAGTATGATGGTGGAATTTACAATGGTAAACCTAAAGCAGCTGCACCCGATTTTGTGCTTCAGCGTACCTACACCAATGACAAATATGAAGCCCATACCGTAGAAGCAGGGGTGCAGGGGGAGAAATATGCAGGCGGGGATTATAAAATTGATGGAGACTCTCTTTTACTTACCGGAACATTCAGTAGTCAGGTATCTCAGCTCGTAGGAATTACCCAACGGTATGAGTTTAAATTAGAAGGGGGCAAATTAACCACAAAAGGTATTTTACCAAATGGTATGAACGTAGAAGAATATTGGAAAAAAGTTGATTGATCCTTTTCTTATTTATTATTACAGAGCGTGCTGTAAGTTTACATCCTCAAAAACATTTAGGGGGGTGAAATATACCACTCAAAACTTTTCCACAGAACCGCTTAAACACGCTTAATTTATTAACTTCGCAAGTCGTGTAACTACGATCCTATTGCTATTTAAAATATTTTAGAAAAGCACTTTTAAAAAATGGCTGAAGAAACAGAGAATGACAACTTGGTTCCTAGTAACGACCGTATCATTCCAATAAATATAGAAGAAGAAATGCGTTCGGCTTACATCGATTATTCGATGTCGGTTATTGTTGGCCGCGCTTTGCCGGATGTTAGAGATGGTTTAAAACCGGTGCACCGCCGTGTTTTATTTGGCATGCTGGATCTTGGTGTTACCAGCACTAAGCCTTATAAAAAATCTGCCCGTATAGTTGGGGATGTACTTGGTAAGTATCACCCGCATGGTGATTCATCAGTGTATGATACGATGGTGCGCATGGCTCAGCCATGGAGTCTGCGTTATCCTTTAGTTGATGGGCAGGGAAACTTTGGTTCAATTGATGGTGATAGTCCGGCGGCTATGCGTTATACAGAAGCCAGATTGAAGAAGATTGCTGAAGAAATGCTGGCCGATATCAATAAAGATACGGTTGCCTTTCAGCTAAACTTTGATGATTCATTACAGGAGCCAACCGTTCTCCCAACCAGGATACCAAATTTGCTTATTAATGGTTCATCTGGAATTGCGGTGGGAATGGCTACCAATATGCCACCACACAATCTTACTGAGGTAGTAAACGCCATTATTGCTTATATTGGTAATAATGATATTGATATTGCGGGATTAATGCAACACGTTAAAGCTCCGGATTTTCCAACAGGAGGGATAATTTATGGATATGCAGGCGTTCAGGATGCTTTTGAAACCGGTCGCGGCCGGATTGTTATGCGTGCCAAAGCAGAAATTGAAATCCACGGAAATGACCGGGAACGGATTATTGTAACCGAAATACCATACCAGGTTAACAAAGCTAACATGATTGAGCGTACAGCTGAACTTGTTAACGAGAAAAAAATGGATGGAATCTCGGAGATACGGGATGAATCTGATCGTGAGGGTATGCGTATAGTATATGAGATAAAGCGCGATTCTAATGCCTCCATTGTATTAAATAACCTGTATAAATATACTGCTCTGCAAACCTCGTTTAGTGTTAATAATATTGCACTGGTTCATGGCCGGCCAATCTTATTAAACCTGAAAGATATGATCAAACATTTTGTTGATCATCGTCACGAAGTAGTGATCAGACGTACAAAATTCGAACTTGCAGAAGCTGAAAAACGCGCACATATTCTTGAAGGATTACTTATAGCTTTAGATCATCTGGATGAAGTTATTAAGCTGATACGCAGCTCAGATACTCCTGAAGATGCACGAACTGGTTTGATGGAAACCTTCGGGTTGTCCGACATTCAATCCAGGGCAATCTTGGATATGACCCTTCGTCGTTTAACAGGCCTGGAGCGTGATAAGATTAAAGAAGAATATGCCGAGTTAATGAAAACGATTGATTACTTAAAATCTATTCTTGGAGATGAAGCACTGCGTATGCAGATCATTAAAGATGAACTGGAAGAAGTAAAAGAAAAGTATGGGGATGAGCGCAGAACTTCTATCACACATTCTGCAGAAGATATGCGGATGGAAGACTTCATTATTGATGAAGATGTAGTGATTACCATTTCGCACGAAGGCTACATAAAACGTACTCCATTATCAGATTATAAAACCCAGGGTAGGGGCGGGAAGGGTTCCATGGGTTCTCAGTCGCGGGATAAGGATTTTATTGAGCATATTATCACGGCTTCCGCTCATAATTATATGTTATTCTTTACCGAAGCCGGACGTTGTTTCTGGCTGCGGGCATTTGAAATCCCGGAAGGGACACGCACCAGCAAGGGGCGTGCGATACAGAATATCATTAACATCCCTAAAGAGGAAAAAATTAAAGCATATATCAGGGTCATTAATCTGAAAGATCAGGAGTATCTGGAAAATAACTTCATCATTATGTGTACCCGAAAAGGTACTATTAAAAAAACCTCCCTCGAAGCATATTCACGTCCGCGGGCAAATGGTATAAATGCAATCAATATAAATGATGGCGACCAGTTACTGGAGGCCTGCTTAACAAACGGAACGAGTGAAATTGTTATGGCTTTACGTTCCGGGCGCGCTATTCGTTTTAATGAATCTACTGTACGTCCGATGGGTCGCACAGCAACCGGTGTAAGAGGGGTTACATTAGGACATGCAAAAGATGAAGTTGTTGGAATGATCGCTATAAACGACAAGGTAGAAACGACGGTTTTGGTTGTATCTGAAAAGGGTTACGGTAAGCGTACTGATATTGAGGATTATCGTGTAACTAATCGTGGTGGTAAAGGTGTAAAAACCATCAATGTTACCGACAAAACCGGCGAATTGGTTTCAATTAAGGATATTACAGATAAAGATGATCTGATGATTATCAATAAATCCGGAATAGTCATCAGGATTGCAGCCAGTCAGCTTAGAATTATGGGCCGGGCTACCCAGGGCGTACGATTAATTACTCTGAAAGGCGATGATGAGATTGCATCGGTAGCAAAAGTTGATCATGAAGAAGATGTGATTAAAGAAGATGAAGCGGAGGACGATAATACTTCAAGTGAAGATTCGTTACCAGATAGTGAATAGTAGATTGGTATAGCTTTATGTATCGAATATTAATTTCTATTTCTTTTTTATTCTTCACATCATTACCAATTTATTCGCAGTCTTTAATAAAAGAGGCTATGAATAGTTTCGCTTTGTACAGCAGAGATCAGAAAATTAAAGATCTGGAGAATGCCCGAAAAAAAATAGACGAACTGTATACTACCAGGAAAGACTCTGCGGTATATAAAAATAACCTGGGTAGGGCATTGATTTATTCAACCCTGGCTCTGGTGGATGTAAACAGAAAATATAATTACAAGAAAGATCCTGTTGAAGAAACTATTTATTCATTAAGCAAATTAAATAACAGCAAGCATAGTTTAACCTATAAGCCAGAGCTTGATTACATAAATAATCAACTTCTTAGAACTTACCTTTTTCGGGCTAATAAAGCACTGCAAGAAGAGCGATATGATGAAGCACTAACAGGGTTTATGCTGGTTGATAGTTTGAGTGGTGGCGAAAATGTAAACCTGTTACATAATCTGGCACTTCTAAACGAGCGAAGCGGCAATAAAATAGATGCTATTAATTATTACAATAAACTGATTTCAAAAAACAGTTCGGATCCATCTTATTTTCTGGCACTTGCAAATCTCTATGAAGAACGAAGTGATTATAATAATATGCTCATCACACTTCAAAAAGGGTATAATAAATTTCCCCACAAAATAGATTTGATCTTTAAACTTTTAAATATTTATTCGGATAAGTCGGATTTTAGTTCTGTTATAAGTTTATTACAAAATGGCCTGGTAATAAATAATAATGACTTTAGTTTAAACTATTTAGCTGGCTTTGCATATGAGAAAACCGGAAATAAGGCAAAAGCCGAATATTACTATAAAATGATACTAGAAAACTCCCCGGATAATTATGAAGCAAATTATGCGTTAGGATTACTTTATTTAAATTCATTTTTAATTAACACAAAAAACAACGATCCGATGTTTCACGCTAAGCGGCATCTGATAAAAGCTTATGAAATTAATCCTAATGACTTAAAATCATTACAATCATTAAGTATTTTATACAGTAAAACAGGTGATGTGAAGCAATTAGAAAAAGTAAATAATAAACTTAACGAGTTAATCTTAAATTAAAACAGATGAAAATTAAATCTTTCATGTTAGCGTTAATCATAACAGGTGGTACTGTTACAGCTTTTGCTCAAAAATCAGAATTAAGTAGTGCCAAATCAAACTATGACAAGTATGCAGCTTTAAAACAAGTGGGTTCTACTTCTATTGGATCCTCTAATTTAAAAACTGCAAGGGAGGCTATTGATAAAGCTGTTGTTCATGAGAAAACGATGAATGATCCTTCAGCGTGGACGTATAAAGCATTGATCTATACCGATCTGGCTGTAGCTGATACTATTCCGGCTACTTCGCAACCATTTTTTAACGAAGCAAGTGCTGCACTTATAAAGGCCAAAGAATTGGATAAAGCTGGTGCAAATAAAAAGCAGTTTGATAATTTGAACGACATATTTTCTCAGTATCACATGAATACCGGTGTGAGGGCATATCAGGCGTCAAAGTTTAAGGATGCATATACTGCATTTAATAATTCCCTGACCTATCGTCCCGGTGATACTACAGTTACTTATTATGCAGGTCTTTCGGCCATTAATGCTAATGATTATAAATCTGCTATTAAATCATATGAGCAGTTGCTGAAGACTAATTTTTCAACAAATAATAAGGTATATCTGGACTTGTCTAAGATATATGCTATGGAAAAAGATACTGCAGCAGCAATTAGAGTGGCCTCCGAAGGTGCTACTAAATTCTCAAATGATCCAGAATTAGCTACCCAGGAAATTGAACTTAATTTGCTTACAGGGAAACAAAAAAGTATAATCGGTAAAATAACTGCACAATCTGAAAAACAACCGAAGAATAAACTATATCCATTTTATTTAGGCATTGCTTACGCTTCGGCTAACAATCCGGATAAAGCTGAAGAATCATATAAAAAAGCTATTGCTATAGACCCGGAGTTTACGGATGCTACTTTAAATTTGGGGGGAGTTATATTAAATAAAGGTATTGACTTGTACAATGCAGCAAGTAAATTGCCTCAAACCAAGCAAAAAGAATATGATGGAATGATTAAGAAAGCGATGGCTGAGTTCGACAGGGCACTTCCATACCTGGAAAAAGCTACTACGTTAAATCCAAAATCACGTATGGGGTGGGAAAACTTAAAAACATTCTATTTAGTAAAGCGTAATGACGCAAAAGTTGCTGAAATAACAAAAGTTATTAACGGTTTATAATACGTTAATTTAGTCAAGTAAACTCCAGATAACAATTGTTACCTGGAGTTTTTTCATTATATACCATTTGTATTAAATTATGCGCCTTTACGTGCATTCAGACTCTCCATTAACTGATCCAGTAAATTATCGCTTGCCGCTTTTGCCGGTTTAAGTTTTTTAATAGTTGGGCGTTTACCCTTCGCTTTGAGTTTTATAATGTTTAAAAGTTCGTCTGAGTAGGTGTTTTTAAACTTCTTAATATCAAATGGGCCAGTATACTGATCAATTAAAGCTAAACCCACATCCAACTCTTTTTTATTAATACTCACATCGTCAGGAACCAGGATTTCTTCCGAAGATCGTAGCTCTTCGGCAAACCTTATATTACTTATAACAATAACTTTATCTACCGGATAAATTACGCAAAGAGATTCACTGCTGCGCAATACAAATCTGGCAACTCCGGCCTTACCCGATTTTTGGAGCGCTTTTAATAATAAGGAATATGCTTTTCGACCTTGCGCTTCGGGTTCAGCAAAATAAGAAGTTTCATAATACATTGGGTTTATATCCGTCAATTTTACAAAATTCTCTATTTCAACAGTCTTGTTTTTTTCGGGACTTGCATCAGCAAAATCCTGGTCTTCCAGGATCACATAATCATCTTCAAGCTTGTAACCTTTTACAATTTTATCATACGGAACTTCTTTACGGGTATTTTCGTTTATCCTCTGATACCTTATACGTGCATGATCACGACTGTCCAGCATATCCATACTGAGCGTACTGCTTTGTACAGCTGAATACAGCTTAATCGGGATATTAACCAATCCAAAACCTATTGAACCTTTCCAAATTGATTTCATATATGTTCTTTATTATTTAAATCAGGGGAGAGAGTATATATTTCTATTTAACATAATATTAATTATGAGACAAAATCTATTGTCTTAATTTAATTACCACAGTAGTTAGAAGTACCATGATTACCATAGCAGTTAATAGCTTGGGCACCATAGTAGACTTTGGTAATCGAACAATCCCTGATGCGTTTGCTACTGCAGGTTCGCTAACATAACGGCCAGAATGTGGTATTGCTTGTTCATCAAAATGAAGTGCTAAATCTTTCAGGTTGTTTTGCAGATCACGTCCATACATAGGTTTTCCATGACCAGCTGCAGCGCTTTTAGGTTTCAATGCGGCTAATTTTTCTACGGATGATTTAGCAGAAACCCAATCAGGCGTGTAGAATTTTGGAGGACCGCATAATTTTTTCTTTTGCGTAATAACGTAGTAAGCAGATTCCTGTTTTGTGGTAACGAATGCATCGCCGGCTATTAATGTTTTATCACTTTCACGGTAAAGCGATATATGGCCGGGTGAATGACCTGGAGTTGGAATAATTTTCCATTCGGGCATATTTGGTACAGTATTGCCTCTTAATTTCTTAAAGTTTTTACCAAGATCTATAGGTTTATTTGGAAATAAAGCTGAAGTTAAAGCCATAATACCACCGCCAGCAAATGGATCTGAAGGAGGATAAGGAGATAACCCAGTTAAATATGGAGCTTCTAAAGAATGAGCGTATATAGTGACATTCCATTTCTTTAAAAGTTCTTTTAAAGCACCGCGATGGTCAAAATGTCCGTGAGTTAACACTATAGCTTCAGGAGAAGTACCTTTTCCAAAAAGTTTTTCAGACATCCTGATAATACGCCCCGACGAACCCTTTAAGCCACCATCAATAAGGATCCATTTACCGGATTCTTTGTCTTGTACCATAAAGATATTAACGAATATGATCTTAAGACCCCATACTCCACGTGCTACCTTGAAATAATTTTCATCCTGCTTTTTCATCAGATTAACATTTAAGTAGATTATTAGCAGAACATCAGAACGGTTGATCGGGTTTTAAAAAGTTAATTTTCAAATATTTATACTGTCTGAAAAGATAATCTCAGTACAAATCCGGATCTTATATAAAAAGAAAGGATTAAGAAAAATATAGACGCACGAATGTTTTAGGTTAACTGCCCGTGAAAGTTAATTTGGAGTGAGACCTACGAAGTTTAAACGTCGTAAGTCTTTATTACTACTTTCTAAGCCAGATTTCTGCCTGCATTAACAATTCCGTAAACTGTACGGATTATTAATTTATTATATATACTGGTCTGTTCTTCAGTTAAATTACCTTCATTCAACTTCTGCAATGCATAATGCTGGATCAGTATTAACGGAAGTACAATCTTTTCACGCATTCCTATCGATTTTCTCTCTATAGGATACTGTTCCATAAGTACCTGGTCCCCGCTGAGTTCCAGTAGAAGCTGTTTGGTAAGCTCAAACTCATCTCTTAGTTTTTTCCAGAAGGTAGAAAAGTCCTTTTCATTTTCAAGGAATGCAGTAACCCTGAAGTCTGATTTAGACATAGACATCATACAGTTGTCGATTATGGTTTTAAACTGCACAGACGAAACATAAAGTTTTTTAACATCATCCCACAAGCCATCATCTTTTGCCGATTTTAATGCTGTGCCTACACCATAAAAGCCAGGTATATTTTGCTTCAACTGGCTCCAGGCCGTTACAAAACTTATCGCCCTGAGGTCTTCCAGTTTTAGTTCTGATGTGGAGTTTCGTTTTACAGGTCTGCTACTGATATTTATTTGGGATAATAATTTTAAAGGACTGAACTTCTCCAGATATTTCAAAAACAAGGGATCTTCCCTGAGCTGAATAAAAGCGTCATGACTGGTGACAGCCATCTTTTCAATAAGCTCCATTTCTTCAACCTCCATTGTATTTTTTGAATTATGGTTCAATGAAGAAGTAATGCCGGCGTTAATTAACTGCTCTATATTATGATAAGCAGTATCAAAAGACCCGTACTGGCTGCTGATTGTTTGACCCTGAATGGTTAATTGAATATGATCATTGGCAACATCTTTACCCATGGATGAATAAAAACGATGGGTTTTACCTCCTCCCCGTGCCGGAGGCCCTCCTCTCCCATCAAAAAATGTCAGATCTATTTTATGTTTTCTGGCTATTGATGTCAGGTTTTTCTTAGCCTTAAAAATTGACCAGTTTGCCATAAGATAGCCACCATCTTTCGTGCTGTCAGAAAAACCAAGCATTATAGTTTGACGATTGCCCCTTCTTTGCAAGTGTTCTCTATAAAATTTGTTGGAATAAAGGAGTTCCATTATTTCAGCTGCATGCGAAAGATCCTGAACCGTTTCAAATAAAGGCACAAAATCTACCGTCAGGCTTTCCATCTGCCACCCGTTCCAAACAAACAGGTTTATCAGCTGTAATATATCCGAAGCAGCCTGGCAGTTGCTAATTATAAACCGGTGGGATGCCCTTTCACCTCCTGAATGCTGCATGTCTAGCATAAACCGGATAGTATCCAATGTATCCCTGGTTAGTTCATCCGCCTGCCCGGTTTCAGAAAACTTTATCGATGCAAAAGATAGCAGGTCAATCTTTTTTTCTTCTGGTAAACTATTATAATCATTTGTATACAAGGAAGTTAATTCACTTGAAGTTAAGCAATAGTCGAATGCTTTGCGTAAAATTCTACTATCCTGCCTGATATCTAAAGACGCAAAATAGCATCCGAATAGCCTAACCTTCATAATCAGATCATCTACTATTTCTATAAACAATCCATTATGCCATTTTAATAACACATCCTTTATGGCATACAGGTTATCCAGAATCTCATCCTTCTCATCTGTTTGCACTTCCTCACTGTTAAAGCTGTTTCTATATAACAGATCGTATAATGTGTTCATATATATCTCAACACCCCGAAAAGTAATCCTTCGTTTTAAAACCCTGAAATCACGGTAATAGCATCTGAACAAAACAGTTCTTAGAAGTCTGGATACTGATTTTGTACTTTCAGTATTTACATTGGGGTTACCATCTCTATCGCCGCCCGGCCAAAATCCCAGCTCAATTAACTGGTGTTGCTCAGGCTGTGGAATATCAAATTCCTTTTCTATTAATGATTGAACATTTGCTGTGGCATGGTAAAAAACATTTTCCATAAACCAAGCAAGGCTTACGGCTTCATCTACAGGTGTGGGTTTGTCTTTATTAAAAAAGGGAGTTTTTCCAAGCTGCTGCAATAATAAATTTATAGATGTTAGATCATTTTTCTGCAATGCCAGATTAAGATCTGTAATTATTGCCAGCACCGTGCCCGGGTAAAACTGTGTAGGATGCGCTGTAAGAACTAATCTTAATGAGAAATCTTTCAGGGCAGTAATTACGCGGTCGCGATAAGAATTATCACTTTGCGCCCTTAAAAATATAGCCTGTAATGAGCCAGTATCTTCTGTAGTTACTTTTTTAAATGACGAATCTTCAATTGCGTCAAATAGAACAACCTGGCGTTCAATGTACTGGATGAAATGAAAGAGAAGATCGAACCGGTTTATTTCATTAATATGTTTCTGATAAGTGGTAAAGAAGGTTTCAATAATCTCTGCAGGAGGGGTATTTTCATTAACCCCTTGCTCACAATGTGAGGTGAAAAAAGGCAATAGAGTTCCGGTTTGTCTGACGCGATAAAACGGCAATGCCTGAAATAAACTATTGTATAGATCAAAACGGGTTAATACTTCACTGTCAAAAACATTTTCTTTCTGGCTTGCTTTCATCATTCTTCTGGTCCTCAATTCGGATCAGCGAAGATAATTATCCGTTTATAATTTCACCACCGTTAGGATGTAATATTTGACCTGTGAAATAACTGGAATCCTCGGATGCCAGAAATACAAATGAAGGGGCAACCTCTTCGGGCTGACCAGGCCGTTGTAAAGGTGTATCCGTCCCGAATTTGCTAACTTCTTCGTCTGAAAATGTTGATGGAATCAGCGGGGTCCAGATAGGACCCGGCGCTATACCGTTAACGCGAATACCACGGGAGGCAAGATTAGCTGATAACGACCTCACAAAAGTAACTATTGCCCCTTTTGTGGCCGAATAATCAATTAAATGATGGCTGCCACGGTAGGCGGTAACTGACGTAGTACAGATTACCGAACTGCCTTTTTTTAAATGCGGAAGCGCAGCTTTTGTTAAATAGAACTGGGCAAATATATTTGTCCTGAACGTATTTTCAAGCTGCTCAGATGATATATCTTCAAGATTATCTTGTGGATATTGGACAGCGGCATTATTAACCAACACATCTAATTTTGTAAATTTTCCTATAGTTTGCTCTATAATAAATTTACAATGGTCTTCTTCTGATATATCTCCCGGTATTAATAAACACTCCCTGCCTAATGCTTCAACATGCCTTTGGGTTTCTTTAGCATCCTCATGTTCGCAAAGATATGAGATGGCCACATTTGCGCCTTCTCGTGCAAAACTAACTGCTACTGCCCTTCCAATCCCGCTATCTCCTCCGGTAATTAGTGCTACTTTGCCGTCTAGCTTTACCAATCTATTAATCTGTTCGCCTTCAAAAGCTGGTGTTGGGTTCATTTCAGATTCAATACCAGGCTGTTTATCCTGATGTTGAGGAGGAAAATATGGTTTCTGTTCGTGGGATTGTTGCATAAGACAATGATTAGATAATGCTTTAACAATGTATAACCCACGCTGTTTTAGCAATTCATATGCTGGAGAAACATAGGAATATCATAGAGAAACCAAAACTTACGGATTAGACCTTTCCTGCGTCAAGGTGACAAAGCGTCTAAGTATGGTAAGTTTTGTCATTCAGACCTCAAGGGAAGAATCTGGACTATGCGCGAAAGCCAGATCTCTCCTTTACCGCGGTGAAAAGTGAATTATAGAAGTTCTGTCGCCAGATTAGCAAGTTCGCTGCGTTCTCCTTTTTGAAGTGTTATATGAGCATACAAATGATGATTTTTTGCTTTATCAATCAGGTAAGATAATCCATTACTTTCAGAATCAAGATAAGGAGTGTCAATCTGATAAATATCTCCTGTAAACACAATCTTTGTATTTTCTCCAGCTCTGGAAATAATAGTTTTAACCTCATGCGGAGTAAGGTTTTGTGCCTCATCAACAATAAAAAATATCTTAGTTAGTGTACGTCCCCTGATAAATGCTAAAGGAGCTATAGAAATTTTATCGGTCTCCACCAGTTCGTCAATTCTGTTTTGCGCCTTTACATCTTCCTGCTGTTCTTTAATGAATTTAAGATTATCCCAGATTGGAGCCATGTACGGATCCACTTTTGACTTGATATCCCCGGGCAAAAATCCAATATCCTTGTTGCTCAATGGCACAATAGGCCTGGTAATATATATTTGCCGGTAATGCTTCCGTTGTTCAAGGGCACATGCCAGGGCAAGTAACGTTTTTCCTGTACCCGCGTTTCCCTGTAGAGTTACCAGTTTAATATCCGGATCTAAAAGCGCATAAATGGCACACGCCTGCTCGGCGCTTTTCGGTTTTATACCATGTACTTCCTGATCAGGGATATAATGCAAAAAATGATCCTTTGCTTTATAAAATGACTGTACAGTATATTTCTTATTTTTAAATATATAAAAGTGATTGCTCCGTGATAATTCAATTCCAAGCCTGTCAGCAGCTATTTTGCCGTTTGAAATTAACTCTTTTATGATTTTCTCCGGCGAGTTTTCAACCACGGTTTTCCCCGTGTACAGATCTTCAACATTTTTTACTTTACCGGTTTCGTAATCCTCAGCATTCAAATCTAAAGCCTTGGCCTTTAAACGAAGACAAATATCTTTTGAAACTAATACTACCTTTTTTTCCGGATGCTGCTGCTGAAGTGTTAATGCAGCATTCAGGATACCATGATCAACCTTTTCGTCGCCAAAAATTTCTTCTGCATTCAAATTACCTGGCTTTTCACCCATTACTACTTTGAAGTTTCCACGGCCTGTTCCGGGTAGTGGCAACCATTCGTTTATGGGTTTAGTGCCCGAAAGTTCATCCATTAAACGGATAAAGCTCCTTGCTTCAAAATTACGTGTATCATTGCCGTTTTTAAAATTATCCAGCTCCTCTAATACCTGTATGGGAATAGCTACATCATGTTCCTGAAAATTTTTAAAAGCATCATGATCATGAATTATAACGGAAGTATCAAGAACAAATATTTTACTTGAATTAGTGGTATCTGAGATATTTTTAATCATTACTGCTAACTAAATGAAAGGCCTTAATGTTTGGGTACGGAGAGTAAAGGTCACTAAAAGAAAAACGGGAAACCAATTCTTTCGAACAGATCTCCCGTTTTAACCTTTACACAATCGTAACCGTATAAAGGCACCAAGTTTTTTGTACTTAACCGACCGTTCGTTCGCAGCTTTTCAACTTTTGAAACTCCCGACCTTACTTCCGCTAAAATCTTTCCCGTAGAAAATATTTTAAACCTTAGTTATGCCCGTCTTTTGGAACTTAGTGCTTCTCCCCTTTTATCTTTCGATGCAGGCTTGTGAGGTAAGTTTTGAATGTCCTGAATGTTGAAATCGAAACTTCTATTTTCTTTGGACTTTCTCTCAGGCTGTCAAAGTACGTCGTGCTTGATGTTATCTAAGGTAGCTGATATAGGTATACGTGTCAAGTAAAATCGTATGTTTTTTTTAGACAAGATATTAACACTTCATTCCTGGTTCTCCACATCGATAATAATAATAACTACTTGATAATCTGATAGAAACTGGAAATCATATCCCTTATTAACAAAATTTATTGGTTATCTAATCCACAGTTTATGGTAAAATTAAATCTCATTAAACTCCTTCGTTCTGCTAAAAACGGGGAAAAGAGTGAGATAAATTGATAATTTTCCATCTAATCCGGAGGCTTTATTATAGCTTTACCAGAAATTAAAATATATGGCAACTACAAAACTTACAATTAACAATAACGGATCGGTTAGAATAGAAGGCGATTTTGAAATAGTTGATAAAAATGGTAATTTATATGGCTTACAGGGACGTAATATTGTTTCCGTTTGTCGCTGCGGACTTTCAAAAAACAAACCCTTTTGTGATGGTTCTCATAATGGTCACTTTGAGCATGATGCTGTGGCCTTTGACCTGCCTCCGAAAAAAGCTTAAGGCAAACCTTTTATTTAGAACGGCTAGAACCTCTACGTTTTATTTAAACCTAGTACTGCTTTGACAATATAAAAGTGTGTTTATTTTAGACACCATAAGTTGTGTGCCGGTAATCTTATAAGTTGGTCTACCTCCATAACTGCCCTGTAAGCAACAACCCGGGTTGTAAAAAAAGATAAAAAGCACATATATTCGATCTCAAATTTTACAGTAATACTCTCATGGCAAAAGCATCAGAAGTTAAATCAGGAAATTTTTTACGTTACAGCGGCGAACTGGTAACCGTTGAAGAAATGGTACATCGTACGCCAGGTAAAGGCGGTGCTTTCTATTTAGGTAAGTTTCGTAATATTAAAACCGGAAAAATTGTGGAAGCCCGTTTAGGAACGGATGAGCAAGTTGAAATTTGCCGTGTAGAAACTAACGATTATCAATATTTATATGAAGAAGGTGATTCTTTTGTAGTGATGGATAATGTTTCTTTTGATCAGTTTAGTATTCCAAAATCACTGTTCGGGTCATCAGCAAAGTTCTTAAAAGAAGGCATGAACGTCATCGTTTCTTTAGAGAGTGAAGAACCCATCATGGCCCAGGCACCAAACAGCGTTGAACTGGAAATTACGTATACAGAGCCTGCTGTTAAGGGTGATACTTCATCAGGTGCGCAAAAATATGCTACTACAGAAAACGGGGTAGAAATAAAAGTGCCATTGTTTGTAAATCAGGGAGATAAAGTAAAGGTTGATACCCGCACAGGTGAATATATTGAGCGTGTGAAATAGTCATTATGCTTCTTTAACCAGGACTGGCCGAGCATATTAAAGATTGCGGTTTCGTTAAACGATATGACAAAAGAACTTACAATAGCTATTCACGAACAACAAACTGATACTAAATAGTGTAACGTAGTCTTAGATTAGACTATCTGCACTCCGCTCTAGTGGCTATAGGTCGTTTAAAAATTTCTTAAATTTATTTCATGCGAAATTTCATCTTAAGCCTTATAGTCTTTTCCTTTATGGGATGCTTGGAGGAGAAATACATAGATAAGCGTCCCTCCGATCAGGTTAATTTCCTAACTGCTGCCCGCCAGTGGCGCGATTCGGTTAACACCAATACTACCCCGGCTATGCGCCAGAAGTATCTAGAAAAGGGCGTAAGCGAAGTAAAAACCCACATAATCGACAGCCTGCAGTTACGTTTTGAATCTTGGGAAGCACGCATTCTGGACATAGGCCCCGACCCCACCGATAAGGATTATACTATTACTTCATTTGGTATGAACCTGGATGGCGGGTTACCGAATGAAAAAACACGCTATCAATCAGTGGTTTTTACCAGCAGGACCGTTAAATCTGAACCTGTAGATGCAACTATTAAAACGCTGCAGATCGGCGATTTAGTGAGAATTTCCGGCAATTATAAAATGCTCTTGAAGACAATCAATGTCGACAGCTATAATGACCTTTCCAAATCGAATAACGTACTGGATAACCCGGAATTCAGAATAGAACTAAGCAAATTAGAAAAACTTTAAAAGATTAATCTCACAAGACTCCATTAAGTGTGCAAATGCAGATCGGTTTTGGCGCCAGGCTGAAAACCTCACATTATTTCAGCGTATACAGCAGAGTTCTTAAGTCGTTATAACTTTAGTGCAAGAGACTTTGTGCCTTAGGAAAGCCGACCGCCTTTCTAAGCAAGTGATGCTATATTAATTTATTTGGGAAGATTGTTCTTAGATGATTGAGTTGTGAATTTATAAAAAAGCATAAAAAAGTATTACTAATTAATAATATCATATAATCTTTCAATAATTATAGTGGTTAATTTTAATTTAATATTTATCAAACTGTTATTAACTAATTATTTAACCAATTATAATTTCTATGCTTAAAACTTTACATGTCAGATTAGGGGTCTTTTGTGGTTTTTTTACAATTAATAATTCTCCCGCGAGGAGTATTTTACCACCCCGTTTAAATCAATTTATCTTTTTAGTGGGTATTTTTCTTATTTGTGCATCGGCAAACCGATCATATGCACAAAGAGCAGTACCAACATTTAATTGTTTAAGTCTGTATTGGACCCCAAGCAATGTAACTGATACCACAAAAAAAGTGTTAGTGAAATACAAAATAGCCGGTACTCAGCAATGGTACAATGGGTTAAGCCTGATCTCAAACTCCAGAAGTGGGGCGTATGCAAATGGGGATTTATTTACTATCGAACAGTATAGAGGCAGTTTAGTTAATCTTACACCCAATACTCAATATGAAGTGAAACTTACTTTAGATGGAACTTCTCAAAGTGTGACTTTAACAGGTGTCCAGGTAAAAACGCTAAATGAAAATTTCGTTGGAGCACCAGCTTCTGATTGGACTGTACCGACTGTAAATTATAGCACTCCTTTGAATATTCCGCCAACAGCTTCGGGAACAAGTACCAGTTACAAAGTTTACGATGGTAATAATAAGATTATGAATTTGGCAAAAAACCATGATAATGGCATTACCATCGATGCAGATTATATAATTATAAGAAATTTTATAATCCAGGGTGCCAGACTTAATGGAATTTTAGTGAAAGGGCTTCACAAGAATATTATTATAGAAAACTGTGATATTAGTGCCTGGGGAATTAAAGATAATGATGAATCAGCGACTAGCCTCTTTGGGGAAATTGATTTGGCAGGTATCAAAGTTGATAATGGATGGGTTGGTCCAGGGTCTGGCCAAATTATAATTCAACGCAATAAAATTCATCATCCTAGCTGGGATACAAATAATTGGAACGAAGACAGGCTTATAAACACAGATAATCACCCTGAAGGGCCGGTGCCCATATTTTTTCAGAATTCGAAAGGAAATAATATTATCAGATATAATGAAATATGGTCTGATCAAGACCACTTTTTTAACGACGGAATTGGCGGTAAACGGGGTGCTACGAATTCTGGAAATACCGGAGCCGATACAGATATTTATGGAAATTATGTTTCTTATTGCCATGATGATGGTATTTCAATTGAAGGTGGAGTACAAAACGTAAGGGTATGGGAAAATTTTGTTGAAAATACATATCAGGGTATTGCAAATGCACCGGTGAGTATTGGGCCTCTTTATATGTGGCGCAATGTGTTTGGAGGTGGCACTACAGTAGCAGGTGGAGGTAAAGCTGCATCTAATGGAGTAAAAATGGGTGAATCGGGTGGCATAGAAATGATGGTAGGCTATCAGTATATTTTCAATAATACCTATACGCAGCTCAATGATACCGGTTGGGGAAACCTGGGCAGCGCTAGATTAATTAGACGTACCACAACCCGGAATAATATTCTGCACACGCGTTCAGGTATCAATCAAACTATTGGCGTTAGTAAAGATGGGGTGGACAGAGGCAATGGGCTTACCAGCAGCAAAAATGATTTTGATTATGATTTAATATCTAACCCGGAAATCCATGCAGATGGAACGAGAAGTTTCCCTGAAAAAGAAGGCGTAGCAAGTTTTGAATCAAATGGCATTAAAGGTACTGTACCAGGTTACGTATCAGGAACCTGGTACTTAAGTACCAAAACTGCTAATTTTAAACTGCTGTCAACCAGCGCGGGACATGACGGGGGAGAAATTATTAATAACTTTTCCGATAAGTATAACTTAACTGCTCCGGATATTGGTGCTCATGAAAAGTCTTATCGAGATGTAATTTATGGTGTAAATTCCAATTTTGCTCCCGATCAATTAGCGGCAAATCCAATTACATTTACTTCTGCTACAACCAAAACGTATGAAGATGCTCCATTTGCATTAGCAGCTACAGCAACTTCTGGAGGAACCGTTACTTATAGTTTAGTCTCAGGGCCAGGCAGCTTATCAGGCTCTACGTTAACCATTACCGGTACCGGAACTATTGTGGTTAGGGCAAGTGTTGATGCAAACGGAACTTATGCATCTAATGAGCAGGATCAAAGCATTACAGTTGCAAAAGCATCTCAAACAATAACTTTTAATACACTAGCTAATAAAGTATATTATACTGGTGTTCCTACCTTTACCGTATCGGCTACGGCCAGTTCTGGTTTAGCTCCAACGTATTCAATTGTTTCCGGGCCGGCATCAATCTCCGGAAATACAATTACTTTAACGGGTGCCGGAACTGTTACTGTTAGAGCAATTCAGGGTGGAAATGAAAATTATAACGCCGCCACTAATGTGGATCAGTCTTTTATGGTTACTACCGCCCTTCAGGCAGAGAATGCAACTTTAAATTTAGCAACTGTTGAATCCAGTGCCACAGGTTATACCGGTACAGGTTATGTTAATTTTAGCCCTACAAGCGGTTCTTCTGTAACTTTTACAGTAAGCCTGACATCATCAGCCACCTTGTACTTTGCATTCAGATATGCGAATGGTTCTACAGCTGCCAGAACTGCAAATCTTCTTATTGATAATACAGCTGTTACTGGTGGTGTTACGTTTAATGTAACAGGTAGTCCGGCTAGTTTTAGTGCCTGGACAATGACCAATACGTTCAGCAAAAGTTTAGCTTCAGGAACCCACACCATTAAAATTGTAACTACCGGAAGTGATGCAGGTAATGTTGATTACATGACTTACAGTACAAGCCCTTCATTTGCCCCTGTCGCTGTAGTTACTGGTAAAGATCAATTGAAGTTGGTTAATTTAGATGAGAATTTCAAATCTTTCACTGCATCGGTTTCACCAAATCCGGCAAGCAGAGAGGTAAGATTATTTATTACCCATCCACAAGAAGGAGATCTTAATATAACTTTTACTAACATGTCCGGACAGGTTGTAAAAACTACACGTCAGCAGGGAATGGGTAGTTCAAGTGAATTATTTATTCCCATAAATGACCTGTCCCCAGGCTTGTATATGATTAAAGTAATACAAGGCGGAGAAGTGGCCCAAACCAAGCTATTTGTGCAGTAGTAAAGCTAATAAAGGAACTGTTTTGATAAGCAGTTCCTTTATTTTTGGATATTGAGTTCCCTAACCCGGTTATAGTTTGGCGTAGGAGACGCCGGAGGTAGGAAAAGGAATTTGATTGAGGAATGCGGGTTTACTTACCCATTTCTAACGACTTTTCAATCAACTCCTCATAAAAATTACCAATGTTCATTCCGGCAGCAGCAACCTGCTGTGGAATAAAACTTTGTTTGGTTTGACCCGGTATCGTATTTATTTCAACAAAATAAAAATTGCTGGTATCATATTCCAGGAAATAATCTACACGAACCATTCCTTTGCAGTTTAATTTTTTATAAACTTCCTTAACAATACGTTCCACATTATCTTTTTCTTCAACCGTCATTCTACCCGGAGTGATTTCTTCACTAACCCCCGGAGTATATTTTGCCTCGTAATCAAAAAATTCTTTAGAACTGATAACTTCTGTTGCCGGTAAAACCGTTATTCCATTTTTCCCGTTATAAACACCAACAGAAAACTCTCTGCCGTTTATAAACTCCTCTACCAGTACCTGCATATCTTCTTTAAAGGCCTTATCTAATGCATCCGGCAATTCGTCAATAGCTTTTACCTTACTCATTCCAATGCTGCTGCCTCCATTATTAGGTTTGATAAATAAGGGAAGATTCAGTTTTTCTATTTGAATTCGTTGATCCGGAATGTTGTCAAATAATTGAACGGACCTGGCAATATTTAAACCCGGAATGTCGGCTACAATGGCTTTAGAGTAACCTTTATTCATGGTAATGGCTGATGTTAATGCATCGCAGCTTGTATAAGGGACGCCTAACATATCAAAATACCCCTGAAGCTTTCCGTCCTCACCCGGAGAGCCATGAAGCATGATAAAGGCTGTATCGAAGCGGATATCAACTCCGTTTATTTTAACAGAAAAATTATTTTTATCTACAGTATGTTTAACCGTATTTTCATCTTCATAATACCATTCTTCTTTCAGAATAATGATTTTATATACATCATATCTATCTTTGTTAATATGAGCAGAAACAAAATCTGTACTTTTAAAAGATACGACAGATTCTCCGGTAAACCCTCCGGTAACTAAAGCAACTATTTTCTTCATGCGTTCAAAGATAAATTTTTAAAATCTGTTGATTCAAAAAAGACGTGGATTTATTCCTTTTGAAGTGCTGATTTTTCAATAAGTTTGGAAAATCACAAGATGCAAAACTAATGGGTAAGTTTTTTACATATCTGCGGACTAAAACATTCAGAAAAAATCTTATCATAGCTATTATTTCTGTAGTCGCGTTCCTCCTACTAATCTTTTTTAGCTTAGGCATTTATACCCGTCATGGCGAAGGACTGCCGGTACCCAATCTTAAGGGTTTAAATGTGGATGAAGCAATACAAATATTAGACAAACAAGGTCTGAGATACCAGTTAGACTCTGTATATCAGATTGATAAAGCTCCTGGGACGGTTATAGAACAAGATCCTGACCCAAACACCAATGTAAAAATTAAACGAACTATATATCTAACCATTATCACACGGTCTGCTCCTTTTATTAAGTTTCCAGAAATTGTGGGTAGAACCTTCCTGGAAGCCCGTTCAATAATTAATAATTTTGGTTTAAAACTTGGCGATACTTCTTATATTTCTGATGTTGCCCGGGATGTCGTGCTTGAAGTAAACTCAGGAGGAAAAAGAATAAGTACCGGAGAAGAACTGCCTAAAGGGTCACGGATCAATCTTGTTTTAGCCGATGGAATGGGCGCCAGTGAAGTTGATATTCCTAACCTGATCAGTTTATCATTAAATGAAGTTCTTTTTGCATTAAAAGGCTCTTCATTATCGCTGGGAAGCGTTTCATACCTGGGTTCGGTTACTGATTCTGTTAACGCAAGGGTTATAAAACAACTGCCGGCCATTAGTGACAGTTTAAATAAAGTGAGTATTGGGACTCGTATAGATGTGATTCTCTCAAATGACCCTGCTCCGCCTGATATGCCTTAAAAAAATATGGATATTACAGGCATTGAATTACAAAGCAGGCTATTAAAGTTAGAAAGTCTTTTTATTTTGGATGTGCGTGAAAAGATAGAATTCCACACCTACAATATTGGCGGCACAAATCTCCCTCTGGGTATGATCAAAAACGTAGATGATGTTGATTTTAACAAACATGCTGAAATAATTGTTGTTTGCCAACGGGGTATACGAAGTAAAACAGCATGCAAAATACTAAAAGCAATGGGCTATTTAAATGCCAGAAACCTTTCGGGTGGCTTAATTGCCCTTAAAAAATTGGATAATCATTAATGTAAAACGAATGTCTGCAAAAAAAACAAAGTCACCAGCTTTAAATAAAAATCTCCGAATTGTAATAGCCGCCATAGTGTTTATTGGATTATGTTCCTTAGGCATTAGTTATTATATTAAATACTTTTCCGGCAATGTAACCGACAAAGAAGAATATCTTTTTATTCGCACCGGATCTACATTTAACGATGTGTTAAAAACAGTTACAGAAAAAAATATAGTCAGAAATGCGGAATCTTTTAAAGAAGCGGCCGTCGACATGAACTACACGAACAATATTAAATCAGGTAAATATAAACTTAAGACCGGAGTAAGTAATCGAAAGATAATCAATATGTTAAAATCAGGGAATCAGGAACCTGTACAATTAAAATTTGCAACATACCGGCTAAAAGAAAACTTTGTGGGCAAGGTGTCAAAATTGCTGGAAGCAGATTCTGCAAAGCTTTTACGCTTGCTGGATTCATCCGCTTATGTTGAAAAATTCGGCTTCGATACCAGTAACGTATATACCATGTTTATTCCCAATTCATATGAAATGTATTGGAATACACCTGCTGAAAAGTTCTTTGGGCGCATGCATGCCGAATATACAAAATTCTGGAACGCAGAGCGCCGGGCTAAGGCTGAGCGCCTCAATCTTACTCCTGTTAAAGTAAGTATCCTTGCATCCATTGTGGATGGTGAAGCCCTTCATGATGATGAGATGCCAACTATCGCAGGTCTGTACCTTAACAGGGTTAAACAAGGTATCAGGCTTCAGGCCGACCCCACAGTTATTTTTGCCGCCCGTGATTTTACAATCCGCCGGGTATTAAATAAACATCTCCGAATTAATTCTCCGTATAATACCTACCTGAACTACGGTTTGCCACCCGGACCCATTATGATGCCCAGTATAAACGCAATAGATGCAGTATTAAACCACAAAACTCATAAATATTTGTTCATGTGTGCAAAAGAGGATTTTTCAGGTTATCACCGATTTGCCGTTACTCAATCTGAACATATGGTAAATGCACGTAAGTTTCAGCAAGCCCTTAATAAGCGTAATATAAAAAAGTAATGCTTGAGCATACTACCCGTATTCGTGTACGATATTCAGAAACTGATCAAATGGGCTACATGTATTACGGCAATTACGCACAATTTTATGAGGTTGGAAGGGTTGAGATGCTTAGAAGTCTGGGAATGACTTACAGATCTATGGAAGAGTCTGGAATTATGATGCCGGTATTGGATCTGAAGTGTAAATTCATTAAACCTGCCTTGTACGACGAGGAAATCACAATTAAAGTTGTTGTTGATAAAATGCCTGGTGTCCGGATGTGTTTTTGTTATGAATTATATAATGAAAATCAGCATTTAATAAACTTGGGTGAAACCACACTTGTATTCGTGGATATGGCTAAAAACAAACCGCGTCTGCCTTCAAAGGAATTTTTGGATAGAATTTCCGTTTATTTTAAGTAAGTATGAAGTGGCTTCATAAAACCCTTTTAAAGTTTAAACCTTACTGTATGCTTATAGAGTGGAGTAAGGTTATTGTTTTGCCCGGATTTAGCCCATTGCCTTTATATACTGTGGCCACGTTTTTTTTTCAGGAAATTGCTAAAGATTCATTAGTTAATAAAGCCTCATCCCTGGCATATAACTTTATGCTTGCTATATTCCCGGGTCTCATTTTTATTTTCACACTTATCCCATACATCCCTATCGACAATTTTCAGGATCAATTAATGGGTTTGATTGCTCTTGTATTACCTGAAAGTGCATATTTGGCCTTTGAAAACACTCTGGAAGATATTATTAAAAACCAAAATGGTAAACTTCTTTCCTTCGGTTTTATTCTGGCATTATTATTTGCAACTAACGGTGTTCATACCCTAATGCAAGCATTTAACAAATCATCTTTAATTCTGGAGACAAGGAGTTTTTTAAAACAAAGATTGGTTGCCCTGACCCTAACAGTTGTTATGGCAATAGCACTTATTTTTGGTTTGATTTTAATTACCGTAGGAGAATTTATTTTAAACCATTTAAAAGAAGAAGTTTTTATAAATGACAGCTTTTGGATATACATTATTGCTCTGATTAAGTGGTTCATACTTATGACTGTATATTTTATAACCATTTCCATTTTATATCGGTATGCCCCTGCCCACACAAAAAAATGGCGCTTATTCAGCGCGGGTTCATGGCTTGCTACAATTCTTTCTATTATTTCTTTCTGGGGATTTGCATATTACATTAATAATTTTGGAACTTACAACAAAATATACGGATCCATAGGTACACTCATAGTCGTTATGATCTGGTTGTATTTAAACTCTCTGATCATATTAATTGGGTTTGAGTTAAATGCCAGTATTGACCTTTCTAAACGCAGTATTAAAATAGTAAAACCTGTATTTAACACCTTTAAATCTGCTGAAATAGAAGAAAAACTTGAGAAAAAACGACCTGCCGTATAGGCTTTCATATTGATACTCTTGCTGTTAACTTTATAAATGAAAAATAATAGCTCCGCTTTTTGCAGATTACGCCTGTATGTGTATTTTTGCGCCGGAGAGTTGGCAGAGTGGTCGATTGCGGCAGTCTTGAAAACTGTTGACTTGTTAAAGGGTCCGCGGGTTCGAATCCCCCACTCTCCGCACTTGTAAAAGGAACCTGTTTTAGAGCAATCTAAGCAGGTTTTTTCAATTTATGGTAGCGGGGGACATGGGGACATAAAAATCTATGATATATTAAGCTCTTTTCGCACAAAGCGTATCGCTAACTAAATTAACTATATCAGTAATAACCTCAGGATTCTTTAATATTTTCACATGTCCAACTCCATCGTAATTCTTACTTTTTATGAATGGACGTGTATTAAGAAAATCTTTCAAATGGCTTAATGGAGAAGTTTGATCATTTTGATCATATGCCAACCAATGCTTTAAATTACTATCAAAAGTATAGCGATCACTCAGATTGAAATAAGAAGCAGACATGCCAAATTTATCCTCAAACTTTTTCAAAAATTTATCCTGATCTGACTGTGGTATATCAACAGCGTGCATGCTTGTTTCAAAATTTTCTTTTAACCGGATAAGGGGCGTAAGGCTTATTAATAAGGATGGGGTAATCAGCATTTCATTCAGGGCAATAATATTTGCCATTGCTCCTAGTGAATGGCCTATTAGTATATCGGGCTTACCATAATTAAAAACTATTGCTTTAATAGCCTGGATATATAATAAAAGATTAGACAACTCTCCTTCTGAACTGCCATTTCCTGGTGCATCAAAAGCGATAATATGCACATTTTTAATTTCCTTCAGTGCATATATAATTTCAGTGAAATCAGCCGCCTTTGAGCCCCAACCATGTGTTATTAATATTTTCTGAGTTCCCCCGCCCCATTTGAAACCATTTAACAGCAACTCTTTTTGAGAAAAATATTCATCATTAACTTTTAGGCTAAACTGTTCACCTTCACTCAGAAGTTGCTCTTGGTGTAGTCGCAATGGCATTTTAGGGGAATAACAGATGAGTTGCAAAAGTACCTCGTTGAGCTCGGCTGATGATTTAGTGGGAAATGTTTTAAACTGTGAAATAATTTCCTTTAATTTTTTCATGAATGGATAAGCTATTGCTTTTTTGTAAATCTATGAATACTTAAGCGGGTAATCCGTCGAAAGCAAATAAGTAAATCGCACTTTCATTTGTGCCAAACGCTTTTAAAAATGGGTCAAAATCTGTACCTTTGCACCTCATTATTAAGATATGATCACGGTATCCAATCTCTCCTTACGCTACGGAAAACGCACACTTTTTGAAGAAGTAAATTTGAAATTTACACCGGGCAATTGCTATGGTGTAATAGGTGCAAACGGTGCAGGAAAATCAACTTTTATGAAAATCCTTTCCGGCGAGGTTGATCCTTCTACTGGTTCTGTAAGCTTTACGCCCGGCGAGCGAATGGCTGTATTAAACCAAAATCATTATGCTTTTGATGAGTTTACAGTAATTGAAACGGTGCTTATGGGCCATAAAGAGCTGTACAATGTAATGAAGGAAAAAGACAACCTGTATGCTAAAGAAGATTTTACGGAAAAAGATGGTGAGCGTGCAGGGGAACTGGAAACCATTTTCGCCGAGATGGATGGATGGAATGCAGAGAACAATGCTGCTACCTTGCTCAGCAACCTGGGAATTAAAGAAGACCTGCATTATAAATTACTGAAAGAACTGGATGGTAACCAAAAAGTACGTGTATTATTAGCGCAGGCTTTATTTGGCAACCCGGATATTCTGTTACTGGATGAGCCAACCAATGATCTGGATATCAATACCATTTCATGGCTGGAGGATTTCCTTGCAGGATATGAAGCGATTGTTTTAGTTGTTTCTCATGACAGGCATTTTCTGGATGCGGTATGTACCCATATTGTAGATATCGATTTCAGTAAAATGTCCATCTACACCGGAAACTATACTTTCTGGTATGAATCAAGTCAATTGGCATTGCGTCAGCGGTCTGATCAAAACAAAAAGATGGAAGACAAGGTAAAGGAATTGCAGGATTTTATCCGAAGGTTCAGTGCTAATGCGTCCAAATCCAAGCAGGCAACGAGTCGTAAAAAAGCCCTGGACAAGATCAATCTGGATGAAATTAAGCCATCCAATCGAAAATATCCAGCCATTTTATTTAATAATATCAGCCGGGAAGCCGGAGATCAGATCCTGCAGGTAACCAAACTTAAAAAAGAGCAAAATGGAGAGCCGTTGTTTTCCGACATCACTTTCATGGTGAATAAGGGAGATAAAATTGCAGTATTATCTGAGAACAGTCTGGCTACCTCCGCTTTTTATGATGTGCTTTCCAATCGCGACAGTGACTTTAAAGGTGATTTTAAATGGGGAATTACCATTAACATTGCTGATATACCTAATGATAGCTCAGCCTATTTTGCCGGTAAGGATATGAATCTGATCGATTGGCTGCGTGAGTATTCAGAAGGTGATAAAGACGAACAGTTTATCAGGAGTTTTCTTGGAAGAATGCTTTTTTCAGGCGAAGAAGTATTAAAAAAATCGAATGTGCTTTCCGGGGGAGAAAAAATGCGCTGCATGTTCTCCCGGATGATGCTTCAGCAGGCGAACCTGTTATTGTTTGATGAACCGACCAATCACCTGGATCTGGAATCTATTACTGCACTAAATAACGGCCTGAAAGATTTTAAAGGGACTATTCTGTTTACATCACGTGATCATGAGCTCACTCATACGGTAGCTAACCGGGTTATAGAACTTACGCCGGGCGGTATTATTGATAAGCTGATGACCTATGATGAATATATTAAAAGCGAAGCCGTCAAACAGCAGCGTGAAGAATTGTATTCATTGGTTTAAATTGTTTTTCTTTGCAGAAGTATGACTTGGTAGCTCAGTTGGTAGAGCAACTGACTCTTAATCAGTGGGTCGAGAGTTCGAGCCTCTCCCAGGTCACTGAAATTCAGCAAGTACAAAACAAAATTTGTTCGCTTGAAAAATTTGCAGAAAGTTTAATGCAAATAATGAAACGAAAAATGCCTGGTAAAATCTATCAGGCATTTTTATTTAAAAGAAAAGAACTATTTTAATACAGTTTAACATGGATTATCCATAAGTATCCGGGAAAACCACCTTTCGTCCTCGTTTGTAACCTACGGTGTACCCGCATCTATTTTTTTATATTGCCAAAATTAAATATACAGCTACAACAACAGCAGTCCATTGTCTTTTAATTCTGTAAAGGTGCTGCTATTCAAAAAAAGTTGAAAATCGCCAGCTCCCGAATCATTAAAAAGTTGCTCTACTTCCACGAAAGAAAATACTACTTCCTGATGTACCGAAAGTAAGGGAAGCGCTTTAATTAACCATCGTCCCCATTCCTCCTTAGTATGTACAATAAAATCGTCTTTTTTATTGTAAAAAGTTAAGGAGGCCATGTTTACCGGACTCTTTTTTCCTTTTTTTACGTAATATTTAACAGATGCGGTACTGCCTAACCAAACAATTTTTGTGCTTGGTTTAATAACTTTCGGTTCCGGAAAAGCCAGTGCTTGTTCTATAAAATTGGAGGATATAGTGGTACGGGGCACTTTGAAATCAAACCACTTATCCAGCTTAAAATCAAAACATATCCCGTGCATGTAGTTAAATAACGACTTACGTAAACCTTCGCTGAAGGCCTCATGATTGGTGCCCGTTCTATCAATATGCGCTAAATCATTGTTGGCAAAAGTGCCCATTTGCTGGCTCAGCCGTTTTACTGCGAACTGATCCGGATTTAAACCAACGGGGCTGTGAGCCGTCATGGCGAACTGATGCCAAAAGCCAGATTGCACAATGCCATTCATAAAAAGCTGCCGAACAATTTCTAAAGAATCGATTGTTTCCTGAGCGGTTTGAGTGGGGAAACCATACATTAAATAGGCATGCACCATAATGCCGGCCTGGGTTAAATTCTCGGTGACTTTTGCAACCTGAGCAACAGTTACGCCTTTGTCGATCAGTTTCAGCAATCGATCGGAAGCTACTTCTAATCCCCCGGAAATAGCAATGCAACCGGATTCCATTAAAAGTACAGCCAAATCAAGGGTAAAGCTTTTTTCAAAGCGAATATTTGTCCACCATACGATGGTTAAATTTCGCCGGATGATTTCCAAAGCCAAATCCCGGAGTAAGGCAGGAGGAGCAGCTTCATCTACAAAATGAAATCCGTTTTGACCTGTTTGTTTACTGATTTCTTCAATCCGATCACATAGCAAAGCGGCCGTAACAGGTTCATATCGTTTAATGTAATCTAATGTTATATCGCAAAAAGTACACTTACCCCAATAGCAACCATGTGCCAGGGTTAATTTATTCCATCTGCCGTCGCTCCACAACCGATGCATCGGATTAGCCATTTCAATAACAGACAGGTATTTATCTAAAAGCAGATCAGAATAATCCGGAGTGCCTACATCCCTTTGCGCATAATCAAATTCTTTCGAACCGTTGAAGTAAGTAACAATGCCGTTTTCTAAAGCAAAAGTTCTTTTTAAGTCGGTTTTGCTGCGTTCGCCTTTTAAATATTCAATCAGGTGAAAAACAGGTGCTTCTCCATCGTCCAGCGTAATAAAATCGAGGTAATTAAAAACCCGTGCATCTTGTAACGACCTTAGTTCTGTATTTGCGTATCCTCCACCTAATGCAATTTTTATCGAAGGGTGATTTCGCTTGATCCATTGTCCGCACTTAAAAGCACTGTACAAGTTGCCGGGAAAAGGTGCAGAAAGAGCTATAAAATCGGGTTTTACCTGTTCAATTTTCTCTTTTAAAATATCGATTAAAATGCTGCCTATAAAACTATCGGGATGACTAAGAACCGTATCCAGTTCATCAAATGTAGAAGCCGATCTGCCCAGCCGTTCTGCATACCGGCTAAAGCCAAAATGCGGATCGATCGCCTCTACAATTAAATCAGAAATATCTTCAAGATAAAGAGTGGCCAGGTGCTTTGCCTTATCCCGGGTACCCATGGTGCCAAAAGCCCATTCCAAATCATCCAGCTGTGCAAACCTGGATGCCTCTGGCAAGTAATTTCCCTGGCAAATCAGATGTGCCAAGGTTGGATTATGGTCTTGCAAAAAGTTAATAACCGCATCTATCGTTTTAATATATTCTTTCTGTAGATGAACAATTCTCTGACTGTTGTCGGATAAGGAAACCTGCTTTTTGGTTACTTCTTTAAACAAATTGGTTAATCCGGCCGATGAAAACAACGCTAAAATAACCTCTATACCCAAGTCCATTTGATAAGAGGGAATGTTTTTAGTATTCAAGAATCCTTTTAAATACGCTGTAGCGGGATAAGGCGTATTTAACTGGGTAAATGGAGGGGTAATAAAAAGTATGGTCGGACTCAATTTTACGTGTTTATGGAATTGCCATAAAGCTACCGTAAATTTATTTTGAATAGAAGTTGTATGAGGTTTTATTGATGGTAGGGTTTGGAGGTATTTTGACGCAATGTATTGGGTTCCAATAAGGAAATTACAAGGCCAATGCGCTTATTCTGAATGCTGCACTCGGCTGCTCCCTTTGAAGCAATGGAGATGTAGGTTGAACTTTCTTATCCACAGGAACTATCCGATGATTGTACAATGATCCTCACTATCGGCATACAGATGGGCCGACCGCTTAATGGGATTGCAAATCCCTTTTTATCCGGTAGTTCGACATGCCCTGCGGGGCATGTCGAACAGCGGGTGCTAAAAGTTCTAAAATAGGTTATTTAGCTTCTATTCTTATTACATTAGATACACCAATATGAAGATATGGAAGCAATTAGGAGAATCTACACAATCGATGCCAGAGATAATATTTACCTAGAATCTATGGCCGAGGCTATGAAATTAGACAATGAAACGGTTCTCGATGTAATTGGAAATATGTTTGATTGAGCTATTGAATGAACTTATGAAAGTAAAGATCAATTATCCTGACCTAAAAAACTGTCTTACACCACAATAACAGAAACGCGAGATTGCATTTGTCTTCGATAGCATAAAAACAGAGTCAGACATGTACGGCGCACTAATCAAGTGCTAAACTAACGATGCCTGATAAATCTTATCAGGCATTGTTAGTTAATTTTATAGAATAAAACCTAATTAAAGCGGACAATAAGTAGATTGAGTCCGTGTTGGTTCACAAGTTGCTGTTCCCGCAGTAGCGTCTACAAATAACCGGTCTATGCAGGGTTTTCTTCCATCCCAGCCTGTAGCAGAGGTATTTTTGGCGCGATAAACCATCCAGCGGTAATTACTGCCATCCCGAACCACAGAATGACCTCCAATGCTATAAATATTCCTGGCCGTGTTCTTTTCCATCAATGTGCCCTTATGAGTATAAGTGCCCATTAAAGAATTTGAAGTAGCATAACTTACTTTATAATCCTGAGTGTCGCCTACACCAGAATCAAAGAAAAGGAAATAACGGTATTGAATAGGGTTTGAATAACCCTCTCGAATTAGGGTTGGATGTTCTTTATTTAAAGGGTTTTCAGGAATATCAGGAAAAATTACAGATTGGGATGAACCGGAGGCAAATTGAGTTCCATTAGATGAACTTAACTGACGTATTCGGATCCGGGAATTTCCGGTGCCCACGTTTTTCCAGAGCAGGTAATAATCAGATCCTTCCTGATAAACTGTAGGATCAATATTTATTTCATCAGTGGATGATCCTACCAGATTGACTGCCACATTGCTGCCTGCACTTGTAGGACTTGCCAATTTACAGGCCATAATATCCCTGCCACCGTTCACTCCGCTTGGATTGGCGTAATATAAATAAAGGGAAGAGCCAACCTGATGTACTTCTGGCGCCCAAATGTCAGCATTAGCGGTATATGAAGGATAATTTAGTGTTGATGCAGAAGACCAGTTTACCAGGTCAGTGGAGGTATTATAGATAATGGTATTATTATTTGGACGATACATATAATAGGTTCCATTATATTTAAAACAAAAGGGATCACCCCCATCATTAGTTATTACGGGATTACTATAACATGCTGCTGATGTTGAATTTGGGATTTTACCTGCAGACAGATCCGTGACTTGTTCATCAGCGGTTTTAGAACAAGATTGAAGCAGGAAGACACACGCAATTAATCCTAATAATTTAGCTTTCATAATTTTTTATTTTAAGTAAGTTAACAATTGGTTATATCCGGTAAACCTATACAACCAAATTTATTAAGAGGATTTTTCTATGAATAGCAGTATTGTAGAATGTTATATAAATTATGTCTTAGATTATTACAAATGTGGCTTGTGGATTAAAATTGTTATAACTTCACTATTCATGTTTAACCGTTTTACAGCAATTTAATGATTTCGTAAATAAAATGGGTTTGGATTAAACTTAGCACCATTAAAATCAATCAGAGTAAAATAGAACTTCAATTATATGAATAAAAAGCACACCTCTCTCCTATTTGCTTTGTTATGTTTTTACGGATATAGATCAGTTGCTCAAATTTCTAAAAAAACAAACATTATTTTCATTTTTGCTGATGATCTGGGTTATAAAGATGTGGAGTTCAATGGTGGAGATTATTACGAAACGCCTAATTTAGATAAGCTTTCTAAAGAAGGAATGATCTTTAATAATGCATATTCCGGGGGAGCTAATTGTGCTCCAAGCCGGGGGTGCTTAATTTCTGGACAATATACGCCCAGACATGGTATTTATGCGGTAGGGAATACAAGTAAAGGCCCTGTTAAAGAAATGCGTTTAATTCCGGTTAAAAACACTCAGCATCTGTCACCATCAAATTTTACTATGGCTGATGCTTTGAGAAGTGCAGGGTATAAGACCGGAGCATTTGGTAAATGGCATATAGGTGCGGAAAATGACAAAACCGATCCTCTAAACCAGGGTTTTGACGTGGCCATGGATGCCAACGGTGCTAAAAAAGTAAGTGTTACGGAAGATCCTAAAGCTATTTTTCAAATTACTGACGCGGCGTGTGATTTCATCAGCAAAAATAGGAACAAGCCTTTTTTCGCTTATGTTTCTCACCATGCTGTACATAGTAATCACCAGGCGAGGGCATCAACTTTAGCAAAATTCAAGGCAAAATCCAAAGGTAAGAACCACTCCAATGCATTATTTGCTGCGTGTGTTTATGATTTTGACGAGGGTGTTGGAAAATTACTGGCTTGTTTAAAAGAAAATGGACTTGAAAAAAATACATTAGTTGTTTTCACATCTGATAATGGGGGTACTCCAAATTCATCACAGGAACCATTGAGAGGAAACAAGGGTGCATTTTATGAAGGTGGGATAAGAGTGCCTTTTATTGCCAAATGGCCGGCTAAAATAAAACCCGGGTCAACTAATAACACCCCTATAATTAATCTGGATCTATATCCAACATTTGCTGCCCTGGCTAATGCAAAAATTCCAGCAAATAAAATCCTGGATGGTGAAAACCTGCTTCCTGTCTTTAAAGGCGAACAAGCATCAACCAAACGAGATAAAATATTCTGGCATTTTCCAGGATATTTAGACAACGTTGTTAATAGAGGAAGAGATTCTATTTTTCGTACCAGGCCCGTCACAACTATGCGTAATGGCGACTATAAAGTTTTGCTATATCATGAAGAATGGGTACTTGACGGAGGTTGGGGTAAACGTAATTCGAATAATAGCATTGAGCTTTATAATTTAAAGACAGATCCCGGCGAGCGAACAAATATTTCGATTTCCAATACAAAAAAACGAGACGAAATGATTGAAAACCTGCAAAAGTGGATGAAAGATACTAATGCTAAAATGGCAACTGTCAGAACTCCTGAACAGGAAGCGATGAAAAACAAGCCGCAGAGTAATAAAAGGAGAAATAATGAGGAAGACGATGACAATTAAATAATAGTCATCACTTTACTCCGAATTTATAAATAGTGCGTTGTTTGTAAGTTTCTCCCGGGTTTAAAATCGTATTTGGAAAAGATGGCTGATTGGGGCTGTTAGGAAAATGTTGTGCCTCCAGACAAAACGCGGCATGTTTTACATATATTTTTCCGTTTTTGGTATCTGTTAATGTGCCATCTAAGAAGTTTCCAGTATAAAGTTGCAGTCCGGGTTCTGTAGTAAACACTTCCATGTATCTGCCGCTTCCCGGGTCATATACTGATGCTGCCATATCGGTTATATCACCTTTATTATCTAAAACAAAGTTATGATCATAACCGCCTCCCTCTACTTCCAAAATATCTTTTCCTATAATTTTTTCAGTAGTAAAGTCCATAACAGATCCTTTTACATCTGTTAATTTACCTGTAGGTATTAACGTATCATTAGCTTCCAGATATTTATCTGCATTAATAATGAGTTTGTGATTCAGAATATTTGGCTCATTTCCGGCGGACAAATTAAAATAACTGTGATTGGTTAAATTAACAGGCGTAACTTTATCTGTGGTGGCAGAATAATCTATAATAAGCTCATTATCAAATGTAAGTGTATAAGTTAACTGTACATTCAGGTTACCCGGATAGCCTTCCTCGCCATCTTTACTCAGGTAATTTAGTTTTATACTGTTATCGCCGGATTTTTCTGCTTCCCATAACACCTTGTCGAATCCTTTATTTCCTCCATGAAGCGAATTCTCATTGTTGTTTGCTGCAAGGGTGTAAGTGTTGTAGTCTAATTCAAAAATTGCATTCGCAATGCGGTTACAATACCGTCCGATCACTGATCCAAAATACGGGTTGTCCTTTTGCAAAAAACCGGTTAAAGAATCAAATCCCAAAACCACATCGCCCATATTATTATTTCTGTCCGGAGTAATTAGTTCCGTTACAGCAGCACCATAATTCAGTATACTAACCTGCATTCCCGCAGAATTGGTAATGGTGTACTGTATAACCTGAACATCATTTAAGAGGCCGAACGGTTTTTCAATAATATTAAATGCCATGCCTTATCATCGGTTTAATAACATATATGCAATAACATCTGAGGTATGGTTTAAGACAACTGCTAAAGATTATTTGGGATAGTAAATTTAAACACCGTTCCTGAACCTATTTCACTCTCGACCGCTATGGTTCCACCATGCTGAATTACGAAATCTCTTACAAGTAACAAACCTAATCCGCTGCCCTGTTCTTTATTCGTGCCGGAGATTGTTGCAGCATTTCGATCAAACAAGCGTTCTTTAGTTTCTGCTGACATACCAACTCCACTATCCTTAATACAAATTTCAACCATGGTATCCATAGATTCTGCAGTAAAGGTCACACATCCACCATGCGGAGTATATTTTATAGCATTGGTTACTACGTTCTGTACTATGGAACGCAGCATCAGTGAATCTGCACTAACATAAATATCTTCCGGAATATTATTTTCCAAAAGTATTTTTTTCTGTAAAGCGTTGGTTTTTAATAACTCTATAGATTCTTCCATTCCTTTAAGGAGATGGATTTTTTCAGGGTTGAATGTAGTTTTATTACGCTGTTTCTTGGCCCAATCTACCAGTTCGTTTAATTGACTGAGTATTTTATTAGAAGTTCTGTTTATAATATCAGAAAGCTGTTTTAAATCTTTCATATTCAGCTTTTCAATATTTCTGTTCATCTTTTCAGAAGAAGCCAGCAGAGCAGTTAACGGATTTCTGAGATCATGTGAGATTACAGAAAGGAATTTATCTTTGGATAAGTTCAGATCCCTCAAATCATGATTTAAACTCTCCAGTTCTAAAGTTCGTTCACTAACCCGTTTTTCAAGATCTACGTTAAGTTGTCTCAGGTCGTCGTTTATAATTCTTAATTCTTCCTCTTTTTGTTTTAATAGCTGATTTTTTTTGTAAAGCTCGGCAAATACAGCAACTTTAGAACGTAATATTTGCGGGTTTACAGGTTTACGTATATAGTCAACAGCGCCGGTTTGATACCCTTTAAACATATTAGCTTCTTCATAATCCTGCCCGGTAATAAAAATGATAGGTATTTGCTTAAATTTCTCCCGCTGATATATCAATTCGGCTGTTTCGTAACCATCCATAATTGGCATTCTTACATCCAGCAGGATGAGTGAAAAATCGTCCTCTTTTAATAAAATCTTTAACGCATCCTTCCCCGATGTTGCCTTTGCAAATGTATAACCCTCTTTTTCAAGAACAATTTCCATTGACATGAGGTTATCTGCCCGGTCATCAACCAACAATATTTTTATATTTTTTTCTTTTTCCGCCAAAACGTAAGCATTAGTAATGTTTTGCTAATATACACATGTTACATTATTTATATAACCAAACCCGCATCAGAGACATTAATTGATCTGTTTTAACAGGTTTGGTAATGTAATCCGACGCTCCTGAATCAATACATTTCTGCCTGTCGCCAATCATAGCTTTTGCTGTAACGGCAATTATAGGAAGATGACTGTTACCGGGCTCTTTTCGAATTAGCTTAATAGTTTCGTAGCCATCCATCTCGGGCATCATAATATCCATTAAAACCACATCAATTTCTTTATCATTACTTAAAATCTCCAAAGCCTCACGCCCGCTCTCCGCAGTAATAACATCAAGATTTGATCTTTCAAAAGCAGCAGTTAAAGCAAACAGGTTTCTAACATCATCATCTACAACGAGTACTTTTTTGCTGTCTAAAACATCATGACTTTCTCTGGCATTATTCATTAAGGTAATCTTTTCCTCTGAAAGTAATTTAGAATCAATATGAAGTAATATGGAGATTTCTTCAAGTATATTTCCGTCTAAAGCAGGTGTTTTAGTAATTACTTTGTGGGGAACTCTTTTGAAATAAAGGAGTTCTTCTACAGCTATTTCAGTGTCAGAATACATAATAACTGAAGTCTCCTGCTTCTGTAATTTCAAATTATTGACCAATACCTTTATATCAGGTAGATCATAATCTACAAGCAGACAATCAAAAGATTCATTTTTAAGTATGGCAATACCTTTTTTTGCAGACGATGTTGTTGTAATTTCAATACTTTTATTCTCAAGCAGTTTTACCAGCTTGTCTAATTCCGCCTGATTCTTATCTATTACTAAAACTGTTTTAGTTTCACGGTCATTAAAAGCAACAATGCCGGAAATTAATTCATCCAATGATTTATTTGACATGGGTTTGAGATGGAAGCTTTTTGCACCATATTGCATGGCCATAGCCTTGTTATCTTCACCGGAAATTAAATGAACAGGAACATGACGCAGCGACAAATCATTTTTAATAAGTCGCAAAACTTTCCAGCCATTTGATTCAGGCATATTCACATCAAGAGTTATAGCTATAGGGTGATAATTCTTGATGGCCTCAAAAATTTCTCCATAGGTACCGGCAACAACCGCTTTCATTCCCGAATCATGAGCTTTGTCGACCATAATCTTCAGAAAACGCAAATCATCTTCAATAATGAGAATCACTTTGTCTCCTGCCTGTATCAGATGCCTGTCATCATCAATACTTACTTCCGTATTTTCGCTAAGAATGGGTTTCGAGGTAACCGGATAAATGTCTTTTATAGAAATATCAGCTATAGTTTTTGTTTTCTCTTTAAATTTTAACGGAATATATAAAGTAAAGGAGCTTCCCTTGCCAAGTTCACTTTCTACTACAATAGTACCTCCCAATAGTTCAGCAAAACCTTTACTGATAGATAAGCCTAAACCTGTTCCGCCATATTTACGGCTGGTAGAGCCTTCAGCTTGCTGGAATGCTTCGAAAATAATACCCTGGGTTTTTTTGGAGATGCCTATCCCGGTATCCTGAATGCTGAAAGCGATAACAGAATCCTTTCCGGGGAGAATATTTTGCTTGGATTGATCTGGTTTGTAAGCATGCAGCTTTACGCCACCTTTCTCAGTAAATTTAAATGCATTTGACAGCAAATTCTTTAATATTTGAGTTAAGCGCTGAATATCGGTTTCCATAATTTCCGGAAGATCATCATCAATCACAATCTCAAAATTGAGATTCTTATTCTCGGCAAGCGGCTTAAAGGTTGATTCAACAAGTGAAGATATCTCCCTGAAACTTACCGGCATAATATCTGCCGATATCACCCCGGATTCGATTTTTGAAAGATCCAGAATGTCATTGATCAGCTGGATAAGGTCATCACCGCATGAATGAATAGTTTTTGCATATCTTATCTGCTTATCAGTTAAGTTTCCATCATGGTTCTCAAATAATTGTTGCGCAAGAATCAGTAAACTGTTAAGCGGGGTCCTCAACTCATGCGACATGTTGGCAAGAAACTCTGATTTATATTTTGAAGTAAGTGTAAGCTGCTCTGCTTTTTCCTCAATCGACCGCCTTGCCTCTTCCACCTCTTTATTTATTTGTTCCACCTCTTCTTTCTGTTTCTCCAGAAGTTGTGCCTTATCGTGCAGCTCATCATTCGCCCTGCGTAACTCTTCCTGTTGTGATGACAATTCTCCGGCAAGTGATTGTGATTGCGTTAACAGTTCTTCGGTACGTGTATTGGTTTCAATATTATTTAATACAATACCAATACTTTCGGTAAGCTGATCAAGAAAGTCAAGGTGTGTAGTGTTAAAACTGTCAAAAGAAGCCAGTTCAATAACTGCTTTTATATTATTTTCAAATAATACAGGTAAAATAACCAGATCAAGTGGTGGTGCATTTCCTATACCCGAACTTATACGGAGGTAATCTCCGGGAACGTTTGAAAGCAGGATCCGTTCTTTATCCAATGCACATTGCCCAATCAGGCCTTCACCAATTAAAAACTCTTTATGAATATTTCTTCTGCCTTTTTGTGCATAGCCTGCAAATAATTTAAGCTTTGCCAGGTCGGTATCTTCGGATTGTTCAAGAATATAAAAGGCGCCATACCGGGCATTTACAACCTGAGCCAGCTCAGATAATATTTTGTTTGCTACCGTATTAGTATCACGTTGCCCCTGAAGCATCTGTGCAAATTTGGCAAGGTTGGATTTCAGCCAATCCTGCTCATGATTCCTTAAAGTAGTTCCCTTAAGATTTGCAATCATCTGGTTAATGGTATCTTTCAACGCTTCAAGCTCACCTTTAGCTTCCACACGAATGGTCCGGGTAAGGTCACCCTTGGTTACTGCGGATGCAACCTCAGAAATTGAGCGCACCTGTACAGTAAGGTTTTGAGCCAGCTGATTTACGTTTTCGGTAAGATCTTTCCATGTTCCTGATGCACCCGGCACACTTGCCTGACCTCCTAAACGGCCCTGCACACCCACCTCACGGGCTACTGTAGTTACCTGATCGGCAAAAACAGCAAGCGTGTCAATCATCTCATTAATGGTCTCGGTTAATTGGTATACCTCCCCTAATGCGTTAATTGCAAGTTTCTGCTTTAAGTTTCCATTAGCTACAGAGGTTACCACTTTAGCAATTTCCCGCACCTGACTTGTTAAATTCGATGCCATCTGGTTTACCGAATCCGTAAGATCTTTCCACGTTCCGGCTACACCAGGTACATATGCCTGGCCTCCCAGCCTACCCTCTGTACCTACCTCTCGGGCTACCCGGGTTACCTCAGATGCAAATGAGTTTAGCTGGTCTACCATCGTGTTAATGGTGTTCTTCAACTCTAACACCTCTCCTTTCGCATCTATAATTACCGTCTTACTTAAATCACCTGAGGCTACCGCTTTCGTTACTTCCGCAATGTTACGTACCTGTGATGTTAAATTTGAAGACATCTGGTTCACCGAGTCGGTTAAATCCTTCCATGTTCCGGCAACACCCGGTACAAAGGCCTGTCCGCCCAGATTTCCATCTGTTCCTACTTCCCGTGCCACGCGGGTTACTTCAGATGCAAATCCCCGCAACTGATCCACCATGGTATTAATGGTTTCTTTTAGCTGAAGGATTTCTCCCCGTACGTCAACCGTAATCTTTTTAGATAAATCACCACTTGCTACCGCAATAGCCACATCTGCAATATTTCTAAGCTGGGCAGTAAGATTACCAGCCATTTTATTTACTGAGTCGGTCAAATCTTTCCAGGTACCATCTACACCCGGCACATTTGCCTGGCCACCCAGCTGTCCTTCCGATCCTACTTCCCGTGCCACACGAGTTACCTCGGACGCAAAACCCCGAAGCTGATCAACCATGGTGTTAATTGTATTTTTTAGTTCTAAAAGCTCACCTTTCGCATTTACAGTAATCTTTCTGGAAAGGTCTCCTTTTGCTACAGCCGTTGTTACCTCCGCAATATTCCGCACCTGAGAAGTAAGGTTATCGGCCATTTTATTCACCGAGTCTGTTAAATCCTTCCAGGTTCCACCAACACCCGGTACGTTTGCCTGCCCGCCAAGCTGACCTTCAGAACCTACTTCTCTTGCCACACGTGTTACTTCAGATCCAAACGAGTTCAGCTGATCCACCATGGTATTGATGGTATTTTTTAGCTCCAGCATCTCCCCGTTTACATCCACAGTGATCTTTTTAGACAAATCTCCTTTCGCTACCGCTGTAGTTACTTCAGCAATATTCCTCACCTGGCCGGTAAGATTACCTGCCATCTGGTTTACTGAGTCTGTTAAATCCTTCCAGGTTCCACCAACGCCCGGTACGTTTGCCTGCCCGCCCAGCTGGCCTTCAGAACCTACCTCACGCGCCACACGTGTTACCTCAGAGGAGAAGGAGTTTAACTGATCGACCATCGTATTAATCGTATCCTTAAGCTCAAGAAGCTCTCCCTTGGCATCAACCGTAATTTTTCGGGAAAGATCGCCCTTGGCAACCGCGGTGGTTACATCGGCAATATTCCGCACCTGCCCGGTCAGGTTACTACCCATCTGGTTTACAGAATCTGTAAGGTCTTTCCAAACCCCTCCTACTCCTTTTACCTTTGCCTGCCCTCCTAACTGCCCTTCTGTACCTACTTCCAGGGCCACACGCGTTACCTCTGAAGCAAACGAGTTCAGCTGATCCACCATGGTATTAATAGTCTTCTTCAGCTCAAGCATTTCCCCCTTCACATCCACGGTAATTTTTTTCGAAAGGTCACCATTTGCTACCGCAGTAGTTACACCGGCAATATTCCGCACCTGCGATGTCAGGTTACCTGCCATCCTGTTTACCGAATCTGTTAAATCTTTCCAGGTTCCGGCAACGCCCGGTACCTTTGCCTGTCCGCCAAGTTTTCCTTCTGTACCCACCTCAAGCGCTACCCGGGTAACCTCAGATGAAAACGAGTTCAGCTGATCCACCATGGTATTTATAGTGTTTTTAAGCTCCAGGATTTCGCCTTTTGCCTCTACTGTGATTTTTCTTGATAAATCTCCCTTCGCTACCGCTGTGGTTACTGTTGCCACATTCCGTACTTGTGCGGTAAGGTTTCCTGCCATCTGGTTTACCGAATCTGTTAATTCTTCCCAAACCCCTGCCACACCTTTAATCTTAGCCTGCTCACCTAATTTACCTTCTGAACCTACCTGCCTTGCAACCCGTGTTACCTCCATTGAGAAAATCCTGAGTTGGCTAACCATCTGATTAGATTCTTTAGCTATGCGCAAAAATTCTCCCCTCAATGGCTGTCCGTGTGTTTCGAGAGGAATCTGTCTTGATAAATCTCCTTTTGCAACAGAGTTTATTAAACCTGCAATTTCTATAGTTGGAAAAGTAAGGTCGATAATCAGGTTGTTAAGTGAATTTACACCGACTTCCCACACGCCTTTTGCACCAGGCATGTGTACCCTTTTAGAAAGGTTGCCTTTTTTTCCAATCACTTTCTCGGCGCTACATATCTCAGTGATCAAACGTTCGTTCATATCAATGATCTCATTCAACACCTCACATACCCTACCGCTTATACCGGCCTGAGTTACCGGCATTCTTACACTTAATTTTCCATTTTTTATCAAAGAAAGAACCTTGAGGAGTTCCTTTAAGTCCAGCGATTCATCCTCAGATGTTACAGGTTTTGAATTTTTTCTCAAAGGTTTTGCAATAACGTCTTGTTCCATGCAGTATGATGTTAATATTTTAGATAAGCAGGTAAAAGCAAATAGTTCAGGCTCAAATATGTTGACAGAACAATTTCCTTGCTGATAACAGTAAATTTAAGGATATATTTTAAAAAAAATGCAGTTTTCAATTAGTATAAAAAACTTCGTATAAATTAAATCCTAATGCTGAAATGACCTTTTAGGATTTTTGTTTTATTAGTATTAAAACTATCGGAATGTTCAAACGTGTTTAAATGTCAGGTTTTGAGCCATTACCTGCTTCATCATGGTAAATATTTTAGATTGAGCAGTTGCAGTTTAATATCTGTTAACAGTTATGTGTTTTTAAGATCAAGAACATTACTTGTCCACTCTCTTATTTCACGACACAGAATAGCATCGTCGCTCAGCAACTGCCCGTATGAAGGAATCATAGTTTTTAATTTATCGACCCATACCTGAGAAGTGATTTTGTCTGGAAAGCACTGTTGGAGCAGGTTAAGCATAATAGAAACCGCTGTTGACGCTCCCGGAGACGCGCCAAGCAGGGCAGCTATAGAGCCATCCGCAGAGGTAACAACCTCCGTTCCAAACTCCAGGATACCACCCTCAACAGGATCGTTTTTTATTATCTGGACTCTTTGCCCGGCAATTTCAAGTTCCCAATCATCTAACTGGGCGCCCGGAATAAATTCTTGAAGAGCAACTAAACGATCCTCAGGTGATTGCCGTATCTGTTCTATCAGATATTTTGTAAGATCAATATTTGCAAGTCCGGCAGTAACCATAGGCAGGATGTTACTTAAATTGATTGAGGATAAAAGATCAAGGACAGATCCATTCTTTAAGAACTTTGTAGTAAAACCAGCGTAGGGCCCAAAAAGAAGTGCTTTATTACCCTGTATGATACGTGTATCAAGATGAGGAACCGACATTGGCGGAGCTCCTACTGAAGCTTTACCGTAAATTTTTGCATGATGTTTTTTAATAATTTCCGGGTTAATACATTTTAACCATTGTCCGCTAACCGGAAATCCTCCAAAACCTTGTCCTTCAGGTATTCCTGATTTTAAAAGAAGCGGCAACGACCCTCCTCCGGCACCAATAAAGACAAACTTACTTTGAATAGTAGCTTTTTGGCCGCGTTTAAGATCTTTTATCTTAATATTCCATTTGTTGTCATGCTTAATGAGATCATAAACATCCTGATTAAAGTGGATAGAAATACCATCTGCTTCTTTAAGTTTATTAAATATGCCCCGGGTTAGAGATCCAAAGTTGACATCAGTACCTGTTTCCACTCGTGTGGCGGCCATTTTTTCATTGTTGCGACCTTCCATTACTAAAGGCATCCAATCTTCCAATTGTGAAGGGTCTTCAGAATATTGCATATTCTCAAAAAGATGAGACTTTTTTAATGCCCTGTAGCGGGCTTTTAGAAAATCAACGTTCTCGTTTCCCCATACACAACTCATGTGAGGGATATTTTCTATAAAACTATCCGGAGAATTTATACTGCCACTCTCAACTAAATAAGCCCAAAACTGGCGTGAAACCTCAAAAGATTCAGCTGTTTGAATAGCTTTGGAGGTATCTATGTATCCGTTGGCAAGTTGTGGAGTATAATTAAGTTCACAAAAACCCGAATGCCCCGTACCCGCATTGTTCCACGCATCAGAACTTTCTGCGGCTGCAATATCCAGTCTTTCAAGTATGGTTATTATATAATTAGGCTGAAGCTGCTTTAAAAGCATTCCTAATGTGGCACTCATAATACCTGCGCCTATAAGAATTACATCAGATTTTTCAAAAAGGATATCGCTTGTCTCCATATTTATTTAAGCGATGTATTTTAAAAGAGTTTTAAAAAGCAAGGTTCATTAAAACCTGATATTAACCTTCCTGACTTTCAATTTCTGAAATATGGGTGTTAACTCTACGTACAAGGACATCTAATTGCTCGGCACTTTCATCTAATAATCTAAGGCACTCGTCTCGCTCGGCAGGATCAGGGTTGTTTTTAAGCATTTTAACCAACCCCAGAATTGATGATAAGGGGTTTCGCACTTCATGTGAGTTAATTCTGGCTATCTCACGCAGTGCTTTATTCTTCTTTAGTATACGCTGCTCGTCTAATTTTCTGTCTGTAATAATAGTATGAATGGATACATAACCCTTTTGATTAGTAACAGGGTCATCATATGGTGTACAATCAATTTGAACCCAATACGCATCTCCCGCTTTGGTGTAATTAATTACTTCTGTACTAAAACCTTCCTTATTACATATATCCTTTCCGGCTATTTTTAAGGTTTCCTCATCCGGTTTTTCTCCTCCCAGAATAATTAGAGGGCTCTCGCCTATTACCTCTGTTAACAAAAATCCTGTAAAGTTCTCAAAAGCATTATTCACCCATACAATCCTGTTTTCGGTATCGGTAATTATAACCAGATTATTCACATTTGTAGCTACTAATGACAGGCGCTGTATCTCACGGACCGCATTTTTATGAGCATCTGTGATGAGCATAATTCCTACCATCCTAACCGCCTCATCTTTCTCATCATACACAATCAGTCCGCGGTCTAATACGTATTTATATGCACTGTCTTCACACTGGAAACGATATTCAGTTTCCCATACTAACTGTTTGTTTCTTAGGGCTGCATAAATCACTTCCTCCACGCGGGCCAAATCTTCCGGATGAATCTTCTCGGACCACCACTCAAGAGAGGTTTTTTCAAAAGAATACCCAAAATTACTTTCCAGGGTTTCACTCCAGGTTATATCATTTGAAATCAAGTCCCAATCCCAAATAGTGTCGTTACTGGCCTTTAACAAAAGTTCATACCGGTCGTATTTATTTTGAAATCGGGCACTTTTTGTAATTATATCTTTTAAAGAGCTTTTTTCACTTACTTCAAAATCAGTATTATTTACAGTTTCCTCTATTCCCTTATCACTCGCTGGCAGGGTAAACCAAAAAGAACTACCCTTATCCGTTTCACTTTCCACCCAAATCCGGCCGTTATTCTTTTCAACAAATTCCTTACAAATCTGCAATCCCAATCCTGTACCTTTTTCATTACTAAGGCCTTGTGTGGTAAAAAAGGTATCCTGAAATAGTTTTTCTTTCTTATCTTCCGGAATACCGATCCCCGAATCCGTTACCGCGATATGAACTTGATCATCTTTAATTAAGTATGAAACGGTAATGGAACCATTCCGGGGTGTAAATTTTATAGCATTGCCAACTAAATTCCGGATAATGCTTTTTACCATTTCGTGATCTGCATGAACGATACAGTTATCATTTAATTTATTGACAATCTCAATTTCCTTGTTTTCAAGATTTTTCTTATAGTAGTAAGAAATTTCATCAACCACTTTCTCCATCGCAACCGCTTTAGGCTGAATTTTAAACCCATGCAACTGACTCTTAGCCCAAATAAGCAAATTATCAAGCAACAATGCATTTGATCCAATATCCCGGCGTAACTCTTTGAAAAAATAATCTACGTCGTCCTTAGAGATCATGCCATCATCATACATATCCATCATAGTCTTCATGGATGCAAACGGGCTGCGCAGATCATGGGCAATAACGGAAAAAAGCTTATCTTTAATAGCATTCAGTTGTTCTACATTATCTTTTTGTAACTGAATTTCATTTTTCTGTTCCGTTAACAACCTATTAGTTTCTTTGATGCGTCTGTTTCCCCAGAAAATCACCCCTGAAAGGATGAGGGATATAGCCAGTATGCCAAAGGTCAGGTTAAGCATACGGCTTTTTTGCTCCATTTCAGCTTCTGTATCCAACTGCTTGTTACGCAAAAGTTTGTTCTCGGTCTCTTTCTGCTGGGTCTCAAATTTCTCCTGATATTCAAGAATAAATCTGGAGCGACTGGCATTAAATAACGAGTCGTATAGTTTGTTATATTTTTTATGATACAAAAAAGCACTTCGATAATTACCTTCTTTTTCAAATAAATCGGCATACCCATTGTAAATATGCAGTTTTTCCCGCTGCATATTTTTTAAGGTTGCTTTGCTTGCAGATTCATCAAACTGTTTACGAGCCGTAGATAAATTGTTCAATTTCAGATTAGCTGAACCTAATAAACTGAGAGCATTGACCTCTGTTCTGGTATAATCAGTTTCCCGGGCCAATGTCAGAGCCAGGTTTCCATTAGAAATAGCTTTATCATAGTCTTTCAGGGCAAGGAAAACAATTCCTATTTCAAGATAATTGAGTGATAAGCTTGATTTATTATCAGCTAATAAGTTTAAACGTACCGATTCATTAAAAATGTTCAGGGCCTCTTTATAACGTTTCTGTTTACTGTATAAACTGCCCACATTAAATAATAATGCAGATCTAAAATCCCGGTCGATAGCTTTTTTTATAAAAGCCAATCCGGTAGTAAATGCTTTCATCGCATTATAATCATCTTCCAGTCGGAGATGATTAAGGCCAATAGTATTATATGCACGTGCTACCAGTTCATAATCTTTTGATCTTTTACCAAATTCTATTGCTTTGGCTTCTGCATTTAATGCCGGTAAAAATTTATTCTGGTAAGTAAGATTTATGCCTTCCAATAAATGAAACCAACCTTTCCCTTTGGTATAATTAAATTTATTGGATAATATAAATGCTTCATTCCGAAGTGATTTTGCCTTGATAGAGTCAGACATTCGCAGCGTGAATGCAAGGAGATTGAGGGTGTTTATTTTATTGGTATCTGATGAACTTGTACTTAGTTCATTTTCAAGGCTATCAATAAACTTTTGTTGCGCATTTACCACTAAGCCTGAAAATAAAAAACATAGGCAAATAATAAAGGTAAGTAAATTACACTTAAAGCTGTTAGTCATCAATTTCTAAATTACTAAATTACTACGATAGTTAAATATATATGTTACTCTATTAAATTAAAAATCGGAATGATTACCCTTGTCTGACCGATTTTTAGATAAGAAAATCATTTAAGGAGTATCTTTGCTTCATTAATGAGCAAGCTTGGCAGAATACTTGTAGCAATGAGTGGTGGCGTGGATAGTTCCGTAGCTGCAGTGATGCTGCATGAACAAGGTTATGAGGTTATTGGCCTAACTATGAAAACCTGGGATTATGCATCATCAGGCGGTTCATCAAAAGAAACAGGATGCTGTAGTCTGGATAGCATTAATGATGCCCGGGCATTAGCTGTTGGTTATGGATTCCCGCATTACATCCTTGATATAAGAAACGAATTTGGAAATTTTGTAATAGATAATTTTGTAGAAGAATATCTTGCAGGTCGCACACCAAACCCCTGTGTATTATGTAATACGTATATAAAATGGGAAGCTCTATTAAAACGGGCCGACAAACTGGATTGTGAATTTATAGCTACCGGCCATTATGCAAATACTCGTTTGCAGGATAACGGCCGTTACGTAATCTCTAAAGGGAAGGATGAGAATAAAGATCAGTCTTATGTTTTATGGGGAGTTTCCCAGGAAAACCTGGCCCGGACTAAATTCCCTTTGGGAAGTTTCGCCAAAACTGAAATACGTCAAATGGCTCTGGACATTGGCCAGGTGGAACTTGCTAATAAATCAGAAAGCTATGAAATATGTTTTGTCCCGGAAAACGATTATCGCTCCTTCCTTCGCCATAAGGTAGAAGATCTCGATAGGCGGATTGGTAAAGGGAATTTTATTTTAACAGATGGCAGTGTTGTTGGCCAGCATCAGGGTTATCCTTTTTATACTATCGGTCAACGTAAGGGTCTTGGCATTGCTTTGGGCGAGCCCATGTTTGTTACGAAAATTTTACCAGAAAGCAATACAGTAGTTTTAGGAAGACAAGAAGAGTTGCAACGCACTTCAGCAGTGGTGCGCAATATTAATTTAGTTAAATATCCATCGATTACTGCGCCTCTGGAGGCTGTTACAAAAATTCGCTATAAAGATGCAGGCAGTTTAAGCACTATAGTTCAGTCAGATGATATAATTAATATTGACTTCCATCATGCTGTTTCTGGAGTTGCACCAGGGCAATCTGCCGTCTTTTACGAAGGACAGGATCTGGTGGGTGGCGGATTTTTAATGTGATTCTCTTTTTCCTCTTTAAATACTATTCTAGTATTTACAATAAGGACTTATTTTGCATTTCCATTTTATAAATAGTTTATTTGCAAAAAATCGAGGTGTTTGATGGCAAAAAATTTACTTATTGTAGAGTCTCCGGCAAAAGCCAAAACTATTGAAGGATACCTTGGTAAAGATTTCCTTGTAAAATCCAGTTATGGCCATATTCGTGATCTGGTTAAAACCGATGAAGCAATTGATGTGAATAACAATTTTGCCCAGAAATATGAGGTGCCGGCAGATAAAAAGGCTGTGGTAAGCGAACTAAAAAAACTCGCCAAGGAGGCTGAAATGGTGTGGTTAGCATCTGATGAGGATCGGGAGGGGGAAGCTATTTCATGGCATTTATTTGAAACACTTAATCTTAAAGAAGACACTACAAAACGTATTGTTTTTCACGAAATAACCAAACCGGCCATTTTAAAAGCTATTGAAAATCCCCGCAAAATAAATTACGACCTGGTAAATGCCCAACAAGCCCGCCGGGTTTTAGACAGGTTAGTTGGTTTCGAGCTATCTCCTATTTTATGGAAGAAAATAAAACCTTCATTATCAGCAGGTAGAGTACAGTCAGTTGCTGTAAGACTTATAGTAGACAGGGAACGTGAAGTTAATAAATTCAAATCTGTAGCGGCTTTTAAAGTAGTTGCTATATTTACTACAGATAATAAAAAAGAAGTTTTCAAAGCAGAGCTGCCTGAGCGTCTTGATACGTCAGAAAAAGCAGAGGAATTTTTAAATGCATGCATAAAAGCAGCCTTTACAGTAACATCATTAGATACACGTCCAACCAAACGTAGTCCGGCCCCACCGTTTACAACTTCCACTTTACAACAAGAAGCTAGCAGGAAACTTGGATTTTCTGTGGCCAGAACGATGTCTGTAGCACAAAAGCTATATGAGTCTGGTAAAATAACCTACATGCGTACAGATTCAGTAAATCTTTCAGAAACTGCTTTAAATGCTGCATTGGCTGAAATTAATTCTGCGTATGGTGAAAAATATCATTTTCAACGAAAGTTTAAAACTAAATCAGCAGGTGCACAGGAAGCCCATGAAGCTATACGCCCTACTTATTTTGATCAACACACCATAGATGGAGATCCTTCTGAAGCACGACTTTATGACCTGATTTGGAAAAGAGCTATTGCATCGCAAATGAGTGAGGCACAATTTGAAAAAACTACCGCACGAATTAATATATCAACCCGTAAAGAAGAACTGGTGGCTAATGGAGAGGTGATGAAATTTGACGGTTTCCTGAAAGTGTATATGGAATCTTCTGACGAAGAACAGGAAGTAAATATCGATGAAGAAACGGCTAATGCTATCTTGCCCCCTCTTTTAAAAGGTCAGTCGCTTAACCTGCGTGAAATGGTTGCGACAGAACGTTATAGCCGGCCTCCTGCCCGGTATACAGAAGCTAGTCTGGTTAAAAAACTGGAAGAATTAGGTATAGGAAGGCCTTCTACCTATGCCCCAACAATTTCTACGGTTCAAAACCGTGGCTACGTGTTAAAAGAAGACCGGGATGGAAAATCCAGGGACTACAGGGTGCTTACCTTAAAAGACGGAAAAGTTACTCCAGAAAAGAAAACAGAGACTACCGGTGCAGAAAAATCCAAATTATTCCCCACAGATATTGGCGCTGTAGTTAACGATTTTTTGGTTGAGCATTTTAAAGGTATTGTGGATTTCAACTTCACGGCTACAGTAGAAAAAGAGTTTGATGAAATAGCCCAGGGACTAAAAGACTGGACTAAAATGATCCATTCATTCTACAGTCCGTTTCATAAAGAAGTTGAGCACACACTGGAAAATGCTGAAAGGGCACGCGGTGAGCGTGATTTAGGTATAGATCCGGCCACTGGTAAGAAAATATCTGTTCGTATAGGCCGGTTTGGGCCATTTGTTCAAATTGGTGAGGCTGCAGTAAATGAGGATGATGAAAAACCCCGTTATGCAAGCTTAAGAGCGGGGCAAATGATCGAAACTATTTCGCTCGATGAAGCACTTGAATTATTTAAGCTTCCGAAAAAAGCAGGAATTTTTGAAGATAAAGACATGACGGTGGCTATCGGCAAATTCGGACCCTATATCCGCCATGATAATTCATTTTACTCTCTTCCTAAAGAATTAGATCCGCATGTGGTTACTGAGGAGCAGGCTATAACCATTATCCAGGAAAAACGAATAAGAGACATAGAAAAAATCATTAAATCTTTTGATGAAAATCCGGATGCGAGAATTGAAAATGGTCGCTGGGGACCATACATTAAATTTGGCAAACAAAATGTAAAGATCCCAAAAGGAAAAACCTATGAAGATCTTACTTACCAGGATGTTGTTGCCTTAGCTGAAGCGGATGAAAAAGCACCTAAGAAAGGTGGTCGGAAATTTGCAAAAAAGAAATAACAGCATATTAATTGCGTACGTTGATTTTGAAGCTATAATTTTATCATTCGAAATCCAGGATTTATGAAAAAGGATCTGCCTGAAAATATTGTTGAGGATATATCTATTGCAGTAGTACTGGAAAATGAAACCCCTGAGGGTAAAACCTGGAATGTATATCTGGTAAATCTTAAAGAAGAGCCTATTGAAAATGTTCTTGTATCATCTAAAGGTTACGGCTTAAAAGATGCGAAAGAAGTAAAAACCTCTGTTTTGCGTCACTTTATTGGCGATCTTGCGGCGAAAGAATATGCCCTTATTGAGGCTATTGATGAACAGGTTTTTGGTCTTACTAATGAATACCTGCTTAGTTATTATATTAACAGCATCATTTACGATAAAAAATTTATCTTTTTACCGGAAAGCATTGTAGAATCTAACCTGATTCGGATACCGGTGGTAAATAAACCCGGTGTAATGATTGGTAAATAGATTCTGTCAAATGTCATTAACATTATCCGCACTTTATAAATAACCCTATGTTTGAGCAAGTTGATCTGCAACAAATCTTGGTATTAGATATTGAAACTGTTCCAGTGTATGCCACATTTAATGAGGTTCCTGAACATTTTCAAAAACTTTGGGAGCAAAAAACATTGTATCAGCGCCGTGACGGTGAGTCTGCTGAAGAATATTATTCCCGGGCAGGTATTTGGGCAGAATTCGGCAAGATTGTATGTATTTCCATTGGAAAATTCAACAAATCTCAGGAAGATACCGGATTGAAAATTAAATCATTTTTTGGAGATGATGAAGTTAAAATATTAACGGACTTTATTAACTTATTAAGTAAACAACCTGACACCTTAATTTTATGCGCCCATAACGGAAAGGAGTTTGATTTTCCGTACTTGTGTCGTAGAATGCTTATCAATTGTTTAAAGATCCCTAAACAATTACAGATTAGTGGGAAAAAACCATGGGAGATTAATCATCTGGATACGCTTGACCTGTGGAAATTTGGAGACTATAAGAACTACACTTCTTTAAATTTGTTAGCTGCAGTATTTAACATTCCTACACCTAAAGACGATATTGACGGAGCAGACGTTCATCGTGTATACTGGCAGGATCGGAATGTTGAGCGGATTAGAACTTATTGTCAAAAAGATGTGATTACCACTGCCCAGCTTCTTTTACGCTTTAAGTGCTCACCTTTAATTTCAGATGAATTAATTTCGATTGTTGACTAATAGCTTAAAAGACTTCCTAAGTTTTAAAAACTTCGGAAGTCTATAAGTTGAGGGATTAGTTACCGGTTTCTGCTTACTATCTTTGCAATCTTTACTTCGTTGAATATTATTATTCATGAATCATCGAACACCCGCGTTGTTAAATTGTTGTCGGGTATTACGCAAGAAATAAATTATTAAATGGCAAAAAAGAAATCAAATCAATTTAAAACTATACTTACACAACTTATTACCAATGTATTCGAAAAATCAGGAAATAAGGTTTTAAACTATAAGCAAGTAGCATCCCAACTAAATATTAATGATACAGAATCCCGGGAGTTGATCCTGGAGATACTTAAGGAACAGACAAAAGCGGGCATTCTTCAAGAGCCTGAACAGGGTAAATTCGAAATAAAAGAACTTAGAACTTTTGTTACCGGACGTGTTGATATGACTGCCGATGGCTCGGCCTATATTGTACAGGAGGATGAATTTGAGAGCGATATATTTATCGCTCCCAGAAAAATCAAAACAGCCCTTCACGGTGATACGGTTAAGGTGTATGTATATGCTAAAAACAAGGGCAAACGTAAAGAAGGTGAAGTTGTTGAGATAATAACCCGGGCAAAAATGGAATTTACCGGGATTATCAAGGTTTCTGAAAAGTTTGCATTTTTTATACCGGATGACCGCAAGATGCTTCAGGATATTTTTATTCCGCTTCAGGATCTGAATGGCGGAAACAATCAGGACAAGGCTATTGCACAAATAGTTGACTGGCCTTCAGAAGCCAAAAACCCCATAGGCCGCATTAAACATGTTCTGGGCAAACAGGGAGAGAATAATGCCGAAATGAATGCTATTCTAGCTGATTATGGTTTCCCATTAGAATTTCCTAAGGATGTGGAGGAAGAAGCAAACCAGATACCCGATACTATTTCAGAAAATGAGATCAAACAAAGGCGTGATTTTCGGGAAGTTCTTACTTTTACTATTGATCCATATGATGCCAAAGACTTTGATGATGCTATTTCCTTTAAACACCTCGAAAACGGCAATTATGAAGTCGGGGTTCATATTGCGGACGTATCGCATTATGTGAAACCAAATACTGAATTAGATAAAGAAGCACTTGAGAGGGGCACATCGGTTTATCTGGTAGACCGTGTAATTCCAATGCTTCCCGAAAGGCTGTCCAATGGCGTTTGCTCACTCCGCCCCAAAGAAGATAAGCTATGTTTTGCTGCTGTTTTCGAGCTCGATAAAGAAGCAAATATAGTCGGTCAGTGGTTTGGGAAAACTATTATCCATTCAGATCGCAGATTTTCTTATGAAGAAGCGCAGGAGCTTTTAGAAAGCAAAGCCGGAGATCACAGCACAGAACTCAATATTCTTAATGAGATTGCTTATAAGCTACGGGATCGTAAATTTAAAAATGGAGCCATCAGTTTTGAAACTACCGAAGTAAAATTCAAACTCGATGAAACAGGTAAACCTATCGGGGTTTTTGTGAAGGAGCGAAAAGATGCTCACAAACTTATTGAAGATTTCATGCTCTTAGCCAATAAAAAAGTGGCAGAATTTATTGCTACAAAAGGCAAGGGTAAGCAAAAGTTAACTTATGTTTACCGGGTTCATGATTCGCCGAATGAACAAAGCCTGCTCAATTTTGCTCAATTTGCAGCGCGGTTCGGATACAAAATCAACACGAATTCAGATCGCGAAATTGCCCGCTCACTCAACGTTCTGATGGAGGATGTAGAAGGCAAAAAAGAACAGAACGTTCTTACACATCTGGCTATACGTTCAATGGCCAAAGCAATTTACACAACAAAAAAAACCAGTCACTACGGTCTCGCTTTTGATTATTACACTCACTTTACCTCTCCTATTCGCCGCTATCCGGATGTAATGGCTCACCGGTTGCTTGAGCACTATCTACAGAACGGTAATTCAGTAAATGAGGAGGCTTATGAAAAGATGTGTTTGCATACTTCGCAAATGGAGAAAAAAGCTGCAGATGCAGAACGGGCATCAGTAAAATATAAGCAGGCTGAATATCTGGAAGGAAATATTGGAAAAGAATATAACGGTATTATTTCCGGTGTTACCGAATGGGGAATGTACGTAGAGATTATTGAAAATAAATGCGAAGGTATGGTACGCTTACGCGATATTTCAGATGATTTTTATGTTTTGGATGAAAAAAATTATTGCATTATAGGTCAGCGAAAAAAGAAAAAATATCAATTAGGTGATGAGGTTAGGATACTGGTTAAGAAAGTGGATCTTTCTAAAAGGCAAATCGATTTTAGCTTAGTTCGTGATTAATTTACGCTTCATACATTTGTAAAGTATCAGGCAGGTGAAAATAACATTCTTCAAATCTTATATTTGCGCCGTATTTATATTCCATGTACTCAATAAGCGAATTACAAGAACTTATTAACCAACGGATCACCGCCACAAGCTATCCGGAATCACCTAAAGAATTATATGAACCCATTAGTTATATTATGGGTTTAGGTGGCAAAAGAATGCGTCCTGCCCTGATGTTAATGGCATGCAACCTATATACAGATGATATATTGCCATCCCTGGATACTGCTGTTGCCATAGAGGTATTTCATAATTTCACATTGATGCATGATGATATTATGGATATGGCACCATTACGACGCGGTAAAAAAACCGTACATGAAAAGTGGAACACTAATATTGGTATATTATCAGGTGATGCGATGCTTGTAGAAGCATATAAGTTATTTTTAAGCTCTGATACCAGTTTGTTACCTGAAATATTATCTGTTTTTAATAAAACTGCTGTTGAAGTGTGTGAAGGACAATCCATAGACATGCATTTTGAGAATAACGAGGAGGTAAATGTAGATCAGTACATCAATATGGTTCGCCTTAAAACATCAGTTCTTGTGGGGGCTGCATTAAAAATAGGAAGTATTTTAGGCGGGGCTAATAAAACAGATTCGGATCTGCTGTATGATTTTGGGGTAAATCTGGGGTTAGCCTTTCAAATGCAGGATGATATTTTGGATATATACGGTGATCCTGAAAAGTTTGGAAAACAGGTTGGAGGTGATATTATCTCAAATAAAAAAACCTTCTTGCTGATTAAAGCTAAAGAATTGGCAGTGGGCGATGATGCTATAAGTCTGCAAAATTGGTTGGTCTCTGAAGAGCCTGTGAGTAAAGTGAGTGCTATAACCGCCCTTTATGATAAATTTAGCGTGCGTGCTCTTGCAGAGAAGACAATGAACCATTACTCTGCTATTGCTTTAGAAAATCTTGATAAATTATCAGTGGCAAATGAGAGAAAAGAACTATTGAAGATATTTACTAAAAGTCTTTTATTCCGGCAGAATTAAAACTTTATTATAAAAAAAGCCCTGACAAACATTCGCCAGAGCTTCAAGATCATTTATTTCTATTTATTCCGCTGGTGCTGATTCTGTTTCCTCTGCAGCAGCAGCCGATGTTTCTATAATTTCTGCATCAGGTGTTACAACCGTAGTAGTTTTAACAACTTTTGGCTTGGTAATCGCAGCTTTTTTAGCCGGCGCAACAGGTGTTTCTTCAACTATAACCGGTGCAGATACTAACGCAGGAAGAACTGAAACATATGATTTACTATCTGCTTTCTTACGGAAAACTACAGTTCCTTCAATTAGTGCAAATAAAGTATGATCTTTACCCATACCTACATTCTTATCCGGATGATGCTTGGTACCACGCTGACGAACAATAATGTTTCCTGCAATAGCAGCCTGGCCACCAAATATTTTGATACCTAACCGCTTACTATGAGACTCTCTACCGTTTCTTGAACTACCGGCTCCTTTTTTATGTGCCATTGAATTTTATCTTTTAAGAATTGATAACCAATCCTGAAGTTTAACTTTAATTAAATTGCGATCTCAGTGATTTGAATTTTAGTGAACTGCTGACGGTGTCCATTTTTCTTTTTGTAACCTTTTCTGCGTTTCTTTTTGAAAACAATTACCTTGTCACCTTTTAAATGAGACACGATTTTAGCTGAAACTTTAGCGCCCTTAAGTGCATCAGCACCTATTTTGAAATCACTACCGTCTGCAGCTAACAATACATTGTCAAATTCAATACTAGCGCCCTCATCTCCCTGTAAACGGTGTACAAAGAGGTGCTGGTCTTTTGCAACTTTGAATTGCTGCCCGGCTATATTTACTATTGCGTACATTGTTAGTTATTTTTTAATGAGGTGCAAATATAGGAGTAATATTTTAAAGTTAAAAGCGAATATTAAACGCGTAAAACAAAAACGCAGGCTTTTTAAAGGCCTGCGGTTTTGTATGATCTATCATGAATTAGTTACCTACATCATCAATATAAGCAGTCCATGCAGTAGCAGAATTAGGTTGCTCCAGAATAATAGCATCTAACGTTACATTAATAGCATCTATTACATTATTTCCTGTACTTACCGGTGTACCCCCAAAATTGTTTAAATTCCAGGCGTATTTGTGCCATGCACCATCATTAATTACATTAATTGCCGGAGATTGAATAGCACCATCACTATCATCAACCCATATTCTAACAGTTGCCCCGGTTTTTGCGGTGCTGGTTTTAAGCCAGAAATACAAAGTGCCGTTTTTAGCAGACAATACGTTATTAGCTGGTAAAGCATCACCTGATAGCAAACGAACTTTCCATGGAGTAGTAACACTTGTATTATCATTCAGTGTAGTTTTCAGTGAAAAAGATCCGCCATGAGCACCTCCGCTAAACTGAACAGCTGTAGAGGTGGTGGCTATGCCCACAGTGCTGCCACTGTAGGTCGGAGCTCTGTTGAAACGTCCTACCCCACTTTCGAAGTTATCAAAAACCCCAACTGGATTATTTCCAATACCCAGAGCTGTTTTTGCCGACTGCAATAAGGATACGGGGCCATTTGTATCCTGATACATTTCCCAAATCATTACACCATTACCCCGGCTTTTGGCAAGATTTGATTTTGAAGTAACCGTAGCTGTACCATTATAGCCGTATGGAAAACCATTATAAGTAAAGTAATCCCCACTTGTACTGGCCCCTGCTGCAACAAGGTCACGATAAGTTGCTGATGCGGATGTAGCATTGCTTCTACCGTATGCAGGAAAACCAAGAATCACTTTTTCTTTAGGCATTGCACGTGTGGTAGCCCAGTAATCCAGACTGGCAACAGCCATTTTATATGATGAATGCTGATTAGGCTCTGCTGTATCCCAGCCCAGGCCATCGTAGCTCATGATGTTAAAAAAATCAGCGTAACCAAAAACCTCTGTACGTATCGCGTCCCGTACAGATCCGGCATAAACTCCGGCAGTAAGAGCAGCACTTAAATATTTATTTTGTGCGTGGAGCTTTGTAGATAAATCCTGCATTAAAGCTGAATACGTTAAATCAGTTCCATCCGTTGTACGCGGAAACTCCCAATCCATGTCCAGTCCGTCCAAGTTATTAGATACCACAAAATCCACCAGGTTATTAACCAGGGTAGTTCGTGTGGTTGCATTAGCACAAGCGGCTTTAAGATTAGCTGCCCCAGCAACACAAATCCCTACCTTTACTCCATTTGCACGTGCAGTAGCTATGACACTACTAAATGTAGCAGGATTGGGCAAGGCCTGAAGACTTCCATCCGTATTAGGACTTAAAAATGCATAATATAAATGTGTGATTAATTGATATTTACTTGCTGAAACGCTTGCCGGATCCCGATATGATGGAAAATAAGCAACAATTTTCATATTATTATCACCAAGTGCGGATGTTTCCGAAGCAGAATATTTACTGTTTACACCGGTAGTTTCCGTTTCAGTCACAAGTATATCATCATGTTTTTTACAAGATGCTATGATCAGACACATGCTTAACATGCTATATATAAATAATTTTATTTTCATATGGTTTATTGATTAGAATTTAATGAATCTAGTAATTGCAAAAGAACGCGAAGAAGATTGACAAAATAATTATCCCGACCTGATTTTAATTTTCATATAGTATAAAACTAATAAAAATTATACAAAAAATAATTTGATTAAAGATAATTATTTTCGGTTTTTAAGCAATACCTGTTTATTCAGAAGATATATCCCAGGCTATTACTTCCCTCTTTGTTGGGCATCAATAATCGTTTTACTTACCTCATCTACAAGAGTTTTAGCCGCGGTTTGTAATTTGGCATCATCGCTGTAATTCAGATCAAAAAGCATATGCTTTTTCTTTCGCTGGTACGTGTATTCGAGGTAATAGTGCGGGGAATTTATCGGGCGTTTGGGATCCTGCCGGCCTTCAATAGCTTCCGGGAAATTCCAAAAGCCCAGATCAGCTGCTTTTCTGTGAAGATATAGAAGGTCGTCTTTTGTAAGCTTTACCTTGGTGTTGATCAGTGAGTCCCGTTCATTTAAATACCGGTACTCCCCAGTTTTAGAATTATACTGGTTCACCAGATCGGTACCTAATCCGTATTTTAGCGTGATAGACTCAAATTCTGAAAATTTGTACGGAGCATTCTTGATCATGATTCCGTAATAATATATACAATACACCAGGAATGGTATTGCAATACAAACCGCCAGAAACCATTTTTTAGTTTTATCGCTCATCGTTAACCGCCTATTTTTGCTTCTGTTAGGTCATCAGCCGCTTCATTACTCAAAGGTTTAAATTCTTTTTCCCATTTAGCTATAACTATGGTTGCCAGGCAATTCCCAATTACATTTACAGATGTTCTTGCCATATCCATTAACTCATCAATTCCCAGAATAATAAAAATTGGCCACACCGGCATTCCGAATGATGAGGCTGTTCCCAGTAGTATTACGAGGGATGCCCGCGGTACACCTGCCACTCCCTTACTGGTAAGCATTAATGTAAATACGATAACAAGCTGCTGGCTAAAAGTAAGGTTCATTCCGGCAGCTTGTGATACAAATATGGAAGCCAATGAAAGATATAAAGTTGTCCCGTCGAGATTAAAACTATAACCGGTAGGCATTACAAAAGCTACAATCTTTCTCGGAACTCCCATTTTTTCCATATTCTCCATCGCACGCGGCAATGCGGCCTCTGAACTTGTAGTGGCAAAGGCGATGGATACAGGACCAGCTATTGCCTGTAAAAACTTTTTTATTGGTACACCAACAATCAGGGCTATCGGTAATAACACCCCTAAAAGAAATACCAATAATGCAACATATAATGTAATAAGCAGCTGGAGAAGATTAAGAAGGATTCCCAATCCCATATGCCCAACCGTATAGGCAATAGCTGCACCAACACCGATCGGAGCAAAGTACATCACAATGTTCGTAAATTTAAACATCACTTCTGATAAGCTTTCAGCAGCTTTCAACATGGGCATACGTTTGTCCTCACGCACCATCGCCAATGCAATACCGAAAATGATACTGAAGATTACAATTTGCAGAATTTGTCCCTCGGCTATAGATTTAGCTATATTTTCAGGAAAAACATGTAGAATTATATCATTGAACGTTTGAGGGGGCACTACAGGTAATTCTTCCTGAACACCAGGAGGCAATTTGATACCCACACCTGCCTGTGAAATATTAATAGCTGCTAACCCTATAAATAGGGCTATTGTGGTAACAACCTCGAAATAAAGAATCGACTTCCACCCCATCCTTCCCACCTGTTTAAGATCTGCGTGACCAGCTATTCCATATACTAGAGTTGCAAAAAGCAACGGCGCAACAATGGCTTTGATCAGCTTCAGGAATACTTTGCTCAAAACCTGAAGTTTCATGCCTATTTCAGGATAATCATGACCAATCTCAGCACCTACAACCATGGAAATCAGTATCCATGCAGTAAGAGAACGTTTTTTGAACCCATAAATAATTAAGCCTGCTATAGCCAACCACCTGGAAAACAATAAAGCCGTTTCATTAACAGGCAATATGTTATAGTAGCTGAAAAAGGTAAGAATAGCCGCTATTGAAATAGTAACGATGGGCACAAAGCCGAAGTTTTTATAGGTCATAGCTATCCATAATTTATCTAACAAAAGTAATTAATTAGATTTACGCTGCAAATCAAGAGCGGCAGATGAAGCCAGAGAAATTAATCACCATAAAAAGAGAATTATCCGGAAGAAGCGTACATGAATTAACCGATCTGTGCCTTCGATTGGCTAAATACAAAAAAGAGAACAAGGAGTTGCTTAACTATCTGCTTTTTGATGCGGATGATCCTTTAATGTATGCCGGACAAGTGAAAGTATTTTTAGAAGACGATTTTAAAACCTTGCAAAAACATTCTTATTATAGTACTAAAAGTTTAAGAAAAATATTGCGCATTATAAATCGGCACGCTAAATATACCGCTTCAAAAACGGTAGAATTGGAACTGTTGATCTGGTTTTGCAATAACTTTTTAACTTATGCTGATACAAAATCATCTCATAAACCCCTGCATGCAATTTTCACAAGACAATTTCAAAAAATTCAAAACTTAATCCCCAAACTTCACGAAGATCTGGCTTTTGATTACCAAAATGAATGTAACCAATTGGTTGATGGAGCGAGAAAACAATTAAGATGGTTTGATAAATAGAATTGTCTGATAGCAACCTAATTTATGAAACAACTGTAACAAAGGCTCTAATCTCTATCTAATACCAGGAAACAATTTATAGTGGATAAAGAAGCGCTTTTCAAAGAAATTTTCAGGGCTAACTCTAAAAAAATATATCACCTATGTTATGGTTATACGGGCGATAATGATTCCGCTAATGACCTGATGCAGGAAACATTTATGAAAGTTTGGCAAAATCTGGATAAGTTCAGAAACCAGGCTTTGATTTCAACCTGGATTTATCGTATTGCTGTTAATACCTGCCTTTCTTATTTACGTGTTGAAAAGAGGCAGGCAAAAGACGAACTAACAGATAATATTATTGAGAACAGGTCTGAGGAGGTCTCTGAAAAAAACGACCATATAGCACAATTATACAAATGCATTGCCCAACTGGAAGAAAATGAGCGTATTATAATTACGATGGTTTTAGACGAGATTCCTTACTCTGAAATTGCTGAAATATCGGGGATATCTGAAGGGAATTTACGCGTTAAGATTCATCGCATTAAAACAAAACTTACTGAACTCTATAACAAATATGAAAGATTTTGAGGCACTGAAAGATATATGGCGCAACCAGGTTGAGCATTCGGAAATCAGGCCGGAGGATGTTCTGAAGAAGGTTAAGCAATCAAAAAAATTATTAGCTAACAAGCTATTGCTGGAAGTTATTGCTGTGGTTACAGCTATTGTTATTTTAAGCTACGCATGGATAATACTTTCTTTTACAATGTGGACAAGTCATGTTGCCATTGGAATATTTATTTTGTGCTGTATCTATGTAATGTTTAAACAATTCAGTGATTATAGAAAGATTACTGACAATGCTTTATTATTAAACAGGCCGAAAGAGTATATTACTTATCTTAAATCATACAAACAAGATCGGTATATCCTAAATACACAAAAATACCGCACATATAGCATTTTATTCAGTATGGGATTTATACTGTTTTTTGTCGAGATATTATTTATCGCTGAATTATGGGTAACAGTACTGGCTATATTATTTACCTTATTTTGGTTCTATTACTGCTATTTCGTTCTTATGAAGAATTATATAAGAAAAGAAGAAAACCGATTAGATGATATGATTACAAATCTGGAAAGGGTTGAGAAGCAATTTTCAGATGAAAAGTTGGTGTGATATTTTTAATAAGCTATTTGCTTTTCTTATCATTGCTGTCTTCCTCTTTTATTTCTTTTACTGAAAAACTGTTACCGCGTAAATTATATTCAAGAACTTTATTACGTGCGTTTTTTTCTGCATCACTTTCCTCAACAACAGGAAATTCTCGCATCAGTTTCCCATCTTTTACATAAACGGAATCATTTCCTTTATAACCCTTTTTCATTGAACCGCTTAATGACGGGAAAGTGATTTTTTGCCCATTACCCGAATTATTGAATTCATATACATACATATTCAGATGTGAGCCCTCTCCCTCACCTTCTGCCTGGATAAAAATTTCCGGGTTTCCATCCGAATCCATATCCATATTCCAGGCATCCTGTAGTACACCGTCAAGCGGGGCATTTGTTGTTTTAAATTCCAGACGTGTAGAATCTGACCTGAGTATCATGTAAACACCTGAAGTTTCTGAACCCCTGCCCCAGCTTACCACATCAAAGGTTAAGCCTGGTTTTACTTCGATAGCTTTATGAAAACGAAAAGGTGGCTGTATCTTATTTTCTACGATAGCCGGTGTATTTATCTTAGAAACATTTTGATCAGCAGTGGTACAACCTGAAAAAATCATAGTACTAACCATTGCAATAGCTGTAATTATTTGCAGTTTCATAATATGAAATTAATAAAATAATATAGATTCAGGAATTTCGGTTTTAGGCCTTCCAGGCTGGCCCATAAATACTTTAAGCTCTGATTGCCCTCCTATCTGGAATGATCGTACCTGTATTTTATGAAATCCTGCAGAAAGATTTACTGCCCCCGTTAACTCAAAAGCAGTATGCTTTCCATCATTATCTACCACTACCATATCATCAATCAATAATTGAGAGCCGTCGTCTGACAGTGTTGAAAACGTATAAATTCCAGATTGCCCAATATTAATATACCCGTTAAAGATCATCCCATAGCTGCGAACTTTATTTCTTCCCTTGCTTAAGTCAATTTGAGTAACAATTCCTCGTTCTTCCGCACGGGTAGAATCCAAATTTGAAGCAAGATCAACTTCCCCCGGTATATAATAATATTGAATACCCGGGCGGCGCCACATAGGGTTAACCGGTTTAAGCGGAGATTCATTACTTACAATTGTTGTTGTTACTGCACTTCTTTTCCCGGATGGGGTAATTACCATTGTTTTAATAATACGTCGTTCATTCTGGGGAATTATTATTTGAACCGGAGCTTCATATATTTGATCAGTTTCCCTTGGTAGATAACCATTTATAGTATAATAAATTTTAGCTCCTTCAACCGGGGCTTTCAAATCTAACGTGTAACCGGATCTTATTATGGTGGTGTCTTTTGCTCCAATAGCTACAGGTACACGGTAATGAGTTTTAGTCTGATCGATTCTGGCAAGGTGCCTGGGTACACGTTGCTCAGAGAATTCTGTAAAATTCTTTTTCTCAGGAAGTGTCCATGCGATTTCAGAAAGCGACAATATGCGTGGAAGTATCATATACTCCACTTTTGCTGGCGTTTTCATGTATTCTGTCCAAACATTGGCCTGCACTCCAATAATGTATTTTTGAAATTCAGGAGCCAAATTTACAGGCGTGGGATTATAGCTATAAGCATGTTCAAGTGTTGATAAACCATGTATAGTTACCGGCTCCTGCACCGCATTACCCTGGTAGTGATCAAAATACATATGTGAACCGGGTGACATAATAGCATCATGCTGCATTTTAGCTGCTGCAATTCCTCCGCTAACTCCCCGCCAGCTCATTACTGTTGCATTAGGAGCAAGTCCTCCTTCTAATATTTCATCCCAGCCAATAATCTTTCTGCCTTTTGAGTTTACAAATCGCTCTATACGCTGAATAAAATAAGACTGAAGCTGATGTTCATCTTTAAGATTATTATCGGCTATACGTTTTTGACAGTATTTACATTTCTCCCAACGCGTTTTCGGCGCTTCGTCCCCTCCTATATGAATATACTGGCTTGGAAAAAGCATCATCACTTCCGTTAATACATCCTGAAGAAAATTAAAGGTATCTTCTTTACCTGCACAAAAAATATCATGAAAAACACCCCAACGCTCCGATACTTTAAAATTAGCCAGATCATCGCCACAACCAAGCTGAGGGTAAGCGGTTAAGGCAGCTAATGAATGTCCCGGCATTTCAATTTCAGGAATAACATTTACATATTTTAATGCAGCATAAGCAACTATATCTTTCACCTCCTCCTGAGTATAGTACCCTCCGTAAGGTGTACCATCATAATACTGAGGAATCCGGTCGTGATAGTGACCTATAAGCGTTTGATCTCGAAATCCTCCGACGCGTGTGAGCTTGGGATATTTCTTAATCTCTATTCTCCATCCCTGGTCTTCCGTTAAGTGCCAATGAAAGGTATTTAATTTATAGTAGGCGATAAGATCAATATATTTTTTTATAAAGGGAACCGGAAACATGTGTCTTCCTACATCCAGATGTAGTCCACGGTATTTGTACCGGGGTTCATCTGTTATTTGGGCACAAGAAATTTTCGGAGCTGCTTCTTTTTGCAGTGGCAACATTTGCATTAGTGTTTCCATACCATAAAATAATCCTGCATCTCTCCCCGAAACGTTTATTTGATTTGGAAGTATGGAAAGGGTATACCCTTCCGGATTTGTACCCTGGTAAGGGAGCGAAGAAAAATTAATTATAGCTTTTGGAGCCTGAATAAATGCTTTTGCAACGGGCAGATCTAAAAAATAATTATCCTTTAAAAAATCGCGAAAAAGCTCCGCTACCCTCCTGTCGGATTCATTACCATATAATATACCAGCTTCTTTACTAAATGTAAATTGTCCGCCTGTAACATAGATGGAATTAGGCGCAGGAATTACACCCAAATTAGGGTTACCGGATTGTGAATAAACGGAATTGATGGTACAAAATAAAAAAAGTAGCGAAAATAAGTTTCTCATTTTTCGGTTAGTTACAATTTTAAAGAAAAGACACGAGGAAGAACTAATAGGTTTACCTGAACTGTATACCTACCTTTTTTCCGGAAATATTTTCGAGCATGGGCTTAAATATGATCAATGCATTTTCCCGGGTCTTTCCCAAAATATTCATTTCCTTTGCATTTTCCAGTATCCTCCGTTCAGCAATTTTATAAATATCTTCTACCATGTCTTTAGCATCGCTTGGAAACCATGCGCCAGAAACATCATAAACCCGTGAGCGCTGGTGGTCTAATTTAGCATAACATATTTCAGGTAGCGGAAGAAAAACAGTTAAAGAATCTTCCGTCGAAATAATATCAGACTGCTTTACTTTGGTAAGATCAATACAACCTGTAACCTCACCTGCTGCTACAAACAAAATACGCTGAGCAGGGAGAAATGTGCGAATTTCTTTTTTCTCTAAAACATCCTTCATCGAATACTTCACCAGTTCTAGTTTTCCCATATTGGTTATTTTCTCTATCATTACATCTTCGGTTAAAGATGTTCTTGTTTCGAAAAATTGCTTTTTCAAATAAAAAAACAAGAAAATCAGGAAAAGCAAAGTTATTGCAGAAAAAATTAGGGTAAGAGCGGTACGTGTACGGATGACTGGTTTCAGCATATCTGAAATTAAGCAACTTTTATAGAATTATTACAAGCCTTGCAAGCAACTAGTTATTCTCGCATCCGACTTAGCAATTATATGAATATAATATAATTCCCATCACCAAGCCGGAGACGATAGTACTCACAATTGAATGCTGATGCTATTCTTTGGATTCTTTTGTACTGTCAACAGTCGTCGCCTTAACAGTACTTTTTTTATGCGGCCGCTTTTTACCAAAACTGCCTATAGTAATTTTTCCTTTTTTAGATTTTTTATCGCCTTTTCCCATAATAATTAATTTTAATATTTATTCAACGTAACATGACAGATAAAGTTTATTTATTCTACTGTCATATGTTCTTTTGCTGCAAGATATCGTTCTGCTTCAAGTGCAGCCATACAACCTGTTCCTGCTGCGGTAACTGCCTGCCGGTAGATCTTGTCCTGGGCATCGCCACATGCAAAAACACCTTCAACATTAGTCTGGGTAGTATCGGCTTTAGTAATTAAATAACCCACATCGTCCATCTCCAACCATTCCTTAAAGATGTCTGTATTAGGCTTATGCCCAATGGCTACAAAAAACCCCGTTACCGGGATAATGGTTTCGGAATTAGTATTTTTATTAAACACCCGGATGCCGGTAACATTTTGTCCATTACCTACTATCTCTTTAGTTTCTGTGTTATAGTGTATTTCTATGTTTTTGGTATTATTCACCCTGTGTACCATCGCTTTTGAAGCACGAAATTCGTCACGACGTATTAGCATGTGAACTTTATTGCACAGTTTAGCCAAATACGTGGCTTCCTCGGCAGCCGTGTCGCCCGCCCCTACTATGGCTACATCCTGTCCTTTAAAGAAAAAACCATCGCAAACCGCACAGGCTGAAACCCCAAAACCATTATATTTTTGCTCGCTTTCTAATCCAAGCCATTTTGCTGTAGCACCTGTAGCAATGATAACCGTATCGGCGGTAACGGTTTTATTTTCGTCTATAACTACCTTATGAGGAGCGCCGGAAAAATCAACGGAAGTAGCATATCCAAAACGAATACTTGTGCCGAACCGTTCTGCCTGTTTACGCAGATCTTCCATCATTTCAGGTCCCATAATACCATCCGGATATCCGGGAAAATTTTCAACATCCGTGGTTTGGGTTAACTGTCCTCCGGGAACTATACCTGTATATACTACGGGCTTAAGATCAGCTCTGGCTGCATATATGGCGGCTGTATAACCAGCAGGGCCCGAACCTATGATCAGGCATTGAACGTGTTCTGTTTCTTCTGACATTTGATTTATTTGTTTACAAACTTAATGCATTGCATGCTGAGTGACAATACACTTTTATCAGCCAAATATCAGGAAAGCACTATTGAGCAGCAAGATTATTTACATCTAATCCGAAAAGGCTCGTTTTATTTAAATTAGCTTGAACTTGCCAGTAATTACTGCCACCGTTTAACACAACCACGACACCAAGAAGCCAGTTGGCGGGCTTTTCGGATTTTGATTTGTAATTATCTTTTAACAAGCAGCTTATGTAAACTATTTTATCGCCGTCCTCTGTGTAATATCCAAAATACTGCCTGACAAAGCGCCCCAGATTATCATGAATAACAGGCCCTCTATCTCCGCCCTGATTTAATTTTAATGCGTTTACCCCTTTGAGATCTTTAGCTAACAGTTTTTCGGCTTGTTCAATGTCTTTATTGGAAGGTGTAAACCGTTTATCACTAGAAATTTCAGATAAAAATGGCAGCATAAAATCTTTTGAAAACACAACACCTTCAAAAGTTTTTGATTTTACGTAAGTATGAACTGAGGATCGTTTTTCTGAAAAACTAATATGCTGAGCAGAAACGGCTTGGGTTATAAAAAAGGTCATACACAGTAGCCAAAGATTTTTTGATACCATAATGCACAAACGCATTTATTTATTCTAAAGTATCATTCTCCTTTATTTGCTTTAAGTACCCGAATAAAATTATCTCCCAGTATTTTTCTGACATCTTTTTTCGAATAACCGTTCCTAATAAGTGCCGAAGTAATTAAAGGATAATCAGAAACATCATCTATTTGGCGGGGATAAGATTCTGCACCGTCAAAATCAGCACCTAAGCCTACATGATCCACACCCATTATTTTTACCATATGATCAATATGAGCTATTACTAATGATAACGGGGCACGCAAATTCTCGATCTCATGCTTGTATTTTCTGTTTATTTCTGCCTGGGCTTTGGATTTATTTTGAAACTGATCGGTCAGCGTTTTTAATTCTGCAGCATGGCTTTTAAAGAATGATGCCTGTCGCCGATGATAGGTGCTGTCTAAGAAACCACTATAAAAATTCAGAAACACAACCCCACCGGTTTTAGCAATTGCTTTTAACTGGTCGTCTTTTAAGTTTCTTGAGTGAGGATTTAGCGCATAAGCACAACTGTGAGAAGCAATTACAGGCTTATTACTTACTGCGATAGCATCATAAAACGTTGTTTCACCTACATGCGAAAGATCTACCATAACGCCAAGTTCATTCATGCGGGAAATAATCTTACGCCCAAAATCTGTAAGGCCTATATGTGTCAGGCTATCTTTTCTTTTGGTCTCATCTGCTGCGGAAGTAGCCCACGGAATACTGTTATTCCATGTTAAAGTCATATATGCCATGCCCCGGTTTGCAAGACTATCTAAGTAATCCAGCCGGTTTTCAATCATATGTCCGCCCTCAACACCAATCATGGCAGCCATTTTATTTTTTTCAACAGCTTCTTTCAATTGCTTGGCTGTTCTTACAAAAGAAATTTTTTCAGGATACCGTTTAATTAAGGAATTTAATGAGTCAATTTCTTGAATTGCCCGATTAAAACCAGATTTTTCATCACACCAGATTGAAAACACCTGCACGTCCAATCCGCCTTCTTTAGCTCTTTCCAGATCAAAGTTACCCCCCGCCTGTTTTTTACCAATGTCAATACCCGAATGGATCTGATCTGAAAGGATATCGCCGTGCGTATCTACTACAAGAGCCTTGTTATGTATACTTTTAACTGTTTGGGCAAATAATGAATTGCACGCAAGTATCAATCCTATAATTATAAGTTTGTTTTTCATTTTAGTATTATTATCAGTCATACACAGACAGCTGCTTTTTATGTTTGAATTATTCCTGTTTTAAACGGCTTTTGAATTGGGGCCTGGTTAGCGGCTTCTATACCCATTGAAATGACTTTTCTTGTATCCAGTGGATCTATAATTTCATCTACCCATAACCTGGATGCGGCATAATAAGGTGTTGTTTGAGTATTATATTTGTCAGTTATATCTTTAAGAAGCTCTGATTTTTGCTCCTCTGTTATTTCTTTCCCCTTAGTTTTCATTGACGCTTCATGGATTTGAAGAAGGGTATTAGCTGCCTGAGCCCCCCCCATAACTGCAATTTTTGCTGTGGGCCATGCAACTATGAGTCTAGGGTCGTAAGCTTTACCGCACATAGCATAGTTTCCGGCCCCGTAACTGTTGCCAATTATAATAGTAAATTTCGGAACCACTGAATTGGCAACAGCATTGACCATTTTAGCACCATCCTTAATAATTCCGCCATGTTCAGATCTACTTCCCACCATAAAACCTGTAACATCCTGAAGGAAAACGAGTGGTATTTTTTTCTGATTACAATTCATTATAAAACGAGCCGCTTTATCTGCAGAATCGGAGTAAATTACACCTCCAAACTGACTTTCACCTTTTTTGGTTTTTATTACTTTTCGCTGATTTGCTACAATACCAACAGCCCACCCATCAATTCGGCCTAAGCCACAAATTATACTTTGTCCGTAAAGTTCTTTGTACTGCTCAAGTTCTGAATTATCCACCAAACGGTGTATAATCTCTAACATATCATACGGGTTCTCTCTTCCTTCCGGTAAAATACCGTAGATTTCTACGGGGTTTTTTGTGGGCGGTAAAGTCTTAATCCTGTCAAAGCCTGCATTCTGGGGAGCTCCCAGCATACTCATTATTTTCTTTATTGAATCGAGACATGCGGTATCGTTAGGATGTTTATAATCTGTTACCCCAGATATTTCACAATGTGTGGAAGCGCCTCCCAAAGTTTCGTTATCTATATCTTCACCAATTGCAGATTTTACGAGATAGCTTCCCGCCAGAAAAACGGAACCGGTGCCTTCAACTATCATCGCTTCATCACTCATCACCGGTAAGTATGCACCACCGGCAACACATGAGCCCATTATTGCAGAAATTTGGACAATTCCTTCGCTGCTCATAATAGCGTTATTCCGAAACATCCTTCCAAAATGTTCTTTATCAGCAAAAATCTCATCTTGTAAAGGCAAATAGACCCCTGCAGAATCAACCAGGTATATTACAGGCAACCGATTTTCCATGGCTATTTCCTGCATACGCAGGTTTTTTTTAGCGGTGGAAGGAAACCATGCCCCGGCTTTAACGGTTGCATCATTCGCAATAATTATGCATTGCCTGCCAGATACGTATCCGATGCCTGCTACTACTCCAGCTGAAGGACATCCTCCATGATCCTGATACATATTTTCTGCTGCAAATGCACCAAGTTCCAACCAATTGCTTGCCTTATCTCTTAAATATTCAATACGCTCCCGTGCAAGCAACTTCCCTTTATCTTTCTGTTTTATTGCAGCTTTTTCACCACCGCCCTCGTATACTTTTTTCAAACGTGTTTTCAGGTCATAAACCAGTTGTTTATTAATATCTTCGTTCTTATTGAATTCAATGTTCATGTAACAGGCAAGGTATGAAAATTAAATAAAATAACCCTCCACCTATGCCATAGATTTATGAACTTTTAAGGGTAATTAGAGTATAAGTATGTACATTTATTTGTATTGTATATAATAAAATTTGCAGAATGTCTATATAGATACAAGTATGAAGAAACTTTTTATCCTCCTGATATTTATATGTGGTTCTCTTACCTCCTTTTCATTGATGGCACAGGAAGTACCTGGCCCTGATGACCTTTTTAAAATGGCCAGAACTGCTGCTTTCGACGAAAAGAATTATCCTAAAGCTATTGAACTGGCAAAAAAAGCCCTTTCAATAAGTCCGGATTATATGGATATACACACTTTTATAGGGCGTTTATACAACTGGAGCGATAAAACAGATAGCGCCAGACTTCAATTTAACTATGTTTTATCTAAGGAACCAGATAACGCAGACGCGTTAAGCGCCTATTTTGATCTGGAATATCAACGGGATAAATTTCCCCGTGCCCTTGAGCTGGCAGAAATCGGGCTAAAGGCCAATCCTGATGCAGAAGATTTTATTATAAGAAAAGCAAAGGCATTAAGTGCCCTTGAAAGAACTTCCGACGCTTTACAAGTAACATCGGACTACATCAGAAAATTTCCCGGAAGTCAGCCCGTTATTCAGCTCCAGCAAAGTATAAACCTGAGTTCGATTATAAAAACAAGCTAACCTGCGAAGTTTGCTCTACCTGAAACTTGATAGCAGGCTTTTTGGGAAAGAAACTGTAGGCGATTAACCCGGAAAGCATGTTGGTGATGAAGTTTCCAAAAGAACGATGTCTTGAGTGTTCGACCTGACACATGTTTTT
>DATLXK010000041.1:0-4255 GCA_035575925.1 Sphingobacteriaceae bacterium
TTAAAAATCTATTGATCGGAGTTCTGATATTAAGCGCAGCAGCTTGTAAAAAAGATAATACTCCTGATGATACATCCCCAACTGTAAAGATTGTATCACCTGTAGCAGGTGCAAAAGTTACCAAAGGCGAAGGTAAAATTGGTGCCGGAAGCTTTAATGGAAGCGGGTTTATGATAGATGTTCAGGTTATAACTAACGATAGTTCAAATGTAGTAACCAAAGAAGGTTTGAATATACGCAACACAGCTTTGTTAGGAAGTCCTAACCCCAATATGCCTACGCTTAATGTAACGTTTGATTGCGATCTTATTAAACCCGATGGAGGGGTAATTGCAAAAAATACCAACCTCGCTGCATTATTCAACATCGCCGGTACCGATGATACCCCCGGAGCCGGTGTTACTATCTGGACTGCATGGCACGTTTTAGAATCAATACCAGATGGTATAAGCCAGTTTACCATTACTGTTTCCGTTACCGACAAAGCAGGCAAAACAGGAACCGATAAAATTATATTGAACGTAGCAGCCGGCGCAGGCATTGCTACCAGCGGGCAGGCACTTACTCCATTGGCTGTTGTGGGCTTAAATACCACCGGAGCTGATGATCCTAATGGGCCTGTGGTTACTATGTTTGCGCCAGCACTTCCTACAAGTGTATCTACCGGTCCTTCTGCATCCCCGGCGCCACCTGTTAGCGGTGCATTGTTTTTTGTACAGGTATCGGCACTTGATAAAACAAGAGCAGGAATAGGTGTTAATGAAAATGGAGAAGGAAAACCTGATGCCATGCGAGGAACAATTTTAGATCCTACGCAATCATCAGTAGGTCCTAACCGATTTGTGCCAGGATTAAATGTAACCTTTGATGTGCCCTTGTTGCAGCCCAATGGTAACGTGATTGTTGCCGGCGGGAACCTTACCCCGGTGTTTAATATTGCAGGCAGCGAAATAGATCCATCAGGATTTGTGCGCAGCACTTTTGGCTGGACAGTAGGTGGCTCCCTGATAATGTCTGCCGGTAAAACATTTGTTACCATCAAAGCAAGAGTAACCGACAATGCCGGCAAAACAGGAAGCACCACCAGCGTAGTGCAAATAAGTCCGGTAGTAAACGGTGCCGCACTAACACCCGATTTCTGATGCAAAAAATGGTTGAATGTTATAAGTTTTTTTTGAGCCAGGGTGCAGAATAAGCAGCAAGCTTTTGTCGCTGCCTGTCCCGCCAACATGCAGGAACGCACTCTTCAACCATTTGTACTTTATTGATCATTAAACAAAACCTTTTTCTTACTTCCGACGGGGGTAATTGAAAAAGGTTTTTGTTTAGTAAACCAATCGTTTATCCTATTTTTCACTCAAAGACACAAAAGAACACACATGCAAAGACACAGAGAAGAAAGCTTTGCGGCTTGCTTACCGCCTTCATTTTCTTAGTAAGTGTATTGCTTATTGCCTATCTCGTGCAAAGCACATGAGCGGTTTACACTTTTTCTCCTTCTGAAATGCTGTCAATACCAGCCAAATCATAAGCAGGACAATAACCAACGGAACTGGTTGCTAAAAAAATACCTGCGAAAGTTAACAAAGCAATTCCTACCGCACCTGTTACTTTTTTTGTAGCAAATAAAGCTATAAAGCCTAATGCCAGTGAAGGTCTTATTATTCTGTCTGCAATACCCATATTTTTTTCCATAATGTTATTTTGGTTGAATACCTCAAAATCAATGCCTGTAAAAAGGTTATGTGACAACTGTCACCTAATAGGCATTGTAATTGAAGGAAGTTTGCAGCGTAAAACAAATGACTATGCACATTAAACAATTTGAAGACAAGAACCTTTCACATTATAGCTATGCCATTTTAAGTGAATGTGAAAAGAAAATAATATTAATAGATCCGGCTCGTAACACACAGCCTTATCTTGATTATGCAAAAGATAATGATGCACAGATAACAGGTGTAATTGAAACCCATCCACATGCAGATTTTGTAAGCAGTCATTTAGAATTGCATCAAACTACAGGGGCAATTATTTATTCAAGCAAAGATGTACATGCATTGTATCCGCATCAGACTTTTGACGAAGGACAATCAATTCAATTAGGTAAAATAAAATTATTAGCCATTAATACACCTGGTCACTCACCTGACAGCATCAGTATTGTATTGGAACATGAAGGCAAACAAAAAGCTGTTTTTACAGGCGACACACTTTTTATTGGTGATTGCGGCAGACCAGATTTAAGGGAAGGGGCAGGCAAAATACAAACTACAAGATTAGACCTCGCCAAGCAGATGTACCATTCACTAAGGAATAAATTGATGAATGTAGATAATGAAACATTAGTGTATCCTGCACATGGTGCCGGTACGCTTTGCGGTAAAAATTTAAGCAAAAAAAGCAGCAGTACCATTGGTGAAGAGAAAAAAACCAACTGGAGTTTACAGGATGCGACAGAAGAAGAATTTGTAAAAAACCTTTTGGCCGATCAGCCATTTGTTCCCTTATACTTTCCTTTTGATGTAGAACTCAATCGTAAAGGAGCAAACGCTTTAGAGGATAGCCTTTCAAAAATTAAAACAGGCACAGCTATAGGCGAAAAGGCAAAAAATACATTGGATGAAACATTGTGGGTAATAGACACCAGAAAGGAAAAAGACTTTAAAAAAGGTCATTTACCACATTCTATCAACCTGATGGAAGATGGCAAATTTGAAACATGGTTAGGGAGTATTATAAAGCCGGGAGAAAAGTTTTATCTGGCAGGCGAAAGTAATGAGCAGGTACAAAGAATGATTGGAAGGACTGCAGCTATTGGTTATGAAAGTAAGGTAGAAGAAGCCTTTGTCATTACCGACGGAAGTTTAAAAGAAACAAAGATTGATGTAAAAGAATTTAAAAACCACGAAGAAGATTATACCATTGTGGATGTAAGAAATACATCGGAAGTAAAGGAAGGGAAAATATTTGCCAACAGCATTTCTATTCCTTTGGCAGAAGTAAGAAACAGGGTGAATGAAATCCCTACAAATAAACCAATCGTTGTGCACTGTGCAGGTGGCTACAGAAGTGCAGCAGCCAGTTCATTGATACAATCAAAATTGAATGGCGCTGTAAGCGTATTTGATTTAGGGGAAGCTGTTAAACAATTTCAAACAAACAAGCATTAAATAAATTAAACAGAAAACTATGTCGTATAACTTCAGTAAAAAAACACCGCAAACTTTTAATGAAACTGTTGAAAAAGTAACAGAGGAATTAAAAAAAGAAGGATTTGGAATTATTACAGAAATTGATTTACAGCAAAAGTTCAAAGAAAAACTAGGTATTAATTTCCGGAGTTATAAAATATTGGGGGCTTGCAATCCTGCATTGGCTTATGAAGCTATTGAATTGGAAGATAAGATAGGGATTATGCTGCCTTGTAATATTGTAGTGCAGGAACATGAGAATGGAGAAGTGGAAGTTTCTACTATCAATCCATTGGCATCAATAGGTGCTGTACAAAATGAAAATTTGCAATCCATCGCCAATGAGGTAAGTGAAAAATTAATACTGGTATTGGAAAGAGTGTAACAACTTCAATTGACAATAAGAAACCTCGTTCTACAGTTCATACAGGCATTATTAATTCTTAAAAAGCAATCGCATGAAAACAATATTATCAGCAATTATTATTCTTCTCTTTTTAAATACCTCCGCAAAAAGCCAGGATACTTTATTTGTATATGGTCCCGGTGGTCCCGGAGCAGCAATGGAAGAAGCTGCAAAAGTTTTTTCAAAGAAAAATTCTATACCGGTTAAAGTAACAGCAGGTCCCGAAGCAAATGGATAGAACTGGCAAACAATAATGCAGATATAATTTTTGGCGGAGCAGAATATATGCTCGACCAATTTGTAATGCAACATCCCGGAATGGTTGATAGCACTACAAGGAGAGAATTATATAAAAGAGGCGCTGGTATTTTAGTACGTCCCGGTAATCCTAAAAAAATTACTTCTTTAAAAGATTTAACCAAACCAGGTGTTCATCTTTTAAATGTGAACGGTGCCGGTCAAATGGGTATGTGGGAAGATTTAGCCGGAAGACAAAACATCATTGAAGGCATTCAAAAGAATATTAAAAAATCTTTTGCTAATACAGCCTTAGCTATAGATGCCTGGAAGAGTGATAAGAGTTATGATGCCATCATAATCTTTTCCTCCTGGTATTACCGATTAAAAGATGTTTCTCAATTAATAAAAATTCCAC
>DATLXK010000042.1:0-3267 GCA_035575925.1 Sphingobacteriaceae bacterium
TATTTCAGTTCGTGGTGCTGATTTTAGGTTTCGCCTTGATCGCGACCAGTTTGAGCCTGAAACCGGGCCGGGGCAGTTCGGGCAAATAATTGATCAGTGGGGCCATCGGTTCTTTAATGAAAATAGCATACACCTCCAACAGTCGGTTATACCCTGGCGGTATTTGCATCGCCACCCTTTCCTTCCTTCAACAAACGCAGTGGTAAATATTTCGGATCACGATCCTATAATGTACCAGGAAACACCGCCTCCCTACTGGCGGGCAGAACGTACTAATAGACGTAATAAGCAATACAAGGAACAAAAGCTTAGCCGCGTGGAATTTGCAGATGATCATTTTACCGGCGTTTCCGGTGCGGTCATATATACAGGTGATGCGTTTCCTCAGGAGTATTATGGGAATATTTTTACAGGTGAAGTAGCCGGTAACCTCGTTCACAGAGATATAGTTACTCTTTCAGATGATAGTACAAGGTTTGTTGCAAAAAGGGCAAACGCAGAGAAAGGCAAAGAGTTCCTTTCTTCAAAAGACCCATGGTTCCGCCCTGCAAATGTAACAGTTGGACCAGACGGATATTTATATGTAATAGACATGTACCGGCAACATATAGAAACACCGGTTTCTATACCTGAAGATCTGCAAACAGACATGGACTTTCTTAAGGGTAGTGACTATGGAAGAATATATAGAATTGTGCCGAAAAAAGGCAGGTCTGCAAAAGCTGCATTACCTAATCTGAAAAATAGGCAAAGTGTACAATTGGTTGAGTTACTTGCATCCTCCAACCAGTGGTGGGCTATACACGCACAAAGGCTTTTGCTGGAACGGCAGGATGTATCCGTTATTCCATCGGTAAAATCGCTATTTACAACACATAAAGATCCAGCCGCACGCCTTCATGCTTTATATGTTTTAGAAGGGCTTAATTCGCTTAACGCATCACTGATTAACCAGGCTGTTAAAGATACTGACCCGAACGTAAGAGAAAACGGTCTTATCCTTGCTGAACGCTATCAGGAACTTATGCCTTTAGTATTAGAGGCAACGAAAGATTCTATTGCCCGTGTTGCTTTACAGGCAGTTTTAAGTTTGGGAGAATTTAAAAGCCAACAATTAATGCCAGCCTTCTCTGAAGTTTTGCAAAAACATAGCAGCGATCCCTGGTTCAGGACCGCTGTTTTAAGCGCTAACGACGGATCATCTCTCCAGTTGCTAGACTTCATTATTAATAAAGGTTTTTTCCAGGAATACAAGCAACACAAAGTTTCTTTTTTGGAAGATTTTTCTTATATAGTTGGCTTTCGTAACAATCCGACAGAGATAAATCAACTGCTGGCACTGGTATCCCGGCCTTCAATGAAAAATGAAAACAAGTGGCTGCTTGCTGCGTTAACCGGTTTAAACGAAGGTTTGAAGAAATTGAAAACCAAGCCGGCAAAAGACCCGCAATTGGACAGTGTATTACAAAACATTCAAGCAAGTTCCGGGAAAGAAACAAGGGATGCTGTTGATGAATTAAAGAGATTGTTACACTAATGATGGCTTGTAATTTCAGGTAAAAAGATCAATAAAGTAACAAACCATCATTATAGCTTTTCCCCGATTGATCAAGAATAGATAACTTTATAAACTAACGAAAATGAATGGCGCATATTCCAGGCGAAAATTTATCCATAAATATTTTCTTCTCAGTTCGGCTTTGTTAGGAATTGGGATTGTGTTGAATGGTTGCGATCAAAAAAAGTCAACTATTAAAGAAGATAAAAATGCAACAGATCCTGATTCATGCAGTGATTTTTCAGGGGTTAGTGAAACTGATCTAAAAGCCCGGGAAAAATTGGGCTATGTAAAGGAATCGCCGATAGAAGATAGGACTTGCAAAAATTGCAATTTATGGCTGCCACCCCCTGCAAATGACCAGTGCGGAAAGTGTATGCTTTTTAAAGGACCGGTCTATTCTGCCGGTTATTGTACTTATTGGGCAGCCCGCCAGGATAAATAAAATTAAATCCATTTTTAATTTTTATATGTCGGATAAGGAATATTCAAGACGCAGGTTTATAAAGCATAATTCGATTGCTTGTCTGGGAGCCTCGTTTGGCATGGCGGTTTCATCTTCACTATTTGCAAACTTGCTGCCTCAGGCACAAACCGTTGAGCCGGGGGAAAACGAACCGATTATTGATATCCATCAGCATACACATTATAGCCGACGTAATGACCAACTCTTACTGGCTCATCAACGTGCCATGGGCATCACCACCACAATACTATTGCCGGCGGGCAGGCCAGTAATATCAGCATCTACACATTACGGAGAATCTAATGGGCTGGAAGCAGAAGCCGGCGGCAATGATGCTTGTTACAAGTTTGCTCAGGATCACCCGGATGAATTTACTTTCGGCGCTTGTGAAGTTCCCGACGTATCGGGGGCTGCAGTTGAAATAGAAAAGTATTTAAAGCTTGGTGCAAAAGTGATTGGTGAGCTAAAATTTGGCGTTGAATGTGACGCTAAGCCGTTGCAAAAAATATATAAGCTTGCTGAAGCTTATGATGTACCTGTGTTGATGCATTGGCAATTTAAAAAATACAATTACAGCTTTAAGAAGTTTCACAAAATGCTGAAGAAATATCCTAAAGTAAACTTTCTTGGGCATGCACAAACGTGGTGGGCTAATGTTGACAAAAATCACAAAGATCAAAGCATCCTTTATCCTAAAACTAAGGTTACTGCTGGTGGATGGACCGACCGCTTGCTAAGTGATTATCCTAATATGTTTGCAGACCTTTCTGCCGGTTCGGGGTTAAATTTCTTTACAAGAGATGAGGATCACGCTAAGGCATTTCTTCAGCGTCACCAGGATAAACTTATATATGGAAGCGATTGTTCAGACAGGATAGGCCAGGGACCTGAATGCCAGGGTACCCAAACAATTGCTGCTATCCGCAGGCTTTCTGCAAACAAATCAATTGAAAGAAAGCTATTGTTTGAAAATGCTAAAAAATTATTTCGGCTATAGATGTTGAATAATAAAAATATTCAGGATCATACTCAAAGCATCATCGGCTTATATGGTCAGTGGGCCGCAGGGCTTAATGAAATGATATAATTTCGAACGCTTCAAAGGGTCTTCCCGATAATTTCAAACACTTACCCACATTGGGTTGTAAGATGTGAACAGTTATAAAAAAGCCCCACAATGGCACAAAAAGTGCGCAAAGTGAGGCAGACAAAATAACTGATCAAATGTACTACAACCCATTGT
>DATLXK010000043.1:0-4702 GCA_035575925.1 Sphingobacteriaceae bacterium
TTTCCTGCAGCAGGATTCGGCAAATAATTATCAAAAAACCATTGCATTAATCCCTTATCCAATGGCTTGGCATTTGCATTTTTTTGGTAAGATTCAGTATTAAGATCATTACCTGCAATAGGATATACAAGTACCTGGTAAACCGGCATCGCAATCTTATTATCTCTCGCCATCATACTTACCGAAGCAGCAAGGTTACCACCGGCACTTTCGCCAAACAACGCAATTTGTTTACTGCCTTTTATAGATGCTGCATTTTTTAATACCCACTGATAGGCAGCATAAGAATCATTATGAGCAGTGGGGAACTTGAACTCAGGACCCTGCCTGTACGCTACTGATACTACTATTGCGCCTGTTTGCTCTGACATTGCTTTTGCAGAAGCATCATAAGTATCAAGATTTGCAATTACCCATCCTCCGCCATGATAATAAACTATCACAGGGAATGAATCCATATTTGTTTTAGGGGTGTAAATTCTTAGGTGAATAGTACCACCATTAACAGGTATATCTTTTCCGGTTGTATCACATTGCGGCGGGGGTATAGGGATGTTATTTTCTTTAATTACCGCCATTGCAGCATCTGCAGGCGAAGGTTTTGTTCGGACCTCAGCCGGGGTTAAGGTGGGTAATGGTGGTGTACCAAAGCTTTCTAATTTCTCCATAACTGTCTGCATTTCAGGAGTAATGTTAGGCGCCCACTGGGGTTTCGGTCCTTTGGGTGTTAGGGCTTTTGCCTGTGTTGTATCATTAGATGTCATAGTGCTGTTTGATTTATTGGTTTCTGTTGAGTTACAAGAAGGCATTGTAGTTAGCGCGGATGCGCCAATTAAAAATGCAACTCCTGTAATAAATAATTTTTTGTTCATGATAGATTGATTGGTTAAAAATTTTTGAATAGCATTCCACAGGCGTTACCTGGAGATATACTCAATGTACGGGTATTTTTAGATAATGGTTGTGAAAACTATAGAAGATGAGAATAAAGCTAATTGCGGTCTTCTTCTTCTTTAAGGTTTTTAATAAAATCAAGCGCAACAGGTATTACATCACACATGATGGTGATAATAGCTCCGGGCTTTACATTTTTATATGCATATAAAATTGCTTCTTCTTCTTTATGCAAAATTGTTAATGGAATATCGCTGGTTTTACTCTCATTAATTCCTTCCACTAATAAATTTACAATTTCATCAGCAGTACGTCCTCTTAAGTTTTTATCCTGCCTTATAATTATTTCATCAAAATTCCTGGAAGAAATTCTCCCAATTTCCCTGATATCATCATCTCTTCTATCCCCGGTGCCACTTATTATTCCAACTTTATAAGTACTGTTAAGCTGATTCACAAAGTCACACAATAAATTTAGCCCTGCAGGATTATGAGCAAAATCAACCAGGAATTTAAAATTCTTAAATTGAAACAAATTTAATCTGCCAGGCGTTTGAGATGACGATGGGATAAAATTGTGCAAGGCAGTTCGTATGTCTTCAACTTTAATGTTTTTAAAAAGGTAACCGGCAAGTATAGCAGGTAACGTATTCATAATATTATGTGATGCTTTACCACCAAATGTTATTGGTATATCTACAACCTTTTCAATTCTAATCTTCCAGTTGCCTTTCATTATTGTTACGTATCCATTTTCGAAAACAGCTGCAATACCACCAACTCCGCAATGTTTTTTTATACGTTTACTATTTTCATCCATACTGAATAATGCAATATTACAATTCAATGTTTTTTTCATTGCATATACCCTGTCATCATCTGCATTCAAAATCGTATAGCCATGTTTAAAAACTGTTTCAGCTACAACAGCTTTTACCTGCGCCATTTGATCCAGGTTATGAATTCCACCTAAGCCAATATGATCTGCAGTAACGTTGGTAACGATACCAATATCACAATTTGAAAAAGCTAATCCATTTTTTAAAATTCCTCCGCGGGCAGATTCTAAGACTGCCATATCAATTGTGGGATCTTTTAAAACAAACTCTGCACTTCTGGGCCCGGTGCAATCTCCCTTCATCATCATTTGGTTTTGAATATATACTCCGTCAGATGTTGTAAAACCAACTTTGTATCCTGCAGTTTTACAAATATGTGCAATAAGCCGGCTGGTAGTTGTTTTACCATTAGTTCCGGTAACTGCAATTATAGGTATTCTTCCATTTGCACGATTGGGATATAACATATCTACAAGTGGTTCTGCAACATTTCTTGGTATACCTTCTGAGGGCTCAACATGCATCCTAAAACCCGGTGCTGCATTAACTTCCAACACTGCCCCTCCATTTTCAAATAAAGAAGTTTTTAAATCTGTAGCCATTATATCAATTCCACAAATATCTAAACCGATAATTTTTGCAATGCGTTCAGCTAAAAAAATATTAACCGGATGAACTTCATCTGTAACGTCAGTAGATGTGCCGCCTGTAGAAAGATTAGCTGTAGGTTTTAATAATACCAATTCATCTTTTGCCGGAACTGTTTCTAAGGTGTAACCTTTGTCCTGCAGCATTTTTTGTGTGAAATCATCAACTTTAATTTGGGTTAATACTTTTTCATGCCCATAGCCCCTTCGTGGGTCTTTGTTTACTTCATCTACCAACCACTGTATGGAGTGTTCTCCATCTCCTGTAACAGCAGCAGGTGTTCGCAAAGCGGCACAAATAAATTTGTAATTAATAACAAGCACTCTAAAATCGAAGCCTGTAATATATTTTTCACAAATAACGTTGCGGCCTAATTGTCGTGCCGCTGCCAACGCTTTTTCTGCCTGATCAATATTTGTAATATCTGTTGTTATACCTCTTCCATGATTGCCGTTAATGGGTTTTATAACAAAGGGAAATCCTACCGCATCAATTGCATCTTGTGCTGTTTCATTACTATAAATTATTCTGCCTTTAGGTACAGGAATTTCTGCAGCGCCCAATAAATTTTTTGTTTCTTCTTTATTCCCTGCAATATCTACTGCAATGCAGGATGTAGAGCCTGCGATTGTTGCCCGAAATCTTTTTTGATGAATTCCATATCCAAGTTGAATAAGACTTTGCTTGTTCAATCTTATATAAGGGATGCCTCTTTTTTCTGCTTCTTCTACAATACTTGCAGTTGATGGGCCTAACCTGGTTTGTTCACGGATCTCTCTTAATTTTTGTACATCCTCATCAAGATTATACTCACTGTCATCAACTAAACTTTTCACTAAATTATATGCAGCTTTTGCAGCGTATACACCAGCTTCTTCTTCCATGTAATCAAATACAACATAATACTCGCCTTCTTTTCCGGTAGTTCTTGTGCGCCCAAAACCCATATTCATACCGGCAAGGGTTTGCAATTCCAGCGCTACGTGCTCAATAATATGGCCCATCCATGTACCTTCCTCCACTCTCATTAAAAAGCCCCCCGGCACCAACTCGCTGCAACGATGTTCATAAAGGCTGGGTAAAAGTTTTTCAAGTTTATTTTTAAAACCTGCAATTTTGTTGGAAGGTTTCTGCTCCATTTCTTCCAGATCTAATTTCATCTGAATCAGCTTTTGCCTTCTTATGCTCCAGTAATTTGGTCCTTTTAAAACTTTAATCTCTACTATCTTCATAAATTAGATTGATATATTTTATACCCTTATAAATTTTCAAGTTAGCTATTTTTAGCGCTAAAAATACAGCATGTATTTCAATTAGTTTTTTACTCATTTCCCGTTACCTTTGTATTGCAATTTTTTTTCAACAGCGTTGCATACCATAAACTAATATAATAATAATCAATGCTGTTTTCACGAAAATTAAATTAATGCAGCAACACCCTCTGGGAAAACTTTTTGCAATAGGTGGCGCCGAAGACAAAGGCGTAGACCTTGAAAAAGGAGAGATTGTCCGTAGTAATCTTAATTTTTTTGAGTTAGGCATTCTTCGCCGGATAGTTGAAGAAGCCGGTGGCCCTGATAAAAAAATGGAAGTAATTACTACCGCTTCCATGATACCTTACGAAGTAGGTGAAAATTACCTTAATGCTTTTGGAAAGATCGGTTGTACCAATATCGGTATAATGCCGATACGGAACCGTGCAGACGCCATGAATACTGAATATATTGAACGCATACGTAATTGCGGGGCCGTTATGTTTAGTGGCGGTAACCAATTGCGATTATCTGCAACCTTTGGCGGCACAGAGATTTTACAAATTATTTTACAGAGATACCAGGATGAGGAAAATTTTGTTATTGCAGGAACTTCTGCGGGAGCCATGGCGATGAGCAACACAATGATTTATGAAGGGAATGCTGCAAGAGCACATTTAAAAGGGGAAGTAAAAATTACTACCGGCCTGGGATTTATGGATGATGTAATATTTGATAGTCATTTTGAAAAGCGTGGAAGGTTTGGCAGGCTGGTGCAGGCCATTGCCTCAAATCCGCAATGCCTTGGTATTGGATTGGGAGAAGATACTGGTATGTTGATCACAGAAGGAAATAAAATGGAAGCCATAGGCAGTGGGTTGGTTATTATTATTGACGGCTATGATATCCGGCATAATAATATTGCTGATATTCCTGAAGGCAATCCGATCAGTGTTGAAAATTTAAAAGTTCATTTTTGTGAAAAAGGGAATGGATATCTTTTAGATGAAAGAACTTTTTTACCACTTGCTGAAGTAACCACAATCATTACTAATAAAGCAGTATAAA
>DATLXK010000044.1:0-7819 GCA_035575925.1 Sphingobacteriaceae bacterium
ATAGCCCATCGTTGATTTACCCACATTGGCTGTGTCTTTAAATACCCGATTACGTTTGATCCGTTTATTTTTACATACTCTGATAGGGGTAGAATCAATAAAAGAGATACCTGTACACTCACCCAGGCAGCATGTTTTCAGAAATATAGTCATGGGTTAAACAGATGATTGCATCAGTTCAGTAAAACGGTTATAGGATACTGTAGTTGGAAATTCTGATTGCAGATGTTTTTGTACATAGTGCTGATAAAAGTGCTTCATATTTCTAAAACTGCCTGAATGAAAGAGGGTCATCAGGGTAATTACTTCGCTCTCAGACATACGGGGCTTCCGTTTAGGTATTCCCTAGCATAGAAGCGCTTATAACGCCTTTAAATTCTTTACAAAACTCATCAGTAAGATAGAAAATTTCTGTAACTTTATCAGTGGTAATATTCATGTTTTATTTATCTATATATTTGAATTTCAGATACTTAAATATATAAAATAATGCTGAATATTACCTTTTTTACTCTCCTTTTTTGTATGTTTTTTGCCTTTTTATCCCTAATTATTAATCGAACTCAGGTTATTAAAACATTAAAGAAATTAATCCTTCTTTAATTTTCTTAGTCATATTCTCATAACCAACAGGGCATGAGAAATCTTAATACCTTTTATTGTCGCTTTACCATACTTTTAATGGGTATATTTTTATTTTCATCGTTTCAAACGAATGATAAAAATAATGCCACTTTCACCCTGCCTTACAAGCAGGTTGGCTTAAGCCAGCGCCAGGCCGCCGCACATTTATTGAGCCGTTTCACTTATGGTCCGCGTTCAACAGATGTAGATGCTGTGATCAAAATAGGATTAGAGAAATGGCTTTTAAAGCAATTAGAAGCAAAGTTGCCCGACGATTCAGTTAACAATATGCTTAGCAAATATGATGCTCTGCAACTCAGTAATGCAGAAGTTATGAATAACTATCCTAAAGCAAACCAGGTGTTACGGATGGCTATTGCCGACGGTACTATTGATGTGGCAGCACGCGATAAAACAGATAAATCAGCTTATAGAAGTAAGCTAATGGCTTACATGAAGCAAAAGGGGTTTAAGCCCCAACAGGAGCTTTACAGCCAGTTTATAAACCAAAAAATATTGCGGGCTGCTTATTCAAATAATCAGTTACAAGAGTTATTAACCGATTTCTGGTTTAATCACTTTAATGTTTCGCTTAATAAAAACCAATGTGCGGAGCTTATTCCCGCTTATGAGCGTGATGTGATACGGCCGCATGTTCTTGGCAAATTTGAAGATATATTAATAGCAACAGCCCAATCGCCGGCTATGTTAATGTACCTTGATAATTTCAGTAGTATGGGTATCAACGAAGAAATGGGAAAGGCTTCAGGCAATCAGCGTCAAGCTGCCCGATTGCAGATGCAAAGTCCAAAAGCTGATCGCCAGATGGAAAAAATAAAGAAATCTAAGAAGATTCAGGGTTTAAATGAAAATTATGCCAGGGAAGTAATGGAACTTCATACACTGGGCGTGGATGGAGGATATACCCAGCAGGATGTTACACAGGCTGCCCGGGTTTTAACTGGCTGGACGATTTATCCAATGAGTGATAAAGGCTATGGTTCTGCCGCAAAACAATTATTAGGCGGGTTAGACCAAAATGCGTTAAAAAAACGTGGTTTTGTTCATAATGGTGATTTTCTATTTGCAGCTAACCGCCATGATACTAAGGAAAAAAAGGTATTGGGAAAACATTTTCCGGCAGGCGTAGGATACGAAGAGGGGGTGGATTTGCTGAAAATACTTGCCTATCATTCATCTACTGCAAAATTCATTTCCAGAAAGATAGCAATACGTTTTGTAAGCGATAATCCTCCTGAAAGTCTGGTGAATAAAATGGCTAAAACTTTTGAGAAAAGTGGAGATATTAAACAGGTATTAATAACCATGGCTTCAGCACCCGAGTTTTGGTCAAAAGATGCATTGCGTGAAAAGACTAAATCGCCCTTTGAACTAGCTATAAGTGCGGTACGAAGCTTAAATGCAGAAATAACCCAACCTTACCAATTATATACATGGATAGCAAAAATGGGTCAAAGGTTGTACTATTACCAGGCACCAACAGGCTTCCCGGACAAAGCACAATATTGGATTAATACAGGTGCATTGCTTAACAGAATGAACTTTGGGTTAGCCCTTGCATCTCAACGAATTTCTGGTGTTCATATTAATTTAAGTAATTTAAATCATAATCGCGAACCTGAAAGCTCTGCTGCAGCTCTACTTACCTATAGTAAAATAATTATGCCTGAGCGTGATTTAAGCGAAACCATCAAACGTTTAACACCCATGCTAAACGATCCTACCCTGGTAGCAAAAGTGGAGGAAGCAGCTAATAAGTCAGTAGTTACAGAAAAACCCGCCATGATGGTGAATGAAGATGCGATAATAATGGGAAATGATCAGAAAGCTGAAAAATTGAATGGAAAATCCTATAAAGCAAAAGCAAAGGGTAAAAATAAATATGCAGACATGCAATCATCAATTGGAAATAATTCTATGCTGGCTCAGGTTGTGGGTGTAATTATTGGATCGCCGGAATTTCAACGTAAATAAAACTTAATAGAGCATTCATGACAACAAGAAGAGGATTTGTAAAGGCTGGTGGCCTGGCATTATTTGGTATCGGAATTGGCGGTATGCCTGCATTTTTAGCTAATGCGGTAGCAGGGGTAAAATCTCCGGGTTTGTTTAAGCGTAAAAAGATAATGGTATGTATATTTCAGCGGGGTGCTATGGATGGCCTAATGGCAGTTACACCCTTTACCGACCAGTATTTAAATGCCGCAAGGCCAACTTTATTTATGTCTGCTGCTAAAGCAAGTAAAACTAAACCACTTATTGATTTAGACGGACGATTTGGGCTGCATCCGTCGCTGAATGCTTTTGAACCTATGTTTCGGGAGAACCGACTTGCAATTGTACACGGTATAGGATCACCAAATACAACACGCTCGCATTTTGATGCTCAGGATTATATGGAATCCGGAACTCCGTTTAATAAAGGTACTGCCAGTGGGTGGTTAAACAGAGCAGTAGGTTTGCTGGGTCATGAGGCTGCAACTCCCTTTCAGGCAGTTAGTTTAACTTCTTCCATGCCGCGATCTTTGTATGGTGATAACACGGCTGTTGCCATTAATAGCCTGCAGGATTTTAATATCCAGTTAAAGGGTAACCAGCAAGGAGCTAATATGGCTGCAAAAAGTTTCGAGGACTTATACGATCAAACTTCCTCCGGGTTATTAAAAGAAACAGGAAAAGAAAGTTTTGATGCAGTTAAAATGCTTCAAAAAACGGACACTAAAAATTACAGACCTGCAAATAATGCTTCATATCCGATCAGTTCATTAGGTAATTCATTAAAACAAATTGCCCAGTTGATTAAAATGGATGTAGGACTGGAAGTTGCCTTTGCGGAATCAGGCGGTTGGGATACGCATTTTAATCAGGGCACTGATACCGGAGTATTTGCCCGGAATGTGAACGATTTAAGTCAGAGTATGATGGCGTTCTGGACAGATATGGGAACACTTCAGGATGACGTAACAGTTATGACGATGACCGAATTTGGGCGTACGGTTCGCCAGAACGGTACCGGTGGTACAGATCACGGCCGCGCCTCATGCAACTTTATTTTAGGAAACGATGTTAAAGGTGGAATGGTACACGGAAAGGTAGCACCACTGTCAGTAGATAACCTGGAGGATGGCCGCGACTTAGCCGTAACCACTGATTTTAGAAGCGTGTTCAGCGAAGTGGCAGGAAAACACTTAAGCATCAGTAATGATAAAATCTTATTTCCTGATTGGAAAGGTGAGAAAATAAGTTTGATGAAAACTTAATCCTACAAATGGCGTTTTTCAGCCTAAGCTAAGCTTAAAATGTACGTTCAATGTGATTCCAATTGGTTAATGCCGTCACATTGAAATATCTTTATTTTAGGCATTGATACTGATAAATATGGAGTACAGAAAATTAGGGAATACAAATATTCAGCTTTCTGCAATCGGACTGGGGTGTATGGGTATGAGCCATGCTTATGGTGAACCTAATGATGAAGAATCTATTGCCACATTAGAAAAAGCATTAGCTATAGGAATCAATTTTTGGGATACGGCTGATATGTATGCGGATGGAAAAAATGAAGAATTAATTTCAAAGGTTTTAAAGAGGAACCGGAATAGTATTTTCATTGCTACAAAATTTGGGTTCAGCACAAATCCGGATACTAAGACCACAACTTTAAATTGTTCGCCAGCTTACATGAAAAAAGCGGTTGAAGCAAGTTTGAAAAGGTTACAAATCGATGTTATTGATTTGTATTATGCACATCGCCTTGATCCAAATGTACCTGTAGAGGAGATGGTAGGCGCCATGTCTGAACTGGTAAAGGAAGGTAAAATACGTTACCTGGGACTATCGGAGGTTTCAGCAAACACCCTCCGGAAAGCTCATCGTATACATCCCATTAGCGCCTTGCAAAATGAATATTCTTTGCTAACCAGGGATGCGGAAAAAGAAATGATTCCCTTATGTAAACAGCTTGGTATTTCTTTTATTGCATTCAGTCCATTAGTAAGAGGGTTAATAACCAATACTCTTAATGTTAATTTGCTGTCTGATAATGATTTCCGAAAAACCTTACCGCGCTATCAGGCAAGTATATATTCAAAACAATAAAAATCTTTCTGAAGGATTTGAGGCACTTGCCAGATCAAAAAATTGCACGGCTGCTCAACTGGCTTTGGCTTGGATACTTGAAAAGGGCGAAAACATCATACCTATACCGGGAACTAAGAAGAGAAAATATTTACTTGATAACGCCCGGGCTGTAAATATTAAATTAACTCAGGCTGATTTGGTTAGTATTAGTAAACTTTTATCTGATTTTCCGGATACTGGCGATAGATATGCTGCCGCCCATTATAAACATGTAGATAAAAGCTAGGTATTCGGTATGGTATATTTACAACAAGTCTTTATTTTCTGAATGTCCCAGATCTTTAGTAGGATTTACCTGGTCGCGAACGAGCTGTTTCAGCTCTTTAATTTCCGGAAACCGGGTTGCTTCCTTCCGGTCAAATATTTTAATATCATTAATGCTGATCACATATCGCCCGTTTATATCACCCGGCTTTAAAAGCACTCCTCCTAAATCATTCTCAAAGGTGGTTAATAACTCCTGTGCCATGTAAGCAGCTCGCAGCATCCATCTGCATTTTGGGCAATATTCAATCGTTATAATAGGTTTCATATAAGTTATAATCGGTTATAATTATCCGAAAATTTATGTTTTACTTAAATCAAATATATAATGCGTGAGAATTAAACCTATTAAAATTTGCATAATTATATTTGAAGCATGCTATGCTTCGGTATAGTAATCTAGGTGTATGCTAAAAAAAGATGTTATAATTCCTGAATTATATGTAATAGGTGCAGGGCCCGGAGATCCGGAACTGATTACTATAAAAGCATATAGGATCTTGCAAAAGGCTAATGTGGTATTATATGATAATTTAGCTAATAAGGAATTGTTAGAGCTTACCCCTGCACATTGCGAGCATATTTATGTTGGCAAGCAGCCATATGGTGAATATACTCCGCAAGAAACCATTCATAAGCTTATTAAAGAAAAATCCAAAGAAAGAGGCCTGATTGTCAGGCTGAAAGGTGGTGATCCTTTTATATTCGGAAGAGGCTTTGAGGAAATTTTGTTTGCACGCCAGGAAGGCATAATTACTCATTATATTCCGGGTATAAGTAGTATGCAAGCTATCGGGTTTGACGATATTCCATTAACTCATCGTGCAGTTAGCGAAAGTGTTTGGATAGTTACAGGTACAAAAAAAGACGGCAGCTTGTCTACAGATCTTAAGTTAGCTATGCAAAGTAATGCCACAGTGATAATATATATGGGTATGAGAAAAATGGCCGAAATATCTGAAACTTACATTTCTGCCGGAAAAGGCGAAACGCTTGCTGCAATTATTCAACATGCTTCTCTTCCACAGCGAAAAGTGGTAAAGGGAAAGGTGAAAGACTTGTTAACCTTAGCTGAGAAAAGCGGTATTACTTACCCCGCTTTAATAATTATTGGCGATGTGGTGGGTTTAGGTATGACCTGATATTATCTCTACTGCCAATTTTACATCTGTATTAGAATATATACTAAGATTCCTGAGCAATCCTGTTTTCTCTTAATATAATAAAATTGAACAGCTCATCTATGGGCTTTTTAAGTATTTTACCAATAGTAATTGAATGTTCGTTGCACACAGTTCTTAAAATATCCTGAAAAGTATAAGCTATTGAACCAACAAAATGGCAATTATATTTTTTATGATCCGGGTATGATTGTATATCTTTTATAAACTCTTTAAATCCGCGTTGCAGCAAATCTATAATGAATGTATGTTCTTTATTAGCACTCATAAATTTTGAAAATGAGGCCAGGTAAAAGTTAGGAGATGGTTTTTGATACAGGTTTTGAATTACTATTTCTTTATTGATATGATAAGTTTCATTAAAATTTTTTTGAAGTTCAGCAGGCATAGTACCATACAAGTAACTGGTGATAAGTTTTTTGCCAAAATACGTGCCAGCTGCCTCATCACCAAGAATATAGCCCAGGCCGTGCATGCCATCTATTACCTTGTGCCCATCGTAAAATGTAATGTTTGAACCAGTTCCAAGAATACAACTCATTCCCTGATTATTTCCGCACGTGGCATACGCAGATCCCAGAAGATCGCTTTCTACGTTTACAAATGCATTTTTAAAAACCTGTGATAACGCATTACTAACTGCTTCACGTCTGTCGGGATTGGAACAACCCGCACCAAAAAAGTATATTTCGCGGACATCCAGGGATATTTTCTGAACCTCTGCATTATTGAGGAGGATCTTTACAATTTCTTTTTCAGACAAAAAAAAGGGATTCATCCCGTTTGTTGCAAACTCAAATTTGCCACCAACAGGAAGAGAGGATATCCAGTCGGTTTTCGAGGATCCACTATCAGCAACTAAAATCATGTTAAATTTCTTCTAGAATTTTATTAGTAAGCGGTTTGCCAATAAAGCGTGAAACAAGGTGGTTTTCTTCTGTTTTACGAAGGTCTGTGGGGTCAAGTGATGACGACAGGATGTAAATTTTAACCTGCACATCTTTTAAACCTATAATAGATTGTAATTCTTTTAAGAAATCAAAACCTGACATCCCGGGCATTCTAAGATCCAGAAAGATAATCTCCGGGAGATTTTGATTGTCTTTTATCCGATCCTGCATAAAAATAATGGCATTTTTCGGAGAATCAATTACGACAATATTTTCAGCGAAATGATTATTCTCGAGTATCTTGCGATTTATCAAGTTATCTATATAGCTGTCGTCTATCAATAAGACTGTTTTGTGCTTATACTGCCTCATAGTCCCATCAAAATTACTCTTTTTAATTGTTTACAAAAAATGGTCGCTAATATACTGTTTATTACTATAAAATTGATCCGGCTATTTGGCGCAAGGTATTAGTATTGCAAGTACAGTATATAAAATATCATTGCTGTCCGGTAAAAGAATAAAGTTATAAAAAACGAAGGCCGTGTCCTATTAGAGAGATGATTTTTAGATTTTGGTAAAAGAACCTCCCCCTATGTCTGAAACAGGGATAATTGTTCTTGATTGATATTGTTCAAATCGCCCCAGTGACCATCCGGGTTTTTCAGGAATTTAAACAGATCAAGATAGGTCATTAAA
>DATLXK010000045.1:0-4190 GCA_035575925.1 Sphingobacteriaceae bacterium
AAGCCCGCCAGAGCCAATGGTACTGCCGTAACAGGTGGGAGAGTAGGTCGGTGCCCAATCTTATATCTGCTTAAAGCAGGTCTTAGACCCTAAAGCCCTTGCGTGTAACCCACGTTAAGGGCTTTTTTGGTGGGGTATTAATAAAGAATTACAATAAAGTATCATATTCATGAAGATGGCTGATATCTGTGTTAATTTATTAAAAAATAAACAATCATATATAGGTAACTGTCTTAACAATAGCATTTTTTCCAGATTTCAAAAACATGCCTGAAAATTGTATATTTGTATCAAATAACATATGAACATTAGTATAGGATCCCGAAGAGAAGTGATGACGCATATTGAAAAGCATATGCTTGAAAAAATGCATGAATATTTAAAACCTATTGATACTAATTGGCAGCCGTCGGATTTTTTGCCAGATTCTACAAGAGAAGATTTTTTTGAAAGTATACGTGAATTACAAGGTAATGCGGAGGGATTGTCTTACGATCTTATGGCTGTTTTGATTGGAGATACGATCACTGAAGAAGCTCTTCCTACTTATGAATCCTGGCTAAGTATGGTAGATGATATTTCCAGAGACGAACAGGGAGGTTGGATGAGATGGGTACGTCATTGGACTGCGGAAGAAAACCGACATGGAGATCTGCTTAATAAGTATTTATACTTGTCAGGACGTGTAGATATGCGCCAGATGGAAATATCTACCCAATACCTTATCGCTGATGGGTTTGACATAGGTACTGGTCATGACCCATACAGGAATTTTATATATACCAGCTTCCAGGAGCTTGCTACAAATGTTTCACATAGAAGAGTTGCTTCTTTAGCTAAACGTGATGGTGATACGCTGCTTTCAAAAATGTGTGGTGTTATTGCTTCTGACGAAGCCCGTCATGCCAAAGCATATAAAGATTTTATGGTTAAGATCTTCGAAGTAGATCCAAATGAGGCAATACTGGCATTTGAAGATATGATGCGCCAGAAAATTGTAATGCCAGCTCACTTCTTGCGCGAAGTAGGATTAAACATTGGTCAAACATTCGGTCATTTTACAGATGCTGCTCAGCGTCTTGGTGTATATACTGCGGTTGATTATGTAGATATTATGAAGCAGTTACTTAATGACTGGCAGATTGAAAGTATGCGTGATCTTGATGAAGCCGGGGAAAAGGCAAGGGATTATTTAATGAAACTTCCCGATAGGCTAATGCGTGTTGCTGAGCGGATGAAAGAGCCTTCGTTGGAATATAAATTCAGCTGGATAGCAGGATAATTAAACCAAAAGAGGGGCTTAATTAGCTCCTCCTTTGGTTACAATTCTTTTATCATAATATTTTTGAAATAGGCTTTGTTACCATGATCTTGTAAGGCTATCTTTCCGGACTTTGCAAGGCCATAATCAGGATAATCCTTCCATTTACCTTCAGTTTTCTCTTTTTGCCATTTATTGTCGCCGGCCTGAAATTCTACTATTTTTTCACCGTTTAGCCAATGCTCCACGTGCCCTTTATTATATAGAATTTTGCTGGAATTCCAATTACCTATTGGTTTTAGCTTTTTCTTATCATTTGTAAGGTTCATAGCATAGTCAGCACCTGTTAATTGCCAGGCTTCCAGTTTACCCGGATAACCGATATCATCAATCATTTGGTATTCGGGACCTGTCTCATAAGGACCTTTATATTTTGAGTTCTCAACCACATGATACATCACACCGCTATTCCCGCCGTTGTCAATTTTCCAGTCCCAGCTTAATTCAAAGTTTTCATATTCCTTGTCAGAAACCAGATCCCCCCCGGTATCTCCTTTCGCTGCTCCAAGACAAACTAAAGCTCCGTCTATAATCGTCCAGTTCTTAACATCTCCAGTTTTGTTGAAACCATGCCATCCTGCAAGGGTTTTGCCATCAAAAAGGCTTTTAGATGTACCGGGTGCAGTCACGCCTTTTGCAACTACCGAATCCTTACTTCCACTTGTTTTACTAGCGGAACATGAAATAATAGATAATGCCATTAATACAAGGGTGGAGTTTCTGAGAAAATTCGTCATCATTATTAGTTGGTTTTTTATTATCTGCATTTTTTCGGGATTCCATAAAATAGCTCTGTCATTGTTATAACTATCGTTACATAAAAGAGCCGGAGCTGCCGCTCTATATCCAAAGATGGCATCTTCTGCTACTTTGCCGTTGTTTTTAATCGCATTTGAAAAATTAACAAAATGATCATATGGCCCTCCCATATACCCTTTTTCTGCTGTAAACGTGTATTCTTCAGGAGCTAAAATCCGTTTGCGTCCTGAAACCGGTGTTCCAGCTTTTTTCATTTGTTCAATAAAGAAAGGATCATCTGAAGCTACTGTTTTATTTCTTTTTAAGGTAACACTGTCCCATCCAATATCCATAGATCCTTCGCTGCCAACCAGTTTTAAATAAGTGGTGCCACTGGTGCCGTCGATAAAATTACATCTTAAAGAGAGGTTGAAAGCAGGATGAGCCTGAGCTTGCTGCGGATAATCAAAAATTCCAAGAAGTACATCGGGAACTTCGCGTCCATCTTTCCAGTAACGTAAGCCTCCTGATGCGTAAATTTTCTCGGGGCCGAATGAATTTGTGATAAAATGCAGACTTGAGAAAAGATGTACAAACAGATCTCCTGACATCCCCGTTCCGTAATCACGGTAATTTCTCCATCTAAAAAAGCGTGTAGGGTCGAAAGGCCGTTTAGTGGTATTGCTGATAAATGTCTCCCAATCAACAGTTTCAGGTGATGCATCAGCAGGTATAGGATATTGCCAGGCCCCTGTAGGAGAATGGCGTGCCCAAAAACCTTCTGCAAAGTTTAGTTCACCTATAGCACCATCTTTTAATAGTTCTTTAGCTTTTTCATTCCCTAATGAAGATACCCCCTGGCTTCCCACCTGGAAGACTTTTCCTGTTTCTCTTTGAGCTTTTATTACCGCTGGCCCTTCTGTTATAGAATGAACCATTGGTTTTTCACAATAAACATGCTTCCCTGCCCGCATGGCATCTACTGAGATCTGTTGGTGCCAATGATCTGGAGTAGCAACAATAACTGCATCAACATCGGACCGGTTTAAAATTTCTTTGTAGTTACGGGTTGTGTATAAATCAGGTCCCAATCTTTTTTTAGCATCCTGCAAACGGCCATCATAAAGATCACAAACTGCAACTAATTTGAAACCGGGCACCTTTAATGCAGTTAGGGTATCCTGTGTTCCCATACCTCCTGCACCAATAAGGGCAATATTAATATTATCATTTATACCTGGAAGGTGTCTTTTATGGATTTGAAAATGACCAGCACTATTCCCTACTGAGGTTGCAAATACATTAGTTCCTACAGCAACAGCTGCAGTGGAAGTTGCTAGCTTTTTAATAAAGCCTCTGCGTGAAGACTCAGGATTATTGTTCATCATAATTATTTATGAAAAAGGTTAGTTTATTTCTTTGATACTTATATTTTTCCATCTTACTTTTATTCCACCACCATCGTGAATTTGAAGCGCTATAAAACCTTTCCCTTCGCCAATTTTATCGTCTTTTAAATAAACCATTTGTTTTCCGTTTAACCAGGTTGTTATTTCATCGTTAATAACCTGTATACGGCCTTTATTCCAACCATCGGGGTTCAAAACTTTTTCATTCTCTGCAGAAGGTTTAATAAGCCAGCCTCTGCCGTATGATTCGTAAATTCCGCCTGTGCTGCGTCCCGGAGGTGCCACCTCTACTTGCCATCCGCTGATCTTAGTGCCATCGATGCCAGACCGGATAAAGACACCACTGTTGCCATTCGCTTCAAGTTTAAATTCATAAGTGAGAATAAAATTTTTATAATCTTTTATAGTGGACAGATACCCGTATTTTTTATCCGGACCACTTTCACACACCAGCGCTCCACCTTCAACATACCATTTCTCTGTTCCGTGTACCTTCCATCCGGAGAGATCTTTACCGTTAAATATTTTTTTAGGGGTATGTATTAAAGTGCTGCAGGAGGTTATGCTAATAAAAAGAATTAATAACCTGAGTTCGATTAATAATCAGCACTAAGGGGAACATTAATTGTACAACAAAGAGGAAAGGTCATTAATTATTTGTATATTTAAGTATCTTAAATTCAAATAGTTAACAAATAAACATGAGCCTTTCCACCGATAAA
>DATLXK010000046.1:0-13723 GCA_035575925.1 Sphingobacteriaceae bacterium
CCTTCACGATCGCCTTCCTGAAGGAGAGCCAGACGATCTTCAGGACTGAAGGATCTTCTTTCTTTTTTCATAATTCCCTAATTTAATGGTTCTAAATTGTTTTTATAATTTAGTCCAGCCTTTTAGGGGGTTAATACAAAAGTGAGACATCCTTAAACCAATACATATTTTTCTTGCTTTGGCCATAACGTTACCAAATAATAGTAGAATTTTCTAAGTATTGGGGTCTTAGTCGATATTTAGAGGTATTATGGTAAAGCTGTCCTCATTACTAGCAACCCTGCTCATCGCCTGCGATTTCGCGTGGTAATACAGGCAAACCCAGTTTTCTTCAGCTGCCTTCTTCCCAAATTCCTCACGCAATTGCATAGACTTGCGCCCGTCAAAATCATATTTGGCAGCAAATTTCCGCAGCAGCTGTTCGGGTTCGGGCAAAACATCGCCTCCAAAAAAATAAGTTTCTTCATCGGATTTTATCTTAAAAACCTGGTGAAACTCGCTATGTCCTCCTGTTAGTTCATAAGATATTTCATCATTCAATTGTCCGTTTCCTTCCACAAAACGAATGCTGCCGCTTCGTTGCACAACATCAAAAATATCTGTATGATATGAATCAGATGGATTGCTATAAGCGGCTTCCCACTCGCTGCGTTGTATTATATATTCGGCATTAGGAAAACTAAGTTCGATGACACCCTTATTATCTCTGACCATACCACCCGCATGATCATAATGAAGATGAGACATCAGCACAAGCGTGACATCACCAGGAGAGAACCCGGCTTTACGGATATTTTCATGGAGAACGAATTCGCCCTGCTCATTGTTAAACCCCAGCCCGGTATCTACAACAATAAGGTCATGATCAGTTTTAATAAGAAAGGGCTGAATATAAATAAACAGGGAAGCAGGGCGGTCCTTACGCTCATGAAACCGGGAATCAAAAGGAATAAACTTCTTAGAACTATCTACTGAGTATGAACCTTCGTATAGTGGAAATGCTTTCAAAATGGATCCTCTATTTTAAGATGGCAGGAATGCCGATTAACTGTATATTTACACCTTAAACACTGCTAATATATGCAAAAAAGATGGGTGGAGAGAGATTTTGATGTGCAGGTTGCCGATGAGCTAAAACAATGTTTACAGGTTGAAGAAACCCTGGCTAAGCTATTGGTTAAACGTGGCGTTACTTGTTTTGATGATGCAAGAACATTTTTCAGACCTGATTTAAACAGCCTCCATGATCCTTTTCTGATGAGGGATATGGAGAAAGCCATCCTAAGGATTAAAAACGCTATAATTTCTCAGGAAAAGATATTAATTTACGGGGATTATGATGTAGATGGCACCACAGCTGTTGCCCTGGTATACAGCTTTTTTAAAAAGATTTACGATCAAATAGATTTCTATATTCCCGACCGATATAAAGAGGGATACGGAATTTCAACACAGGGCATAGATTATGCTGCTGAAAATGGGTTTAATTTAATCATAGCGCTCGACTGTGGCATCAAGTCAGTGGATAAAATTGATTATGCCAATCAGCTAAATATTGATTTTATTATATGCGACCATCATACACCTGGTGATAGTCTCCCAGCAGCTGTGGCCGTCCTGGATCCTAAGCGAACCGATTGCACTTACCCATACAAAGAATTATCAGGTTGTGGTATTGGCTTTAAACTTATTCAGGCTTATGCACAGGAAACTGACATTTCGTTTGAAAATATTCGTTGTTATTTAGACCTTGTGGCGGTCAGCATAGCATCAGATATAGTCCCAATAACAGGTGAAAATCGGGTGTTATGCTGGTACGGTCTGCAAAGATTAAATTTTGAGCCTTGTAAAGGCCTTGCCGCTCTTATGGAAGTTTCAGGAAAACGAAGTACCTATTCCATATCTGACGTCGTATTTACCATAGGTCCGCGTATAAATGCAGCTGGACGAATTGATGATGCTAAACAAGCTGTAAAATTGTTAATAGCTGATGATGATGATCTTGCCCGCGACGGAGGGGCTCTTATTAATTTAAAAAATATAGAGAGAAGGGAGCACGATTCGCAAATCACTGAGCAGGCATTGGCAATGATAGAATCTGATATTGCTTTAATCAACCAAAAAACTACTGTTTTATATGATCAGAACTGGCATAAAGGGGTTATTGGAATTGTAGCTTCACGCCTGACGGAAACCTACTATCGTCCAACTGTAATACTTACTCAATCTAACGGCCATGTTGCAGGTTCCGCCCGATCAGTAATGGGTTTTGATCTATATGAAGCGCTAAGTTCATGCAGCGACTTACTGGAGCAGTTTGGAGGGCATAAGTATGCTGCAGGGCTTACCATGAAACCTGAGAATGTTCCGGCTTTTAAGCAACGTTTCGAAGAGGTGGTTTCACAATCTATACCTGATGAGTTATTGGAGCAGGAAATAAATATAGATGCCACTATCTTATTATCCCAGATCAATGCTAAATTTTTACGTATTCTGAACCAGTTTGCCCCGTTTGGGCCGCTTAATATGACACCCGTATTTTTGAGCCGCGATGTAAAATTATATGGCAGTGCATCTTTAGTGGGTAACAAGCACCTTAAAATGTCTGTTCATCAGGATAACTCCCCGTTATTTGAATGTATAGGATTTGGATTGAGCGAATATCTGGATGCTCTCAACAAAGGAAGACGATTTGATGTTTGTTATACCATTGAAGAAAATGAATGGAAAGAAAAAAGATCAGTACAATTAAATATTAAAGGGATCAAGCCGTATTAAGCTGCACAACTCATGATATTAAAAGCAGAAAACCTGATAAAAAAGTATAAACAGCGTGCCGTAGTAAATGATGTTTCGTTCCATGTTTCCCAGGGAGAAATTGTTGGATTGCTGGGACCAAACGGTGCCGGAAAAACTACTTCTTTTTATATGATAGTAGGTCTGATAAAACCAAACTCAGGACATGTTTTTCTGGAGGATGAAGATATTACCGAAGACCCCATGTACCGCAGGGCAAAAAAAGGAATCGGCTACCTGGCCCAGGAAGCATCGGTATTTAGAAAATTAACAGTAGAAGACAACATTCTGGCTATATTGGAAATGACATCCCTCTCCAAAGCAGAACAGAAAAACAGGCTGGAAGAATTGATTGATGAATTTAGCTTAGATAAGGTTCGAAAAAACCGTGGCGACCTCCTTTCGGGAGGAGAAAGAAGACGGACGGAAATTGCACGGGCTCTGGCGGCCGAGCCTAATTTTATTTTATTGGATGAACCCTTTGCCGGAGTAGATCCAATTGCAGTAGAAGAAATCCAGTCCATTGTAGCTAAATTAAAACTTAAAAATATTGGCATCCTGATCACAGATCATAATGTTCAGGAAACACTTTCAATTACTGACAGGGCTTACCTTCTTGCGGAAGGCAAAATTATGTTAACCGGAACGCCCGCTGAAATTGCCGGTAATGAAATGGCCAGAAAGTTTTATCTCGGGCAAAATTTTGAACTTCGTAAAAAGAAAATACTTAAATAAGCTGCCTTTACTATATGACGATTGTAAATTCTTTATTTACCTGGATAATGAAGAAGCGGATACACCAGATCGAGCTTTTCATTAAATATCCTCATGATGTACAGGCAGAATGGTTTCAAGGTCTTATTGCAGCTGCTCAAGACACCGAATGGGGCCGAAAGTATGATTATCAATCTATCCTGACATCGGAACAATTTAAAGAACGGGTACCCATACAGTCCTACGACTCACTTAAACCCTATATCGAACGGATGATGAAGGGCGAACAAAATATTCTATGGCCTTCAGAAATCCGGTGGTATGCCAAATCATCAGGAACCACCAGCGACCGCAGCAAATTCATCCCCGTTAGTAATGAATCTCTTGAAGAATGTCATTATAAGGGCGGAAAAGATCTTCTTTCCATATATTGCAATAACCGGCCGGACGCACAGATCTTTACCGGAAAATGTCTCGTTTTGGGCGGCAGCAGTCAAATTAATCATTTAAACCAGGAATCCAGCTACGGCGATCTTTCTGCCGTCATATTAAAAAATTTACCTCTCTGGGCTGAGTATTTACGCACACCTGACCTTGCCATAACCCTTTTGGATAATTTTGAAGAGAAAATAGAAAAAACTGCACATGCCATTATAGATGTGAATGTCACTAATATGTCGGGGGTTCCAACCTGGTTTATAGTGCTGGCAAAAAGAGTACTTGAAATTACCGGAAAAAGTAATTTACTTGAAGTTTGGCCTAATATGGAATTATACTTTCATGGAGCAGTAAACTTCAAACCCTATCGCGAACAGTTTAAAAAGCTAATTCCTTCAAATACCATGTGCTACATGGAAACCTACAATGCTTCTGAAGGCTTTTTTGGTATTCAGGATCAATCTGATTCGGAAGAAATGCTCCTGATGCTGGACTACGGAATTTATTATGAGTTTCTCCCGCTTGAGTGCCTGCATGACGAAAACCCTAAAACGTTAGGATTAGATGAGGTTGAAATGAATAAAAACTATGCCCTCATTATTTCAACAAACGGTGGTTTATGGCGATATATGATTGGTGATACCATAAAATTTACTTCTCTTTCGCCATACCGCATCCAGATTACCGGCCGTACTAAACATTTTATTAATGCCTTTGGCGAGGAAGTGATTATTGACAATGCGGAGCAAGCTTTAACTAAAGCCTGTGCCGAAACTAAAGCGACTATTCGTGACTATACAGCATGCCCCATATACTTTAAAGGAAATGAAGCAGGAGGGCATGAATGGATCATTGAGTTTGACGAAACGCCCGATAACATGGAAGTGTTTACCGACATACTTGATAAAACCTTACGTGAAGTAAATTCAGACTACGATGCAAAACGCTATAAAAACATGGCCTTGAAGCGTCCTATGGTGCATTTGGCACCCGATGGAACATTTTACAGCTGGATGAAACAGCGGGGTAAGCTGGGCGGACAAAATAAAGTTCCGAGGCTTGCCAATGAAAGACAATATGTGGATGAAATACTTGAATTAATGAACAAGCCTAACCCATCCTGACCACATTAATCCTCCTTTACACTGGGTTTTTGAGGAAATACAAGCGAAGCTACTACGCTGATAGTTAATATTCCTAAAATTATAAACAGCGAATGCGTAGTTGTAAACCCCCACGCGTTTAACCAGTGATGCCCCAGCATTTTAATACCAATAAAAACCAGCAGAAAAGAAAGGCCCGTTTTCAGATAATGGAATTTGTGTATCACATTTACAAGCAGGAAAAACATAGATCTTAATCCAAGGATTGCGAAAATATTGGAGAAGAATACGATGTATGGATCTTTTGTAACCGCAAAAATGGCAGGAATAGAATCTACTGCAAAAACAAGGTCGGTAAATTCAACAATTAATAGAACAAGGAACAAAGGTGTGACATATTTCTTGCCCTGTTTTTTAATAAAAAACTTTCTCCCTACAAAAGAGGGATATACTGAAAAATATTTTGAAGCTAAACGAATCACTTTGTGATTTTCGGTATCAAAATTTTCTTCCTCCTGCCGGTTAATGAACATCATAATTCCTGTATAAACCAGGAACGCACCAAATACATATAATATCCATTCAAAGCGGTTTATAAGGGTAGCTCCAATAAAAATAAATACAAACCTCATCAATATCGCACCTATGATGCCCCAAACCAAAACCCGGTGATAATATTTCTCCTCCACTCTGAATGAGGTAAAGATCAATACCATTACGAAAATATTATCTACTGAAAGAGCATACTCTATTACATACCCTGTAATGAACTCTAAAGCCAGATTTTGTCTGTATATGTCCAGACTTTCATTAAAGTTGCCGGGTATTAGCGTAATATTATGAAGATTTCTTGCAGTAAAATCTGCAAGCTGGGTGTAATTCTTTATTCCATGCAGCTGATGACCTTCGGTTAATAGAATGAAATAAAAACAAATTGCAAATGACACCCAAATGGCACTCATGATAGCAGCTTCTTTTAAACTTACCGCATGCTCTTTTTTATTAAAAATACCAAGGTCAATCGCCAGCATTAACACGATAAATAATAAAAATGAACCAAAAAAAAGAAATTCGTTATCCATGTTATTTTTTCCGTTCCGTTGTAAATTTTACCAGTTGTTCTAAACCCAAACGAGCTTCACTTTCCGGCATTTTGTTCAAAATATTAAATGCATCTTCCTGATACCGGTGCATTTGCATCTCCGCGTAAGCGAGCCCGCCACTATTACGTACATAGCTGACCACCTCATTAATTAATACGGGGTCGTCGTTATGATTTTTAACCATATTTATCATACGGCGTTTTTCTGCAGCATTAGATTTGTTTAAGGCATAGATCAGGGGCAAAGTTATCTTCTTCTCTTTAATATCAATCCCTAAAGGTTTGCCCACATCATCAGTACCAAAATCAAACAGATCATCTTTAATTTGAAATGCGATCCCAACTTTTTCACCAAAGGCTCCCATAATTTCTACCGTAGCCTCATCAGCTCCTGCAGATGCAGCACCGCAGGCACAGCATGATGATATAAGTGATGCCGTCTTTTTTCTGATTACTTCATAGTATAAATCTTCATTAATATCCACCCGGCGGGCTTTTTCCATTTGCAAAAGCTCACCCTCGCTCATTTGCTCTACTGCTTCAGAAACGATCTTCAGCAATTTAAAATCCCCGTTATTAACCGAAAGCAATAATCCTTTTGATAAAAGAAAATCACCAACAAGTACCGCTATCTTATTTTTCCACAACGCGTTAATTGAAAAAAAACCTCTTCGCTCATAGGAATTGTCTACCACGTCATCATGCACTAATGTAGCAGTATGAAGCAGTTCTACCAATGCAGCCCCCCGATGCGTTGCTTCAGTAATACCTCCGCATAAGCTGGCAGAAAAAAACACGAACATGGGCCGGATTTGTTTCCCTTTCCGTTTTACAATATAATGGGTAATACGATCAAGCAACGGCACCGAACTTTGCATAGATGCCTTGAATTTCTCTTCAAAAGTATCAAGTTCATCAGCAATAGGCTTTTTAATTTCGTTAAGGCCTGGCATTAATTATGATGGATTCGTAGTAATAAGGTCATCTCACGCAAACATACGCGAAATGTTAAAAATTTGAGACATTTCATTAGATTATACGTATTAGATATAAAGATCAGGGATTTCATCTAATCTTCATCTTAGTGATTTAAATTGCCATGAATAATTCTATTGATATGAAACAACTTACACGGTTAAACTACTTTTTAGTTGTGATTACCATCAATTTACTTGGGTTACTTCCTAAGAAATAAGGCTGTTTATTTGGGATTTATTTCCCGAATAAGAAGAATGCGATAATTAACGTGATAAAAATATTGAACGTTTGTGCGATTAAAAAGGCATAAACAGGTGTTTTACTTTGTTTATTAAAAAGGTCTGCAAATTTAGTTTCTAAACCTATACTGGTAAATGCCAGTGCAAACCATAACCCCTGGAGGCTTTTCAAACTGCCCTTCACATTAGCGCTAATTTCCGGACTTATAAAAAACGAGAACAGTAATGACGCCCCAATAAATCCGATAACGAATTTCGGGAATCGCTCCCAAATAACGTTAAGTGTGGGTTTAGATGTCTCGTCCTGCTCTGTCACGTTTGAAGTATATGTCCAGTAAACTGATATTGCAAAAGCAGCCAGACCCAGTAAAACGTTTTGAGAAAATTTAACGATCGTACTGATCTTTAAAGCTTCTTCTCCTACCAACGTTCCGGATGCTACCACCGCACCAGTTGTATCAATAGTGCCGCCCAACCAGGCTCCGGTAACCTCCTGAGGAAAATTAAAGTACTGTGCAATGTAGGGCATGAAGATCATCATGGGTATAGCTGTAATCAATACCATGGATATGACGTAGGAAAGTTTTTTAGAGTCACCTTTTATTGCGCCCGCGGTTGCTATAGCTGCAGATACCCCGCAAATGGAAACCGCGCTGGATATCATCATAGTTAACTCGTCATCTACTTTTAATTTTTTGCACACCCAGAATGCAAAATACCATACCGATATTACTACAAGCAACGCCTGTATCAGTCCCAATGAACCGGCTTTTAGTATGTCGGAAAATATAACGCTTGTTCCTAGCAGCACCAGCCCGATTTTAACGAACATTTCCGTAGAGAGGGACGAACGCAGCCAATCCGGTAGGGCAAATAAATTCCCGATAATTAATCCAATAGTCAGACTGAAAATAACAGCTTCTAAGTTTAACGCTTTAATACTGCTGTTCCCTGCTAATAGTAAGGCGATGATGGTTAAAATATAAACTATTGGGAATCCAAGCAGGGCAGTCTTAAAAGACCTTCCGGCAAGCCATGCTCCTAAGCCTGTTATCATAGCTGTTAATCCAAATTGCATGAGAATATTTTGAAGATTACCTAAACTCCATACGCTTTCAGAAAATTCTGAAACCGTACTCCAGTTAAAAACCGGAACCGGAATCAGGATACCCAATATAGCCAGAAGAATAATTAGTCCTCCGAGTAGTACAACCGCCCAGTCTTCGTGAATAATGGGATTATCAGTATCGGACATGTTTAACTTATATTAAGTGATAAAATGTGTCATGCAATGGGTCTGCTATTTTTGTCTTTGATTATATTGAGCCGGTTTTTGAACATGTCCGCCATGGCCAGGGCACGTGCTTTTGCATCAAGGGCCATAGGACCGCTAAAATTTTGATCTACCGTTTCATTGAAAAGGTCCAGCCATCGCTCAAAATGATTTGCTGTTAATTGCATAGTAGCATGTTTCATAAACGGATTGCCGGTATATCCTTTCACACCAAATAATGCAGCATTCCAGAAAGTATACATCTTTTGCAGATGAGGGGCCCAATGGCTGGAAAGCCTGAAATTGAATATTGGTGCCAATAAAGTGTCCTTCCCCACTTTTAAATAAAACTCATCTACCATCAGTTCTATATCTTCAATTCCCAATATATCATGTTTTTGGTTCATCAATTTATGATTAGAATTTTCGGAAGGGAGCAAGTTTTTTCATTGAACTAATCAAATATAAATTTATCTTATTAGGTATGGCGGTTGATGATTAAATATCACAGATTTCAATTCACGATTCAGTGTGTGAATATGCGAGGCTTCTGCTCTCAATGTTTTCATTAAGATAATATAGAATGTTCTGCCCCATACTTTGCAGGTTCTCATTAATGTACGAAATATTGATTTCTTAATTTATTTCCAGTATTTGTTTAAAAAATTTATAATTTGATGCAACTTATAATTGATTGTCTTATCAATCAGGTCATTTAATACATTACTAATCCAATCTTCGATTTTTTGATTTCTAAGCTTGCTATCATGCCACAAATTTCCTGTGACTGTTCACGAGGGTATTACTCTAATCGTGCTATAATCACCGTCCATATTAAACTTACTCCCGCGTTCAATCCAATATTTCGCACTGGGCGAGTCCAAATTACCGAGTTTCATCACATCCTTTTTCGTCCAATCGTCTCCAGGAGGCGCTAAATAAATAAAATTTACGGCTCTGGATTTTGGATCGAAGCTTACACTTAATAGGCTACCCTGTTTCTTAAAGGTATTATCCCAGGTTTGCCTACCAGGTTCTGTTGTTTCAATAAAATCCTCGTCAGGCTTTCCTAATATCTTTCTGATTTCATCAATATCTTTCTCGATAAGGTTTGGGATATCAAAAACCGCTTTGACATTTTTAGGTCTGTCGGGAGTGCATGAATTTATCAGAAATATGGTGCTTAATAATATTAAACCAAGATTCTTAATCATTGTAGTTGTTTTATATAATATTGCATCAAAGTTGCCCCTATATATTACACAGGGTCATTATTTGGCTAACAAATGGTTTATACCCTCGTCCATGTTGCAAAACCCACCATGATGCAAAGCCCTTCCCAGAGGCGAATATTCCTTGACCGCAACAAGTCCGCTATAAAAAGAATATCGAACTGACTGTGGCTAATAAGTATTTATAGCGGAGCTGCAATTTATAATTTACCTTTTATAATAACAAGGCGAACTATTCCGCTAAATACACGTTCTTGGTTTATGATTAACATCTCTCCCGTAATAAAGAAATCTTACTTCGTTATTATTTTTAGTTTGATTTCCCTAACCGTAATGGCACAGTCCGGGGAGTTCAGGGCATTTAAAGTTGATTTAGCTATTGGATACGCAAAACCATCAGGTTCTGCATCTTCTACCGATTCCACAACTTCAGTTAACGGAGGAATTTTGATTGCTATTGAGCCAAAGTATGCGTTAAATGATAATTTTACAGTTGGAATCCGGTTTGAAACCAGCTTATCAGCAAATTCAAATATATCATCGGATACATCCTCTTCATTTATTGGTACTCAAAGTGCAAAATCAGCAACTTCAGTTTTGCTAACCGGGGACTATTATTTAACAACAGGTACAATCAGACCGTTTATTGGCGGAGGAGTCGGTATATTTTACACCGGCTCGGCTTCTATAAGTATTGTGGATACAACATTAGCAAGTGCAGACGGAGATATTGGAAAAAAAGTAGGTTTCGTGCCACGTGCAGGTTTTGAATTAGGTCATTTCCGGGCGGCAGTAGAATATAACATTATAGGAAAGTCAAATAACACCAATTATAATTACTGGGGGTTTAAGGTTGGATTCTTTTTCGGCGGCGGACGGCTTGGCGGAAATGAGGGAAGCGGTGGCCGGGGTAGAAATAAACGCTCTCCCAATAATCGCGGAGATGACTTTGTACGATAATGCCTGTTACCTTGTAATTAGAGCGGAGAATTTGAACCCTGAATGTAATCCACCAGAATATTTAAGTAATTTTCAATAAAAAACTTTTAGCAGAGTCTGGTCGTGCTGTGCTCGCAATGACGACTTACCGCCTATTTCGCGTTCGGTGTATTGCCCTGGCTATAGGCTTCACCATACTTGGGGCATCATTCAGTATTTGAAAACAGAGGTTCCGGCCTTCGCCGGAATGACAACATGGTGGGGAGATTTGGTAGATTCCGGCCTCCGCCGGAATCGGAGTTCGAGATAAATCTTCAAAAGTCTTGGATTGGCAGAAGACAAGTCGTTAGGTACGTATCCCACTCCCCTTCGGCTGACTGAGGGGTCCAGTTGCTTAATATAAAGTCGAAGCCTTATGTTCAGCTTGTATTATTCTCACCCTTTTCTCCTTTACCGGACCAGCCCTTTTAGTTCGCCCCTCGCTGGTTATATAAATAAGAAGCGGATAAGTAGAGCTGTATATGCTAATAATATGCTATCTCTCTAACCATCAATATCAAATGAGATGGCCCCATGGTCCTTGTCGTTTGCAGCCAATTGCCTTTAGAGTCAAACTTGTTATACTTCGTCATTTCCTTGGATAGGAAATCCTTATCATCAATACCGCTATACATTATCGACTCTACTACATTACCTTTTAAATCAAAAGACTCTTTAGATGTTATCTGTCCATCTTCGTAATTAGACTCATTTTTTATAACACCAGAAGGATAATAGATATATTTTGTGGTGGATTTTTTAATTAATTTGTCGTCTGGCCCGTAATGACTATTCTCGGTTAAATTCTTTTTACTATCGTACGTATGCCTCCAAATCCTCGTCAACTTTGCGAGGGAGTCATAGACCTTCGTCTCGACATTATTCCCATTTTTATCATAGGTGTGGGCGCTTCTTGATTTTAATATATCGTCCTTCCCAAAGATATTTTCCTCAATCTGTTGCCCTGCTGCGTTAACCTTATAAGTGAACCTATATTCGAGCTTCCCATCGACATCGAAAGATTTAAGCTCCACGAGATTACCGCTTGAATCATATTTATACTCAGTTTCTTCGGCGTCACCAGCTTCTTCATTGACATCACGGCTTAATAGACCCTTATCGTTATAATGATAAATATCTCTAAATTCTAACTTACCATTTCTTCTGTAGTGGTTATACTCTGTTATTTTGGAATTGGTGTTATATTTCTGAACTGCCTTCCATTCCAAATATTTTGGATCTATTTTACCATTGTACATGTAAGTAGTTACCTGCTTAACATTACCCGTGATCTTCTGGTCATGAAGCTCTTGAGCATGAGCACTCATTATTGATTGTATCGTGATTAAAAAAAGGAGGCTTGTAGATTTCCAGATATTTGCCATCGACCTACTAACGTTTTTGAATTTAGAATGTTTCTTTGCCGTGTAAGCTTCCCCCACTATTAAGACATGGAGTAATTAGACAAAATGTTTAGTTTAACTTTGGCGCAAGTATGCAGCCTGAGCTTGGTGCGGTGTGTACTTCATATTTAAACTCTATTGATTCTACCATTTTTATATCAATCATTCCCCGTAATCGATATACTTACGCCAAATGCGTATTTCCAACTTCAGGATCAGGGATTTGATCCGTGGAGATAACAGAGGATAAAACGGGGTAGAATGTATCGGCCATATCAAAACTTCCTATAAGTGTTTAGTATCATAGCAACTTGGATTTATATAATGCTGTATCGTTAATTAAAACATATTTATCCATTACTGTCAGACTTATTGCGTAAGGCCTGGGAGAGAGAATCTTATTAAAAACGACTCCGGTTTTCTTATTTATTAATAAGATATGTTTATAGTCTGTTGTGCGCCCGATGACATTGGAGTCAAGAATTCCGATTATAGTAGCCTTTTCACTTGCCACAAAACTCTATTAGTTTTTGTATCTATACAAAAGATACTGTTAGTATTAGAGCCATAACAAAGATTTCCTTCAAACTTAAACGCATAAAATTTCAAACCCTTCATAGCTTTTTCCGAATCCCATATAATAGCACCATCTTTTAAATTCAACAAATAATTAGAATCGTGAGTAGGTATAGCGATCTCTTCCCTTCTTGGAATCTTATCGCCATTTGCACCCGTATTTATATTATTCTTGAGAGAAAACTGTTCACCGTTGGATGGATCCCCTGAAGAAGAAGTATAGGTATTAGCAAATTTTCTACTCCAAATTAATTTCATTGCATCTAAATTAACACAGTGAACCCATGAAGTAGCCTTATAGGTGCTGTCTTTAGGGTTTAATAGCTGTTCTACTTCTGTAAATATCAGTTTGTTGCCCACGATGCTACTTGCTCCATTAGCCAGAATCTCTTCTAAGTATTTATGCTTCAAAACCAATTTTTCCTGCTTATCAAATATGTAAACCCCATTCATACTCGTTACAACAGTTTTGTCATGATATAACATGACCTTGTTAGCATAAAATAGGGTATCATTATATTTTGTAAACTGCTTAGTTAAAGACTTATCCGCACAGAGCTTGTATACTATACTTCCTCCAAATACCCCAAAGTATAAGCAACCATTTCGATATGCATCTATATACGAAGGGATAAATTCGTAGTCTATATTTTTTTTATATTGTAGGTTATTTAAACTTTGAATGTAGTAGAATCTAGGATTACCTTCTTCTGCATCTCTATTTCGATAGAAGCCTACTATCGTATCATTATGTATTAACCCCCTAAAAGGCTGGACTAAATTATAAAAACAATTTAGAACCATTAAATTAGGGAATTATGAAAAAAGAAAGAAGATCCTTCAGTCCTGAAGATCGTCTGGCTCTCCTTCAGGAAGGCGATCGTGAAGGCT
>DATLXK010000047.1:0-13966 GCA_035575925.1 Sphingobacteriaceae bacterium
ACCGGCAGGAAACCGAGTTGGCGTTTAAGGGAACGGACAGGGCTTTCCTTAGCCTGGGAGGTGCGACGCGTCGGGCAATTGCGGCACCGCTTTTTCAGATTTAGTAAAAGCCGGACATTCTGACAATTGCGCCTAACATCATTATTTGCGCAATGTGGCGCAAATATCCAATGTAGTAGTGGTGGCGATGTAATCTGTCCTGTTAAAACAAAAATCCACTCCAAAGAATAACCGCTGCACCATATTAAACATAATTACAACTTTTACTTTAAAAATCCAAATTGTCTAAAGGGCTTTTTATCTGATCAAAGCCTTTGGTGGTTACATGGGTATAAATTTCCGTAGTAGTGCTCGATGCATGACCCAACAAACTTTGTATATACCTTAAATCGGTACCGCTTTCCAGTAAATGTGTGGCAAAAGAGTGGCGCAAAGTATGCATACTCACCTTTTTTAATATTCCGGTTTTTTTTACCGATTGTTGTAACGCATTTTGCATACTTCGTGCACTATATTGTTCTTTTGATTCACCTTCAAACAACCAATTATCAGGCTTATATTGTTTAAAATAAACACGCAGCATAGTCAGTAATTTAGCAGACAGCAGCGTATACCTGTCTTTTTTACCCTTACTTTGTTCAACTCGTATCTGCATACGCCCGGAATCTATATCTTTAACTTTCAAATTTAGCAATTCGCCAACTCTCAAACCGGCCGAATAACATAACATCAGCATGGTTTTATGTTTAATATTTATTGTAGCCTTTAAAATAGAAATTACCTCTGCTTCACTTAAAACTACTGGTAAGGTGTTCTCTTTAAGTGGTCGTTCTATAAAATAAAATTTTCTCTGCCCACCTAAAACCCGCTCATAATAAAATTTTATAGCATTTATTGCCTGGTTTTGGTATGATGATGAAACCTTCCGTTCAGTTACCAAATGCCTTAAATAAGCAATTATCATGGGTTCATCAAGGGTATTAATATCAAATTTGTGATAATAATTTATAAACTCCTCAAATGAGTTAGAATAGGTTTTAATAGTTTTTTCGCTATACCTAAGCTCTTGCAATTTTAATTTTAATTCAGCCGGACAGGTACGGTAGTTGGGTATATCAAAAGGAGTAATCCGGGCTTTTTTGTTAATAATAGATGCCTCTTTCTCAATTATATAATCCAACTTATTATCCATGCAATACTGCTTTATTGTTCCTTCAAACCGTTCAGAAAAAGGAATAGTCCACCATTTATTCTTTGAATCCCATTTGCAAAAGGGTATTTTCTGTATTTCTTTAACTAAACCTTTATTAAATCCAAAAATCAACTTTATTCTTCCGGTTAAGGTTATAATGGCCAAAACAGTTAGTTTGCCAATCGCTAATTTAGTGCCGTTAACTTCGTGCTCCGGCTCTTGCTCTTCCCATAAAGTTATTCGATCTTTAAAATGGGTTTTAATTAATTCTATATTTCCGGGATAAGCGGGAATGTTCCAACAAAAATTAGTGGCATCCCACCTGGAATATCTTAGAGACATTAAAAACGTATTATCTTCTGCATTCCTGGGCAATTTAAGCACAATTTTCCTTCCCAAAACATACACAAATATCCCATCCTGTACAGGGTTTTGTAAAGCATCAGGGACAGCCGGGGTAGAAACTTGCTCTAAAATTTTTTTCGTTTTCGGATAATTTGCATCCGGAAAAAGTACTTTAAGCGCATTAAAGGCTGCTTTAGTATAAGGAATATGCCAGGCCTTATACGTCTGGCTCCATTTACAATCCGGAATTTGCTTTAATTGCCGGGCCATTTCATTATTGTAAGGAAAATCGATCTTTATTCTTTCCTTATCCCGATGAACAATTTTTTGAATATCCATACACAAATATGGTAAAATCAAGGGGTTTGCGCAAGTGGATGTTGCACTAAACCTTCGGTATTTAAAAACTCCTTGATTGCCTATTTGGACAACATAGCTGAACTAAAACTCCGCATTCTTAGGAAATCTTGGGAAAGCGATCACGTCCCGGATATTACTCATCCCGGTTATAAAAAGCACCAGGCGCTCAAAGCCCAGCCCAAAACCTGAGTGTGGAACTGATCCAAAACGCCGGGTATCCAGGTACCAGTCCATTTCCTTTGCCGGGATATGCATTTCTTCCATCCGTTTTTCAAGTACTTCCAAACGCTCCTCACGCTGTGAACCTCCAACAATTTCACCAATTCCGGGGAACAAAATATCCATTGCACCTACCGTTCGTCTTCCCTCAGCATCGGGTTCGTTTTGTCGCATATAAAAAGATTTAATATCTGCCGGGTAATCAGTAAGGATCACCGGTTTTTTAAAATGTTTTTCAACCAGAAAACGCTCATGTTCAGACTGCAGGTCCGCGCCCCATTCATCAATAAGATATTTAAATTGCTTCTTTTGATTTGGTTTTGAATTTTTTAGGATAGATATGGCCTCAGTGTAGGTTAACCGTTCAAAATCGTTCTCGAGGCAAAAGTTAAGCCTGGCCAGTAAATCCAGATCAGACCGCTCATTCTGGGGTTTTTGCTTCTCTTCTTCTAACAGTCGGCTTTTCAAAAACTCTAGCTCATCAGAACAATGATCCAGTGCATATCTGATCAGGTATTTCAACAGATCCTCGGCCAGCTGCATATTATCCTTCAGGTCATAAAAAGCCATTTCAGGTTCTATCATCCAGAATTCAGCAAGATGCCGGGTAGTATTCGAATTTTCGGCACGAAAAGTAGGACCGAACGTATAGATCTCGCCAAATGCCATGGCTGCCAGTTCGCCTTCCAGCTGACCTGAAACGGTAAGATTGGTTGCTTTTCCGAAAAAATCCTCCTTGTAATTTACCGTACCGTCTTCATTACGCGGTATGTTATCAAAATCAATAGTTGATACCCTGAACATCTCCCCGGCACCTTCTGCATCGGATGCAGTGATGATAGGAGTGTGTATGTATACAAATCCGCGGTCATTAAAAAAATGGTTTACTGCATAAGCTAATGCATGCCGAACCTTAAATATGGCATTAAACGTATTGGTACGGAAACGTAAATGTGCAATTTCGCGCAAAAATTCCAGGCTGTGTTTTTTAGGCTGAAGCGGAAACTTTTCAGGATCGCTGTCTCCCAGTATCTCAAGGGTGGTTACTTTAATCTCCACACGCTGTCCCTTACCCTGCGATTCAATCAGCTCACCGGTAACAGCAACAGCGGCACCGGTTGTCAGGCGCTTTAACAAGGCTTCATCAGTGTTATTAAAATCAACTACGGCTTGTATGTTGTTAAGTGTCGAGCCATCATTTATTGCAATGAACTGGCTGTTACGAAATGTTCTGACCCACCCTTTAACAGTTATTTCCTGTCCGAAAGTGGTAGAGTTTAATAAATCTTTAATTTTAATCCGCTGCGGCATTTTATATATTAGCTAAAACGCAAAAATACAAACCTTTCTATATGAACCAATATCTTATTTACGCGCATGATTCTACAGATCAGGATGCGCTTGTCAGGCGGATGAATAACCGCCCGGCACATCTGGCCGGGGCCGCTAATCTGAAAAAACAAGGAAATTACATTATCGGAGGGGCTATGCTTGATGATGCCGGTAAAATGATAGGATCAACAATGATTGTACAATTTAATGATTATGCCGGATTAAGGGCATGGCTGGATAAAGAGCCCTATATGCTGGGCAAAGTGTGGGATACAGTAGAAATCAAACCATTTAAACTTGCGGATGTATAACTAAGTAGGAAATAATTTCAACTATAACTGAATACTATGGATGCGAAAGATCTTGATATGTTCTATTTTGATGATAGGACATTTGTAACGCTTTGCAAGCAGCTTGAAAGGGAAATAAAAAACCTTCATGATTTTAATGATGAAAACGCTTATGATTTGAGATTGATCTATAAAAAATTCGAGCTGTTCCTGGCCGTATATTACAAAAGCAAGGGGAGAGATGACATTGATTATAAGGCAGAGTCCCGCAAGGAAATAGCCGCCGAAATAAACCTGGCCGCATTTTCGGTGTGTGATGATCAAGCTGAACACAGCGAAACACCAAAGGAAAATTATAAAGACGCAAAAGAAAAACTTAACCGGGTTCTGGAAGACGTGATTTACCAGGTAGCATGGAAAAATCCTGAAACTCAATCTATGTAACTGCGCATTGGTTAACCTGTACTGCTCACATAGCAAAAAAAGAGACTATGGAAATAGCCTCTTTTTTTTGTACAAAATATAGGTAATGTGTAAATAGGATAGGTGTCCTGAGGCACTTTAAGCCTGCTCCCTGAATTTCCTCTTAATTGTTTTAGGCCGTTAAAACCTGCTTTACCAGCTCTGCAGCTTCTTTTAACTGTATTGCCGAAAAAACCTTTAATCCGGATTCGTCAATTAGTTTTTTCGCTTCTGCAGCATTAGTTCCTTGTAAACGTACAATGATGGGAACCGGGATGTTTCCAATTTCTTTGTATGCATCAATTACACCCTGAGCTACACGATCACAACGTACAATACCACCGAATATATTAATAAGAATAGCTTTAACATTAGGATCTTGTAATATGATGTTGAAAGCCGCTTTTACAGTTTGAGCATTTGCAGTTCCACCAACATCCAGGAAGTTTGCAGGTTCACCACCGGCAATCTTAATAATATCCATGGTTGCCATAGCCAAACCTGCACCGTTAACCATACAGCCTACGTTTCCGTCTAGTTTTACATAATTAAGGTTTGATTTGCTAGCTTCAACCTCCATCGGATCTTCTTCTGCAGTATCCCTTAGATCCGCATAATCGGGATGACGGAACAAACCGTTATCATCCAGGTTTACCTTGGCATCTACTGCTATAATCTTATTGTCCGACGTTTTAAGAACCGGGTTAATTTCAAACATGGATGAATCCGTAGCTTCATATGCTTTGTAAAGCGATGCTATAAATTTGGTCATCTGTTTAAATGCATCGCCGCTAAGGCCCAGGTTAAATGCAATTTTGCGGGTTTGAAATCCCTGTAAACCAACCTTAGGATCTATTTCTTCTTTAAAGATCAGGTGAGGGGTGTGTTCTGCAACTTCTTCAATATCCATTCCTCCTTCTGTGGAATACATAATGGTATTTCGCCCTTTATTTCGATCAAGCAGTACGCTTACGTAAAATTCTTTAGTTTCACTTTCACCGGGATAATACACATCCTGGGCAATAAGAACCTTACTAACCAGTTTTCCTTCCGGTCCGGTTTGTGGCGTGATCAGTTGCATTCCCAGAATTTGCCCGGATTTCTCTTTCACCTCGTCCAGGTTTTTAGCCAGCTTAACGCCACCGCCTTTACCGCGTCCGCCGGCATGGATCTGGGCTTTAACAACAACCCAATCAGAATTATATTCTTGTTTTAATTTTTTTGCCGCCTCTACCGCTTCTTCGGGGGTGTTTGCAACTATACCTTCCTGAATTTGTACACCGAAACTTTTTAATATAGCCTTACCTTGATATTCGTGAATATTCATTGATTTAATTTTGGTGGCGTAAAATTATCATTTTGTACCAACTATTAAAACTTAACTGCATTATATATATTTGGATTACAACACGATGAAATACGCAGATTTCTTAATTCAGGATTTTTGAAAACGCTAACAGGTATAAAAAAAAAATTATCTTCGCAGGAATGCTTCAAGCAACAGGAATTACAAAATCATACGGAAGCCTTAAAATACTTAAAGGGGTGGACCTTCATGTATCTGCTGGTGAAATAATTACTATTGTAGGCGCTTCAGGAGCAGGGAAAAGCACATTGCTGCATATTATAGGAACGCTTGACCATCCCGATGAGGGATCTGTTATACTGAATAACGTGGATATAAGGGCATTGTCTCAAAAGCGGCTGAGTGCTTTCAGAAATGAACATATTGGATTTATTTTCCAGTTCCACCACTTATTACCTGAATTTACCGCGATTGAAAATATTACCATTCCGGCTTACATTGCAAAGAAAAGCAAAAAGGTAGCTGAACTCAGGGCTAGAGAATTACTTGATTTATTAGGTCTGGCCTCGCGGGCAGATCACAAGCCCTCAGAACTTTCGGGAGGCGAACAGCAACGGGTAGCAGTTGCACGGGCCCTGGTAAACAATCCGTCAATTATACTTGCTGATGAACCTTCAGGTAACCTGGATTCTAATAATGCAGAAAGCCTGCATGCCCTTTTTACCCATCTTCGTGATCAGTTTCAGCAAACCTTTATTATTGTAACCCACAACGAAAATCTTGCTGATCTTGCTGATAGAAAAGTGACGATGAAGGACGGACAAATTATAACATCCTGATTTATGCCGGTATTAATTACAGGAGCTGCAGCTGCAGGGGCACATCGTTTACAGCGAACTTTAGGTATACCAGAAGTTATTTTCGCTGATCAGGAAGACCTGCCTAAAGCGCTATTTAATCAAACGCGGTTTATTCAAATCCCCAATGGAGGCTCAGCTACTTTTGCACATCAGCTGTTAACATTATGTCTTGATCATTCCATTAATATGGTATTCCCGCTGCGAAGAGGTGAACTGAAGCCCCTTTCGGAGTCGAAAAAGTTATTTGAAGAGTATGGTATTCAGATCGTAATCCCTGATGCTGAAGTATTGGATGCGCTGACCCATAATTCTGCATCTGTAGGAGAAGAAATAATAGTATTAAATCAGGGTATGGTTTTAAGCGGGCAGTTTTTGGAATTAAGTGATCTTCCGGCGGAAGCTGGCTTGTTCATCTGTTCAGGTAACAATTATACAGATATGAAATTATTTATTATTGATTGATGCTGGCTTATACCGATATAGATCCTCATAAAAAGGCTTTTATTTTTGAGCTGGACAATGTTCTCTATCCTGAAAAAGATTATCTGCTGCAGGTATATTATCTTTTTGCAAGCTTTATAGAATATGTTGAAACTGTTCCTGCTGCCGGTGAGCTTATTGCTTTTATGAAAAAGGTGTATGAAAATCATGGCGCTCAAAGAATATTTGATAAAGCAAGTGAAGTCTTTGGTATTGATGAAAAATATCGGGAGAACTTTGAACGATTACATCATACTGCCAAACTTCCGCTCAAATTGTTATTGTTTAGTCAAATTCTTCCCCTATTGCAAGACATGGTCGTAGATCGTAAACAAGTCTTTATTATCACAAACGGAGACCCAAAGCAACAATTAAACAAAACTAAGCAAATAGAATGGCATGGGCTTGATGAGTATCTGGTTATATATTTTGCAAAAGAAACAGTTTTAAAACCGGATACTGCAACCCTGGAACATATTATGGGTAAATATAATTTAATCCGCAGGGACCTGTTAATTATAGGCGCATCTCACATTGATCAGGAATTTGCACAGGCAGCAGGTGTTGATTACCTGGATGTTGGCCTTTTGGAATAAACCGTACACATACTTTTTTCGTATGTTTTTATATTATAATAGAACTTTATAAAATATCGGTTGTCTTTAATGTATCATCCAAGAAATTATGAAAAACTGTCTGATAAATAAAACCTTAGCCAGATTAATGGTATATGGTTCAGTACTGGCTATTCTTGTAACGGGCTGTAAAAAAGATCCAAAAATTGCTCCCGGAGAGCCGGCACCGGGCAATCCTGGAAGTTCTGGTGCAACAGGCACACGGGCGGAACTTACCAAAGACTCCATTTTTTTATATGCGAAAGAAGTATACTTATGGAATGATGCATTGCCTTCTTATGAACAATTTAATCCGCGTAAATACAATCAGTCTTCAAATGAGCTGGAAAACTTTAACCGGGAACTATTTGCTATTACTCAATTCAAAATAAATCCTTCTACAGGCAAACCGTATGAGTTTGTTTCGGAAACTTCTGCTTCGCCCAAGTATTCATATATTACAGATCATGAATCTAAAGACCCTTCTAAAACCAAAAGAATTAGCGCAGTTAATTTAGAAGGTGTAGGTACAGATTTTGGATTCGGTTTTCGCGGGTTAGGTACCGAGGCTTCCTACCAGATTTATATCCGTTTTGTGAATCCGGGCTCTCCGGCCGCCAAAGCAGGGCTAAGCAGGGGAGACATTATTACGCAATTAAATGACCGCAAATTTGGAAGCGGCTTCGCCAATGATGTAAATTTTATTCTTTCAGCTTTTGATATGCAAACTTTTAACCTTGCCGGAATTAAGCCCGATGGAACAACCTTTACAAGGACGTTAAGCAAATCCACATACACCAGTAACCCTATATTCAGGGACACTGTAATTACTGTCTCGGGTAAGAAAATCGGTTATTTTGCATTTGCACGGTTTTCAAGTGCTGCCAATGCCGAAAGTGTGCTTACCGAGGTATTTTCAAAATTTGCCTCAAGCGGAGTTACCGATTTGGTTGTTGATTTTCGTTATAATGGTGGAGGCTTTGTAAGTACTGCCGAACATCTTACCAATCTGATTGCCCCGTCTTCGTTAAATGGAAAGGTTATGTTTACGGAGCATTTCAATAGCTTAATGCAAAGCGGTCAGGCTAACATACTTAAAAAACAACCTCTTACTGATGGCAACGATCGCCAGCGTTTTTCTAATGGGAAAGCTTTAACTTATTTCGACGTAGATTATTCTGTTGCGGGCAATACAAATAAATTTTCTAAAAAAGGTACTTTGGAAGGAATTAGTAAAGTGGTATTTATAGTAACTGGGAATACAGCGTCTGCAAGCGAATTAGTTATAAATAACCTGAAACCACATCTGGATGTTAAAATTGTAGGTGAAAAATCGTATGGCAAACCGGTAGGGTTTTTCCCGATAAAAATTGATAAATACGATGTGTATTATTCCATGTTCCAAAGCCGGAACTCTGTTGGAGAAGGCGATTACTTCGCCGGCTTTACACCTGATAAAACTGCTTTCGATGATTTTACCCGGAATTTTGGTGAGCCTCAGGAGGTTTCATTTGCAACAGCTATTAAATATATAACACAAGGTACGTTCGTTGCATCTACATCTGTAAAGGTAATGGGCAGAACGATGAGCTCTTCGGATCTCAGGGTAATGGGTGCAGTTAACGATGAGTCATTTAAAGGAATGATTGAAACACGGGTAAAAATTAAATAGCTGCCGTAAGTTTGATACTTAAGACACCTCTAAAATTTCGAAATTTTTACCATTAAATTTAAAAGTATCACCCTTTTGTAAGCCGCTCAGTTTTGAACCGATAGGAGAGGCCGGAGATATTGCAAAAAAGAGCTTTTCTTTTATAGTGATCTGACCTGCGCTCACGGCAATAAAAAAATTACCTTCACTGGTAATTACCAGGCTACCTGATTGCGCAATTGTTGATTTACTTTCGGAATGTATTGTGGATAGGCTATACTTAATCCGTTGAGCTTCATCGAGTAGCTTTTGATTTCTGGAAATTTCTTGCTGCATCATTTCCCTTGTCGTTTCGTATTTATCTCCTGCACTGCTTTTAGTGTCATTTGTAGCTGCATCACGTGCTGAAAGTATGGCATCCTGAGCATTCTTTATTCTTTCCTCTGCATAATTCAGGCATTGAATCAAAAGCAATCTTTTTATTTCAGACATTTATTAAAATCAAAAAAGCCGGGATGTTGCCCGGCCTCAGTATACTAATATGTTAAATAATTAATAACTTCTGTTGCTATCACCCCGATCATTACCGCCTTTATTGTATCCTCCGCCTCCGTTATCACTCTTACTGTATCCGCCCTTGTTATATCCACCACCTCCGCCGGAGTTTCCGCTACGGGAATATCCACCGCCTCTGTTTCCACCTCCACCGCCTTGTTTTCTGTCTTCGGCCTGGCTTACAGAAATTGTTCTTTCATAGATCTCAGTTTGGTCCATCGCCTTTATAGCACTAAGTGCTTCTTCTTCATTAGGCATTTCAACAAAACCAAAACCACGTTTACGTCCTGTTTCGCGGTCGGTAATTAATTTTACAGAGGCAACTTCTCCGTAATCCTCAAAGAGTTCTTTGATATCACTTTCTTCTAATTGAAAGGGAAGGCTGGCAATAAAAATGTTCATTTAATGAGATTTTTTTTATGAAATAAGGATTTTTATTATAAAAAGTTTTAATTAATTAAAAATAACATTTTTTCATTAACTTTTAAGCAATACTTTTCTAAACAATTACACACGATAGTGTTACCTTCTTAAAATCAGTGCTTTTAACCACATTGCTTTAAATAATAACATTCATATTAATACGGGCTCTAATTGTTATTTAAAGGCGTTTAAACCGGTAATATCCATACCTGTAATAAGCAAGTGAATATCATGGGTTCCCTCGTAGGTAACTACAGACTCTAAATTCATCATGTGGCGCATAACGGAATATTCACCTGTAATGCCCATTCCGCCCAGAATTTGCCGTGCTTCGCGGGCAATTGCCATTGCAGTTTCTACGCTATTTCGTTTAGCCATGGATATTTGACCTGGGGTGGCCCGGTTTTCATTTTTTAATATGCCAAGTCTCCACACCAAAAGCTGACCTTTGGTAATTTCAGTAATCATTTCAGCAAGTTTTTTTTGTTGAAGCTGAAAACCGCCAATGGGGCGACCAAACTGTATCCGTTCTTTTGAGTAACGCAATGCGGTATCGTAACAATCCATTGCGGCACCAAGTGCGCCCCAGGCTATTCCATAACGTGCCTGGTTAAGACAACCAAGTGGCCCTTTAATACCCTTTACATTCGGGAAAATATTTTCTTTAGGAACTTTAACATGATCAAATACCAATTCTCCGGTTGACGAAGCTCTCAGGCTCCATTTATTATGTGTTTCAGGTGTGGTAAATCCTTCCATACCACGCTCAACCACTAATCCGTAAATTTCTCCGCTTTCATCCTTCGCCCAAACTACTGCGATATCTGCAAATGGCGAATTAGAGATCCACATTTTTGCACCGTTCAGGATCACATGATCTCCGGCATCTTTAAAGCTCGTAACCATATCCGAAGGGTTTGAGCCATAATCAGGTTCCGTCAGTCCGAAACATCCCATCATTTCACCCGTTGCCAGTTTTGGCAAATATTTTCTTTTTTGCTCTTCAGATCCGTACGTAAAAATAGGATACATAACTAACGAACCCTGAACCGAAGCTGTAGATCTGATCCCTGAGTCTCCACGCTCTAACTCCTGCATTATGATTCCATAGGCAATATAATCCAGGCCTGCACCTCCATATTCAACCGGAATTGCAGGACCAAAGCCGCCTATTTCTCCCAATCCTTTTATGAGGTGTTTTGGAAATTCTGCCCGTTGAGCATAATCTTCAATAACCGGAGAGATCTCTTTTTTGACCCATTCCCTTACTGTGCTTCTGATTAAACGATGTTCCTCCGAAAGCAATTCATCCACCTGGTAATAATCAGGAGCTTCATAAAGGTCTCTTTTGCCGGATCTGTTTGTGGCTTGTTGGATATTATCAGACATAATTTAACGTTTTTCCAAAAGTAATAAAGTAAACCCATTAGTAACAATTATAGGTAGAGAAGAAGTTTGATAATTAAATATGGATACCCTGTTTGGATTGAATAATGAATAATTATCAATCAGTATATTTGAATATGGCAAATATCAGGCAAAAAGTAGGTTTAGAAGGTATCCGGTTTTTCTCGTATCACGGTTTTTATAAGCAGGAACAGGTTTTGGGAAATGTGTACTTGCTTGATATTGAAACAGAAACCGAAGTTGATAATAATGGTAATGAAGATATTTCCAGGACTGTAAATTATGAGCGGTTGCTGAGTATAGCACAGGAAGAAATGATAGAACCCCGGAAATTGCTTGAGACCGTAGCACATGCTATACTAGAAAAGATCAGGCATGAGTTTCTTTCGGTTACCCGCATCCGCATTGTAATTAAAAAATTGAATCCCGCACTTACTTCCCAAGTAAAAAACTCATGTATCGAGCTTAATTTTAATCGCTGAAACATGTTTAATACGATTAATTCTGTAATGCTGGACAAGTTTGCTGGTGTTGTTGGTGCCGAATATATTTTTAGTGATCGCGAGGGGATGGAACAGTATGCGCATGATGAAACTGAAGATTTGATTTTTTATCCTGAAGTTGTTGCCAAGCCCCAAACACCAGAACAAATAGCTGACCTGCTTAAGATCTGTAATGAATATAACATTGCTGTGACCCCAAGGGGAGCTGGTACGGGGTTAAGCGGGGCTGCATTGGCTATTCACGGTGGATTGATGATATCGATGGAGCGATTTAATAATATTATTCATATTGATGAACGAAATCTTCAGGCTACAGTTGAACCTGGTGTAATTACAGAAGTATTTATTAATGCCGTTGCAGAAAAGAATTTATTATATCCCATTGATCCCTCAAGTAAGGGTTCATGTTTTATTGGAGGTAATGTAGCGCATGGGGCAGGAGGGCCGCGAGTTGTTAAATATGGAACCATTCGTGAGTATGTTTTAAATCTTGAAGTGGTATTGCCCACAGGAGAAATTATCTGGACGGGGGCTAATACGTTAAAATATGCTTCAGGCTATAACCTGACACAGCTAATGATCGGTTCGGAAGGTACATTGGGAATAATCACTAAAATTGTATTAAAACTCATAGCCAAACCTGATACTGATGTGCTTATGCTGGCTTCTTTTCCAGGAAATGAGCAGGCTTGCGCTGCGGTATCCGCAATTTTCAGGGCGGGTATTACTCCTTCGGCACTGGAGTTTATGGAACGGAAAGGTGTGGAGTGGGTGAAAGATTATGATCATATCCGGGTTGATTTAAAAGAAGGTGCTGATGCCTTTTTACTTATTGAGGTAGATGGTAATAACATGGATGCATTATATGCTGAGTGCGAACGAATTAATTTTGTGCTTGAAGAAAATGGATGCCTGGAAGTTTTGTTTGCAGATACAGCATCTCAAAAAGAAGACTTATGGAAGATAAGAAGGACGATGGGCGTATCGATTAAATCTAAATCTATATATAAAGAAGAAGATACGGTTGTGCCCCGTGCTGAACTTCCAAAATTAATTCATGGAATAAAAGAGATTGGAAATAAACATGGCTTTCAGTCGGTTTGCTATGGCCATGCCGGAGACGGAAACCTGCATGTAAATATATTGAAAGGAAACATGAGTGATAATGATTGGAAAACGAAACTTAAGGATGGTATATTGGAAATCTTCGAACTGACAGTATCTTTGGGTGGTACTATTTCAGGAGAACATGGAATTGGTCTGGTTCAAAAGGAATTTATGTCTGTTAAATATAGTAACGTACATCTTGAACTGATGCGGGGCATAAAAAGAGTTTTTGACCCGAAAGGGATATTGAACCCGGGGAAAATCTTTTGAACATAAGAACATAACCTCTATGGTATCGGTAATCAAACTAATGCTTCGAATTCCAGCATTTTAGCGCGTTGATAATCTGGTATTGAAACTTTCTGCTGGGTTTTATAATCATAAGCTACACATACCGTGCTACCTTTTGTGCAAATTTCTTCCACACCATGTATGAGCTTTACCAAAATATACTCCAGCTTAAAGCTCGTGTTGCCCACGTATGACGTGCGCACATAAGCAAATAACTGATCAGACTGATGAACAGGTTTTATATACGTTATTTCTGCATTGGCAATAATGATTCCCAGGCTCTTCCAGTCCCAGTGTATTACTTCTCTCCAATAGTTTGACCTGGCTATTTCAAAATAGGTAAGGTATACGGCATTGTTAGCATGGCCGAAGGTATCGAAATCAGTAAATCTAAATGGTATCAGAGTTTTGTAATTAAAAGCCGTATTCATGTCTTGTTGTCTCTTTCACGTATCTATATATGACAACATATCATATATTTTAGAGGTTAAATTTAATTGGAAGAATTTAAGTATATAATGGTAGAGGAATTGAATTGTTCTGTTTATTAAAAATAAAAAGGAGGATAA
>DATLXK010000048.1:0-23859 GCA_035575925.1 Sphingobacteriaceae bacterium
AGGCCTACATTGATGAGTATACATACCGTTTTAACAGACATAAAATGAAAGAAGGGATATTCGAGAACCTGATGGGACGGATGATAACCAAACCACCTTTTACGTACAAAATGATTATTAGTCAATAGCCTAATTCAATAAGATTAAATAACCTCAAATTGTCTTTAATTCGGAAACTTGCCTCACAAACAGCAATTTATGGTTTAAGCTCAATAGTTGGCCGGCTGATTAATTACTTGCTCGTTCCTTTGTATGTAAGAACCTTATCCCTCTATGATAATGGGGTTTTAACCGATTTTTATGCTGCAGTAACATTTCTGCTTATCATTTACACCTATGGAATGGAAACCACTTTCTTCCGTTTTGCCAATAAAGATGAATTAAATGAGAAGGATGTCTATAAAACCTCGCTATGGTGTGTAATTATATCATCAGGCCTGATATCTTTTTTGCTTATTATATTTTCCTCCCCAATTGCCACCTGGATGATGTACCCAGCACATCCTGAATACGTTATTTATTTTGCTATCATTTTGGGTATAGATGCGGTCACTTCCATTCCGTTTGTACGTCTGCGGCAACAGCACCGCCCAATCAAATTTGTTACAGGCAAACTTCTGAATATTGGGGTTAATGTGCTGATTAACTTATTCTTTCTTGTTGCCTGTCCATGGCTCTTGAAAAATCAGCCTGATAGCTTTTTGCTGAAATTTTACAATCCTGAAATAGGAGTTGGTTATGTTTTTATAGCTAATTTGATTGCAAGTATTGTAACCATGCTTTTTCTTCTTCCCGAGTTTGCTAGTTCGGGAGGAAAATTCGTTAAATCCGTCATGGAAAAAATGCTCCAATATTCATTTCCGCTTATGTTTGCCGGTTTAGCCGGGATGACAAACGAATCCTTTAGCCGGGTGATACTAAAATATGAGTTGCCTTATTCTATGACTGAAAATATAAAGCAGTTAGGAATATTCGGGCAATGTTTTAAACTGGCAATATTTATGTCCCTGGCTATCCAGACATTCAGGATGGCATCAGAACCTTTCTTTTTCTCCACTTCAAAAAACCTAGATGCCAAATTGGTTTATGCCCGTATAATGAATTATTTTGTAATTGTGTGCTGCATGATTTTTCTCGGGGTAACATTGTATCTGGATATCCTGAAACACCTTTTACAGCCGGCATACTTTGAAGGGCTGGTTATAGTCCCCATATTATTATTAGCTTATTTATTTTTAGGAATATTTCAGAATCTAACAATCTGGTTTAAACTGGGAGATAAAACCAGCTATGGAATATATTTTGCTGTTTTTGGCGCGGTGATCACTATAGCTCTTAATTATGCATTAATTCCTGCTTACGGATACGTGGGTTCTGCCATAGCAACACTTATATGTTATTTCTTAATGGCCATTTCCTGTTATATAGTGGGTCAGAAATATTATGAGGTGCCATATAATTTAAAAAGGATTTCAGGATATATTATTTTATCAATTGCATTATATGCCACAGGTAATTATATACGTTTGCATATCTTTCATGCTGGTTCAATAATATGGTTTCTGGTTATGGCAACATTAATCGGAATATTTGTTTGCATAGCATGGATCATAGAAAGAAACGACTTAAAAAATGTTAAAAGTATCAGTAATTAATCGCTCTAACAATCCATTGCCCTCTTACGAGACGGAGTATTCAGCCGGCATGGATATTCGTGCTTATATTGATGGTCCGGTATGGATTAAACCTATGCAGCGGACGCTTATTCCTACAGGTTTATTTATTGAACTGCCTGAAGGTTTTGAAGCACAGATACGGCCGCGGAGTGGTTTAGCGTTAAAACACGGTATTACTATATTAAATTCACCCGGAACCATTGATGCAGATTACAGAGGAGAGCTAAAAGTGCTTCTGGTTAATTTTTCAGATGTGGATTTTGAAGTAAAGCATGGTGATCGGATCGCTCAGATGATCCTGGCAAAGCATGAATTAATAAATTGGGAAGAGGTAGAAGTTTTATCAGAAACTATAAGAGGTGAAGGTGGATACGGGCACACTGGTGTATAAAGTTGTATGAAAATATTAATGGTGCTTCTGGCATTTACTGTATTTGCTCCTTGTGCCTTTGCACAGATCGGGCGAACCAATAATGGAAAAGTTCCAGAGGCTGTTCCATTAAGCACGGCTGATAGCTTAATGGTTAAACATTTTTACTTTGGGGCCATCCGTGAGAAAACCATAGCAAATTATCAGCTTGCCGCAGACATGTTTAAGCGGGTAATTGATATTGATCCGAAGAATGATGCAGCTATGTATGAGCTCTCTAACATATATAATGCTCAGAACCAGGAGAAAAAGGCAGAGGAATACATAAAAAGTGCAGTTGCTATTAACCCTGACAATGAATGGTACTGGTTATTATTGGCCGATATTTACAAGCGCAATAATAATTTACCCGGTTTGGTGCCTGTGTTTAATGAACTTATCCGGATCAAACCAAATACTGATGACTTTTACTTTGACAAAGCAAATGCATTTGTCAGGCAAAATAAGATAAAAGAAGCTGCTGCAGTATATTCAGATATTGAGAAATATTTCGGTTTATCTGATAATTTGGAAGAAGCCCGGCAAAGATTGATTTTACAATCGGGAAAACCCGGGAATGCCATTGAGCACCTTGAAAAGCTGATTGAAAAAAATCCTTCGGAGGTAAAAAATTATATTTACCTGGGTGATTTATATCTCAAAGCCGGGGATAAAGATAAATCGTTAAATATCTTAAAAAAGGGTCTTGATCTGGATCCGTCCAACGTATTTGTAAGACTCAGCCTGGCTGACCTATATCGGTCAACAGGAAAATTTGACAATGCTTTTATTGAATTAAAAGAAGCATTTGCTAACCAGAATCTACAAGTTGATCAAAAGGTTCGTATCGTGTTATCATTTTTCCCCATGTTCTCAGATGAACGTGCCCGAACACAGGCAGAAGAACTGGCCACAATTTTGGTAAAAACGCATCAAAATGATCCAAAAGCTTATGCAGTGCTTGGTGACGTTCTTTTCCAGGATAAAAAGTACGCCGAGGCAAAAACTGCATATCGGGCAGCATTAAAATTAAATGAACAGGTTTATATGATATGGGAGCAACTGCTTCGAATACAGTTAAGCGACGGCGAGTTTAATGCAGCAATTGAAGATGGTGAGGTTGCATTAACTATTTTTCCAAATCAGGCGCCGTTGTATTTATACACCGGTATAGCGTATAGCCAGATACAAAAACATGAAAAGGCGATTTCTTATTTGAAAAATGCGGCAAACCTGGAAGTAGAAGATAAAGGTATGCAGGCTCAGATTTATTCCTCATTAGGCGATGCTTATAATGCCATAAAATACTATAAAGAGTCAGACTATGCGTATGATAAATCACTTGAATTAACTCCTGATAATACCTATGTACTTAACAATTATGCATATTATTTGTCGTTAAGGGGAGAGAGCTTAAATAAAGCAGAACAAATGTCGCGTCGATCCAATGTGTTGGAACCTAATAATCCATCATTTGAGGATACACTGGCATGGATACTTTTTAAAACACAGAACTATCGCGAGGCAAAACTTTGGATTGAAAAGGCAATAAAAAACGATAAGAGAAGAAACAGCACACAACTAGATCATTACGGTGATATTTTGTTTCATTTAAACGACAAAGCATCTGCTGTAAACGCATGGAAACAGGCTAAATCCGCCGGTTCAAAATCTGAAGTATTAGAAAAAAAGATAAATGAGAAGAAATATTTTGACTAACAGCCTTGCAGCTATTTTATTAATTACAGGAATAAGCTGTGCAAAAAAGATAGTAACTCCCCCAGCCTCCGGGCAGGTTGTAAAGAAATCTGTAACCGGTACTAAAGCTGAAACTATTAATGCTATAAATGCATCACAATTAGTATTTGAAACATTTTCTGTGCGTGCAAAAGCTGATCTGGCGATTGGTAACAATAAAAATGATGTAACCATGCATATCCGTATTAAGAAGGATCAGGCAATATGGGTTTCAATTACAGCAATAGCTGGTATAGAGGTTGCCCGGGCACTAATAACTCCGGATAGTATAAAAATTTTAAACCGTATTGAAAGTATTTATGTGAAAAAGCCTTTTAGTTATGTTCATGAATTTACTAATAAGCAAATCAATTTTAAAACGCTGCAATCATTATTAACCGGAAATGCAATTTCAGAATTAGTAACTGAAAAGGCTGATATAGTTTCTACTCCGGTTTTGCAGTTAAATGGCACTTTGGAAAAATTAACATATTCTATGTTATTTACAGATCATAAAAAAGTATCGCAGGTTCGCATCAGCGATGCTGCTGCCGGCCAGGATTTAAAAGTGAATTATGGGGATTATGCCATTGTTTCGGGAAAAGAAGTCCCTCAGATGATTAGCATAAGATCACTAGCCGCAAAAAAGCAAATAGCGGTAGATTTAGTATATAATAAAATAGATATTGACACTCCGATAGATATGCCATTCAGTGTGTCTAAAAGATTTACTATTAAAAATTAACCAGGGTTAGTTAATGAAGCTTATAAAGTATTTTTTTTTATTTATTATACTATCGGTTTGCCAGACGGCATTTTCTCAGAACAGTGCTGAGCTTAAACGCAGAAAGGAGGCGCTTACACGAGAAATCGAGTCTCTGAACAGAAGTATTAATAAAACTTCTACAAATAAACGTTCATCATTAAAGCAGATAAAGCTTCTGAATACTCAAATCAGGCTAAGGGAGGCAAAAATTAACACGATTAATTCTGAAGTGCGTCTGCTTAATAATGAAATTTCAGAAAACACAAATACAGTACGGTCATTAGAATTGCAGTTAAAGAAGCTCAAAGAAGAATATGCCGGTATGGTGCTTTTTGCTTTCCGTAATCAAAGTGCTTACAGCAAGCTGATGTTTCTGTTTGCTTCCGGAAACTTTAACCAGGCGTATAAGCGCTTAAAATATCTTCAGCAATTTAGTGAGTACCGGAAAAAACAGGCTCGTTATATCGAAGATACAGAAGCAGAGCTGAATGGGAAGATTGTGCAACTGGACAGAAATAAGCGGGAGAAAGGTAATTTGCTAAACAGTCAGCAAAACGAAAAGAAAACACTGGGGAAAGAGAAAAACAATCAATCCACAGTGCTGAGCAAACTTAGCAAGCAAGAAAAGACCTTACGAAAGGAATTGCTTCAAAGGAAAAAGGAGAATGACCGTCTCAATCGTGCAATTCAACAGGCAATCAGGCGTGAAATTGAAGAGGAAAGGAGAAGAGCTGAAGCAGCAGCAAGAGCAGCAGCAGCAAGAGCAAAAGCAGAAAATAAAGCCCCTTCTTCTGCAAATGTTCCGCGAGGCAGTGGAGTACTGGCCGCCACGCCAGAATCTGCAAAACTCTCAGCAGATTTTCTGAGCAACCGTGGCAGATTACCCTGGCCTGTATCAAATGGTATTGTTACAGAGGGTTTTGGTATTCATCGCTACGGGAAGAATGTAAGCTCAGAGAATAACGGGATTGATATAAAAACCAATCCCGGGGCAACGGTCCGGGCAGTTTTTGAAGGCGAAGTTACCGGTGTGCAAAATATTGGTAACATATATGTCGTTGTTATAAGGCACGGGGAATATTTTACAGTTTATTCGAATCTTAAATCTGCCAGTGTTTCGCGTGGACAAAAGGTAAGTGTTAAGCAAACACTCGGAACTGTAATTACTGACCCTGTTGATGGAACAACAGAAGCGCATTTTGAAGTTTGGAAAGGCGTAACTCCTGTCAATCCTTCAAGTTGGCTTGCCAATTAACTAAATCCGCTACAGATATAATTACGTATATTTGCAGTACTAAAACGTTTATAATGTATATATCAACATTATTATTTTTAAATATCGGTACGCCAGAGCTTATGGCCATCATGTTTGTGGTTATTCTGTTATTTGGCGGAAAGAAATTGCCCGAACTGGCCCGCGGGTTAGGAAAGGGCATTCGGGAGTTTAAGGATGCTTCTGATGGTGTAAAACGTGAAATTCATCGAAATATTAACTCAGTTAATGAAGAGATGAATTTTGAAAACATAGGCACAACTACAAATTCAGCCTCGGATAATCAGTCAGATGGGTTTCAGACCAGCAATGATCAAACAAATCCTCCTGATGGTGATTTAGCTTTAAATGATCCAGCGATTGACGAATTTCAGACGGAAGCTGATATAGCAGACGGTACAACTGGAACAACTACTAATAAGAAATCAATCAAAAACAAAACAACGAGGAAAGCTAAAGTTTCCAAGAAAAACTCAATTATATAACACATCAGAAAATAATTTACAACTATGTTAAACATCATATTAATTGGCGGATTAGGTGCCCCGGAAATCATAATAATTTTAGTTATAGTTCTTTTATTATTCGGTGGACGCAAGATCCCTGAGTTAATGCGTGGCCTTGGTCGTGGCGTTAAGGAATTTAAGGAAGCATCAACTAATGATAATGACGGAAAAACCGTCAGGGATGATGAGCCTAAAGCTCATAATTAAAGAATTTTTTTTCTTAAGCCTCATGCTATGCGATATTGTCGTATGGTAGGAGGTTTTTGTTTGAAATTACTACATTCGCATAATGGAGTATGTGTCGTTAGCTGCTATACGCAAGGATTTGGATCGCGGCAGTATTACAATTCAAAAGCTGGTTGAGAATTACATCTACAGGATTAATACCTACTCAGATCTGAATGCCTTTATTGAAGTTTTTAGCGATGAAGCACTTGAAAAAGCCGCAGTGGTTCAGACGAAGTTTGATCAGGGTACGGCAGGTCGGCTGGCCGGGTTAATTATTGGAATTAAAGATAATATCTGCTATGCAGGGCACACGGTATCGGCAGGATCAAAAATACTAGAAAAGTACGTTTCTATTTATTCTTCTACTGTAGTTGAAAGGCTGCTTGCAGAAGACGCCATTATAATTGGCCGCCTTAATTGCGATGAATTTGGAATGGGAGCATCCAATGAAAATTCATGGCATGGCCCCGTTAGGAATTTTGCAGACAGAACTCGTGTGTCGGGTGGATCTTCAGGAGGATCGGCAGTAGCGGTGCAGGCCGGACTGTGTTTAGCAGCATTAGGTACAGATACCGGGGGGTCAGTACGGCAGCCTGCCGCATTTTGTGGGGTTATTGGCTTTAAGCCCTCATACGGACGCATCTCACGCCATGGTATACTTGCATATGGCTCATCCTTTGATCAGGTTGGAACCATAACGCGCTCTGTAGAAGATGCATCATTATTGCTCGAAATTGTAGCTGGTGCCGATGAAAGGGACAGCACAGCTTCGTGCTCATTAGTCCCTCATTATACCGGGAAAGAATATACAAGCAAATCCCGGATTGCATATTTTAAGGAGGTTTTAGAGGCCGAAGCACTGGATGCAGGAATAAAAGTAACATTAGAAACCGTTATAGACCAGTTAAGGAAGGAAGGCCACACAGTTGAAGAGGTTTCTTTCAAGTATCTTGAATATTTAGTGCCTACTTATTATATATTAACCATGGCCGAAGCTTCGTCAAATCTTGCGAGGTATGATGGGGTGCATTACGGTTATCGTTGTGAAGGCGCTACAGATCTTGAAAGTACCTATAAACTTTCGCGGAGTAAAGGTTTTGGCGCCGAAGTTAAGCGAAGGATTATGATGGGAAGTTTTGTTTTAAGTGCAGGATATTACGATGCTTATTATGCCAAGGCTCAAAAAGTACGCAGATTAATTGCCGAAAAAACAAAAGAACTGCTAACTGAATATGATTTTATTTTAATGCCAACCACTCCCGAGCCTGCATTTTTGCTTGGTAAAGAAGAGAATGACCCCATTGTTAGTTACTTAGGGGATATTTTTACTGTTTTGGCCTCCCTTGCCGGTCTCCCGGCAATTTCTATTCCGGTAGGCAATAATGAAAATGGATTACCGTTAGGGTTACAGTTAATTGGAAAATCTTTTGAAGAAGAGCAGCTTTTATCCTTCTCAAAATATTTTTCGCAAATGGTTAACTTAACTAATTTAAATACGTAACAGGAATGTTACTATGACCTTTGGGTCGAAATGAAATTTTATGATGAGAAAAACAATGGCAACTGCCTTGTTTGTACTCGTTACGGCAGTTGTGGGGGCAACACCTAACGAAAACAAGGAAAATCCGGGGTTAAAAACCATTAACGGAGCGCAGGTTAAAATTCACAATGACACCGCTGGAGACACTCTTTTAGTTCCGCTTCATTCACAAAGTCCCGTACTTTCCTACCAGAACCTGGTTTATAAGAGGCGCCTGGATTCTATTCCTCAATCAGTACAATTATCATATAATGCGCATGTTCAGGGGTATATTGACATTTACCTTAACCGTAAAGAGCAAATAGGCAAGATGCTGGGCCTATCAAAATATTATTTTCCAATTTTTGAAAAATCATTGAAAGAAACCGGCATCCCGGATGAAATTAAATATATCTCCATTATTGAGTCTTCATTAAATCCGCATGCTATTTCTAAATCCGGAGCAATTGGTCCATGGCAATTTATGTATGCGACTGCAAAAGGATATCGACTATTAATTGATAGTTATGTAGATGAGCGTAAGGATCCGGTTAGTGCCAGTTATGCTGCTGCAGCCTATTTCAAAGATGCTTACAAACAGTTCGGAGATTGGTTATTGGCCATTGCTGCGTACAATTGTGGTGCCGGGACTGTGAGAAAAGCAATCCAAAGGGCTGGAGGTGAAACCGACTTTTGGAAAATACGTGAGTTTCTTCCCCTTGAAACAAGAAACTATGTACCTGCTTTCATTGCCACTGTATATGTAATGAAAAACTATACAAAACATAACATTACTTCACGGCCGGCTGATTTTAATACCAATACAGATATTATAACCGTAAATAAATTTGTTTCATTAGCTAGTATTTCGAAAGCTATCAATGTCGATATAAAGGAATTGTCGGTTTTAAATCCGTCGTATAAGAAACAAATTATTAATGGTAGTTCAACAAGCCCAAAAAACCTTGTAATCCCAAAAGTAGATCGTCAGGCATTTGCCTCATTATACAATGCCTTGAACCATCTTCCTAACGGGCAGGACATGCAGATCATAGCAGCTTCCAACGCTGATTATGAACCTGCTTATTTTAATTTGCCGGCCTCACATAAAGTGAAAAAAGGGGAAACTCTTCTGGCTATAGCAAATCATTACAGGGTAGAAGTTCAGGATTTAAAAGTGTGGAATAATTTAAAATCTACAAGTATTGTTCCGGGGCAGTGGCTTAAGCTCTCTTCTAAGCCGGTAATATCTGATTTGAGTACTTATCAGGTTCAAAAGGAAAAAACTTTGATTTTGTAGTGTAAACCTATTAAATCTTATCGAATCAAAGCATAAATTTAAGATTTAACCTGTCCGGGTTAATTATATCTCACTTGTTATAATAAAATAGGTAGCTAGGATATCAGAGCTATTGGGATTTTTTTAATGTACAGACTTCATAAAAGAAATCTTAATTTTGGTTGCTCACCAATCCGAGACTTTAATGAGTAAAACCAACCGTAAGCAGGATGCCCTTGATTACCACTCACAGGGACGCCCGGGAAAAATTGAAGTAATCCCTACCAAACCAACAAATTCACAGCGTGATCTTTCACTGGCTTATTCACCAGGGGTAGCAGAACCTTGCTTAAGAATAGCTGAAAATAAAGAAGATGTATATAAATACACCGCTAAGGGCAACCTGGTGGCAGTTATCAGCAACGGATCAGCCGTATTGGGGTTGGGAGATATAGGACCCGAGGCAGGTAAGCCCGTAATGGAGGGAAAAGGTCTTTTATTTAAAATATTTGCCGATATTGATGTATTTGACCTGGAGCTGGACACTAAAGATGTGGATGAGTTCGTAAGGATAGTGAAGGCCCTGGAGCCTACGTTTGGAGGAATAAATTTAGAGGATATTAAAGCTCCCGAATGTTTCGAGATCGAGCGCCGGCTAAAAGAGGAGATGAATATCCCGGTAATGCATGATGATCAGCATGGTACGGCCATTATTTCAGCTGCAGCTTTATTAAATGCGTGCGACATTCAACGAAAAAAAATTGATAAAGTTAAAATAGTAGTGAGCGGAGCGGGGGCAGCAGCTATATCCTGTTCAAGACTTTACGTTAGTCTGGGAGCTAAAAAAGAAAATATTCTGATGCTAGATCGATCAGGCGTTATCAGGGTCGACCGTCCAAATCTGGAGGCTATTAAAGCAGAATTTGCTACTACCCGTAATTGCAAAACTCTGGAAGAAGCTGTTAAAGATGCCGATGTATTTATAGGATTGTCATCAGCAAATGTTTTATCAGCTGATGCACTAAAAACCATGGCAAAGAACCCCATCGTTTTTGCTATGGCTAATCCTGATCCTGAGATCGCTTATGAACTGGCCGTGGAAACAAGAAAGGATATTATTATGGCAACGGGCCGTTCTGATTATCCAAATCAGGTAAATAATGTTTTAGGTTTTCCATATATATTCCGTGGGGCACTGGATGTTCGGGCCACCGGCATTAATGAAGAAATGAAATTGGCAGCAGTAAGGGCAATTGCCGACCTTGCACATAAACCTGTCCCCGAAGCTGTAAACTTAGCATACAACACAACGAATATTACTTTCGGAAAGGATTATATTATTCCCAAGCCCATGGATTCCCGGTTAGTTACCGAGGTTTCTGCCGCTGTTGCCAGGGCAGCTATGGAATCCGGCGTTGCAAAGAAGCAGATTATTGATTGGGATGCATATAAAGAACAATTAAAGTTAAGGCTCGGAAAAGATGATGCACTTTTAAGGGCGATCTCCAATAAAGCTAAATCGTCACCTAAACGGGTTGTTTTTGCCGAAGCAGATACATACAAAATATTAAAGGCAGCACAAATAGTTAAAGACGAAGGAATAGCAATTCCTATTCTTTTGGGCAATAAAGAAAAGATAAGACAAATTATTGCAGAAAATGCACTTGATCTGGACGGAGTTCAGATATTAGACCCGTACGAAGAGCCTGAAAAACTGAATCAATACGCAGAGTTTTTATATCATAAGCGGCAACGAAGAGGTGTGAATTTAAATGAGGCAAAAAAATTAATGCGGGATCGCAATTATTTTGGAGCATCAATGGTTCAGTTTGGAGAGGCAGATGCATTGATCTCCGGCCTTACCAAAAATTATGCAAGCACTATCAGACCCGCATTACAGGTTATAGGAATTGAGCCGGGCTTAAACAAAGTGGCCGGAATGTATATGATGCTCACTAAAAAGGGCCCTGTATTTTTTGGTGATACTACGGTTAACGTAAACCCCAGTGTAAATGACCTCGTAGATATTACTGTCCTTATAGACCGATCAGTGCGCAAGTTTAATATCAAGCCTCGTATTGCTATTTTGTCTTATTCTAATTTCGGATCAAATGAAGGGGAAGTTCCTGAAAAAGCACGTGAAGCAGTACGCATTCTTCATGAAAAGTATCCGCAGATTTTAGTAGATGGAGAAATGCAGGCTAATTTCGCCATTAACAGTAATTTGTTAAAAGATAATTATCCGTTTAGCAGGCTTAAAGGTGCTCCTGCCAATACACTGGTTTTTCCAAACCTTGAATCAGGTAATATAGCTTATAAATTATTACAGGAATTAGGCGAAGCAGAAGCAGTTGGGCCCATTTTATTAGGTTTAAACAAGCCGGTACACGTATTGCAATTAGATAGTTCGGTACGCGAGATTGTTAATATGGTAACTATTGCTGTGGTTGACGTGCAGGCGAAAGAAGAAAAAGATACCACTGCTGTTAAAAGGCGGAGTATTTTTAACCGTACATCAAAACCATAACTTATGTACGATTATATTTCCGGCAAGCTTGTTTTTAAATGCCCCACTTATGTTGTTATTGATGTAAACGGGGTTGGATATCATATAAATATTTCGCTAAACACTTATTCTTCGTTAAGTAATGAACATGCTAAGCTTTATATATGGCAGCATGTAAAAGAAGATGCCCTTACACTGTATGGCTTTTCAGAGGAAGGGGAAAGACGGTTATTCCTTCATCTTATTTCGGTATCAGGCATTGGTGCCGGAACGGGCAGAATGATTCTTTCTTCGATTACACCTGCTGAAATTCAAACTGCCATTATTAATGGGGACGTTCCACTTATCCAGCGTATAAAGGGAATTGGTCCTAAAACCGCACAACGCGTGATCCTGGAACTACAGGATAAGTTAAAAAAGGAAGGCCCGGACTCTTTAATTTCTATGCCTCAACATAATACTGCCAGAGAAGAAGCGTTATCAGCATTAGTTATGCTGGGCTTCACAAAAAATGTAGCAGAAAAAGCTATTGATCAGTTGCTCAAGTCTGGTGATGAGAATTTAGCTGTGGAGCAGATTATAAAAATCGCTCTGAAAAATTTATAATTATTAAAATTTAACTGAGGTTTTGAAAAACGTATTTACTTTTTCCTTTTTAAAAGTATGCGGAATTTGTATGATCTTTTTTGCTGCTGATGGGTATTCACAAAACACCCCGGTTGCTGCTGATACCAGTCGGCTTAAATATCCTTTCTCTGATTCAAAAACACTGGAGTTGCGTCAGAAACCTGGTGTTTTTCTTCCCAACCCATCTAATATTCAGCGAAACATAGAATTCGATCCATTGACCCGCCGGTATATAATCAGGGAAAAGATTGGTGAACGTTTTTATAGAGAGCCACTATATCTTACAATCGATGAGTATCAGCGTTACGAAAGCGGTGTATTAAAACGAGACTATTGGCGACAACTTGCTGATAAGCCGCTCTTAGACGCACGTGACCCCAGTTTTATACCGGCGGTAAATATTAACAGTAAATCATTTGAACGAATATTTGGAGGTTCTACTATTAATATTCGTCCGCAGGGCACAGCTGATATGACACTATCAGGGCGGTTAAATAGAAATGATAATCCATTATTCAGTGAACGCCAGCGGCGCCAGGGAAATTTTGATTTTGATCAGCGGATTCAAATGAACGTAGTGGGTCAGATCGGTGAAAAATTACGAATATCCACAAATTATAATACGGAAGCCCAGTTTGATTTTGAAAATCAAATGAAATTGGATTATACAGGAAAGGATGACGAGATAATAAAAAGAATTGAAGCGGGCAATGTAAGTATGCCGCTTAGTTCAACATTAATAACCGGGAGTCAGGCTTTATTTGGCTTGAAAACCCAGTTGCAGTTTGGAAGAATGAATGTTACAACTGTTCTTTCACAACAAAAATCACAGCAGCGCGAAATTGTCATAACTAATGGTTCCCAGCAGAATGAATTCAGGATAGGTGCCGATAATTATGAAGCCAACAAGCATTTTTTCCTTGCACAGTACTTTCGGAATAATTATAACCGTGCACTAACTAATATACCGATTATTACATCAAATGTAATTATTACTAAAATTGAAGCCTGGGTAACAAACCGCGCAAACACAACTACAGATTCCCGGGACGTTTTGGCGTTTTTAGATCTTGGCGAAAATATGCCATATAATACTCAAAAAGTACAGGGTGGCGCAGGTTTTTCTATTTTTCCAGCTGCTTTTACGGGGCCTGGATTTGACCAGCAATCAAATAATCTTTTGCAAAACCTCCCTTCAAAATCCCGGGAAACGAACAGTAATGATATAAACTCCTATTTTCAAAATAACGGCGCTACAGATAATTTTGCCAAACTAACCTATGCCCGAAAGCTTACGGACGCTGAGTTTTCAGTACACACTCAATTGGGGTATATCTCGCTTAATACGTCACTAAATGCTGACGAGGTACTGGCAGTTGCCTATCGCTATACCGTAAACGGTGTAGAATACCAGGTTGGCGAGTTTTCCACTGATATTACCGTAAATGCCGAAAATCCTACAGTTCTGTATGTTAAATTACTTAAAAATGAGACGTTAAAGACCAACTTGCCTACATGGGATTTAATGATGAAAAATATTTACTCTCTAGGAGCTTACCAGATCAGCAGGAGCGATTTCAGGCTAAATATTTACAGACTTGACGAAAGTACGGGGGTGGAGAAGCCTGTGATGACAGAAGGGCAAAATACTGCGGGTAAGTTATGGCTTCAGCTGACTAATGTTGATAATTTAAATCAGCAGAATGACCGCAAACCGGATGGCTATTTTGATTTTATTGAGCGGGTTACTATTGATCCGTTAAACGGACGTATCACATTTCCATTACTGGAGCCATTTGGTGCTGATCTTGCTTCAAAGTTTAATCCGGTAACCGAACGAAACCTCATTGAAAAATACGTATACCAGCCTCTGTATGATTCAACTAAAGTAATAGCACAACAGTATTTTACGCGGTTAAACCGGTATTTTATCAGCGGAACATATCAATCCCAGACAAGTTCAGAATTTCAATTGAATGCCATTAACATTCCTCAGGGTTCTGTACAGGTTTTTGCCGGATCGCTTCCTTTACAGGAGGGAGCTGATTTTACTGTTGATTATAATAGCGGGCGACTTAGGATTCTGAACCAGGCCTTACTTAACTCCGGCCAAAACATCCGGATAAAAATGGAAAATAACGAGCTGTTTGGCCTGCAGCAAAAATCATTATTTGGTACCAGGTTCGATTACCGCTATAATAACAAGCTTAATATAGGTGGTACCATAATGAATCTGACAGAAAAACCATTAACCGAAAAAGTAAATATCGGTGAGGAGGCTATATCAAATACTATATGGGGATTAGACCTAAATTACAGGTCAGATTCAAGATGGCTTACCAGAATGATCGATAAAATTCCGTTAATTAATACGAAAGAAACTTCGTCACTTACCTTTAGCGGCGAGTTTGCTAATCTGATTCCGGGGCATCCAAAAGCTCTGAATTTTGCCGGCAGCAGAAATGGTGCAAGTTATTTAGATGATTTTGAAGCAAGCCGGTCAATAATTGATATTAAAAGTCCCATATCCTGGCAAATTTCAGGCACACCGCAAATGTTTTCTGAATCACAGCTAACTAATGATCTGGCTTACGGGTATAACCGTGCTTTAATGGCACATTATAATATTGACCCTATTTTTTTTAACCGGGGAAGCTCAACCATACCTTCAAGCATAAGAGGGGACAGAAACCAACAATCTAACCATTATGTTCGCGAGGTTCTTGAACAGGAAGTTTTTCCCTTTAAACAATCTCCTACAGGGCAGGTATTAACGCTTCCTACTTTTGATATTGCGTATTATCCTACGCTTCGGGGACAATATAATTATACTACAACCGGCATTAATAACGACGGTACATTAGCCACACCGCGAAACCGGTGGGGCGGAATTTTCAGACGCATCGAGAGCAATGATTTTGAAGCTCTGAATATTGAATTTATGGAGATATGGATGCTTGATCCGTTCCTTTATAAACCAAACAGCCCGGGCGGGGACCTTTATTTCAATTTAGGCAATATATCAGAAGATATATTAAAAGACGGACGAAAATCGCTTGAAAATGGTTTGCCACCTGATGGCGATGCCGGAAAAACTGATCAGACTGTTTGGGGGCGAGTTCCAAAACTGCAACCCGTTATTCAGGCATTTGATAATAATCCAGATGCCAGAAAATTGCAGGATGTTGGATTGGATGGGCTGTCTGATGAAGGGGAGCGCATCCAGTTTAATACATTTTTAAGCCAGGTAAAAGGGCAGTTAACCTCTTCAGCAGCCGCTCAGTTAGAGGCTGACCCTTCCTCCGATAATTTTCAATATTACAGAGGAAACACTCTTGATCAGAACAATGCGGGTGTACTAAAGCGCTATGAGCGGTTTAATCGTACAGAAGGTAATTCTAAAACTCCGGAACAATCTCAAAGTGAAACCGGCATAGAAAATTCTGCATCTACATCACTGCCTGACGGTGAAGATATTAACCGCGACAATAATTCTACCAAAGCGGATGAATATTTTCAATATAAACTATCGCTACGTCCCCAGGATCTAGCTACTGTGGGTAATAATTATATTACAGATATTGTTCCTTCAACTGTTAAACTTGCAAATGGCAGAACAGAAACGGTAAGATGGATCCAGTTTAAGATCCCCATATCAGACTTCCGGTCTAAGGTTGGTAATATTCAGGATTTCAAATCCATCAGGTTTATGAGAATGTTCATGACCAACTTTACCGATACGGTGATCACGCGTTTTGCTAAACTGCAACTTATACGCGGAGAATGGCGGCGTTATAATGCTGAAAATAATCCGTCCAAAGTTATTGTAGATCCTTCGATGGTTAACCCGGGACTTGACAACTCAACGTTGGATGTCACCACTGTAAATATCGAAGAAAACGGAAAGCGTTCACCCATTCCGTATGTTTTGCCTCCGGGGATAAACCGTGAGCAGGATATCAGCAACTTTCGCGGTGAAACTTTACTGAATGAACAATCGCTGGCGTTAAATATTAAAAATCTTCGTGACGGATATGGCAGGGCAGCATTTCGCACAACCTTTAATGATTTCCGATCATATAAGCGAATGGAAATGTTTATCCATGCTGAAGGGGATCAGGTAAGGGATAATGACATAAGTGCTTTTATACGTGTCGGGAGTGATAATCAGGATAATTATTATGAGTATGAACTACCGCTTAAAGTAACAAATCCTGGATCGCGGGATCCGTTCTCTATTTGGCCGGAAGCAAATAAAATGGATGTAGAACTCCGGCTGTTCCAGTTAGCGAAAACGGCGCGGAATAACGCAGTATTTAATGGTCAGCCATGGCCTGTTAACCGCCCTTTCAAATACAAAGCGGGTAATAATTCAATAACCGTATTGGGCCAGCCTGATATGAGTAAAGTGCGAATTTACATGGTGGGTGTTCGTAATCCCTTAAGAAATCAGGCAACCCTTGGTGGTGACGATGGACTGGACAAAAGTACCCAGATATGGTTTAATGAATTAAGACTTACAGATTTTGATGAGAACGGAGGCTGGGCCAGTACGGCCAGACTGAATGCTAAGCTAGCCGACTTTGGCGATGTAACGATCTCGGGAAGTAAAAGTACATATGGCTTTGGATCCATTGACCGGCGTGTTAGCGAGCGGAACCGCAGTGATGATATGTTTTTCGATATGTCATCAAGCTTGGAATTGGGTAAATTTTTCCCCCAAAAAGCAGGTATAGCAGTACCGATGTTTATCAACCTTTCATCTCAGATAAATACTCCCCAATATGATCCGGGAACCCCAGATGTTGAACTCAGAACAGCACTTAAAAATTCGTCTAACGATCGCAGGGACTCTATTCGTAATGCTGCAGAAGATTTTACTACCCGAAAAAGTATCAACTTTACAAATGTCAGGAAAATAAAGACTAATCCTAACGCCAAAAATCACTTATGGGATATTGAAAACTGGAATGCTACTTACGCATTTACTGAATATGGTCACAGGGATTTTATAAACGAAAATGCTTTACAGAGGACATACAGGGGAGGTTTACACTATAACTATTCCAATCCTTCAAAATATTTTTCTCCGTTTGAGAAAATTATTAAATCTAACACCCTGGCTCTTCTTCGTGATATTAATTTTAGTATTCTTCCTTCTGTTCTGAACTTTCAAATAGATGTGGATCGGTTATATTCAGAAAATTCACTCAGGGAAAATGATCCCAATAATTTTATTCCGATTGCAACAACCTTTAATAAGAATTTCCTTATGTCCCGTTTGTATGGGATAAGCTGGAATTTAACACGCTCTCTGCAAATGGATTTGAATGCAACCAACTACTCTACAATTGATGAGCCGGAAGGACGAATTAATGGGATTGTGAGGGATACCATTTGGGAAAACCTCAAGCGTTTAGGTCGAACTACCGATTATAATCATACGCTTAACCTAACGTATAATGTCCCTATCAATAAAATACCCGGCCTTGACTGGATAAGTATGGCAGCACGCTATGGGGCAAATTTTAACTGGCGGGGAGAGCCGTTAATCACCTTGAAAGATCCAAGTTTGGATTTTGGCAATACTATTCAAAACTCCAGGGTAATGCAGTTAAACCCTACACTAAGCTTTTCGGCTTTGTATAGCAAATTTGGCTTTTTACGCAAAGCAAGCAGCGGTGAGAGTAAAAATAGTTTAACAAAAGCCCTGGTAAATGTTATAACCAGTTTAAAGACTATAAATGGGGCATACACCCGAACAGAAGGAACTTTTCTTCCTGGTTATCTTCCGCGTACCTCGTTTTTGGGGCAGGACTTTGATGCAAGTGCTCCCGGTTTTGATTTCGTTTTTGGCGGTCAGCGGGATATCAGATCAAGGGCATTACAGAATGGTTGGATTACCCGGGATTCTCTGCAAAATCAACTGTATATTAATACGGATAAAGAAGATATGAACTTTCGTGCGGTTGTTGAACCGATACGTGATTTAAGGATAGAGTTTTCAGCATTACGCAGCCGTAATTTAAATTATTCAACCAACTTTAAATTTCTTCCTTCAGCCAATGACTATCTGAATCTTAGCCCAATAACCACCGGCGATTATAGTGTTTCCTATTTTTCGCTACGCACTGCCTTTAAGGAGAGTAACAATAACAGCAGTTCAGGGTTATTCAGACAGTTTGAAAATAACCGGGCCATTATATCCCGCAGACTTGCTAATACTAATCCGAATTCCACAGGCACTACCGGAGGCTTTGCAGAGGGCTATGGTAAAAATTCGCAGGATGTGGTTATCGCATCATTTCTGGCAGCATATACCGGTAAAGATGCAAATTCTATAAACCTGAATCGTTTTCCTAAAATTCCTATACCTAACTGGCGATTAACCTATAATGGTTTGTCAAAATTTAAGTTCTTAAGCGAGATATTTTCATCATTCGATATAAACCATGCTTACCGGTCTACTTATAATGTGAACGGGTTCAATTCATTAATTAGGTACCAGGAAGATAACGGAGCTGTAAACGTTCGGGATGTGAACGGAAACTTCCTGCCCTTCTACCAGTTTGCACAAGTGACCTTATTTGAACAGTTTCTGCCTTTACTAGGTCTGGATGTAAGATTGCGAAATAGTATGACGGCTAATTTTGAGTACCGTAAATCAAGGGCATTAAGTTTAAGTCTTGCAAACAGTCAGCTGGCTCAGCTTCAGGAAGCCGGAATAGTATTCGGACTTGGGTATCGTACTTCTAAATTTCGTTTTCCGTTCGGTTTATTTAGTAATATGAAACTGAATAATGATATGAACTTCAGAATGGATGTTGCTGTTAACGACAGGAAAACCGTAATTCACAGGGCAGATGTAGAAGATGCAGAAGTTTCATCAGGGGCAAAAAATATAACTATACGACCTTCTTTAGATTACGTTTTGAATCAGCGGTTTAATTTGCGCTTGTTCTACGATGGAAGTATTACAAAGCCCTATACATCACAAACATTTTATACTTCATTTAGTAATTTCGGGCTTAACCTGAGATTTACTTTGCAGTAGATTGATAATTGTTATCCGCTATTTAAAGCAAAAGATTATTTTTGGCAAAAAAGAATAATATGGATTTTCCATCTGAATTAAAGTATACCAAAGATCACGAGTGGATCAGATTTGAAGGCTCCCATGCATATATCGGAATAACTGATTTTGCACAGCGTGAGTTGGGAGATATTGTTTATGTAGATATTAATACATTAGGTAAAGAGGTTGAACCTGATGCCGTTTTCGGAACAGTTGAAGCGGTGAAGACGGTTTCAGATCTGTTTATGCCGATTGCAGGAAAAATTATCGAGTTGAACCGAAAGCTGGATGCTAATCCGGAACTTGTGAACCAGGATCCGTATGGTGATGGCTGGATGGTAAAGGTTGAAGTTGCCGACACTTCTCAGGCCGAATCATTATTATCTGCTGAAGATTATATGACGCAGGTGGGAGTGTAATGATAGCAACGCTAAAACATCAATACCTGGCAATTGGCTGGGCATTGATAGTTGTAATTTTATGTGATCTCCCTCTGGAGCAAACCCAGGGATTGCCCTTATTTGAAGGGTTTGACAAACTGGTTCATACAGGCTTTTTTTTTGTACTTACTGTTTTTCTTTTTTTTGGTAAGATAAGACAACAAAGAAGTTATAACTTCCGTATTATAACTGTAATTAAAATACTTCTTATTACAAGTATTCTTGGCGGTGCAATAGAGCTTCTTCAATGGAAAGTGTTTACGTACCGCTCGGCTGATTGGTGGGACTTGTTCGCCGATATGACAGGAGTTGGAATGGGTATTTTCAGTTACATTTTTTTACATAGAACCAGATTCCATGAAAAACTCAGTTAAATATTTAGCTTTAGTTACCGTTTTGCTCACGATTAATTCTTGCGGAATTTTCAAAAAAAACTGCAACTGCCCTAAAGTTGCTTCATTTTCTTTTAAATCTAAATAATTGAAAAACAGATATTTATTGGTTGCTAATTAACTTTAGTAAGTTAATTAATGTGATGCCAGTTCGGTAGCTCCATGCGTCGTTTAATAAATTATTATTTGCATAGTTCTTATTTGGATTTAATATAAATAAGGTATACATTTGTGTACTTAATAGTAAGTATGAAGCTTTCGCAACTAGGGGCTGGTGAAGCCGGTGTTATCAAAGAATTCACAGATATTGAAATGTCAGTAAAACTGATGGAAATGGGATGCCTTCCGGGAGAACCAATTGTAGTGAAGCGTATAGCTCCTCTCGGTGATCCGATGGCTATCACAGTTTCAGGCTACCAGCTTAGCCTTCGTAAGCGTGAAGCTTCGACAATCATTTTACAATAAATTAGTGTCGGGTGATTTCAAAGTTGCTCTTATTGGTAATCCCAATACAGGAAAATCTACCTTATTTAATATATTAACCGGACTCAATCAAAAAACGGGAAACTTTCCGGGTGTTACTGTCGATAAAAAAACCGGGTACAGCAAGCTTAATGATGGTCGTGTTGCTGAAATAATTGATCTTCCCGGGACTTATAGCCTTTATCCTAAAAGTAAGGATGAAATTATTGTTTTTGAGGCACTTGCAGATATCCACAACCCGGTACATCCGGATCTTATTGTTTTTATAGCTGATGCATCAAACCTGAAAAGAAATCTTCTTCTTTACACCCAGGTTGCTGATCTTAAAATTCCCATAATTATTGCCCTTAATATGATGGATCTGGCTGATAAGGCCGGGATTAAGATTCGTGTAAATGAATTGGCACTAAAATTAGGAGTACAGGTTATTCCTATATGTGCCCGTAAGAAATTCGGAATTGACGACCTGAAACAAGCAATTGCATTTGCCGGGAAACTGGCATTGCAAACAGATACTATTGAGATACAGCCGCTGGCACCTGATTTAATTGCCGACATAAGCCGCGAAATAGGGATTAAAAATCCTTACATAGCCCTTCAATATGCTCATCAGCATGGAAACTTAAAAAGCATACTTCCCCATCAGAGCGAACGGATTAGGGAGCTTGAAAAACAGCATTCTTTTCATTCATCGAAAACTCAGGCTGCAGAAACAATATCCAGGTACAGCTTTATAAATGATGTTCTTTTTGATACAGTAAGCATTGACACAACAGTAGAGCAGGAAACGAACAGCAACCGCATAGATAGTGTATTAACACATAAAATTTGGGGGTTTGTAATTTTTACTGGAATTTTATTTGTTCTTTTCCAGGCAATTTTTGCATGGTCTGAATATCCTATGAGCCTGATTGAGGCGGTATTTGTTTGGCTTGGGAAAACCGCACATAACCTGTTGCCTGCCGGTGTACTTACTGACCTTTTTGTAGATGGCGTTTTAGCCGGACTAAGCGGTGTGTTGGTTTTTATCCCCCAGATTGCTATTTTATTTGTTTTTATATCCATCCTGGAAGACACGGGTTATATGTCGCGGGTTACTTTTATGATGGACAAGATCATGCGAAAGGTAGGATTGAACGGAAAGTCGGTAGTGCCAATGATAGGTGGACTGGCGTGTGCAGTGCCTTCTATTATGAGCGCCCGGAATATAGAGAACTGGAAAGATCGAATGATTACCATCATGGTAACTCCGCTGGTCAGCTGTTCGGCAAGATTGCCCATTTATACGTTATTAATTTCATTAGTGGTTCCAAAAAATACCGTATGGGGCTTTATAAATATGCAGGGACTGGTTTTAATGGCCATGTATGTTTTAAGTATAGTTAGTGCAATTATTGTTGCCTGGGTAATGAAAAAGATCATACGATCAAGAGAGCGCGGTTATTTTATTATGGAGCTTCCGGTTTATCGTATGCCCCGCTGGAATAATGTTTTTATGACGATGTATGAAAAAGTGACAACCTTTGTATTTGAAGCCGGAAAAGTGATTATTGCAATATCCATAATTCTTTGGGTACTGGCATCATACGGTCCTCCTAAACGTATGAAGGTCATTAATAATCAATTTTCATCCGTAAAATACACCCAAAAATATAATTTAGCAGAAATTGAACGATTAAAATCATCAGCAAAACTGGAAAACTCGTATGCCGGAATAATGGGCAAATCCATAGAGCCCTTAATTAAACCTTTAGGTTTTGACTGGAAGATTGGAATTGCGTTAATAACTTCATTTGCAGCGCGCGAGGTATTTGTTGGGACTATGGCAACCATTTACAGTGTTGATTCTGATGGTGATATGGACACCGTCAGGGATAAAATGAGGTTAGCAAAAGACCCCGATACAGGTTTGCCTGTTTTTACAACTGCAGTGGCATTTTCATTAATGATATTTTACGCCTTTGCCATGCAATGTATGAGTACAGTAGCCGTAGTATACCGTGAAACAAAGAGCTGGAAATGGCCTGCTATACAAGTTGCATATATGACTGGTATGGCCTATTTTTCGAGTTTGCTTGTTTACCAGTTATTAAAATAATTACGATATTAAGGCTGTGAATAAAGTACAGATTCTTGAGAAATATCTCCCGGAAGAGGCAGCTCCTGTAATTGTAAGATGGATAGATTTTTTTCAGTGCGAGTTTAAAGTTTCACGCAGTCGCAACAGTAAGTACGGAGACTACCGGCCTCCCTTTAACGGTAAACCTCATCGTATTTCAGTAAATAATAACCTGAACCAGTTTGCTTTTCTGGTAACTACTGTACATGAGTTTGCACATTTGCTTACATGGAATGAATATAAAAAGAGTTCAAAACCACACGGGCAGGAATGGAAATCAAACTTTAAACGGATGATGGCTCCTTTTTTTGAAAAAAGTATCTTTCCTCCGGATATCAATGCTGCTATTACTAAATATTTGGAAAATCCGGCGGCATCGAGTTGTACGGATCTTAATTTATATAAAACCCTAAAACTTTATGATACTTTAAAAACAGGTAGCGTAACTGTAGATATCCTGCCGGTTAATACCATTTTTAAATTAAAAAATGGCAGGACCTTTAGAAAGGAAGAAAAGATCAGAAAGCGCTTCAGATGTGTTGAGATAAGCACAGGTGCTCTATATTTATTTAATCCTATGGCCGAAGTGTTTTGTGTTGAGGCCGTTTGACTATTATTTGCCGTGTAGAGACTTCAGAAGTTTCTAAAACTTCAGAAGTCTGGCACAGATAGTATCAAAATTCGAGAGTGTAAAATAAACTGTGTCACGAGTTAGAATATTAACTTAGTAACACAGTTTATAATGAAGAAAGAAGAATCGCTCGATTACGAGCAAATGAAAAAGAAAGCTCTTGAGCAACTCCGCTCGGGCAAGTCATTGTATG
>DATLXK010000049.1:0-7810 GCA_035575925.1 Sphingobacteriaceae bacterium
TCGGTATCCAATCTGCCAAATGGCTCATCTATTCTTGCATTATTCAATGCGGAATAATCAAGATTAAGCGAACGGGTAATATCCCAACGCATGATATACTGCCTGTCGAACGTAAAGTATTTATCATAAGTTTCCGGAGTATTGTATTTAATATTTTTGAAATCGCTGGTTACACTCCGTGGTTTTATAGCACCAAATTGCCTGAAGACATCAGCTCTAAAACTTAGTTGAGAAGGTATAGGGTTAAAATTAAGATCTCTTATAAGGTCAAGCCAGCGTGATTTTGTTTTTACAAATTTTTTAAATGGCTCAAAATATTTTGGCGTTGGAGCAAAATTATAACCTACACCAGCCCTGTGTTTGGTTACGTCATTATATTCAATCAGGGGATTATGCGCTTGTGTTTTTGTATAAGAATAACTAAGATCGATATTTGATATATCGTGTATTTTAGGTTTTTTGCCATTCGTTTTATTTTTACGAACGTTAGTAAAATTTACTGTTTTTACTGACGTAAAGTCCACCGATTTTGTTCGTATAGAATCTTTTTTAGCTCCAGATACATTTCTCAATTTTTCATTGAGCCTGATATCCAGATCGTAGGGATCATATTCAGGTGTGCTTACTGTTTGTGAGTAGCTTGCATAAACTGGAATAGAGAGCCCTGATTTTTTCGGTAATAATTTTCCAAGCTCCAGATTGGCGGCGGCGTCAAACTGAAATAAATTTTCCTTATACCTTTCATTTACCCTTTGTTCCAACGTTCCAAAACCATTGCTATGTGTATTTGCAGAAATGGAGATCGTGCCCAAGTCCGCAAGGTTTGCATCAATTCTTCCCAATGCAGCAAAACCGCCATGTTCATCAATTGACGACAAGCGCAATTCATTATACCATATTTCTCCACATGCATCGCTGGGGTTATTGGTATTTTCCACACCCAATAACATTCCTTTTACTTCACCAAGATTTGGATTACCCATTATTGAATAAGTGTGCCCGTTTGATTGTAACTGCCTGAAAATTTGATTGAGTGGATTGTTGGATAAGTTTCTTGCGTTTTTAATTTTAGTAAGAATTTGCAAGTCCAGGTCTAAACTATTTGTGGATATCCAAAGTGTATCATTGTATTCATTACTGTTGGGATTAAACTTACTTGCTGCATCTAATGGCGTAAGCTTCAATGGAATTCTTATCTCATAATAATTGCTGACAAAATCGGTTCCTAAACGAACAACAGCAGTAAGATCATTGTTACTTAAATTGCTTAAAATGTTTTTCTTCTCTGCATGGATATACATTTGCAATTTTCGGAAATTTCTGATATCCTTTGTGGTAAATGTCTGAAAAACGGCTTTAGCACTGTCTTTACGAAGATCACAGAACTGTACCGATAATGCCTGTTCATTTTGCAATAAGCTTGCTCCTTCATTACTTAATGACTCTACTCTTTCTATTTCCCGTGGTGTGCGATAAGGCAATGGTGTACGTTTATCATTCTCCTCAATATTAACAGCACTAACATTGAATTCAGCGGATGATGTGGGAGCATAAAATCCGGTAGAATCAAGTTTGTATTGAAACTTTCTCCAGCTATTTCTTACAAGATCAAGTTTGCCAAACCTAACCACCACACTATCCTCAAAATCAGTAAGAAACATTCTAACAAAGCGTATGGATTTAAAATCAGGAATATTTCCTACTTTTTTGCTGTAAGAATTAATAGGTATCCTTAGCTGGTACCATGTTTCAACACGTGAAGAGCCATCGGCTAATTTCACGGATACTGGTTTTTTATCTACAATATAATTTTGACCAATATTCATCTGTGGTGAAGATGCTGGCTTAAGATCAACTATGTATTGAAAATATTCCTCAGTTTCATTTAATGTATTATCCCTGTTTAGATCTTCCTGATCTGGATACAATGTTGCTGCAGAAGAAAACTCAGATGAATTATCAGCTAATGGAGAATTGCCTTGTGGATTATTAAACCCTTTATAACGCCCCAGAATTCCTACACTTTGTGCATCAAGATCAGCCCCCCGATAATAACGATAGTTATCGCTTGAAGGATCGTTAAATGCATCCAGATAAATTTTAGAGTTACCTCCAAAATTCGTTCTTAATAATTCAAGGTAATCAGTTCTTCTTTTATCTATTTCTGCACTATCATTTAACCCATCAAAACCAACATCCTGAAACTGCCTGTCCTTAGCTTCATTGCTAAATGCATTTGTTACCTGTATAGGATTGCGTGGCACTCGTCCCCATACAGAAGTATCTACCTGTGAAGGAGCTTTTGGTGTTGGCAATCCATTTTCATAAAATCTGCGACTGTCTTTTAAAACGTCTTCTGATACATTGCCAAGGTTGATATAAAATTTTCCTCCTGTGCTTGATGGATTTAAAATAAAAGGGTCCTGTACCCAACATTCAATAAACTCGATATTGGCAGTTTCAAAATCTGTCTGGTCAACGTTACGCATTAAACCACCCCAGCGGTTTTTAGGATTAAGTAATTTACCGTTAGCTCCTACTTTGCCTACAGCTGCATCATAATTATATTGGCCACGATCTGTAGGATAATAAGAAAGATCAAAGGTTATTAATTGATTTTGGCCAAAGCCGGTAGATCGCTGTGGAAAAATTTCTGATTGTGAAACCGAACGTACTCTCGGATCTGAAAGTTCTTTTTTGTTTCCCTTAAGGGGGTTAGATAAGCTGCGAACATCCTGTAGCGTCGGTTCTATCTGGTACCATGCGATCTTTGCCCTGTTCTTTCCATAATCAAGGCTATTGCTTAAAGAAGCTTCGGGAAAAAGAATATTTCCATTTCTGTCTGTTGCACCTAATGGCGTTGAAGCAAGTACCCAACTTAGCGGAGGAAATCTCAAATCAATATCACTTTTACTACCTTCAAAATTATCAATGTAAATAGTTCCACTATTGCCTTTGCCAATTTGAGGAGCATGCCCCGGCTGAAGATAGGCTGCTTCAATGTATGCATTTATTGCTGACGGCGCCGTTGTGTTATAAAAAGGTAGTTTGTTTAAAAATTTAGTCAAGCGAGGGACATCTTTACGATAATTCATATCAACTCCATACATGGTATTGCGAATGGGATCTTCACCAAAATCTACTTTTGAAAAGTTAGGCCTTTCGCTGAGCCTTACCATTGTTGCCCCGAAACTTAATTGCTTACGTCCTGTATTCTTTGCAAGATAATCTAACCGTAATGCCGTATAGTTCCTCTGCTGTAATCCATAACTGGCATTGTTCTCATAATTTACCTGCACAGGTAAACCCGCATTAGTAATCGCCTGGTTAATTATTTTTATGGTTCCCAGGTCATAATTAACTGTATAATCAATATTTTCTTTTAGCTGCTGTCCACCAGCTGTTACTGAAACAGAACCCTGAGGGATGTTGTACCCGATGCTTATATCCGATGAAGAAGATGTTTTTGCAGATCCTTTTAAAACAAATCTATTTAGATTTGGAAATTGCTGAGCCACAGCTTTTATAGAATCGTACAATGGATAGTACAGAGTATCTTTTGCAGTTGGGGGTGGAGTTGAATATACCTTGGCTGCAAGGTCTCTACCAAAAGGTTCCAACACAGGGAAAATAATTCTGCTGTATTGAGGAATTACTGTAAAATAATCTACATAATCAAATACGCCATCCGGTTGTGGATCATTCTGATTATTTAATCTATCTAAATTTACCAAGGTAAGTATAGGCGTTCCCTGGTTGATATTACCAAATGGAAAATATCGCTTCGCACCTAATCCCGGCTCTTCGTACAACACATCAAGCTTAAAATCCTGCCGTTCCAATGTGCCATAACCAACACTGTAAACATTTTTCATCATTAGTTGCCATATAGGTAGTGCAGGCCTTTGCGATGTTGCTTTTAATAATTTCAAGAACAATACTTTTTGATTACCGGATGTTGTATCAGGTGGAAGATCTTGCGAAAATTCCCCGACCTGAAAAACTTTTCCATTGAAAGTGTATTGATAAGCAACTGCTAAAACTTCATCCGGCTGTAAAGGCTGATTAAGAGATAAAAAACCAATTCTACTATTGTAAAAAAATTGGCTGGAATCTAATTTTCTTGCAAAAGTTTTTTCAAAATCCTGTACCGGGCTTAAACCTAAAGAAAGCAGCTGGCTTGTAATTAAAGCTGGGTTTCTGCTGTTAGGGTTATTTACGATTGTACTATATTCTGAATTGGCGTTGTTGGAAGGCAATGTTCCAAAAACAGTAAAAGGCCTGAATGGACTTGTTTCGGCTAGATCCATTAATCCAACAATTTCTCTTGCATCTGTGGTAGTTCCGTTTTTATTGGTAACCCATACTTCCATTCTCAAAATTTGCACGGGTGTGGTTACAGCCGGCAAATTACTCATGGCTTTATTGTAATTATTTCTGAAATATTGCCCTAATAAAAAGTGCCGGTTCTCTTCATATTCATCTGCCTTAATTTCAAACTGTTGTGCAGCGGCCCCACCTTGTAAATTAACTGACTGGCGTTGTGATTTTTGATTGGCTAACAGTGCGGTTACATATAATTTACCAAATTGTAATTGTGTTTTTAAGCCAAATAAAGATTGTGCTCCCGGTATTAAAGTGCTTCTTGAAGCAAAAGATACATTTCCAGCTTCTATGCGTTTTATTATTTCATCATCGGTACCGGTGTAATCTAATTTTAATTGATTCGTAAAATCAAGATTAGCTAAGGTATTATAGCTGATTGGGAATCTTAATTTATTTCCAATGTTGGCAATTACATTTAATTGAGCAGCCATATCAAAATCAAAACCGCCGTTTTTTCTTGCTCTTTCCGGTAAAGTTGGATTTTTTATATTCTGCCCCTGGTATCCTGCAGTTATATCAACATTGCCCTGAGGTTGTATGTCTATCTTTCCATTACCGAATAAACGGTTGAAAAGATTATCATAAATACTGAGCTTAGGTTTAATCAGCCGCCTGTTTAATAAACTTAAAGTGTTAGCACGTTTTTGAAAATATTCTCTTTCATCTTTTTTGCTCTGTAACCTCATGAACTCCTCAAAAGTGTACCATGTAGGTGTTCTATAATATTTGCTTCCGATTTTTTCATAGACATAGTATTTTTTAGATACCGGGTCATAAGCAATTGAATCTTGTATATTGGAGGGCTGATTAAGATCGAAGGTTCTTTTGTCTGTTGATATAAAATCTCCACGCCTGTCTTGGATAGGATATCGAAGTGTAGTAACAGGTAACGGAACAGTATCTTTTTTGATGGACGTACTATCCTGAGCAAATATTGTTTGCAAAAAAGTTGGAAGAATAAAAAATAACAAACCTAAGCCAATCAGTTTTGGATTCAGTTTTCTTTTAAGCAACATCCATCAAATAATTAGGGTAGCGGTGTATTCAAATGGCTTTTAATGCTTTTTTAATTAAGTCTTCTAAGTGTATAATGGTTGGTTCGGATCGTAAAATCTTATTAATTGATTGTTCAGCGATGGGTTTTGATATACCTAGCGCTATCAAGGCATTTAACGCATCCTGCTCTAAAATATTGCCTTTTACAGATGAAATACCTGATTCAAAGGATTGTTTATTTACTTTATCTCTTAACTCTAAAACCAATCTCTCTGCAGTCTTTCTTCCAATCCCCTTTACACTCTCGAGCAATTTTGCATTATTCTGCAATATAGCCTTACTGATTTCATCCGGTTTCATAGAAGACAACATCATCCTTGCAGTTGCTGCACCAACACCGGAAACGCCAATCAGCATTACAAACATTTCCTTCTCGATAATATCAAAAAAGCCATATAGCGTGTGAGAATCTTCCTTTACCTGAAGATAAGTAAATAATTTGCCTTCTGAAAGGTTTTGGATCTCCGACCATGTGTTTAAGCTAATATTAACTTCATACCCGATTCCATTAACATCTAAATAAACAACTGCAGTGTTTTTATAGGAAAATTTGCCGGATAAGTATGCGATCATGTTTTGGAGTCAGTATCAAAAATAAGTAATTCACTTGGTTGAAATTCAATATTATCAATTGTTTATCCCAACTAAATCAAATACGAGTTATGTTGTATTTTTAGATTTTTAAATATGAATTTAATGAACCAAAAAATTACTGCAGCCATAACCGCCGTTGGGGCATATCTTCCTGAATATCGCCTTACTAATGCCGAACTGGAAACAATGGTGGATACAAACGATGAATGGATAAAAAGCAGAACCGGCGTTGAAGAAAGAAGAATTTTAAAAGGGGAAAATAAGGGTGTATCCGACATGGGAGCTCCTGCTGTTTTGGAATTGTGCAAAAAGAGGGGGATTGACCCTTCAGAAATTGATGTTATTATTTGCTGCACGGTTACAGCTGACATGCTATTTCCTGCATCAGCCAACATCATAGCCCATAAAATAGGTGCTGTAAATTGTTTTGGGTTCGACCTTGGCGCTGCATGTTCAGGTTTTTTATTTGGGGTAACTACGGGCACTGCATTTATTGAAAGCGGCCGGTACAAAAAAATAGTTGTAGTAGGCACAGATAAAATGAGTGCCATAACGGATTATAGTGATCGCACAACCTGTATTCTTTTTGGCGATGCCGCTGCGGCTATTTTATTAGAACCCAACAATGAGGGATATGGAGTTTTAGATAGTTTATTAAAAACAGATGGAAGCGGAGAACCCTATTTGCATATGAAAGGCGGAGGTTCCAGAAAGCCCGCCACTATTGAAACAGTAATGGCAAAAGACCATTATATCTATCAGGAAGGCCCGCAGGTTTTTAAATTTGCTGTAAAAGGTATGGCTGACGTTGCATATGAGTTGTTACAAAGAAATAAATTATCAGGCGATGACATTGCATGGCTGGTTCCCCACCAGGCTAATAAAAGAATTATTGATGCCACTGCTAACCGCATGGGTTTACCTATGGATAAAGTAATGATAAATATTCATCGCTATGGTAACACAACTTCAGCAACAATCCCTCTTTGTTTATGGGATTGGGAAAAGCAATTGAAGAAAGGAGATAATATTGTACTTGCAGCCTTTGGAGGTGGTTTTACGTGGGGAGCCACCTTGGTTAAATGGGGTTATGATACTAAGTAATATGCAGATTAGCTGATGTGCAGATATGCAAATTAAAACCTCTACCTTACCTGCACATTTGCGTATTTTCACATTTACATTATTTCTTTCTGCTAAAAACAATAAAATCTGTGGGAGGAATTTTATCCAACCCCAATTGACGAAACATAGTTATTAATTGTCCGCGATGTAAATTTTGGTGATTGAATAAATGCAAAAGCATTTCATACACCGGCTGTTTAAAATGTTCCTTCTTAGAATTTTGGTAAGCGAAAACGTGAGTAATATTTACTTCGTTGGCAGATTCGATCCACTCCTGCCATTGCCGTGATAATTCTAAAAACTTTTTCGATAATTCATTGAAATCACCGGTAAACCATCCGTTTGGTGTAGGATGCTCTACAAGTTTAAGTCGTTCCCACCAGGCATTTTCCACTTCCATAAGATGTAAAAAAGTTTTGTACACAGAAGGAAAGCTGCTCACAATTTCTGTATTGATCTGTTCTTCAGATAATAAGTTTGCTGTTTCTATTATTTTTTTATTTGCCCATAAATTGTAGGCTGCATATTGTTGCAAAAGTTGCTTCATGTTTTTGTTACTTTTGCTTCAAACATAATTATTCGTTACTCAATTTTCATCATTAATTATCAACATGCCTAATAATAAATTTCCGCTAACAGGTTTTAGTTC
>DATLXK010000050.1:0-69829 GCA_035575925.1 Sphingobacteriaceae bacterium
TACAATGACTTGCCCGAGCGGAGTTGCTCAAGAGCTTTCTTTTTCATTTGCTCGTAATCGAGCGATTCTTCTTTCTTCATTATAAACTGTGTTAATAAGTTAATATTCTAACTCGTGACACAGTTTATTTTACACTCTCAATCTAAATTTCTACTTCTATTAATTTGAAACGCCAGAAAGCCAATCTCCTCAACTAGAACAGTACCTTAACAGATATTAAGGAAATCATCTATCCGGATTCGGGCTCATATACTTCACTATCAACTTAGCTGCCCTTTCAGATGCTCCGGCCTCTCCTGTTCGTTCTTTCAGTTCATCATAGTTAATTAGCATACGTGTACAATATAAAGGATCATGTAGCAAATTATCCAGTTCATCAATTACCTTATCGGGATTACAATCTTCCTGTATTAATTCTTCTACCACTTGATCATCCATAATAAGGTTAACCAATGAGATATACTTAATACTCACCACCATCCTGGCAATGGAAACTGAAATGGGTGCACCTTTGTAAACCACAACCTGAGGCACTTTTAACAATGCTGTTTCGAGTGTTGCCGTTCCTGAAGTAACCACAGCAGCAATGGAATTAAGCAGCAGATCATACGTTGAATTGAACAACACTTTGATCGGCCGGTCTTTTATATAGTGCTGATAATATTCCTGTGCGAAGGTTGGAGCTCCGGCAATAACGAACTGATATGCTTTTAAACGGTCAGCAACAAGGAGCATCACCGGTAAAATACGTTCTATTTCCTGCTTTCGGCTACCTGGCAGCAAAGCAATTATGGGCCGTACATCCAAATTGTGGGTCACTTTAAACTGGTCATCAGGCTGGTGTGCTTCAATAGCATCAACCAAGGGATTACCGATATAGTCTACATCCATATCCCAGCTTTTATAAAAGTCTACCTCGAAAGGAAGAATGCAGAACATGTGATCGACAACCTTTTTAATTTTTAATACACGCTTTTTATTCCAGGCCCAAACTTTAGGCGAAATATAATAAAACACTTTGATTCCCAATTTCTTAGCAAAGGCAGCCATTTTTAAGTTAAATCCCGGAAAATCAATCAGGATTACGGCATCTGGTCTCCAGGCGGCTATATCATTTTTTGCATGAGTGAGGTTTCGCAAAATTTTAGGCAGATTCGAAATCACTTCAACAAAGCCCATAAATGCCATTTCGGAATAATGTTTGGCTATTTCGCCACCCTGCGCTACCATCAGATCGCCACCGAAATAACGGAATTCAGCTTGCGGGTCCTGCTGTTTTAATGCCTGTATCAAATTGGAGCCGTGCAAATCGCCCGAAGCTTCGCCGGCTATCAGATAATATTTCATTGACGCATTTTATAATACATGAAAATAAATGAACAAATAAAGGTAGAGCCAATAATTCCCCGGGCTGTATTTTCTTTATCCTGCCTGAAATAATACCGAACCAGTAAAAGATTAATTGCTACACTGCCGATGTATAAAATATCATCCCTTTTCAGGAAAGTAACGTTTCGCTTTAATATTTCAACAATGAAGAATACAATGCCGGGCAAAACCAAGCCTAAGGCAATCCCAAGCCAAACATTATCTTTCTTCAACATCGAAATTCCAGCTGTTTAACGTTTGCATAGCATGATGCGCTGTCATATCAAATTGAATGGGTACCACTGAAACATAGTGATTTTTCAAAGCCCATACATCGGTATCTTCTCCATGATCATTATTCTGAAACACGCCGGTAAGCCAGTAATAATTCCGCTTATGCGGATCTTTACGTTCATCAAATTCTTCGGCATACTTAGCGTTAGCCTGACGGCATATTTTTATACCCTTTATTTTCTTTACATCAGGAAAATTCACGTTCAGCAACGTTCCATCCGGCAAACCATGTTCCAGCACCTGCTGCGCTATGCTTTTAACATAAGGCAGGCAAAGCGAAAAATCAGCATCGTAAGTGAAATTATCAAATGAAAAACCAATAGAAGAAATACTTTCTATGGCACCTTCAACAGCGGCCGACATGGTCCCGGAGTAGATAACGTTGATAGAATGATTTAAGCCGTGATTAATGCCGGACACACACAGATCAGGTTTCTTACCTTTAAAAACCTGGTTCACAGCAAGTTTTACGCAGTCAGCGGGTGTTCCCGAGCTCTTGTACATTTCAACATCCGGATACAGATCCACTTTATCCAAACGTAATGGCTTGGCAATAGTGATAGCATGGCCCATGCCTGATTGTGGCCCATCAGGCGCCACAACCACCACATCTCCCAATTCTTTCATTACCGAAATAAGGGCACGAATACCCGGGGCATCAATACCGTCATCATTCACAACCAGAATTTTCGGCTTCTCTTTCATGCAGCGAAAATAACAAAAAGAAAGCCGGAAGGGTTTATATCTTCCGGCTAACAATAAGATTTACATGTTTTAATGTTGTATGATAACCTGTTTTTTGATCACGTTCTTTCCTTCAAAAATATGGAGGAAGTACGTGCCATCCTGCAAATCGCGTATAATTAAAAGATATTGAAAAGAAGAGGATAATTTAAAATGATTGTAGGTCAAACCGGCCTTCGGTAAAATGAACGGTTTGCCCTGACTCACTTTTAAAGACAACATCAAAAGTTCCTGAGAAAATTTTTGCATTTGGGTCAAAGCGGGTTAATTCGACATACCCTGATTGGGAAAAATAATGAATTAAGGTACCCGAAGCTGCTCGTATAGTCAACAACCCCGAATTCTTTCCTCCAGGAGTTAAGATTAATTTTCCCTGCTTTAGATTTTCCTCTAATGAAAACCCTACTACGGGTCCATCCGGAATTAATACGCTGTTTCCGCCAAAAGTTAATTTAGATAATACAGTATTATACGTTATACTTGGATCTGTAGAAAGCAAATCCCTTCTTCTCGATACAAAAAGCTTTCCGTCAATATACCCGCCCATGGTATTTTCTCCGGTGGTGGTAGCAGGAGGTAAAGCGTTCAGGTTTTCCTTTTTACAGGATGCAGAGAGAAGAATACCCATAAGCGGCAGCAGGAATAATAGTTGTATAGTTTTCATAATCAAATTTGTTTAATATGAACTATGTTATTAATTAAAGCTATAGTATTTTTTTTGAATATTATATCCCCCTAAAGGTGGATATTTAGAAAAGGTAAAAAAATATAATTAATTGATTTATAGGTAGTTGATAAATCAGCTGGTTTTTTGACAAAAACAATGGCGGCGTATTTTTAGTAAATTGCAGGATTTGGTTTTTGGCCGGGGGCAGGAGCTTCAATGAGAAATTTCATGGTGACTTAACGATTCATTATTTAGTGTAAAACATATCAAAACGCCCTTCTCTCACTTCCACTTTTTCCCCTTTATCATTTACCGCATCAAACCAGAAGGTACCAGATACAATTTGTTTGGCCTCGTCCAGTCTGGTGATGTGCAGTTCGCCTTTAAATAGGCCTTTAGTGTTAAAATTGTCATCCTTTATTTCCCCTATCCGATTATATGCGGCATAAATTTCTCCCAACTGGGGGCTATTCTGTAAAGTATATTTCTCACCCTCTTTTATTGCCAAACTGTTAGAATTTATAGCGATACTTTCTAAAGGATCATCACCTTTATTCTTTCCGGAAGCCGATAGATGAAAAAAATATCCTTGAGCAGTAGAAGTGTTTAATTGCTGGTAATAGCTTTGTAGTGTTGGTGGGCCAAAATTTCCAAGCTGATACTTGTGGACGAATGCTTTACCATTCACCAGGCACCCGAAGGTTCTTCTTCCTTCCTGAGTGGCGGGGGGCAATTTATCTATCGGCTCCTTTTTGCAGGATGCAGAGAGTAGGATACCCATAAACGGCAGCAGGAGAAGAATTTTTAAGATTTTCAGAATAGCCATATTTGTTATTGCTGAGATATCAAAAGAAGGATTTCTATCACTGCCACCGTGCATCAACAGCAGATTAATTTGAGCAAAAAAAGAGCCCCGATATAATCGGAGCTCTAAATACATTACAAACTGTTTAACCAGTTCACTACTTCATCACGGGCTTTACCCGTTTTTGTTTGTAGTTTTCCCAGTAACTCGTCATCTTTTCCTTCTGAGTATTCCAAGTCATCATCAGTCAGATCTCCATGAGCTTGTTTAACTTTACCCTTGATCTCATTCCAACGTCCCTGCCATTTTAAATCAGCCATAACTTTAAGTTTAAGTGGTTAAATATTCAATAAAATAACCATTAACGGGCTTACTTTGTTTGCTCTTAACTTAATGCTCCGGCTTTTATTTCATCAACCACAGCCGGATCAAGTAAAGTGGATGTATCTCCAAGATTTGCGGTATCTCCCTCTGCTATTTTACGCAGAATTCGGCGCATAATCTTCCCTGAGCGTGTTTTCGGCAGACCCGATACGATCTGGATTTTATCCGGCTTGGCAATTGCACCTATTAATCGGGTGACAGTCTGAAGGATATCCTTACGTGTAAGGTCATGGTCATGTGTAGAGGTTCCTAAAATCACATAAGCGTAAATTCCCTGCCCTTTAATATCATGCGGGTATCCTACCACAGCACTTTCAATAACATCCGCATGCATATTGATCGCATTTTCAACTTCTGCTGTACCAATACGGTGACCGGAAACATTCATCACGTCATCTACCCTGCCCGTTATCCGATAGTATCCGTCCTTATCTCTTAAACAACCGTCTCCAGTAAAATACAGATTGGGATACGTTGAAAAATAAGCCTGGCGGCAACGATCATGATCTCCATATGTGGTACGAATTATGCCGGGCCACGGGAACTTGATACAAAGGTTTCCGCTTACACCGTTGCCTTCTATTTCTTTACCGCTTTCGTCAACCAGGCAGGGCTGTATTCCCGGCAACGGCAATGTTGCATATCCGGGTTTTGTAGGTGTGATGCCCGCAATGGGAGATATCATTATACCCCCGGTTTCAGTTTGCCACCATGTATCTGCAATGGGACAGTCTCCCTTGCCTATTTTTTCATTAAACCAGTGCCAGGCTTCCTCGTTTATAGGCTCCCCTACCGAACCCAGTTTCTTAAGTGAGCTGAAATCTTTTCCGGCAAGGGGTTCTTCACCAAAGCTCATTAAAGACCGGATTGCTGTTGGGGCAGTGTATAGAATATTTACTTTGTATTTGTCAACTATATCCCAAAATCTTCCGGGATTTGGCCAGGTAGGTATTCCTTCAAACATCAGTGTTGTAGCTCCTTGTGAAAGCGGACCATACACAATGTAAGAATGACCCGTGATCCAGCCAATATCTGCTGTACAGAAAAATACCTCGCCAGGCTGGTATTGAAAGGTAGTGGAAAAAGTATAACCTGCATAAACCATATAACCTGCGCAGGTATGTACTACGCCTTTTGGTTTACCGGTAGACCCTGAAGTATACAAAATAAACAACATGTCCTCTGAGTCCATTTCCTCAGCCTCACAGGCAGTATTACCCTGTGTTTCTACTTTCTTGATTTCATCTTCCCACCATACATCACGACCCTTTATCATAGATACTGCTGTACGGCTTCGGGTAAGCACAATTACTTTATTTACTGATGTACATTGCACCAGCGCATCATCAATAACAGATTTAAGCGGAATTTCTTTAGTGCCTCTAAACCCTCCGTCTGCAGTAATAACAAGTGAACATTTAGCATCATTAATCCGGTCGGCAATTGATTGTGCTGAAAATCCTCCAAAAACTACAGAATGGATAGCCCCGATACGTGCACACGCCAGCACCGCTATAGCCAGTTCAGGCACCATAGGCATGTATATACAAATACGGTCGCCCTTCTTTGCTCCATTATTCTTTAGAACATTAGCAAACTGGCAAACCTTATCATATAACTGACGATAAGTTAAAACCCGATGATTTTCTTCAGGATCATTGGGCTCCCAGATAATAGCTGGTTTGTCACCTGATTGAGCCAAATGACGATCAAGGCAATTTTCCGTTATATTTAGTTTAGCTCCGTTAAACCATTTTATTTCCGGTTCTTTAAAATTCCACTCCAGTACCGAATCCCACTTTTTTTTCCATAAAAAATTATCGGCTATTCCGGCCCAGAAGTTTTCAGGCTCGGCTATGCTGTAATCATAAACACGCTTGTAATCCTCAAAAGAGTTTATTTCTAAGTTCATTAATTAAATTGATAGGTGTATTTAAGCTTTAAATTGTTCTGTATTATTATTCCTTATTTGCTGAGACATCAGGGAAACCAGAAAAACGGTAATTACTGCTAAAGGAAACGAAATAATTGCCGGGTTGTCGAGTTTATGGATCGCGTTGGCGGTATCTAAACCATAACGATCCCACATAGTTGGTGAAGTCAGAATTATCCCGAGCGAGGAAACAATACCAACTATTATAGACCATGCTATTCCTTTTGCTGTTGTTTTCTTCCAGAAAAGCAAGAATAGTATGGCAGGAAGATTAGCGGAGGCTGCTATTGAAAATGCCCATCCAACTAAAAAAGATACGTTCATGCCTTTAAATAAAATTCCCAGTGCAATGGCAAAAACCCCTACTGCAAAAGCAGAAATTTTACCCGCACGGACCTTTTTTTCATCGCTCAGGTCGAGTTTCATGTAACTATCCATTAGGTCGTGCGCTATAGCCCCCGAAGACGCAATGATTAATCCGGCCACGGTACCTAATATAGTAGCAAATGCAACAGCAGAAATAACAGAAAATAATACTACCCCAAAGGCACGGGCAAGAAGAGGAGCGGCCATATTGCTGGATTCTACATCCAGCACACCATTAACTGCAGCACCCAAACCTAAAAACAAAGTAAGTACATAGAACGCTCCAATTGCTGCAATTGCAAGTATGGTTGATTTCCTTGCATCCCGTTGCGATTTAACTGTGTAGTACCTGATAAGAATATGTGGCAAAGCTGCCGTACCCAGAAATAACGCCAGCATTAATGAAATAAAATCAAGTCTGCTCCAGACACTGGCACCCTTCCCGATTTTATACTTCAGACCCGGAAGCATAAAATCTTTTCCTGATGTGATATTCTGGGAGTATACCGTTACCTTTTTGCCGTTATCTGTAAATTTAGTCTCTGAAAACCGCACGATCTCACTTTTTTCAATAGTTGAAAGAAACTCAAAAGGGCCTACCGGTCCGGATCTATTTACCTCTTTACCATCAACAATGATTTTGCTCATGTGCCCAACCTGGTAAAACTTAGCTTTTGACTTTGGTTCGCCATTATAAAGCTTGGAACCGTTATCTCCTTCTGAAATAGAAAGCGCTTCTGTTAAGGTGTACTTCTCCTCTTTTTTCACCAGATCGAACCATCTTTCTACACCACCTTTCTCCAGCTTAACAAAATTCTTACCCTTTACTTCATTCTGGCTAACTACTTTCCAATCTTCTGCTCTTACTACTTTACCATTAGCAACTTCGGGCGACAGTATCGCAAATTCATGATATGGCTGATCTTTATGATCCGGTTTTAAAGTAAAACCGTTTTTAAGAATATAAATGGTCAGAATAGTAGATAAAACGATCAACAATCCGCCTTTTATAAACTGAACATATGTTGTTGAGGTCATACCGGCGCTTGCAACAATAATTATTACAACCATCCCTACCAGCACCACACCAACCCAATGAGGAAGCCCCAGCAGTGGCGTAACAAGATCGCCGGCACCCACCATTTGAGGGATAAGATAAAAAATGGAGACTATCAGCGTACTGATTGCTGCAGTTAGTGTTACAGCACGCGATTTAAACGTGGAGTTAAGGGCATCAGTAAATGTATATTTTCCAAGCCGTTTAAGTGGCTCAGCTATAAGAAATAGTGCTACAACCCAGCCTGCAAGAAATCCTATAGAATACAGGAAGCCATCAAATCCTACAGAGGCAATCATTCCGCAAATGCCCAGGAAAGAAGCCGCCGAAAGATAGTCGCCGGCAAAAGCAATTCCATTTACAGCCCAGTGTATTTGACCTCCGGCAGCATAATAAGATGCAGCAGACTTGGTTTTACGGGCAAAATAAAATGATAGCCAGAGAACGAAACTTACAAATACGATAAAAAACAGTAAGGCTATATACGATACTCCGTAAATCATGATTGTATCTCCTCTTTATCATTCATATCATCTTCGTAGCGTGAACAGAGATAATTATATAAAATCCCCAGCAAAACTGCGAACAGAATGAGTCCAAAGCCATAAATAATAGCTAAATTAAGGCCCATCATTACTTCCTGACCTAATAATTCGTAATTCAGCACTCCGATTGCTACAAACCCTGCATAGAAAAACAGGTATAAAAAGAAAAACCAAACTCCCAATCTTGCCTTCTTTTTTGCAGCATTGTCAATGCCTGTTTCAGCAGCTGGTTTATGAAGCATAAGTATATAATTAGTTTATGGTTAGTTAATGCAGTAAACCTAAATAAAAAATTAAAAACGTGGAAAAAATATCAATTTCTTATCCTTTTTTATTTAACTAAGCGGCTATTTAAAATGAAATCGTTTCGCTTCAGAGGATTAGTGATGGCACACGCGACACATTACGGGGGCCGGTGTCTCCACCGGGCTACTTTTAATAATATATCAAAAGAAATTTAACAGCTTCAGGAAAAATAATATATGAGAAGATCCATTTATTGAAACACGGTTTGCATGCTTGATAATAATTTATCTAATGTATTGCTTAATTAATTTTAATTCCTGATATTTGCAAACTCTTTAAAGAGCTGAGTTTTACAAACGAATACAATTATAGAGTCATGTCGAGAATTTGTGATTTAACAGGGAAAATGGCAATGAATGGTCATCACGTATCTAACTCAAACGTGAAGACTAAACGTAAATTTTATCCTAATCTGAAGGTGAAAAGATTTTTTATACCTGAAGAAAACCGCTGGATCACGCTGAAAGTATCTACTTCAGCTATAAAAACCATTAATAAAAATGGTATCAGCGCAGTAATTAGTAAATTCCTTAAAAAAGGATACGTATAAAAGTTATATGTTATAAGTTGCTATGACTTATGACCTACTAACATAGAACATATTAAAATGGCTAAAAAAGGAAACAGAGTTCAGGTTATACTGGAGTGTACAGAACATAAAGAAACTGGTCTGCCGGGAATGTCCCGTTATATCACTACCAAGAATAAAAAGAACACCACGGAGCGTTTGGAACAAAAAAAATACAATCCGGTATTAAAAAAGGTGACGGTTCACAAAGAGATAAAGTAAAAAGCTGATTTACTGGTAGTAACCAATAATTTACAACTCAAAAATATAAAAGATGGCTAAGAAAGTAGTTGCGACCCTTAAAACGGGGAAAGGTAAAGAATATTCAAAGGTAATTACCATGATAAAATCACCTAAAACAGGTGCGTATTCTTTCAGAGAGATAATTGCTCATAACGATCACATTAAAGATGCTATCGCTGAAGCAAAAAACGCTCAGTAACACATCTCCAATAAAATATTGAGGCCGTTCCGAATTATCGGAAGGGCTTTTTTTTTAACTGTACTCCCATGGGATTATTTGATTTTTTTAAGAAAAAAGATACTACCGCTGATGAGCAGGAAGCTCTGGATAAAGGACTTGAGAAAACGAAAGAGGGGTTATTCTCAAAGATCACAAAAGCTGTAATTGGAAAATCAACAGTAGATGATGATGTATTAGATGAACTTGAAGAAATACTGGTTACCTCGGATGTAGGGGTAACGACTACACTTAAGATTATCGAACGTATCCAGAATAGGGTAATTCGTGATAAATATGTAAATACTTCTGAGTTGAATAATATTCTCAGAGAGGAAATACAAGAGCTTCTGGCAGAAAACAACAGCAATGATTTCCAGCATTTTGAATATGGAAGTCATAAGCCTTATGTTATTATGGTTGTTGGTGTGAACGGAGTTGGAAAAACAACCACAATCGGGAAGCTGGCACATCAGTTGAAAGAATCAGGGAACCAGGTGGTATTAGGTGCTGCTGATACTTTTCGTGCGGCAGCCGTTGAACAGATAAAACTGTGGGGGGAACGTGTAAAAGTGCGTGTAGTTGCTCAGCCTATGGGGTCTGACCCCGCTTCAGTAGCTTTTGATACGCTTCAATCAGCTGTATCAAATGGTGATGACGTATGTATTATTGATACCGCCGGGCGTCTGCATAATAAGGTTGCCCTGATGAATGAGCTTACCAAGATCAAAAACGTAATGAAAAAGGTAGTTCCCGATGCTCCTCATGAAATACTTTTAGTCCTTGATGCTTCAACAGGCCAAAATGCCATTGAACAATGCAGGCAATTTACACAGGCTACAGACGTTAACGCTTTAGCCCTGACAAAATTAGATGGCACAGCAAAAGGGGGTGTGGTAATCGGAATTTCAGACCAGTTTAAGATCCCTGTAAAATACATTGGTGTGGGTGAAGGCATGCATGATCTTCAGCTTTTTAATAAAAAGGAGTTTGTGGAATCGTTGTTCAAATGATTATAAAGTATTTTAGTATATGGCTAGCATAATTATTCATACAGATAACCAGAAAGACCTGACGTTGTTACAAGAATTAGCGCAAAAGATGGGCTTCAAAGCTCAGATATTAACAAATTCCCATAAAGAAGACTTTGTAATAGCAAAATCTATTGAAGAAAATAATGCTGCGGATCTATTAAGTTTTGAAGAGGCTAAATCATACTATCAGACTTTAACTAAGTCGGAGAAGTGAAAATTATATTCAATCGTAACTTTGTAAAAGAGCTTCAGTAATTCCTGCTAAAAACACGATTGATATACTGCCAGTCCTTCGTAAGAGTTATCGCACAATCTGAATTAAATGAAAACAAAATCAGTGCAATCTTCACAATCTGTGAAATCCCAAAAACCAAAAATCAATGTAATCACCTTAGGCTGCTCTAAGAATATTTACGATTCGGAAGTTTTAATGGGACAGCTTCGCGGCAATCAGCTGAATGTGGCACATGAAGCTGAGGATATTGGGAAGGACGATATTATTGTAATTAATACCTGTGGTTTTATAGATAATGCAAAGCAGGAATCAATTGATACTATTTTACAATACAGCGAATTAAAAGAGCAGGGCAAGGTTGGGAAGGTGATAGTTACGGGATGCTTATCTGAGCGTTACAAGCCAGAACTTGAGGCTGAAATAACCAATGTAGATGCATACTTTGGAACAAACGATCTGCAGGGAATATTATCAAGTCTTGGAGCTGATTACAAGCACGAGCTAATTGGTGAACGGTTGTTAACTACTCCCGGACATTTTGCCTATTTTAAAATAGCAGAGGGATGTAACCGTCCATGTTCGTTCTGTGCAATCCCTTTAATGCGGGGAAAACATGTTTCGCGGCCGATGGAAGACCTTGTTTCTGAGGCTAAATCCCTTGTAAAAAATGGCACAAAAGAAATCATACTCATTGCGCAGGATCTGACCTACTATGGCCTGGATCTATATAATAAGCGAAATCTTGCTGACCTTCTTCTCCGTCTGTCTGATGTGGAAGGAATTGAATGGATCCGGCTGCAATACGCATACCCTTCGGGTTTTCCCATGGATGTTCTGGATGTGATGAACGAGCGATCTAATATTTGCAACTATCTGGATATGCCACTTCAGCACATTAGCGATAATATGCTGAAAAGTATGCGCAGAGGAATTACTAAACAGAAAACCACCGACTTAGTGAATGCTATCCGGGATAGAGTTCCTGAAATCGCATTGAGAACCACGCTGATTTGTGGCTATCCGGGTGAAACTGAACGTGACTTTGATGAAATGAAGTTATGGGTTGAGGATACAAAATTTGACCGGCTGGGATGCTTTACTTATTCCCATGAGGAAAAAACCCATGCACATGAGCTGATCGACGATGTTCCTGAAGAAGTAAAATTACAACGGGTGGAAGACATTATGGAAATTCAGCAAGGCATCTCTTATGATATTAATCAGCAAAAGGTTGGTAAACTATATAAAGTACTGATCGATAAAAAAGAAGGGAATTTCTTTACAGGACGTACTGAGTTTGATTCTCCTGAAGTAGATAATGAAGTTTTGATAGATGCAAGCATAAATTATGCTTCGGTTGGCAGCTTTGTAAATGTAAAGATTGACCGTGCAGAAGATTTTGATCTGTATGGACAGATTGTCAAATAATTTTACCGGATAGGTGAAGTCATCAATTTCCCCTATTTTAGTTGCGGATGAAAGCAACCTGCATCGATTATAAAGACACTGAAAGTTTTTCTCCAGCAGTAATCAGATATATTGAAGGAGATCCTGCCCTTGCCCCTTTTATCACTTATCCACCACATAAATCAGGATTTCAGCAGGCACTTTCTGACCGCAAAGTTACAGCAGACCGAACCTCTCTTGTACAAGTTCTTAAAGAGCAATATTCGAAAAGCAAAAAGCTAAATAATCAAAACACACAGCGGATTGAGCAAAATATTGAACTCCTGTTGTTAACTAACACTTTTACTGTTACTACGGGTCATCAGCTGAATATTTTTACCGGCCCGCTTTATTTTATTTACAAGATTGTAACTGCTATTAACCTGGCAAGCGATCTGAAAAAGCAATTTCCTGAAAAAAACTTTGTCCCTATTTACTGGATGGCTTCTGAGGATCATGATTTTGCGGAGATCAATCACACTCATATTGGTGGTAAAAAGATCAATTGGGAACAGCAAAACACAGGGGCAACAGGACGATTCAGTATCGAATCAATAAACGCTGTATTAGCTGAGTATAAATCAGTTTTAGGATATTCAGACCATGCTAAAAAGCTCGGCATTCTGGTAGACGACGCATACACAGAAGATAACCTTGCTGCGGCCACACGGACTTTAGTAAACGGGCTTTTTGCTGATTATGGACTTGTTATTCTTAATGCAGATCATCACAAATTAAAGAAACAATTCACCAGCATTATTACCCGGGATATTATTGAACAATGCAGCTTTAAAAATATTGAAATAACCAATCTTGAATTAGAAAAGACTGGCATCGAAGCCCAGGTAAACCCGCGTGAAATAAACTTCTTTTATCTTTTAGACAATCTTCGTGAGCGGGTTGTATTTGAAGACAATAAATACATGGTATTAAACTCGGATATTAAATTCACCAGAGAAGGACTTCTTGAAGAAATCGCTGCCTTCCCTGAAAGATTTAGCCCTAATGTGGTATTAAGACCACTTTACCAGGAAACAATACTTCCAAACATAGCGTATATTGGTGGAGGTGCAGAAATAATTTACTGGCTTCAGCTTAAAAGAAATTTCGATTTTTATAAGATTGATTTCCCTGTTCTCATTCTGAGAAATTCAGCTTTAGTTGTTGATGAAAAATTTGAAAAAAAATTATCTAAACTAGGCCTATCGATTAAGGAAATTTTTAAAAACTCCAATCAGTTAAAAAAAGAATGGACTTTAGAACATTCGGAACATGAGTTGAAGCTTGTTAATGAATGGCAGCAACTGGAAAGCGTGTTTAAGGATATTAAAAACAGTGTATCTCTTATCGATCCCACTTTAGGTCCAAGTGCAGAGGCAATAAGGACGCGCTTGCATAAGGCGGTACAACGCCTGGAGAAAAAACTTCTGAAAGCAGAAAAAAGAAATCATTCAGAAGTTTTAGGACTGATAGATAATCTTAAAGAACAATACTTTTCACACGGCTTGCAGGAGCGTCATGAAAACTTCGGATTATTTTATGCAAAATATGGGGATGAGTTTATTGAATCTTTGGTGAAAGCTTTTAAGCCCCTTGATTTTAAGTTCACCATACTGTATCCAGAATAAATCGTTTAAATGGATTATCAAACTTTTTCCGAGATTCAGTTAAGAACATTTACCGAAGATGTTTTCAAAAAAATGGGATGTTCTGAAGAACATGCCCAACTAGCTGCCGATGTTCTTATACGTGCTGATCTGAGAGGTATTGATTCGCACGGCGTAGCTCGCTTAAGCGGATATGTCCGGCTTTGGGAGAAAGAGAGGATCAACTCAGTACCTGATATTAAAGTAGTTCATGAAACCGCAACAACGGCCACAGTAGACGGTGATAGAGGCCTGGGGTTAGTAGTTGCCCCTTTCGCTATGCAAATTGCCATTGAAAAGGCTGAAAAATTTGGATCAGGATGGGTGGCTGTGCGGAATTCAAATCATTTTGGCATTGCAGGTTATCACGCTTTAATGGCCGTTGAAAAGGATATGATTGGTTTTGCCATGACGAATGCAAGTCCGCTGGTTACACCAACATTTGCTAATGAGCGCTTACTTGGAACAAACCCCATGTGTTATGCCTTTCCGGCCGGCAAATATCCACCTGTAATTGTCGACATGGCAACCTCAGCAGCAGCTAACGGGAAACTGGAAATAGCTCAGCGTTCCGGTAAAAATGTACCTGAAGGCTGGATACAGGATAAAAATGGCTCCCCTTCCACAGACCCGCACGAACTTAAGCATGGTGGTGCTTTACTTCCTCTTGGCAGTGACCGCGATCATGGAAGCCATAAAGGATTTGGGTTAAGCGCTACTGTTGATATTCTTTCTGCGGTGCTTTCCGGTGCTAATTACGGCCCGTGGGTTCCACCTTTTGTGGCTTTTTTAGAACCTTCTGAAAATCCGGTTGGAAAAGGTATCGGTCATTTTTTAGGGGCAATGCGGGTAGACGGCTTCAGACCTGCGGATGAATTTAAAACCCACATGGATAACTGGGTACACCGCTTCAAGTCTGCAAAAACTATTGATGAAACCCAGAAAGTAGTTATCCCCGGCGAGCCGGAGTTGCAGGCAGAAAAGGAAAGAAAAGAAAAAGGAATTCCCTTGGTTAATGCAGTTGTAAAAGATCTAAATGAGCTTGCGGATAAATTAGGGGTAAATAATCTTAAATAAAAAAACCTGGTAGTTAATGCCAGGTTTTTATCTTATCCAGCCAGGATATTTCTTATTCTTCCACTATTTTATCCCCTGAAATATCCTGTTCCAGCGAATTTTATCAAAGAAGGATCCGTTTTCGCTCCAGCTCATCCAGATAAATAAAGCTTTTCCTACAATATGATCTTCGGGAACAAATCCCCAAAAGCGCGAGTCTAATGAGTCGTCCCGATTATCGCCCATCATCCAATAATAATTCATTTTAAAGGTATAGCTATTGGTTTTTTTACCATTTATGATGAATTCATTACCATTAGTCTGGAATTGGTTGCCTTCATAAAGTTCTATCGCTCTGCGGTAAAAATGAATATTCGTACTATCCAGTTTAACTGTCCATCCTTTTTTAGGAATAATCAGCGGACCAAAATTATCTGCATTCCAGGTAAATTTAGGGTCAGGAGGAAAGATCTGCATATCCCGCTCATTCATTGGCTTTACCGCCAGGTTAACACTTTTAACATTTGCCCATTTTCTAATTCCATCTGCCTGCGCGGTCGTCATCTGAAACGCATAATCATCCACCGTTAATCGTTGTACAGCTATATTCATATCCTGCAAAGTCTGAGGATTGAAATCCGTACCGTCGGACTTAACATAATAATTCTTCTGCCCTTCAGGCGGATTCTCTATGGCCTTTCCGTTCAAATATATCCGGGCATTAATTATTCTTAGAGTATCCCCTCCAACAGCTATGCAGCGTTTAATATAATTCTCCCGTTTATCTACTGGCCGGCTAAAAGGCGGGTCTGCATCCATGGGATAGTTGAATACTACCACATCATTTCGCTTCACTTCGCTTAAACCCGGCAATCTACGATATTTCCATTTTATGCCTTCCCAGTATGCTTTGGAACCTGTAACGGGCATGGTATGATGCGCAAAAGGAAATGCAACGGGTGTCATTGGCAAACGCGCACCGTAATTCATTTTACTTACAAATAAAAAATCGCCCACTAAAAGGGTTTTTTCCATTGATCCGGTTGGAATGGTGTAAGCCTCAATGAATAATCCCCGTATTAACGTAGCAGCAATTACTGCAAAAATTATTGCGTCGAACCACTCTCTGCCAGCACTTTTTTTCTTTTTATTTCTATCTTCTGGTTTTCTTTTCCAAAACTTATCTGCCATGTGCTATAAAATATGTGAAATATAGTTGTTATATATTAAAATCAAAGATATCATTAACTGAATAAAAACCTGTTTTACCATTTATCCACTCAGCAGCGAGTATAGCACCTAAAGCGAAGCCGTTTCGGTTATGGGCCTTATGTATAAATTCTATATCATCGACTTCAGAGCTATAAATGACAGTATGAGTTCCGGGAACTTCCTCCAGGCGGTGAGATTCAATTAATAATTGATCAGACTTTGTTATCACTTCCTGCTCATCGCCAACAAGTTCATTTACCCATTTCGTTTTACGCTCCAGACCATTTACTATCCCTTCGGCAATAGTAATTGCTGTTCCGCTGGGCGAATCTAGTTTTTGTGTATGATGAATTTCCTCTACAAGCACCTCATATTGCGGATAAGTGTTCATAATTTTAGCCAGGATTTTGTTAACATGAAAAAACACGTTAACTCCAACACTAAAATTAGATCCATATAAGAGTGTATTGTTACCTGCCAGGCACTTTTGTTTTATTTCATCTAACTGATTATACCAACCGGTTGTACCAACTACAACAGGTACATTTGCACTAAAGCACATCTGAATGTGGTTAATAACAGTTGCAGGCGTACTAAAATCAATGGCTACATCAGCTTTTTTTAAATTTTCAACAGTCAGTTCTTCAGCATTAAGTTCTTCAATTTTCAATACAATCTCGTGACCCCTATCCAAGGCAAACTGTTCAATGATATGACCCATTTTACCATATCCCAATAATGCTAATTTCATAATGCCAAATTTATTTTTATTGCAGGTGATGCTTGAAACGCAGCATGACCGATTTGGGGGTACTTTTGCAAAGATGGTGTGATGTTAAAACTCAGATCGTCGTCTATATCAAACCTGAAAAATTTTGCATCAACATACGCCTCTATTACGTTTATGGCGTAAACACCCACTGCACCTAAAATACTTAAATCCCTGTTGCGCCGGTAACCGTCTTTTATGGTTATGATACCATCATCCTGATATTCTGTATAAAGCGGATTTTGCGGCTTTTTATTTAGCTGACGAAATTGGGCCTCTTTCAAAAAAGTTTTATACTGGGACTGGTTATAGTTAATGGATACTCCGAAACCTATTAAACCGCCATAAATTACAGGAACTTTTATCCACCACGCACCTTTATTATAATACTGGCCTAACCCGGGTAACATTGCGGATTTTAAAATTGCTTTTTTAGGCATGGCTTCAATAGCCAGCCGGGTGGAATCCTTGAAGGGTCCTGCAGAAGGTTTAGCATTTAAAATGGTATCGGTCCTAACCACAATACTGTCAGTAACCTGGGCGTTTACCGCAAGGGTTGTAAGAAATAAGAATGCGTATAAAAAAATGCTTCGTATGACCATTACCAGTCTAACAATTCAAGAATCCGGCTTAAGTCATCCTCTGAAAGGAAAGGAATTTCAATAGAACCTTTGCCCTTTCCCTGAACATTAAACTTTACCTTGGTTCCAAACTTTGAAGCCAGATCGTCCTGAAGTTTCTGATACTGAAACGACATAACAGGGGGTTTTGTGTTAAACCTTTTTTTAAGATTAAGTTTTTGGATATCGCGTACCATCTCTTCCACCTTGCGAACAGATAAGCCATGGGTAATAATTTCACGATGAATAAATAACTGCTTGTCAGCATCTTCAACTGTAACAAGTGCCCTGGCATGTCCCATACTCAATTTATTATCACGTATGGAGGCCTGAATGGATGGCGGCAATTTCAATAACCGAAGATAATTTGTTACGGTAGACCGGTTTTTACTAACCCTGTCTCCCAATTCTTCCTGCTTAAGATTGCATTCTTCAAGCATTCTTTGGAAACTTAAAGCAACTTCAATAGCATTCAGATTTTCACGCTGTATATTCTCAATCAGTGCCATTTCCAGCATTTGCTGGTCATTTGCTGTACGAACGTATGCAGGAATCTCGGTTAATCCGGCCAGTTTGGAAGCCCGTAGTCTGCGCTCTCCGGAAATAAGCTGGTAACTACTCTGCCCGATCTTCCTGACAGTTACAGGCTGTATTAAACCCTGCAGTTTTATCGAATCTGAAAGATCCTGTAAAGCCTCTGGTTCAAAATCTGCACGCGGCTGAAAAGGATTAACTTCTATTTGGTTGATCCTGACATGGCTGATGCTGCCTAATCCGCTAACTTCGCCGTTAGATTGCGCCCGAATATTTTGTACGGCCTCCGTATCATCCAGTAATGCACTTAGCCCTTTTCCTAACCCGGTCTTTCTCTGATACGTCATTTTTAAACAGTTTCTTGTTTTTCAGTTTCTTTTGCCGGTATCAAGCTATTTTTACGAATGATCTCACGAGCTAAATTCAGGTAATTGATAGCGCCTTTACAATTCGCATCATGCATAATTACAGATACTCCGTAACTCGGGGCTTCACTAAGACGTGTATTCCGCTGTATGATGGTATCGAAAACCAGATCCTGAAAATGAGTTTTTACTTCTTCTACTACCTGGTTTGACAGCCGCAGACGAACATCATACATCGTGAGAAGAATGCCTTCGATGGCAAGATTAGTATTTAACCTGTTCTGCACGATTTTGATGGTATTTAATAATTTCCCCAAACCCTCAAGGGCAAAATATTCGCATTGAACCGGTATAATTACCGAATCTGCAGCGGTTAAAGCATTTATCGTAATTAACCCGAGAGATGGGGAGCAGTCAACAATTATAAAATCATAATCATCCCGAATACTGTTCAGCACAGCCTTCATTTTATATTCACGATCTGCTAAATTGATCATTTCAATTTCAGCCCCAACCAAGTCGATATGCGCGGGCAAAAGATCCAGGTGCGGAGTATCCGTTTTCTGAATAGCCTCCCGGGGATCAATCTCATTAATTATACACTCATATATACTTGCTTTAATATTGCGTGGATCAAACCCGATACCTGATGTTGAGTTGGCCTGAGGATCGGCATCAACCAACAGTGTACGATATTCTAACACTGCAAGGCTTGCCGCCAGATTTATTGAAGAGGTAGTTTTACCTACGCCGCCCTTTTGATTAGCTAATGCTATGATCTTTCCCATTCTCATTTAAATAAATTACAAACCACTGGTATTAAAACGCTTAAAATAATTATTAGAAAATTGGAAACGCTATTTTTGCTATAATAAAGCCTTTTTACCAACTGACTAAGATACGAACTTTAAGTAATTTATATATTTGAGCACAACTTGGTTTTACACATCTTATCCACAAAAATGACCACAATTATTGCTGCCACAAACCGCCCGGAAAGCTATACTTTAAAACTTGCAGAGTATTATCAACGTAAACTTTCAGAAAAAGAATATTCTGCAGATCTACTTTCATTAGCCCAGGTTCCAGACCAGGTTTTACATACACACATGTACGATAAACAACATGAAGCTTTTAAAAGCATACAGGACACGGTGACCGGTACAGACAAATTTTTATTTATAGTACCGGAATATAATGGTAGTTTTCCGGGTGTATTAAAAGTGTTTATTGACGCCTGCAAATACCCTGAAAGTTTTTATGGAAAGAAGGCCGCTTTGGTTGGTTTATCTTCGGGTAAATATGGAAATATTCGTGGCATAGATCATTTTACAGGTATTTGTCATTACATAAATCTTCACGTAATGCCTTTACGGCTGCATATCCCTGCTATAAAACAGGAGTTTGATTCATCCTGGGATCTTGTAAAAGCAGATACCCTCAAATTTACTAATCAGCAGATAGAGCAATTTATAGCTTTTTAAGCTTAAGCAAGATCAAACTTCACTTACGCTCGTCGGGATTTGCAATCCCGATGCTATAATAGGGGATTTAAAATCCTTACTAAACCAAAATCACTTCCAATAAACCTTTCCCGCCGGAATAATCTATAGCGGAGCTGTAACGATAATAATATGGCTCATCAACAATTTCCGCAACTACAGGGTTCATATGGATATAGTCCATTTTTTGCTGTAAGAACTCAGGCGTATGAATTTCTTTCGCTTCATTTCCATCCTGCCAAAATTTATAGTTTTTAATTTTAGGATTATACCGACCTGCAAATTCAAACTGGTTTAGCATCCATTTTCTCCTGCTTTCCATTCCGGTTTCAATTTCATGAAGCATTTCTTTGTTGGTAAACTTCTTAAAATCCCGCAAAACATCAGACAGGCTATATTCACTCCCCTCTTTTATACCCGCTATTATATGAAGATGGTTACTCATTAAACACCATGCATATACTTCCAGCCCTTTCGCTTTTTGGCAATATTTAATCGAATCGATAAGGATCTGCTTGTAAACGGGGCGTGTAAAAATATCTACCCAATCTACCACAGTTAATGTGAGAAAATAAATATACCCTTCATTGATCTTGTTTTTTATACCCATTAGATTGTAAATCTAATATTATATCCGCCCGGATTATAAATCCAGACGAGCGTATAGTAATAAGGCTTACGCTCATCGGGATTTGTAATCCCGATGCTATAATTCAGGATTTATAATCCTGATTAAATCAACTCAAACCTCACCCAACCTTGCCCTTCATATCCGAAAACAAATTGTTTGGGATGAATAATCTCTGCTAAGATTTCTATACTATCTATAATACGGGGACCGGACCGGTTAAAATATTGATTTCCGTCAGCAATATAGATCCTGTTATTTTTTACCGCAGCAAGATCATGCCACCCGGGCAGATCAAATAATATGCTGATCTCTGATAAGGTTCTTTCTATTGAAAATCCACAGGGAATAATTAATAAAATTTCCGGATCAGTTTCCCTGAGCAAGGCAGGATCTATAAAAGCTGAATGTTTCCCTCTCTCTGCAAGTATGGGTATTCCACCGGCAATATCCACCATTTCCGGTGTCCAGTTACCGGCGATCATCAACGGAGAAAGCCATTCAATACATGCAATGGTTGGCTTTTGATCTTGGAATTTTAACTTGTGTTTTATGAGGTGAGTTCTCGCTCGCAGTGCTTCAAGTACTTCCTTACCTTTTTCAGGCACGTTAAGCCTTATTGCAACGGTCTCAATATCTGTTAGTACATCCTCAAGTCCGTGTGGTTCTAAAGAAATAACCTCAGCATCTGCCTCTAATAAATTGTCCAGTGCATCCTTTACATCTGTTAGGCTAACAGCACAAACCTCACACTGGGCTTGTGTTATGATCACTTCCGGGTTAAGTTCCCGTATCATGTCTTTATCAAGCTCATAAATAGAAAGTGCGCCCGCCAGAATATCTTTCACCTGCTTATCAATAGCAGCACTATCTGATCCGGGAATAAATTTTGCCGAAGAGCATACCGGCAATGTTTTAACCGTTTCAGGATAATCACACTCATGTGATCTTCCAACTAACAAATGCTCCAAACCTAACGCACACACAATTTCTGTAGCCGCCGGAAGCAGTGAGATTATCTTTTTATCAGACATTTTTTAAATTTGGGTAAAGATAACAAAGTCTGAAATGGTCCAGAACATGTATTATGTATGAGGTTTTAAAGAAGCCAGAAACAATAATAGCCGACTGATCAGCCGGCTATAAAATTAAGTTTTAAAGCTTCTTATTGATTTCCTTGCTGACCTTCTCCCTGTTTCAAATCATCATTTGTTACACCGCGTTTTCTACGCGGAGCCGGAGAAGCAGTTAACTTACCGAAACGATAACTAAAATTTACCCCTACTGACCGGAAAGGTACAGAGAAATTGCTGGTTTGAGCAAACGACGAACTTTGTATGCTCTGCCGAAAATTCTTTCTTTCGTTAAAAGGATCAATCACAGTTAATCCAATACTACCTTTTTTCTTGTAGATCTCTTTCTTCATACCAATATTCCACATATTAAATGAGGGATTTTTACCCTGAGAGGTTCGTCTCGGAGAATTGGTTACCAGAAAGGTTTCAATAACAAAAGCTTTTGGCAAAGTTATAGTGGTTGAAAAGAACCCATTATATACCAGATACACATCATCAGAGGGGGAAGCCAGAGAGTTGACGGTATTGATATCATAACTAAACACATTCATGTTCCCTCTAAAAGTTAGTGCCTTTATGGGATTAATCTGCCCGAAAAAATTAAATCCAAAAGAATTATTAGATCCAATGTTGTCAAAGCTTGTTAGCGAAACAGTTTGTACCAATCCTGTTTGCGGATTAGTAAACAATTTTGGTCTTACAATGCTCTCAATAATATCATTCGTTCTGCGATAATAAACAGACGCATTAATTACTGTTTTTTTAATGAATTTCGAAAAATTAAGATCTACATTATGTGCTTGTTCAGGCTTCAGAGAAGGATTTCCCTGCTGCTGGTTAAATGCATCGGAAGAATTTAAAAACGGGTTTAAATAAAACAGACTTGGCCTTTGTATACGCTGGTTATAGCTGAGCTTAACAGAAGAAAAATCTTTAAATGTTCTGGATAGTGTTATACTGGGAACCAGATTCTCATAATTACTTTTAAATAACCCTGCAGTTGTTTGCCCCAGCGACTCTCCATTAATATCAGTGGTCTCATACCGTACGCCCGCTTTAACCCCCAATTTTTTTCCTAATGTAAACGCAAGTGTTGTATAACCTGCCAAAACATCCTGTCCGTAATCATAATCGTAATTACGGCCGGGAAGCTGACTGGTAGTATTAGTTGCCGGATTGAACCCATCAGTCTGGGCCACACTTAAAATATCCCGTAAAATGGTTTTTGCACCTAATTCCAGGGTTATTTTTTTGAAAGGCTTAATATAATCCACCTGAAGAGTATTTTCTGTATTGGTGGCATCATTTGAGCCACGTTCTTGTACAGGATTATTGCTAAAGATGGACGTGTAATCGTTATTTTGATGACTTTTAGTTAATTGATATGCAAACGAAATCTCATGGCCCTGTTTTTTAAACTTATGGGTAAAATCGCTATTCCAATCAAAGCCATTTAAGCCAAATTGATTATCTGTCTCACGGGTAAAATCATACTGATTTGCACCTGCAATGGTTTTGCTAAGGTTGCTTCCGTTAACTCCGGTTTCAAACCAGTTGAATTTAATATTTGAACTAACCGAATTAAAATTATTAAAGTCGTAATCCGCACCTATAGAACCATTAGTGGCTAACCTGTCACTCCTGCTTTCCCCACTTTGTGTTAATAATGTATCCCGGTTTATATTGCTCCGTTCGTAGGTCAACTTGCTTAATGCCGGCCATGAATAATAACCGCCACCATTTCCGGTTACTCCTAATCGACCTTTACGGGCATTTAAGTTTAAATTTCCGCTATTTTGGCGGGTACCAACACCGGCATTTACCGAGCCACTTACCCCTTCAAGATTATTTTTTTTGGTGATAATATTAATAATTCCGGAAGTTCCTTCAGCGTCGTATTTAGCCGACGGACTGGTTATTACCTCTACATTTTTAATCTGATCTGCAGGTATGGCCTTTAATGCATCAGCAACACTACCTGCCATGGCGCCCGAGGGTTTTCCATTGATCAATACTTTTACACCCTGACTTCCTCTTAAAGAAACATTACCGTCCATATCGACAGATAATAAGGGCACTTTACGAAGTACGTCTGCGGCATTTCCGCCAGAGATGGCTACATCTTTTTCGGCATTGTAAACTATACGGTCAATCTTATTTTCAATTATTGAAGCTTGACCTTCCACTACAACTTCCCCCAGCATTTTCTGGTTAGGGGATAAAATTATTTTTCCCAAATTCAGGTCTGGTTTACCCGGTGTTGTGGTAGCAGGATCAATTATTTTGGTTTGATATCCCAAGAAAGTAATAGTGACTTTGTAAGCTCCGGGAGCAATATTATCAATCTTGAAACTTCCTTTTTCATCCGTAAGGGAACCATTTGTATTTTTTCCAGATCCGCTTTTACCCACTGCTACGGCAGCATAATCAACCGGTTTTTTAGTAATTGAATCAATGATAGTTCCTGAGATACGGCCTGTAACGGAAGGCGCACCACCCCCGGGTACCTGAGCATACACGGAACTTGTTAAAAATAATATTACTGATAAGAAATATAACCGCTTCATAAAATTGTTTTGATTATTAGTCTTCAGTTTTTACAGATTGTTACAGATAAATGTGTAATCTGTCAGATCACTATATTCACTATTTTACCCTTAACAAATATTATCTTCCTTGGAGTTTTTCCATCCATGTAACGCTTTATATCTGCATTCTCCAGAACTATCTTTTCAACTTCATGCGAATCAAGCGCTAACGAGATGTTCAGGTTCATCTTCATTTTTCCGTTTATAGATATGGGATAAGCGAATTCATTTTCAATAAGGTGCTCCGGATTAAATTTTGGATATTGTGTATAGGATAAGGAACCTCGCTCATTACCCAGCAAAGTCCATAACTCTTCTGTAATGTGCGGAGCGTATGAATGCAGCACAATAACCAATTCCTGCAAAATTGCCCGTTTAGTACATTTAAGATCAGTAAGCTCATTTACACAGATCATAAAACTGGAAACCGAGGTATTGAAAGAAAAACGTTCAACATCTTCCTCTACTTTTTTAATGATTTTATGTAATGATTTTAACTCCGCTTTAACCGGCTCATGATCAGATACCCTGAAATTAAACTGATCATCATGAAACAGCTTCCAGAATTTGCGAAGAAACTTAAACACACCTTCAATTCCATTGGTATTCCATGGTTTACTCTGCTCTAACGGACCAAGGAACATTTCATAAAGACGTAATGTATCGGCACCATAGCGTTCAATAATATCGTCAGGATTAACAACATTGAACTTCGACTTCGACATCTTTTCTACTTCTACCCCACAGGTATATTTCCCATTCTCCAGTATAAATTCCGCACTCTCAAATTCAGATCGGGATTTTTTAAATTTTTCCGTATTAAGAATGTCATTCTCAACTATATTTACATCAACGTGTATGGCTGAGACAGTATAATTATTTTTTAATTCAGCTGATACAAAAGTATTAGTCCCTCTCCCTTGTTCATCCACTATACGATAAACAAAATTTGAACGACCCTGGATCATCCCCTGGTTGATGAGCTTTTTGAAGGGTTCATCTTCAGTTACATAACTCAGGTCTTTCAAAAACTTATTCCAGAAACGGCTGTAAAGCAAGTGGCCTGTGGCATGTTCTGAACCTCCAATGTAGAGATCCACATCTTTCCAGTATTTAATAGCCGCTTCAGGAGCGAATACATCCTGATCCCTTTCTTCCGGCGAGGCCATATACCTGTACCAATACCAGCTGGAACCTGCCCAGCCAGGCATAGTACTGAGCTCATAAGGTTGTGCATTTTTATATTTCCAGTCTTCGGCTCTACCCAACGGTGGTTCACCCGATTCCGTAGGTAAATATTTATCTACTTCAGGCAAAAACAATGGCAGATCACTTTCATCAATAAGATATGGTAAGTCGTCTTTAAAAAATACAGGAACAGGTTCTCCCCAGTATCGTTGTCTCCCAAAAATAGCATCCCGCAAACGATAATTGATTTTGGCTTTACCGTTACCTAAATCTTCCAGTTTAGCTATTGCAACAGCAGTTGCCTCTTTATAACTTAACCCGTTAAGAAACCCTGAATTTACATACATTCCTTCTTTGGTTGGATCTCCTTGCTTATCCAGATCCTTTTGTCCGTCCAGTATCTGAATAATGGGCAAATTATATTGGGTAGCGAAAAGCCAGTCGCGCTGGTCTCCGGATGGTACTGCCATTACAGCCCCCGTACCGTATCCTGCCAGAACATAATCAGCAATCCAGATCGGAATCGGTTCGCCCGTAAAAGGATGCGACGCGTAACTCCCGGTAAAGGCACCTGAAACGGACTTAGCATCTGCCATCCGGTCCAACTCTGATTTCTTTTTTGTTTGATTGATATAATTTTGAATCTCCGTTTTTTGTCCGGGTGTAGTTAAGTGCTGAACAAGTTCATGCTCAGGTGCCAGGACAAGAAAAGTAACACCAAAAACAGTATCGACCCGGGTGGTGAAAACTTCAATAGCCTCACCCGAAGAGGAGGTTGGGGTGAGGCCAAATCTAACCAGTGCTCCCACACTTTTCCCAATCCAGTTCCGCTGCATTTCTTTAAGAGGTTCCGGCCAGTCGATATGATCTAATCCCTGAAGTAACCGATCTGCATAAGCAGTAATCCGCATGCTCCATTGCATCATTCTCTTTTGTTCTACAGGAAATCCACCACGTTCTGAAAAGCCGTCTTTAACCTCATCATTAGCCAATACGGTTCCTAATGCCGGGCACCAGTTAACAGTACTTTCTTTCAGGTAGGTTAACCTGTATTTTAAAAGCTCTCTTTGCTTCTCTTCTTCTGATAAACCTTTCCATTCTTCCGCAGAAAAACTTTTCACATCGTCATCAGCAACTGCTTTTATACCTTGACTACCACCGGTTTCAAATTTATTGATCAGTATTTCTATCGATTCTGCTTTATCTGCTTCTTCATTATACCACGAATTAAACAGCTGCATGAATATCCACTGCGTCCATTTATAATAATTAGGATCACTTGTTCTTACTTCACGGCTCCAGTCAAATGAAAAACCGATCTGATCAAGCTGTCTGCGGTATGTATTTATATTTTGCTCTGTAGTAATAGCCGGATGCTGACCTGTTTGGATAGCGTATTGCTCGGCCGGTAAGCCAAAAGAATCGTACCCCATAGGATGAAGCACATTGAAGCCTTTGAGACGCTTATATCTGGAGAATATATCTGACGCTATATATCCCAGGGGATGACCGACATGCAGCCCTGCCCCTGAAGGATACGGAAACATATCCAGAACATAATATTTAGGTTTGGGCGAATTATTATCAACTTTATATGTCTTTTTCTCTGCCCAAAACTGCTGCCATTTATTCTCTATTTCTCTGAACTGATAATCCATATATTTACTAAAGTTGCGAAAATACAAAAACTCTGCATTTCTGACCGTTAAAGCTTTAAGTTCAATATCCTTGCGGATTGATAAAGTAATAACACTTTGATACATATAATTTACGTTTATAGCACGAAATCTTTTATTTTCGCACATCAATCTATTGGATAATGGAAGAATTTGAAGTAAGCACTTCCTCAAAAAAAACTAAGACAGTTTATTTATCAACTGTTATAAGTATTGCGCTGGTTTTGCTCATGACTGGTTTACTTGGCCTGATATTAGTTCATGCAAAAAACCTTTCTAACTATGTAAAGGAGAATATCGTTCTTAATATTATAGTGAATGATGGTGCAAAAGAGGTGGACGTTCTTGCGCTGCAAAAGCAACTGGATTCACATCCCCATATTTTAAAAACCCAATATGTCAGTAAAGAGCTTGCCGCACGTAACCTGACAAAAGACCTGGGCGAAGATTTTGTAGAATTTCTTGGATATAACCCATTATTGTCTTCTATAGATGTATACATGAAAGCTGAGTACGCAAATAATGCCAGCATTCAGTCATTTACTAAACAACTAAGCCGCAATCCGCTTGTAAAAGAAGCCATTTACCAGAAATCTTTAATTGATATGGTAAATCAGAATATCAAAATAATCGGACTTATTATCCTGGCATTTGCCGGCATTCTTTTAATTATATCCATTGCATTGATTAATAATACCATACGCTTGGCCATCTACTCTCAGCGTTTCTTGATTAAGAGTATGCAACTGGTGGGAGCAACTAAAAACTTTATCAGAAAACCATTTATAAGTTATGGAATTCTTCATGGTTTATTGGGTGCTTTAATTGCTATTATTTTATTATTGCTCACATTATATTTTGCTCAGAAACAAGTTCCGGAAATGATTATTCTGAGAAACTGGCTTGAGTTTGCTATAGTATTTATGGGGGTAATTATAATGGGAATATTAATTGCCGGATTAAGCACTTATTTTGCTGTAAGCAAATACTTACGTTTAAAAATACACGATCTTTACAGATAATGGCTCAAAAAAATACTCAGAACACCGAAAATGATATTCCATTCGTTTTTGGAAAAAACAACTACCGGTTACTGCTTTTAAGCATTGCCGTGGTAGCTGCCGGTTTTATTTTGATGATAGGCGAAACAGACATTTATGATTTCAGAAAAACAGTTTTGGCCCCTATAGTAGTGCTATCGGGTTTTGTAATTGGCTTTTTTGCAATCCTGAAAAAACCTGATCACAATAAATGAACATTATTGAAGCTATAATTCTGGCGATCATTGAAGGATTGACAGAGTTTCTGCCTGTATCTTCCACCGGTCACATGATCATTGGATCAACTATGATGGGGCTACAGGAAAGCCCTTTCGTAAAGATGTTTACCGTTGCAATTCAATTCGGCGCTATCCTTTCGGTTGTGTTTCTTTATCGTCGTCGTTTTTTTAAATCATTTGATTTTTACTTTAAACTTTTTGTCGCGTTCCTGCCCGCAGCAGTATTCGGCTATATTTTCAATGATTACATCGACAAAATGCTTGAAAGCGTAATTATTGTGGCATTTATGCTTGTAATTGGAGGAGTAGTACTGGTTTGTATTGATGACTGGTTTAAAGCAGGCGATATAGATTTCGACGTAAATTATAAAGAAGCATTTATCATTGGATTATTCCAGGTGATTGCAATGATACCCGGCGTTTCCAGATCTGCAGCTACTATTATCGGAGGATTAACCCAAAAGCTTACCCGCAAAGCGGCCGCAGAATTCTCATTTTTCCTTGCCGTTCCAACCATGTTTGCTGCAACAATATATAAAATGTATCAATATCATACTGAATATGGCATTAAAAACACTGATCTGGATGTATTATTTATAGGGAATTTAGTGGCGTTTATTGTCGCTTTTTTTGCCATCAAATCATTTGTTAATTATGTTACTGAACATGGTTTTAAGGTATTCGGTTACTACCGGATAGCTGTTGGAGTAATTATCCTGGTTTTATATTTTATGGGATACGATCTGAAGGTGGTGTAAGTGAGTGTAGAAAAAACTTTTCCCGAATTTAATTTTACTGCAGGGGAACTTCTCCTGATAAACAAACCTTATAACTGGACCAGTTTTGATGTTGTAGGCAAGATCAGAAATTCATTTAAACCCCTCAAACTGAAAGTTGGCCATGCCGGAACACTCGATCCGCTGGCTACTGGTTTACTTATACTTTGTACAGGAAAACTTACTAAAAAAATTGATGAGTATCAGGCTCAGGAAAAGGAATATACAGGCACTTTAGTATTGGGGGCAACCACCCCGTCTTATGACCTTGAAACCGCCGTTGATCATACTTTTGATACTTCATCACTAACCCTTGAGCAGATCTCAGCAACTTGCAGTCAATTTATCGGCGAGCTGGAACAATATCCACCAGCCCATTCGGCACTTAAAGTATCCGGAGAACGATTATACGAAAAAGCCCGTCGTGGTGAAACCGTTGAACTGAAAGCAAGGAAAATAGTTATTACAATCTTTGAGCTTACGCGGATTGAATTACCTGAAATAGATTTTAGAGTGGTGTGCAGTAAAGGAACCTACATCAGATCACTGGTATATGATTTTGGCAAAGCATTAGATAATGGCGCCTATTTATCAGCTTTGCGAAGAACCCGCAATGGAGAATTTGATGTAAAAGATGCTTTTGAAGTTATGGAATTGGTAACACATATCCGCAAATTGAAAGAGAACGCGAACCTGAAATAGCGTAATTTTGAAATATCCATGAAGATATACAACCACATCGATGAGTTTAAAGCCCTTAAAAATGCTGTGGTTACTATCGGAACTTTTGACGGGGTACATATCGGGCATCAAAAAATATTGGGCCGGTTAAAAGAACTTGCACACCAAACGGGTGGAGAATCAGTGATCCTGACTTTCTTCCCGCACCCCAGAATGATCCTTCATCCTGAAGATCTGAATCTCAAACTGATTACATCCATAACCGAGAAAGCGGAATTATTAACACAAGCCGGGATCGACCATCTGATCATCACCCCTTTTACACGGGATTTTTCTAACCAATCTCCTGAAGATTATATTAAAAAAGTACTGGTAGAAAAAATAGGCACCAAAAAGATCGTCGTAGGTTATGATCACCGTTTTGGGAAGGATAGATCGGGTAGTTTAAAGGATTTGCAGGAATTTAGCCCGGCTTATGGCTTTGAGGTGGAAGAGATCTCGGAGCAGGATGTTAATGATGTAGCTGTAAGCTCTACACAAATACGAAGTGCACTGCTTTCAGGGGATGCAGATACAGCAAATGAATTCCTGGGATATGCTTTTAAATTAAACGGAAGAGTTGTACGCGGAGATCAATTAGGCAGAACGCTTGGATACCCTACAGCTAATCTTTTTGTAGAAGAAACCTATAAACTAATCCCGGGAGATGGAATTTATGCTGTCTTAGTGGAAGTAGATCAGAAGCCAGAAGTCCGAACCCGGAAGACCGAGGTACAAAGTACAAAGTCAGAGATAAATTCTTTAAATGTAACCCCTTCTGATTTAAACAAAAATAACCAGTACTCAATACTCAATACTCAATACTCAATACTCAAAAAAGGGATGGGTTACATTGGCTCGCGCCCAACCATTAACGGTATGACCCGGAATATCGAAGTGAATATTTTCGATTTCGATGAAGACATTTACAATCAAAAAATAACCCTGCACTTTCTTCAGTTCATTCGCCCGGATAAAAAATTTGCTTCACTTGAAGATCTTAAAGTCCAACTGGCTAAAGACAAAATAAAGGCCATGGAATTAATTGGTTAAATTATTTAGTTACCTTCATTTAAGGCTATGGCTAAACTTAATATAGATAAGCAAGACACTGAATTATTAAACCATGCTATTGAACAATGGCGAAGTGAGCAACTTATTGATGACGAAACCTCTATAAAATTAAAAACCTCTTATGAAATAAAAGGATTTGACTGGGGTCGCCTTGCACAATATTCTTTTTGGATAGCCCTGATTTGCGGCATCGTTGCTTTTGCATCGTTGATCATAGATGATAATGTAATCAATTATCTAAAAAAGCTGTATGACACTCCAGATATTGTGATAAGTGTGGTATCCGGAATTTTGGCTGTGACCCTTTTTTACCTGGGACAAAGACAAAAACAGCAACATCCGGAACGTATTTTCAGTAATGAAGCAATCATCTTCCTGGGAGTACTTTTTACAGCAAGCAGCATTGCTTTTTTAGGAAAAACATTTGATAACGGATCCGGCCATTTTTCCATTTTATTCCTGTTATCCGTATTGGTATACAGCATTTTGGCGTGGAAATTCAAATCCCGTTTAATCTGGGCCTTCGCTTTAATCTCACTGGGAAGCTGGTTCGGTACCGAAACCGGATATCAAACAAACTGGAGCTATTATTTTTTAGGAATGAACTATCCGCTCCGCTTTGTATTTTTTGGAGCCCTGTTGGTTATTCTTGGTTTCCTGATGAAAAAATTTAACCGTTTAGAGCATTTTCGTATACTTACTTACATCATCGGGATGCTTTATCTTTTTATTTCACTCTGGCTCATCTCTATTTTTGGAAACTTCGGGACCATTGAAGACTGGATGAAAATTAAACAAGCCAATATTTTCTATTGGGGAATTGTTTCGGCACTCGTAGCGGTTGGGTTTACTATATACGGGCTTAAAAAGAAAGATACCATAGCACGGGAGTTTGGGATTACCTTTTTGTTAATAAACCTGTACACCCGCTATTTCGAATATTTTTGGGATGTAACAGATAAAACCATATTTTTTGGTATCCTGGCCATCTCATTCTGGATTATTGGCCGTAAAGCGGAGAAAATCTGGAATATTGAATTTTTGAAGAAATAGCATGATACATTTTGCATTACGCAAAATGTATCATGCGTTTCTTTCACGATAGCTTGAATAGGACCTGTCGTAGAGCCCAATTTATAAGATTAAATCTTATGTCTTATTGTGTTTTATGCTTGTTTTACAAATTGCACATTCATATCCAATTTATATCATCTCCAACAACAACAGATCCCGCTTCTGTTACAGCACCCCAGGTTAATCCATACTCTTTGCGACTAATCTTTCCCTTTACCTCGAAGCCAGCCTTTAAATTTCCATAAAAATCAGTTGCAGAACCACCGTATTCTACATCAAGAGTAACAGCTTTGGTTACATCACGGATAGTCAGATCACCTGTTAATTTAAATTGGTCTTCCCCTGCTTTTTCAAATACCGTTGATCTGAAAGTTATTGTCGGATAAGTTGCCACATCGAAAAAATCAGCGGCCCGCAAATGATCATCCCGCTGAGATTGATTAGTACTTATGCTGGATGGATCAATAGTAAATTCTACTCTTGCATCTTCAAAATTATCACCATTGGTTTCTACAATGCCGTCAAATTTTTGAAAACTGCCGCTTACCGTTGATATTACCAGATGCTTAACCTTAAAATTTACTTCAGAATGGGTCGGGTCTACTACCCATTTTATTTTTGTCAGAGTTTCCATAATTCGTTTTTTTCAAAGATGACAAATTACATGTTTAAACATGTAATTCAGATGTCAAATAAAAAACCCGACTAAGTCAGGTTCAAATTCGAGAACTTATTGTTTAATTTATTTTGATAACGTAGGTGATCTCAACTCCCCCTGCTACTAACATATCATGCACCGAGCAATATTTCTTTACAGCAAGCTCCGCTGCACGTTCTGCCTTCTGCATATCTATTTCCCCTTGCAGGTTAAAGTTCATATGAATTTTAGTAAATATATTGGGTGCCGTCTCTCTTCTCTGTGCATCAACATCCACAGAAAAATCAGTAATTACCTGGCGTTGTTTCTTTAAAATACTTACCAGGTCAAGAGAACTGCAGGATGCAAGCGCCATTAAAACAAGCTCCATAGGCCTTGCACCCAATCCCTGGCCCCCGATCTCGGGAGAGCCATCTATATGCACTTTGACACCGGATGCAGAACCATCTGCTTCAAAATGCACCGCATCATTGACTCTTTTTAGTGTTACCTTCATATTTAATCAGCTACGGAGCGGAACATAAGTGCTCCTACAGTTAAATTAGTACGGCTGTCGATTAATATCGCACCTCCATTTTCCTTATTATCCTGGTAAACATCAAAGGCTAAAGGCTCCGCGGTTTTGATAACTATCCGACCAATATCATTAAGTTGGAATGATTCTGCACTTACTTCTTCCAGCGTATTAATATTTACTTTATAGAGAATTTCCTGGATCTTGCAGCGGGTAAGTTTGCTATTATGCTGTACAAAATAAGGAACCGAGGTATCTAAAGCCCGGGTATCCATCCAGCACAGATCAGCTTCAATAAGCTGAGAAACATGTGGCTGGTAAGATGAATTAACCAGCAGATCTCCCCTGCTTATATCAATATCATCCCTGAGATGCATGGTTACAGACATACCAGGTAATGCTTCCTGCGGCTGCTTATCCAGCAGCTCAATCTTACTTATGGCAGATGTAAATCCGGAGGGAAGTACCGTTATCTGGTCATTTACATGAAACGAACCGCTTAATACCCTGCCCGCATATCCGCGATAATCATGCAATTCTTTTGTTTGCGGCCGTATTACCCATTGCACAGCCATACGTGCATGACCTGCAAAATCATCCACTTCCAGAGGGATAGTTTCCAGGTGTTCCAGTAAGCTTTTACCGTCATACCAAAGCATACGTTCAGAACGGTTAACCACATTATCGCCTCTTAATGCACTAACCGGAATATAAGTAACTTCAGGAATGTTCAACCTTGAAGCAAGCTGAATATAAGCATCTTTAATCTGAGTATATACCGTTTCATCATAATCCACCATATCCATTTTATTAAGGCAGATCACAACATGGCGGATACCTAATAAAGAAACAAGAAACGAATGGCGGATGGTTTGTTCAACTACACCCTGGCGTGCATCAATAAGTATGATAGCCAGATCTGCCTTTGAAGCACCGGTAACCATATTACGTGTATACTGGATATGCCCCGGCGTATCAGCAATAATAAATTTCCGCTTATCGGTCTGAAAATATTTATAAGCGACATCGATGGTAATTCCCTGCTCGCGCTCCGCTTTAAGTCCATCCGTTAAAATCGCGAGGTCAATAGTTCCGTCGTCATTTTTACGGTTGGATTTTTCAATTGCTTCCAGTTGATCTGCAAGAATAGCATCACTGTCATAAAGAAGGCGGCCTATCAGGGTGCTTTTGCCATCATCAACACTCCCCGCTGTAATAAATCTTAAAATATCCATTAAAAGTACCCTCCTTTCTTACGATCTTCCATTGCTGCTTCTGAAACTTTATCATCCATACGTGCGCCACGCTCACTTACTTTCGAGCCGCGTATCTCTTCTATAATATCGTCAATTTCTATAGCTTCTGATGCAACTGCCGCCGTACAGGTCATATCCCCTACCGTGCGGAACCTAACCGTGCGTAATTCCATCACATCCTGCTCATCCATATTTAAACATTCGGCAGCAGCCATCAACTGACCGTTGCGGGTTATGCACTCCCGCTGATGAGAGAAATAAATGGATGGCAATGATATATTTTCCCTCTGAATGTAATTCCACACGTCTAACTCTGTCCAGTTACTGATAGGAAAAACACGCACATTCTCTCCTTTATGTATCCTGCCATTATAAATATTCCAAAGCTCCGGACGTTGCCTTTTTGGATCCCATTGTCCGAATTCGTCACGAACGGAAAAAATACGTTCCTTAGCCCGGGCTTTTTCCTCATCCCGGCGGGCTCCGCCTATGCAGGCGTCAAACTGGTTTTTCAGAATAGTATCAAGTAATGTTACCGTTTGCAAAGCATTTCGGCTTGCATTTTTACCTGTTTGTTCCACCACTTTTCCCTGGTCAATAGAATCCTGCACATAACCTACAATCAGTTTTTCTCCGATACGGTTGATCATATCATCCCTATACTCAATAGTTTCAGGAAAATTATGCCCGGTATCAATGTGTACTAAGGGGAAAGGGAATTTCCCCGGCCTGAATGCTTTCTCAGCAAGCCGGACCAATGTAATTGAATCCTTTCCGCCCGAAAAAAGCAATGCAGGTTTTTCAAATTGTCCGGCTACCTCACGCAGAATATGTATAGCTTCTGCTTCCAGCTGGTCTAAATAGTCCATATATCTCGTACTCATCTCTAATATTTCATTATGAAGAGGCATGCAGCCCGCACTCCTTTTTACTTTGATCTTCCCACCACCATCTGCCTGCCCTAAAGTCTTCTCCCGGAGCAACTGCCCGTGTACAGGGGGCGCAACCTATACTTGGGAAACCTTTATCATGCAGCGGATTATAGGGTATGTGGTTCTTTTTTATATACCCTTTTACCTCATCCAGCGTCCAGTCAAATATGGCGTGAAATTTTATAAGGCCGTTTCCTTCATCCCATTCAATTGAGTGCATATCATGCCTGTTTTCAGATTGATCTGCACGGATACCGGTTATCCAGATGCTCATCCCTTCAAGTGCCCTTTTTAAAGGCTCTATTTTACGAATTCCGCAACATTCTTTACGATTCTCTACCGATTCATAAAAACTGGTCGGGCCTTTCCTGCTTACCATTTCTCCAATTAATTCTGAGTTGGGATAATATGCATGCACAGGCTTACCATAGGTTTCTAGAGTGCGGTTCCAAACGTAATAGGTTTCCGGAAACAAACGCCCGGTTTCCAGTGTAAAAACCTTTACCGGAAGGTCATTGGTAAATATCATATGGGAAATAGCCTGATCTTCCCACCCGAAACTGGTTGAAAAAATAACTTTACCGGGAAATTCTTCAGCCAGAAAACGTATAGCTTCAACAGGTTCAAGTCCCGCTATCCTTTCACGTAAAATCGTTTCCAGTTCCATATTATATTATTTCGACTTATTTAAAGCCTGGTTAATATCTTCTATGATGTCGTCTATATCTTCCAGCCCTACAGAAATACGAATACTGCCTGGCTGAATACCAATCTGAGTTCTTTCTTCCTCAGATAATTTTGAATGTGTTGTTGATGAGGGATGTGTAGCAATAGTACGCGTATCACCAAGATTTACCATTTGCAAAATCATTTTAAGAGCATCCATAAAACGTTTAGCCCGGTTAAACCCACCTTTCACAATAAAAGTTACAACACCTCCACCTTGTTTCATTTGGCGTTTGGCCAATTCATACTGTGGATGTGAGGGAAGAAATGGGTAACGGACCAGTTCTACTTCAGGATGTTGTTCCAGCATTTCTGCTACTTTCAATGCGCTGCTGCAATGTCTGTCCATACGTACAGACAAGGTTTCTAAGCTTTTTGAAATTGTCCACGCGTTAAATGCAGACATTGCAGGACCAGTATGCCGGATAAAAAACATTATTTCTTTAATCAGATCAGCCCTCCCAACAACCACGCCTCCTAAAACTCTTCCTTGTCCATCCATATATTTTGTAGCGGAATGGCTCACCAGGTCGGCACCAAATTGTATAGGTTTTTGTAAGTAAGGTGTGGCGAAGCAATTATCAACATTCAAAATGAAATTGTGCTTCTTCTTCAATTTACCGAGCCATTCTAAATCAACCAGTTCTAAACCCGGGTTAGATGGGGTTTCTAAAAAAACCATCTTTGTTTCAGGACGGAGGGCTGCCTCAAAATCTTCCGGTTTAGAAGCATCAACATACGTTGTAGTAATGCCCCAACGCGGTAGTAAATTGGTAAATAACTGATGTGTTGATCCAAAAACGGAGCGAAATGCAACAATGTGATCCCCACTACGTAATAAACCTGCAATAGAAGCAAAAACGGCAGCCATTCCTGAAGAAAAAGCTAAACCTGCTTCGGCGCCTTCAAAATCAACAATTTTATTAATAAATTCAGTTGTATTAGGGTTTGAATACCGCGAGTAAATATTCCCTTCCACTTCATCGGCAAACATAGCCCTACCATGTTCGGCATCATCAAATACAAAACTAGAAGTTAAATACAAAGGCACCGAATGTTCCCGGTTTAATGAACGAGGAGTTTGCCCACGGATAAGTTTTGATTGTTCTTTCATATTTATTTAAGGCGCAAAAGTACAGTTTTTGAACATAAATCCTCTAAGCACTGCCCTGTCACGTATTTATCACTTTTCGTTTGATATTAATAATTCTGTTATCTGGTTTAGCTTCTTAACCTTATAAGAAAAGTCGCCCTGAAGCATCTCTCTTATTTTATTCAGATTATCCAGGGTCTCTTCAAGTTCAGAAGGCAGTGCTTCTTCAAGAACCTCCTTAAGCCGCCTAGCTAATGTTGGAGACCTGCCGTTGGTTGAAATTCCGAGTTTCAGATTTCCCTTTTGCACTACAGAACCCAGATAAAAATTACATAAAGCAGGCTTATCAGCAAAATTTACCAGTAACTTTCTTTTCCTGGCTTCTTCTTTTATATAATCGTTGAGTTGCGGATTATTAGTAGCAACAAAAACTATATCTGCTTTGTCTAAATCTGCAGCCTCAAAGCTTTTTTTTAATAGTGTGATGTTTGCAAAGTTACCGGCCAGCTCCTTTACATCATCAGATATTTCTTGAGCAACAACATGTATCTGCGTTGCCGGACAATTATTAATAATGGCACCTAATTTTTCCAAACCGATATTTCCTGCACCTACTAACAGTACCTGAAGCTCATTCAGTTTTAGAAATACCGGAAACAATTCATTTCCGGAAGACTTATCGGGTGTTTCCTGCACACTCATCAGATAATTATCATTTAAAAGGCTATACCGCTCCTGATCATGCTTGTATCAACGCCTCTCTCTTGGTTTTAACCTGATTTAAAAAGTTTGTTACCTGTTCCAGATAAGCTGCGGCAAACTCTATGGATGGTTCATTTTTATTTATCTGAAGAACCAAATCTGCAAATTCACCAAAGCCATAAAAATCAAAATCGCTGCTGTAGTGTGTATTAAACTCACGGATAACTCCAACCTGCGTACTGCTGTTTACGCCTTTATCGAGCAGTAATGCTTTCGCTGCGCTAATAAATACACTGTAAGAATGGTAAATAGAATCGGCATAACGCTGTTCTATAAAAGTTTCCCGTGCCCATCCTAATTTTTCTTCAGCTTCGAACACCAAAGTTGCGACAAGGTCTATCATTACTCCTGCACATTCTCCAACTCCAATTGCTGTTACATAGGTTTCCTCATGTCCCCAGTCTCTAAAGTCATCATCAGTAAGGTTGGTAAGATCTGCCAGTGGTTTTATCAAATGGTAAAAATAATCTTTACCCTTCCTGTCATAATAAGTATTAAACTCTTCAGCGGGCAATGCATTTTCCTGATAGCTATTTAAAACTACTCGGAGAACATCAGTAGTGCGTTTAGCCGGAACTTTAACGATCTTCTCCCCTGCGCGTCCAACTCCGTTTCCGAATGTTCCGCCGCCTAACAAAACCTGGTTTGCAGGAAGAACCTTCCCTGCTACTTTCATCGAACTGCCATGAAATCCAATATGCGCCAAACCGTGCTGACCGCATGAATTCATACATCCGCTGATCTTGATCTTTATATCCCGGTTAAATACAAGGTTTGGATATTCTTCATAAACCAGGTTTTCCAATACACGCGAAAGTTCGGTACTATTGGATATTCCCAGGTTGCAGGTATCAGTACCCGGACAGGTAGTTACATCAGCCACACTGTCAAAACCCAAATTAGCAAAACTCAGGTCTTTAAGACGCGTGTATAACAAAGGCAATGCTTCTTTTCTTGCGAACTTCAAAAGCATACCCTGGTTTTGAGTTATCCTGATCTCATCTGCAACCAGCCCGCGTATTGAATCAACAAACAGACGTGCCTGATCTGTAGGAATATCGCCGACAGGTACTTTAATAAACACACCGTAAAACCCTTCCTGCTTTTGTTCAAAAACATTGGTTTTAAACCAGGCCTCATAATTTGCTTCATCTTGCAACTCTTTTACAGGAAGATTTAAAACCTCAGGAGGTTGTGGCAACGGCACTGTATCGCGATTGATTTTGTACGATTTTGATTTTAAAGCGGTGCGTTCTTCATCAATTAACCTGAGCACTTCTTCCAGCCCAAGTTTTTGAATAAGATATTTTAAACGTGCCTTGTTTCTGTTATTGCGCTCACCATACCGGTCAAAAACACGGATTACAGCTTCTGTATACGGAATGAGCTGATCTTCATGTAAAAACTCATGCACTGCACTTGCAATTAATGGCTGGGCACCAAGTCCACCACCCAGCATCACTTTAAATCCGCGTTGCTCTTCGCCATCTACCAGTTTAACCTTAGGAATGAACCCCAGATCATGAATGTAAGAGAAAGCTGTATCCTCGTCTGTTGCAGAAAAAGAGATCTTAAACTTCCTGCCCATTTCCTGGCAAATTGGGTTCCGGAGGAAATACTCAAACGTAGCTTGCGCGTATGGAGATACGTCAAAAGGCTCATTTGGATCGATACCTGAAGTGGGAGATGAAGTTACGTTCCTCACCGTATTTCCGCAGGCCTCTCTTAATGTAATATCATCCTGCTCGAGTTTTGCCCAAAGTTCAGGAGTACGGTCAAGGCTGACAAAATGTATTTGAATGTCCTGTCGGGTTGTTAAGTGCAGGTTACGGCTTGCATATTCATCAGAAATATCTGCTATACGCAATAACTGCTTAAATGTCACTTTTCCAAAAGGAAGCTTAATCCGAATCATTTGTACGCCCGGCTGGCGCTGACCATAGATTCCCCGCGCTAACCGGAGGCTACGAAACTTCTCATCATGAATTTTCCCTTCGCGAAAGGCTTTTATCTTTTTTTCCAGATCGATGATATCTTTCTCTACAACCGGATTTTCTAATTCTGTTCTGAAACTTTGCATGCAGTAATATTATAAAAAAACCTCTCCAACATAGCTGAAGAGGTTAAATGATTATTTTAGTTTATACCCTCTCCATTACAAAGCACACATAGTGCCGCGACAAAGCATCGTCCAACAGATAGCGATATGAGTATATGTTTTTTTCACACTTCAAAGATAATAAAGTATATAAGATTAGTAGATATTATTTACAATAATATTACCTGAAACTGATGATCTTTCAATCAACCCGTTCTCCCGGTCAATTATATTTTGAATACTGGTTTCGGTTAAAATTTTCAGTGTGGCATCGCGGACATCCGTATACACGTTCCGAATTCCGCAGGTTGCTTCATCTTTACATTCAATACAACCGTTATAAAAATTCAGGCTTACGCAGGGCACCATAGCGATAGGGCCATCTGTAATGCGCATTACCTGCACCAGGTAGATATCCTTTGGATCCTTACTCAGGTTATAACCGCCTCCCGCTCCTTTCTTACTGTACAACAATCCGGCATTGCGCAGGTATAATAAGATCTGTTCCAAAAACTTTTTCGGTATTTGCTCTTCCTGCGAAATCCGGGCGATCTGCATAGGTTCCTTACCATAGTTCTTACCCAGAACTACAAGTGCCTTTATTGCATATTTGGTTTTTTTAGAAAGCATACAGGTTCTAAACAAAGGAACGGAAAATTTTAGGATTAAATGTTCAAGAATACTACCTTCAATCAGAACATCAATTAATAATTATGACAAGTATTAGCGACAGAATTCTTTTTCTATGTAACAGCATACCTGCAAAGTTGAGACCATTATCAGAAGATGAATTTAGCTACCGGCCTGCGCCTGATAAATGGTCTAAAAAAGAAATTCTGGGACATTTAATTGACTCGGCGACTAATAATCATCAGAGATTTATAAGAGGACAATATGAGAATTCCCCTGTAATTTTCTACGATCAAACCCAATGGGTTCAATTGCAGCAATTCAATACAGAGAATAAAGACACCCTTATAACCTTCTGGGAATTATACAACCGGCATCTGGCCCATATAATCTCAGTAACCCCTATAGGGAATTTATCCAAAACCTGTACTGGTAAAGATGGAATATCCTATACCCTCGCGTTTTAATAAAAGATTACCTGGAACATTTGGAGCATCATTTACAACAAATAGTTGAAATTGAGGCCGATTAGCTAACTAGCAGAAAAGCTATCTGAGCAGCACAAGTTATCCACTCATAGCCCCCTAAACACAAGAGCTGCGCTATAGTTGAAATTTAGAATAGTTTAACTAATATCTATATTCGGCCGCACCAGTGTGATATATTATGATACTTGAAGTAGCAATTTTAAATGTTATCCCCGGACAGCAAAGCGAGTTTGAAGCCAGCTTCGCTGTTGCGAAGAACATTATCAGTACTATGAACGGATATAAATGGCATCAGCTGCAAAAATGTCTTGAAATATCAAATCAGTATATTTTGCTTGTACAATGGGACACGTTAGAAGATCATACAATAGGTTTCAGGCAATCTGCCGGATACCAGGAATGGAAAAAACTACTACATCATTATTATGACCCGTTCCCGGTGGTTGAGCATTATAAACTTATAGCAGAAAATACTATATGAAAGAAGTTGAAATTTTTGAAGGTGAACGTGCGGCCACCTATGATAAAGCGATAAGAATATGGTGCCCGGACTATGATTTTATCCAGGAACTTATACCCGCTATACTATTTCAGCAATTGGATAGGTTCAATGATAAAACCATATTAATTGCAGGTTGCGGAACAGGGATAGAAATAGAAGCTCTTTTAAAAGCCGGCCCATCGTGGAAAATTACAGGGGTTGACCCTTCAGTTGAAATGACAAACATTGCGATTGACAAATTAAAGAAGCTTCATTCGACAACCAAATACCAGATTGTAACAGGTGCTGTAGCAGATCTGCCGTTAACAAAAAATGATGCTGCCACATTAATTCTTGTGTTACAATTTTTATCAGATGACGGAGCAAAGCTCAATTTACTTCAACAAATAGCTGACAGAATGCATCCCGGGGCACCGCTGGTTTTGGTTGACATTTTCGGACAGAATGATTCATTTTCCTATAATTTATCGCTGCTTGAATCCTTTCTTATAACGAAAGGTGTTAATATTGAGGAAGTTCAGGGAGGCATTAATCATATCCGGCAGAATATATGTTACATCCCGGAAGAAAGACTGTTCGAATTACTTAAGCTCGCCGGATTTGTTAATACTCAACGCTTTATGCAAAGCATGATTTTTGGAGGCTGGGTAACAGAAAAATCTAAATAAAAGACATGTTAAACGACGAAAATATTAAGGTACCGGCACTATATGAGGATATCCTTAAAAGAAGCCATGCATTAAACTTCAGTATGCTTTCTGATCAAAAAAGCGGGTCATTATTAAGAACATTAGTAGCTTCGAAGCCCAATGGAAATTTTTTGGAGCTGGGTACAGGCACCGGCTTGTCTTTAGCATGGATCGCTGAAGGCGCAGACCATACCTCTTCCATTATTTCTATTGACAATGATGATACATTTCAGAGTATTGCCCGGAAATTATTTGAGAAAGACGATCGGATCACATTTTTTTGTACAGATGCCACCGAATGGTTAAGCTCTTATAAGGACAATACATTTGATTTGATATTTGCAGATGCGTGGCCAGGGAAATATGAAAAACTGGATGAAACATTAGCATTAGTAAAAATCGGGGGCTTTTACCTCATTGATGATTTACTGCCGCAGCCCAATTGGCCGGAGGGTCATCAGGAAAAAGCAGAGCACCTGATTTCATACCTGGAGCAGAGACAGGATTTTATGAGAACTTCATTTAACTGGTCTACCGGATTAATGCTGTTTACCAGGATAAATAATATATCATCAGATTAACCGATAGTCTTATACTCCACACTCAATCAAAACCGCCCCTTCAAAAACTTGCCGGTATATGAATCTTCTTTTTTAATCAGGTCTTCAGGCAGTCCTTCAAATACCACTGAACCTCCGCTATCTCCACCTTCCGGGCCAATGTCAATAATCCAATCCGCACATTTAATCACGTCCATATTATGTTCAATTACCAGGATAGTATTCCCCTGATCTATTAATGCATTAAATGATTTAAGAAGTTTTTTAATATCATGAAAATGAAGTCCGGTAGTAGGTTCATCAAAAATAAATAGGGTTTTGCTGCTGTTATTTCCTTTAATCAGAAAAGACGCAAGCTTTATACGCTGTGCTTCACCTCCAGATAACGTATTTGACGACTGCCCTAAATGAACATAGCCCAACCCAACATCAACAAGGGGCTGAATTTTTGATAGAATTTTGGGTTGTTCTTTAAAAAATGATAGTGCCTCATCAATGGTCAGACCCAGAACTTCAGAGACGTTCTTCTCATTATAGATCACATCCAGCACATGCTGCTTAAAACGTCTGCCGTTGCAGGCTTCGCATTGTAAATAAATATCTGCCATGAACTGCATCTCAATCTTAACCTCTCCCTCTCCCTGACAAACATCACAGCGACCGCCTTCTACGTTAAATGAAAATGCCGCAGGTTTAAGTCCTGCTGCTTTAGCGGAAGGCTGGGACGAATACAGGTTACGTATCTCATCCCACGCTTTCACATAGGTTACCGGGTTGGATCTTGACGACCGCCCGATGGGATTTTGGTCAACAATCTCAACCTGCTCTATTTTATTAAAATCCCCATCTATACCATCATAAGAGCCGGTTTGCTCACCTGAATAGTTGCCAATTGCCTTTTGAACGGCCGGTTGAAGGATACGCTTAACCAATGAGGTTTTCCCCGACCCGGAAACGCCTGTTACACACGTAAATACATTTAACGGAAATTTAACATCAATACTTTTAAGATTATTTTCCCGCGCTCCTTTTATTTCAATGTAATCATTCCATTTACGGCGTTTTGCCGGAATTTCAATTTTCTCCCTGCCGCTTAAATATTTGCCGGTAAGGCTGTTTTTATCTTTAATAATTTCTTCAAATGTTCCGGTAAATACAAGATGGCCACCATGCGTTCCGGCCTCAGGGCCAATATCTATCAAATGGTCAGCAGCCTGCATGATCTCTTCCTCGTGTTCTACAACCAGCACTGTATTTCCCACGTCGCGTAAAGACTTCAACACCTCGATCAAACGATGAGTATCACGCGGATGCAGCCCAATACTGGGTTCATCCAATACATAAACAGAGCCTACCAATGAGCTTCCCAATGATGTTGCCAGGTTTATACGCTGAGACTCGCCCCCGGAAAGAGTATTAGATAAACGGTTTAATGTAAGATACCCAAGACCTACATCATTTAAAAATTTAATGCGATTGGTGATCTCTATCAAAAGTCGTTTTGCTATTTTCTGATCGTTTTCTTTCAGTTCAAGCTTATTAAAAAACTCGTACACTTTATCTAATGACAGTAAAACAACATCGATTATTGAATGACCGGCAATTTTAACATAAGATGCATCTTTCCTCAGACGGCTGCCTTTACATTCCGGACAATAAGTTTTTCCCCTGTACCTGGAAAGCATCACGCGGTACTGGATCTTGTAGGTTTGAGATTCCATGTCCTTAAAAAAGGCATTCAATCCTTCAAAATATGCGTTACCTGTCCATAAAAGTTCCCGTTGCTGGTTGGATAATTGGTTATATGCCCGGTGAATTGGGAAATCAAACTTCAGTGCACTTTTAATCAGTTTATCAAGCCATACCCGCATTTTCTCCCCACGCCATGGTGCAAGTGCGCCGTCATAAACCGATTTGCTTTTATCCGGTATAACCAGGTCTTCATCAATTCCTATAACCTTCCCGTAACCTTCGCAACGTTTACAGGCTCCGTACGGATTGTTAAAACTGAAGAAGTTTGGCGTTGGTTCTTCAAAGCGCATGTCATCAAGCTCAAACCTGTCACAAAAAGTATATAAGTTTCCGTTCTCTTCAATAAAACAATCCCCTTTACCTTCAAAATATGCTGTTTGAACAGAATCTGCAATCCGGCTTAAGGTCTCATCCTCCCCATCAACAGTAATACGATCAATTACAATTCTAATTTCCTTTTCATTATGAAGATGGCCTTCAACCATCGAAGTACTATCTAATAAATCCTCTATTTTAGATATCTTACCCTGGTAAGCAACCCGATGAAATCCCTTCTGGAGGAGAACTGCCAGTTCTTCTTTTACTGACCGGTTATTATGCGGATATAGCGGGCACATAACAGTAAGCGAAGTTTCTTCTTTTAAACCCCAGATAAAGTTTACAACATCTGTAACTGTATCTTTTTTTACCACTGTGTCCGAAACCGGCGAATAGGTTTTGCCAATCCTGGAAAATAAAAGCTTCAGATAATCATAAATTTCCGTAGAAGTACCTACTGTTGACCTCGGATTGCTGGTGATTACTTTTTGCTCAATGGCTATTGCAGGAGCAATACCTTTTATATAATCCACGTCGGGTTTATTCATTCGCCCCATAAATTGACGTGCGTATGACGATAAACTTTCTACGTATCGGCGCTGCCCTTCAGCATATAAAGTATCAAAAGCAAGAGATGATTTTCCTGATCCGGACATGCCTGTAATCACCACAAGGCGATTTTTAGGTATGGCTACATCTATATTCTTTAAGTTATGAACCCGTGCTCCTTTTATTAAAATATACTTCCGGGGATCCTTTTCCACTTCTTTACCCATACATGAAACCTTCCCGCTTTTTATATCGTATATTAGAATAGAATGCTAGCATAGTATTTTGTACAAAAATAAGTCTATGTTACATTAATATAGAATTTTAATGTTTAAACTTTGATTTTGGTAAAGTTTTTGATTAAATTTGGATTACTGATAAGGCCACACACCAACTCAGCACACATACATAAATAAAAATTAGGAGAAGATTATTTGATAAAACTCTACTTAAATAACTGAGTATTAAACAAAGGGGAATTTAAAGTGGGACATCCTATGAAACTTCAATCACAAAGTGATCAGGATCTAATTCATTCGTACATTGGCGGTCACGAGTCGAGTTTAGAAGAACTGATCCGAAGACATAAATCAAAGATTTATACATCTATTTATCTACTGGTAAAAGATCAATATCTGGCTGAGGATATATTTCAAGATACTTTTATTAAGGTAATTAGCACGTTAAAAGCGGGTAAATATAACGAAGAAGGTAAGTTTTTGCCTTGGGTGATGCGTATTGCGCATAATCTGGTTATTGATTTTTTCCGTAAAGAAAAACGTACGCCTGTAATTACCAACGTAGATGGTTTTGACATTTTCGATGTAATAAAAATTTACGACGAGAACATGGAAGACCGTATAGTAAGAGATCAAACTCATAAGGATTTGAAAGCAATGATACAATTGTTGCCTTCTGAACAAAAAGAGGTTCTTATTATGAGACATTACGGCGAATTATCGTTTAAAGAAATTGCTGATATTACTGAAGTGAGCATTAATACTGCGCTGGGACGAATGCGATATGCATTAAATAACCTGCGTAAAATGATGCAAATGAAGGAAGTTAGTGTAAAAAATACAGAGTAAAATAAATCGTGTTTTTTTTCTGTTAAGGTAAAATATTATTAAGCCGGGGGCGTTTACCATATATTAAAAACCAAACCCAGTTTATGATTAAAACCTCTACACCTTTATCAACAAATCTTTATTCTGATAAGGCAGATGAAATCTGTGCTTCAGAACTTACAGAGGACGATGAATTGTTTTATAGCAATTACATTCAGCCTGCGTTGAATTTAATTGCTGCAGATCCGGCAAATAAAACAGTCGATTATCTTATCTGCTATTCCAGGTCATTGTAAAAAAACAAGTCACTTACCGGTGACTTTTTTTTATCCTTATTATATATGCAGTAAGGCTATCTTTGCCCATGCTTTTGAGAGAAAGGTACAATGCCTTCGTAGAATATTTTTCTATGCATCAGCCGGATGCGGAAACCGAGTTACGTTATACTAATCCTTATGAACTTTTAGTTGCTGTAATCTTATCTGCACAATGCACAGATAAACGGATTAATCAAATCACCCCTGCATTATTTTACAATTTTCCTGACCCATATACACTAGCAAAAGCCGGGCGTGAAGATATTTATGAATATATAAAAAGCGTCAGCTATCCGGGAAATAAATCTAAACATTTGCTGGGCATGGCTAATATGCTCATTACTGATTTCAACGGCGTGGTGCCATCAAATATCGATGACCTGCAAAAACTTCCTGGTGTAGGCCGAAAAACTGCTAATGTTATTGCATCAGTAATTTACAACGCCCCGGCCATGGCTGTTGACACACATGTGTTCCGTGTTGCTAACCGTTTAGGATTAGCCAATGGAAAAACTCCACTAGCTGTAGAAAAACAATTAACCAAAAATCTTCCTTCAAATAAAATTTATATTGCCCACCATTGGCTGATATTACACGGTCGGTATATATGTATTGCACGAAATCCTAAATGTGATATTTGCCCGCTAACCAACTTTTGCAAATATTATAACCATTTAAAAAAAACGTCAAATAAAGCTGGTGAACATTCTCCGTCTGGCATACCAGTTAAAAATAATAAGTTGCCAACAGGTAAGATTTCAGATAAATTCAGGGCAAACAATAAACAAATATTAATATCTTAACGGTCTAAAAATTTTATATTTTACATGATAATATTTTTAGTATTTTATATGAATAATTTTTATATTTGATTTTTATTACTAACAATATGAGCAATACAGATAAACTTAAGGCCTTACAACTTACCCTGGATAAACTCGAAAAGTCTTACGGAAAAGGAACCGTAATGAAACTTGGAGACAATGCCGTTGAACCTATTGAATCCATATCAACCGGTTCTATCAGTCTAGATATAGCACTGGGGATCGGTGGAGTGCCTAAGGGGCGCGTTATTGAAATATACGGCCCGGAATCATCCGGAAAAACAACTTTAGCTACACATATTATAGCGGAGGCTCAAAAGAAAGGCGGAATAGCTGCTTTTATTGATGCCGAACACGCATTCGATAAGTATTATGCAAAAAAGCTGGGCGTGGATATTGAGAACCTTCTTATTTCCCAGCCAGACAATGGCGAGCAGGCACTTGAAATTGCCGATAACCTTATCCGGTCAGGCGCAATTGATGTAATTGTGATCGACTCGGTAGCTGCACTGGTTCCAAAAGCAGAAATTGAGGGTGAGATGGGTGACTCTAAAATGGGACTACAAGCCAGGTTAATGTCCCAGGCATTACGTAAGCTTACAGGTACCATTGCCAAAACCGGATGCTGCTGTATATTTATTAATCAGTTGCGTGAAAAGATAGGGGTTATGTTTGGCAATCCCGAAACAACAACCGGGGGAAATGCCTTAAAGTTTTATGCATCGGTACGTTTAGATATCCGCCGTGTTTCCCAGATAAAAGATTCTGATGAAGTCTCGGGGAACAGGGTAAAAGTTAAAATTGTTAAAAACAAAGTAGCTCCGCCTTTCCGCATAGCAGAATTTGATGTAATGTTTGGCGAGGGGATTTCCAAAGCAGGTGAAATCATTGACCTGGGAGTAGATTTTGAAATTATTAAAAAAGCAGGTTCCTGGTTTAGCTATGGAGATACCCGCTTAGGTCAGGGTCGAGATGCTGTGAAGCAGATCCTTTTAGACAACCCCGATCTGATGGATGAACTGGAAGCAAAGATCAAGGAAACCGTAACCGGCGAAAAACTGGAGGAAAAAAATAACAGTTAAATTAAAGACGGGCTTGTGTGAAAACACAAGCCCGTCTTCTCTCAAACCTTACTTGTTAAGTTTGAATAAACAAACAGGGCTGCAGCAATAGCAGCTATAACCGCAACTCCCAGAATCACCAATCCTAGTAATCCTTTCTGCTTATCCTGGCGCATCACCCATATTAAAAATAAGATCAGCGGTAATGCAAAAATCCCAAAGAAAATTAACCCTGCGGTACTCATAATAGAAACCTTATATTTTGATTCATTAAGCGTTTATTATTAGTGTAAAACTCTGATAATTTATTGGTTAATCAGGCTATAAAGACATTCTTGCCAAAGGTGCAACATCCTGATTAACAAAATCGCCCTTTAAAAATTTATGATGGCCAGCTATTGCAATCATAGCAGCATTATCGGTACAATATTCAAAACGAGGGATAAAGATTTTCCAGGTGTATTTCTCACCTGCTTCTGTAAATAACTTTCGCAAGCCTGAATTAGCTGAAACACCACCAGCCATTGCGATCTGGTTTATACCATACTCTTTAGCTGCCTGTTTAACTTTACCAAGTAAAATAGTTATAATACGATATTGTATTGAGGCACAGATATCATTCATGTTTCTCTCCACAAAATCAGGATCCTCTTTAATTCTATCCCGTAAAAAATATAAAATGGAAGTTTTAAGACCGCTAAAACTAAAGTTTAATCCCGGGACTTGCGGTTCTGGAAATTTAAAAGCCATGAAATCACCATCTTGTGCAAATTTGTCAATCAATGGTCCTCCGGGGTAAGGTAAACCCAGCATTTTTGCTGATTTATCGAATGCCTCGCCAGCAGCATCATCAATAGTCTGGCCTATAATCTTCATGTCAAAATAATCTTTTACTAAAACTATCTGTGTATGCCCACCGGAAACTGTTAAACATAAAAAAGGAAATTCAGGTTTAGGATCATCGATAAAATGAGCCATTATATGGGCCTGCATATGATTTACTTCAATTAGCGGAATATTAAGTGCTAATGCAAATGATTTTGAAAAGGACGAACCAACTAATAAAGATCCTAATAAGCCGGGGCCTCGGGTAAAAGCTACAGCATTAACGGCATTTTTACGTACTTTTGCAGTCAATATGGCCTGTTGTACAGCGGGAATTATATTTTGTTGGTGAACCCGGGACGCAAGTTCAGGAACAACCCCCCCAAAGTTTTGGTGAACGTCTTGATTTGCAATAACATTAGAGCAGATTTTACCGTTTATGCATATAGAAGCAGCTGTATCATCACAGGATGATTCGATTCCAAGAATGATAGTCAAAACTGTAGGGTTTAATATTTGTTTGTCAAACTAAAGCATACAAAATTATCAAAAAACTATTAACTATAACGCTCTGGGTAATAGCAACACTATTAATTTTGTGCGCTGCATTTATATTTTCCATCCAGTTTAAACCTGTACAAACTTACGTTGCAAAAAAAGCTGCGCAATACCTGTCTAAAGAATTAAAAACCCGCATTGAATTAAAAAGCATTTATATAAAGCCTTTCAAGTCTGTAGTACTTGAAGGATTGATTATTGAAGATCAGGAGAAAGATACTTTATTATCAACTCCAAGGCTTACTTTAGATATTACTGAGTTTTCTTTAAAAGATAGGAAAGTTGAAGTAACTACCGCGAAACTGGATAATGGTAATTTTTATCTGAAAAAATATAAAGACAAGAGCACTAATCTGGACTTTATTATAAATTATTTTGACACAGGTACTACCACACCGCGAACTACTCCCCGCAGGCCTTATGATGTCACTTTTCAGAAAATTGTTTTAAATAACATCGGGTTCAGATACAAGAACTTCCAGGTTAATAAACCTGTTAACGGAGTTAATTTTAATGATCTACACCTGCGGAACCTCAGTACAGTAGTTGAAAATCTTGACACCAGAAAACACCTTACCAAAGCGGATTTTTATAACCTGACATTTCGGGAAAAAAGCGGATTTTATTTAAAAAATCTTACCACATCAGCAACAATTGATACTAACCGCATGGAATTCAGTAAACTATTACTTGAAACTCCAAATACACGTATATCCGATTATCTGTTAATGGAGTTTAAAAGCTTCAATGATTTCGGAAAATTCTTATCAAAGGTTAAAATGACTGCGAAGTTTAAGAATTCAAGTTTGAATTCCACTGACATAGCCTATTTTGCACCTCCTGTTGGCAATACAAAATTTGATTTTAAAGTAGATGGAACAGTAACGGGATTTGCAGATAACTTTAAAGCACGGGATTTAAAAGTACGGACTGGAAAATCGACATACTTCTCCGGGAATTTTAACGTAAAAGGCCTGCCAAGAATCGGGAGCACCTATCTAGACCTTAACTTTAAACAGCTATCTACCAGCAAACGCGACCTTAATTATATATTAACCCGGTTGCTTAAGGATAAAAGTCCGGCACTGCCTGCCATTCTGGATAAATTTGGCAATATGAATTTCGCCGGACGCTTCAAAGGTTACACTAACAGGTTTAATACTACAGGAGAATTAAAGACCAGACTGGGACGAATAGTTGCAAATGTAAATATGCTTTTGCAAAATCCGGCAAACCCCGGTTATTCAGGAAGTGTAAAACTTTACGATTTTAACTTGGCGGAGCTTCTTAATAATAAGCTACTCGGCAGGGCCACCCTTGCTACTAATATTAAAGGCAGTGGATTTAATATCAATAAATTATCTGAAAATTTTAAAATTGATGCTACCTATTTTGATTTTAAAGGATATCGATATAACAACATATTAGCTAACGGAACTTTTAATAATAAACTGTTCAATGGGAATATTAAAATAAACGACAGAAACATCAAGCTAAATTTTAATGGCGGTATTAATTTAAATCCTGCATTACCTGTATTTAATTTCACTGCAAGCATTAGAGGTGCAAACCTTCATGTTTTAAACTTAGCTAAAGAAAAGCTCCAGATTGATGCCGATATAAATACAAATTTCTCAGGAAACGATTTGGATAATTTGCAGGGACGCCTTGAAATCCGAAAGGCCCGGATTACTGATTCCAAGAGCTCTTATGTTATAGATGCAGTAACATTAAGTGCAACCGGATTAGGTAACAATCGCGCACTTGTAATTAATTCTGATGTTGTGGATGCAAGTATAACCGGTCAATATCATCTTAAAACATTACCTGCTTATTTTAAATCTGTAGTAAAGAGTTATATCCCTTCTATGGATCTAAAAGTTGGAAAATATCAGCCTCAGAATTTCAGCTTTAAGCTTAACATTAAAAACTTTGAACCTCTACGAGTATTATTAGCTCCTGAATTAAAAATACCCGAACCTGCAATTCTTAATGGCCGTTTTATTTCTTCAGCTGGTACTGCTACATTAAATGGTTTTGCACCGTTGGTTCAGTACAAGAATATTAAAATCCATAATTTGATCATTGACGAAAGCACAACGGCCAGGGCAATGAATATATTTATCACTTCAGACAGGGTTGATCTGTCAGAAACCTTATTTATTCAGAATGTAAACATTGCGAATATTTTAAGGAATGATAGTTTAAACTTAAATATAAAATTAGCTGATAAAGATGCGGTTAATCAATTAGACTTAAATGCCCTTGTAGAATTCAATACCAAATCATTTGCAAACTTAAGTTTGCTTCCATCCGATGTGATTATTAATAGGGAGATGTGGAGAATACAGGATCAAGTAAGACTAGGATACAATAAAGGGAAATTTACAATAGAAAATTTTGAGCTATTCAGGGATAATCAATTACTCACTATAAACGGAATAATATCCAATAGTCCTCAGGACTATTTAACCGTAGGTTTTAACAAATTCAGACTAACTACATTAAATCCATTAACAAAAAGTTTAGGCATCACCTTGGGAGGTGAATTAAACGGCGATGTACAAATAGCGGCACTGACCAAGACACCACATTTTGATGGAAAAATACGTGTGGATAGTTTAATGTATAACAATATACCTATTGGGGATCTTACTTTAAAAGCTGGTTTTGATAATGCTACAAAACTGGTGGATGTTGATGCTGTAATTATTAAATCCGGAAACGAAACATTGGATATAAAAGGCACATACAACGCCAATTTAAATGCAAGAACGCTGGATCTTGACATGAAATTAAGAGAAAACGAGATCATTCTCTTTCAACCATTTCTTAAAACGCTGGTTTCAAATATGACTGGTACCGCAACAGCAGATCTTAAAGTAAGCGGCAAAATTAATGCACCACGGATAGACGGAACTTTAAGTCTGAATAATGCAGCTATGACCATTATCTATCTTAAAACCAACTATCATATTACAGATGAGCTAAAGATTGAAAACACCATAATAAAGCTTGATGATATTATTATAAAAGATATAAAGGAAAATCAGGCAATTGTTAATGGTATAGTTGATATGCGCAACCCTAAGGTTCCAATTGTTAATCTTACCATAGAAGCCGAGCAATTTCAGACGCTTAATACTACCGCCAAAGACAACCCTTTATATTACGGAGTGGCTTATGGTACCGGAACATTCCGTTTTAATGGCCCTACCGATAATATGAATATTAATATTAACGCTAAAACTGAAGCCGGCACTGTGTTTACAATACCCTTAAATGCGGCGGAAAAGGTTGGAAAAAACGATTTCATCACGTTCGTAGCTAAAGATTCATCTCTAACAAAAAAGCCTGAAACGTCTTTTAAAGGTTTAGTGATGAATTTTGATCTGGTAGTAGATGAGGAATCAGAGGTTAATATTATTACCGATCTTGGAAAACTATCAGGACGTGGAGACGCTGCTCTAAACCTTAATATTACAAGTTTAGGCGATTTTGTAATGAAGGGTGATTACCTAATCTCAGAAGGAAGTTTCAATTTTACTGCTCAGGATTATATAAACAAGGTATTTGATATTAGCCAGGGTGGTTCCATCCGCTGGACAGGAGACCCTACATTGGCCCTTATAAATTTGAGAGCAATTTATGGCGTTAGAACAAGTGTAACACCATTATATCAGGCCGCTAACCGCCAGGCCGATAACAACAATGTATTATCACAGGCTGTAATAAATTTAACAGGTTCTATATTAAGGCCTAACATCAGTTTCGACATTAACTTTCCCGCAAATGCCTATATAAAAGACGAGTTACAAAGCTATTTATCAGATGTTAACAATCTAAACCAACAGGCACTTAGTTTAATAGTAAGAAGAACATTTGCATCTGGTTCAGGCAATCTTAATATCCAGCAACAAGCAACTAACACAGTTCTTAGTGCCGGAGCCGAACTTGCATTCAATCATATAAATACCATTCTGGCACAATCATTAAGCCTTGAGACTGTTGACTTTAACATTCGCAATTTTAATGATGCTAGTGCTTCGATCCGGTTTTTAAATGAACGCTTAATTATAACCGGAGGAGTTTCTGATCGCTATGCAAATAGTCAGCAATTCAGGCTTCCCGGATCAAGCGGGGCAGTATCACGTGATATTGAGGCTTTATATCTCGTTAAAAAAGACGGAACATTAACTCTCAGGGCATCTAACAGGCCCAACAATAGAAATTTTCTCAATCTTAATGATAAAGATAATGAGAATGTAAGTGCTTTAGGTCTTGTTTATCGTCAGGATTTCGATAATCTAAATGAATTTTTGCAGTTACTTATAGGAAGAAAAAGACGGGAAGACAGAGGGGTACCACCACCCATACAGACTCCTAAACCACCGGCAATAAACACTCCAACAGCTTCAAAAAGTCCTGATTAAGGGTTTTTCATAATGGTGTGACCCATTTTGTCGCGTTTAGCCTTAAGATATAACTCGTTATGGATATTCGATTTAATCTCAATTGCAATATTTTCAATAATCTCTAATCCGTAACCCATCAATCCTGCCCTTTTAGTTGGGTTATTTGATAATAACTTCATTTTAGTTATACCCAGGTTTCGTAATATCTGGGCGCCTATACCATAATCCCGCAGATCCATTTTAAACCCAAGTTGAAGATTAGCATCTACAGTATCTAAACCATTCTCCTGCAGGTTATATGAACGAAGTTTATTAATCAAGCCTATTCCACGGCCCTCTTGGTTCATATATATAATTACTCCTTTGCCTTCTTGCTGTATCATTTCCATAGCCTTATGTAACTGAGGGCCACAATCACAACGACATGAACCAAAAATATCGCCGGTAATACACGAACTGTGAACCCGTACTAAAACAGGCTCATCAGGCTCCCAACTTCCTTTAATAAGTGCAAGGTGTTGTTCACCCGTATTTAGCTGAGTGTAAGCTGATAACTCAAAATCACCCCACTCTGTTGGCAATTTTACAGACACTTCCTTTTTTATCAGGGTTTCTTTTGAGAGGCGATATTCTATCAGATCCTTTATGGATATTATTTTAAGATTAAATTGCCGGGCAATGTCAAAAAGATCAGGTAAACGGGCCATTTCACCATCTTCTTTTAGAATCTCCACTAATACTCCCGCTGGTGCAAAACCTGCCATACGTGCCAAATCCACTGCTGCTTCAGTATGTCCAGCCCTTCTTAAAACACCGCCTTCCTTGGCAATCAATGGAAATATATGTCCCGGACGGCCCAGCTCTTCAGGCTTAGTCTCGGGATGTACGAGGGCTAATATCGTTTTGGAACGATCAGAAGCTGAAATTCCTGTAGTACATCCATGGCCATTAAGATCGACAGATATTGTAAAGTTAGTTTCAAAAACTGCGGTATTGTTACCTACCATCAGATCAAGCTTCAATTCATGGCATCGTTCTTCAGTTAGAGGCGCACAGATCAGTCCGCGGCCATACGTAGCCATGAAATTTATTACTTCAGGAGTTGCATTAGAGGCAGCCGTAAGAAAATCACCTTCATTTTCCCGGTCTTCATCATCAACCACAATAATAATTTTTCCTTTTTTAATATCTTCTAAAGCTTCGTCAATCGTATTTAACATTATTTTTTAATTATACAGGTATGCCATCTGGCCGGATGCAAATTTACTTATTGTTTCTGTGGAATTAATTGAAATGGCCGGGTGATGTAATAAATTCAAGATATATGCCCGGTATCTTTTTTGACAAACAACTTCTTAACCCATTGTTTATAAAAATCAACATCAAAAAGCACTGAATCAACTGTAGCTTTATAAGTAAGAAAGGCACCTAATGGAGAAAGTACTATTATAGCTACCCACATTCCTATTTCTGGCGGTATACTGCCTTGTTTAGCATACTTCTCACCAATAGTTGAAATGATATGATAGATTAAAAAGAAAACAATTGCTGTAACAACAGGTAAACCTAGGCCTCCCTTACGAATAATGGCTCCAAGAGGTGCCCCGATAAAAAATAACACCAGGCATGATACAGCTAATGTTAGCTTACGATTATATTCTACCATATATCCTCGTAATTTGGCGGTAAAATCTTTCTCATTATTTACCTGGCTCTTTAAATTTTCCGTTATAGACCGGATTTCGTCCTGCGCATTTTGTACAGCCTGTAAACGTCTTTCTTTAGGAACAATCTCCAAAACATCATTTTTGTAAGCCCTTAACTGTGGAGACTGTAATTTTTTAAATTTTACAGGATTGGCAAATTGCTTATAATAAGGTTTTATATAACTGAAAACAGATTTACGCAGGCTGTCAGTTTTAACCTGAGTAGAATCATGATAATATTTTAATTGACGCATGTTTAACATGGCATAATTAGATTTAAACAGCGTTTCATCGGTACGTGTTAATTTAAAACCTGACAAATCAAATTTCTGTTCTGACTGCTTAAACCTGGACCTTACAAATCTTTGCCGCGGATTGTAAACTCCCCGGTCGCCCTGTGTTTCTTCGTAACGAATTCCATCGGATAATATAATGACTAAATTTTTTGAATCGTCCGTTTGGTACATCCGGCCTTTTTTAGCTTGAAGTACGTTTATATTTGTAGCATTATTATGATCGTAGATTAAAACATCATGCAGGGTTTGCCCATCAGCATCAACTTTCCGAACCCGAATGGAAAACCCCGGAAAGCCATTGTAAAAGACACCATCTTTAATTAAAAAACTAGCCTTTTGATTGCGCACATCATATAATAATGACCCCATCTTAAGGCTAGCCACGGGAAGCATATAGTTTGAGAACAGGAAAGCGGATACGCTGAGGAATATAATAGCAATAACCAAAGGGCGCATGGCCCGCTGTAATGAAATTCCGGCAGATTTAATAGCTACCAGTTCGTAATTCTCGCCGAGGCTGCCAAAAGTCATTATAGAAGAAAGCAAAACTGCAAGAGGAAGGGCCATTGCAACATTTGTTGCCGAAGCATAATACAGCAATTCAAGAATGATATACCATTCAAATCCTTTTCCAATCAGATCATCAATGTATTTAAATAAAAATAGCATCAATAAAATGAACATGACGATGAAAAAAGTCACAATAAAAGGCCTTATAAAGGCCTTCAATACCAATAGATGGATTTTTTTCACATTGCAAAAATAGGGATTTAATTTCCCCTATGCGCCCAATACGCTGATCAAATATTGAACCTGATTATCCCAGATAAGTTTTCTTTCTTCAAGTGTTTCTTCGGTAGCAAAATCGGTTATTGATAAGGCCACATCATTTGTAAGCTCGTCCTGAACAATTTCCATTTCAAAATAACACTGCGGGTCATCATCAAGCCACTTAAATTTTACAAGCTTATTTTCTTTTATAGAAACCAGTCTGGCACGCTGTTCTTCACCGTCCCAATTGAAAGTATATATCTGATCACGATAAGATACATCATCCGCAAACCACTGGGCAAGGCCATTAGGCTCATTTAAAAAGGTGTATAGTATTTTTGGTGATGATTTCACCTCATACTCTATTTGAAATTTTTTCTTTTCTGCCATACCTTGAACTGACTTATCTTTAATAGCTTACTGGCTATTTTTTTACATTTCTTTCTAAAGAAAGGTAATTTCAACTATATTTGCAACTCTATAAAAAACTAATATTTGGCGGGGGTATCTGCACGGGGCGGTAGAGGATTTATATCCGCCGGGGCGGACAACTAGTTGATTTGCCAGGTTAGAAAAGATAAGTATGGCGGGGTAGCTCAGATGGTTAGAGCGCAGGATTCATAACCCTGAGGTCGGCAGTTCGATCCTGCTCCCCGCTACCATAACGGGCAAGTCATAGTTTTTAGTGATTTGCCCCTCTTTTTTACTCTCAATAATGGCCTTCATAATATCAAAAACGCGGATTGCTTCATTTAACCGGGTAGTTCGATGTTGGGTTCCATCAAAAGTCAAATTTTCTGGATACATCGAACTAATCAGCCTTCTTTTACCCTCAGGGACACTTTGCTGATATATCTCACTTAGCCTGGAGAGCGTTCCTACGGCCTTGTTTATCAGAGTTGTCAGCTTATCGGCAGGACGGGATAAATCAAATAATTTAGCTTCTAAGATAGTGATGTGACGTTCACTATCACGTTTAATCAGATGATAATCGGCTGAGTCAATGTCGCCATTCAGGAGCAAGTCCCTGGCTTTAGTTATCTTGGTGTTGTAATCCGTTAATTGAGTTTTCAATTGCCCCAATTTTTGCGTTTGTCCGCCTAATCTTGATAATGAAGATACAGAAACATTATATAATGGGTTCCTCAATTAAAGCCATTATTTAATACCTGCCTCTGTGATTTCAAATTTAAACATATAAGTATAAAATAATTATAATATTTAAATATATAAGCTTATATTTAGGTATTATTAAATATGTACGTTTATATTAATTATGATGGACAAGCGGAATAAAAAACTTATTATCGAGCAATTGGATCAGAAATTTGCCAGCTTTAAAAATGCCAGCACTATTTTACGGCCAGAAAAAGGTTGGGTTAATGCCACAAGAACTTCCCTGAACATGCAGTTAGCCCAATTAGGGAATAAACTAAACACAAGTCCACAAGGCATCAAGGGTTTAGAGAACAGAGAGGCGAATGGAAGTATCACGCTAAATTCCTTAAAAGAAGCAGCCGAGGCTTTGGAAATGAAATTAGTTTATGCAATTATTCCTAAAGATGAAACCCTGGAAAAATTAGTAGAAAGGCGTGCACATGAACTTGCCAGAAAAATTGTTATGCGCACTTCAGCATCAATGAAATTAGAAGATCAGGAAAACACCCAAAGCAGATTATTCAAGGCAATAGCAGAAAAAGCACAGGAAATTAAGGATGAACTTCCAAAATATTTATGGGATTAAAAATCGAATACTTGGAAGACCAGACGCCGTTGGATGAAGATGAAAAGGCAGGATTGCTTATCGCAACGATTACCACAAGAGGAGAATTAGATGAGTTTGAGCAACTCAATATCCAAAAGGCTGTAGAATGGACATTAAAACATCGTTGGACAGCAAATATAATATTTACAGAAGATTTCCTTATGAAGCTCCATACCAAAATGTATGGTGATGTTTGGAATTGGGCGGGAAGTTTTCGCAAAACAGATAAAAACATCGGTGTTCCTTATTATAAAATAGGGCCGGACCTTAAATATCTGTTAGGTGATATCTTATATTGGCTTGAGCATAATACATACACTCCTAACGAAATTGCAATAAGGTTTAAACATCGTATTGTTGCCATCCAATGCTTTCCTAATGGCAATGGCCGGCACTCGCGATTAATTGCTGATATTATCATTGAACATGTGTTTAAACAGAATGTCTATACCTGGGGTAGTTCGACTTTGATAAAAGCAGATGAGATGAGAAAAAGCTATATAACAGCTTTAAGAGCTGCAGATAATGGTGATATTAAACCATTAGTAGAGTTTGCTCAAAGCTAAAAATCAAAAATAAGCGAATATTAATATGTGGTATGATGGCAACCCGACCACAGGTTAAACTCATACAGCAAACGCCAATGCTCGCAAATGATCCACAAAATAGTTCGATAATTGTCCTTTGTGGCTACTATTAAAGCTGCTTTTTAGTGGCTTTTATTTAGAGATCCTATGTGCGCCAACAATGCGCCAAATTGCACACCGAACAGGAAGTACTTGTTTACCAAGTATTTTACATGATTATTTGGGGAAGAAGAACTGAACTTGCTTACCTTCATGATCTATTATAAAAATAGTTTTTAAAGAAGAACTCTTTATTTGAATTTGATATTGAAAATCAGTACCGATCAGCTGAAGTCTGGGGGTATTTTGAAAAGTTACGTTTGGAAAATCTTTCTTCAGATCAGCTAAGGTTGTAGCATATTTACCATACCTGATTTTAAAGTCCTGCTGCAAATAATAGTATTTCCAAAGCATGCGCGTAAGTGCCTCGGTTTCTGTATGAATAAAACCTTTTTCAGTGCCTGATTCATCTGCAAATTTTACAAATCCATACCTTTCGGGGTAATGCAGATTTACCAATCCTTGCGGCGACCATACATAATACGCACTTGGTAACAACCTTCCCTTGGCATCCTGTTTACGCTCGTATACCCCGTCTTTAATGTCCATTTGATATTGCACGCGGGAAAAATTCATTCTCCATACAGAGCCGACTAATGGAAGGTTGCGTCCAACCAGGGAATTGAGAGGAAATGCTAATTCAATACCCCATGATTTATCTTTATCTGAAGGATCATTTAATGTACCATTAATGTTAACAGCCTTTTTCAAACCCTTTATATCCCATGCGCTAAGCGGCATGCCACCGTTCCGATAGGGTTTAGTCATGAACAGATCCCATACTGCTTCAAATGCATTTATCTGGAATTCTATGTAATTATGACTATCGCCGTCGGGGTCTATAAATATCTCCAGGCAATTATTATGGAAAATAGATTGATCATGGTCTTTTAGCTTGGCCCAGATGTGCTCCTCTCTGAATTCAGTATACACATATAAAAAATCTTTATCCCATAGCATTTTATATCTCGTAGAATAAGGGTCTATACTATCGCGTTTTCCTTGTATCTCTACAAACGCATCAGACCATTGCGCTTTTGACCAGGCTTGTTCAGAACCTTTTCCATCGATATTAATAACCTCTGAGGTTTTTATTATAGCATATTGACGGGGTCTAATTAACAAAGGAGCAAGATCAGCATCATTCTTTTGCGCTTCTACCTTGCCGGAAAGAAATACCAAAATAAACAAATGATAAAATTTCATATTAATGTAGAATAAAACGGGCTTTGTTAATATTTAAAAAAACCATAATGCCTGTTAAATTTAACTTTTGATTTTAACAAAATATTATTTTTACAAATGTTTTCTTAAAGTTTACTTTAATTATTTCACACTTATTTTTTTAGTTACAATCTATATATACCTTTACGGTGTAAGATTTTAAAAAGAAGCCAACTGATGTTTAAATTCATTAAACTTTATCAATTTTACAACACTACGTGTACATTTTTGTATATATAACAACAACAATATAATAGCATTATAACATGCAAGATAAAAACGGATTGACTCCAACATTTTTTTGTGTGCCTGACATTACAGGCTTTACAAAATTCATTGCTACTGCGGATATTCATTTTACAAAAGAGGTTATTCCTGCGCTTCTAAGAAAGCTTATCGAAGCAAATGTTATTAAAATGAATATAGGAGAAATAGAAGGGGATGCCATTTTTTTTTACAAAACCGGTCGACTTCCTTCCATAAAACAAGTTGCAGATCAGTGCAAAGTGCTTTATAAAGCATTTTCAAGTTTTATTGAGAACCTTGAAATAAATGACTTTGAAAACTATAGTAAATATCTGGCCGATGATCAGTTAGGTCTAAAAATTATAATCCATTACGGAAATATTAGTCTGGCCAATATTAAAGGTCGCATAAAACTGTTGGGAGAGGATGTAATTATAGCACACAAACTTTTAAAGAATAGTGTTAATGAATACAATTATATACTGCTGACTGAAAAATATCTATCTAAGATAAGAAATAAGAAAAATCTGTCTGAATGGTTTCACTGGGAAGAGCTTGTACCCGGCATGGAAAGCTATGAGTATATAGGTGATGTAAAATATTTTTACATTTCGCTGGAAAAAATAGAAGATATGACAGAAGTAATTTTACAACTTAAGCCCCATACGAAGAAAACAACATAATTGCTATAAACCCGACAGCACAAATAACTAAGCCTCCCATAAATAAGTTGTATGACCATGTTAAAAGTTTATACTTTTTAACCAATACACTTCCCAGGTAATAAATATCTACAGACATACTATCATATAGCTCATCTTTTTCGTCTTTTAACCGTTTTATATGGTTCACAAATTCCGTTAGATCTAACTGAGCAAAGTTTCCGAAAAATATTGCACTACCTTTCTTCTGCTTAAGCTCGAATTTTTCTTTTGTGGTTACGTTTGGCCGGGCTGATAAAATTGCAAAAACCACGGCTGATAGACTTGTTATTAACAATAATGCGATAGGAAATACAAAACGTATGCTTGATAATTCCCCACCGCTGCTAAACGTATATCCGGAACCAAAAAGGGTAATAATAAGAGATATTATGATCGTGTTTATACTGATCATAATATTTGCTTTATTATCAGCTATTCCACTTAAATCCACATGATATTGATAAATGGAACGATATAATGTTTCTATTCCCCGTCCTTCTTTTTTTAACTTTTCATTATTGCTGTTAACCTTGCTATCCAGTTTAAGTTTTTCATTTTTAAGTACTTCGATCTTCAATCTTTGATTCCGGATATTTTCCTCTCTCTGATCGTTATAATTTATTGTAGCCTCTTCAGTTTTAAAATTTTTACTTATTAAAAAATTCAATTGTGCTTCTGCCCACTCTACTTCAGAGTAATCCTTTTTTAACAGCCTTTCCCACTCAATTCGTAAGAGTTGTGCTCTGTTATCAAAATTTTTCTTACCAATATTTATATAATCTGCATCATGCAATATTTCCTGCAAAGTTCCATCCGGTGCAGCATTCCATCTGGTAGATAATATTAATGTTTCGATTTCTTTCTGATCCTCAAGAGGATACTCACCCCTTAAAAATTCTTTTAATATTTCAATGCTTTTCTCTTCATGCCCTGCGTATGCCTGTGTATAACCAGTATCATGAAACCATGCCGCTAGTGCAAGAACTTCGTAATCACGGGTGGTTAGGTTATATTTTTCGCCTAGCTCCTTGCAGTATTTAACTGTTTCCGTAGTATGCTTATAATTATGATATAAATGATCACTGCTAAGCTTCTCTTTAAATAAATTAAATATAAACTCTGATGCTTCTTTTACTACAGGATTGCTGTTCTTCATTTTTTATTCTGTCTATTATCCTTAATTATAAAACTAAGGTAACTAAATTGGGTTATTAATGTGTTTTAACATTAATTTAATGTACACGTACATGAACAGAGTTAGCGCGGTTTTGTTAGTATTTTTTTTAATTTCCTGTGGTTCAGGGCAAAGTGGCGAAGATAAGAGTACGTCTTTGCCTGAGCCCGAAATTGCAAAAAACGATAAGAAATATGTAGTTCCCCAAACCCTTAAAGAAATTTCGGGAATATCGTTTATTGCAGACAGCATAGTAGTAGCAATTGAAGACGAAAAAGGCCTGTTATACTTTTTTGATCTTGGGAAACAACAAATTATAAAAACGTATCAGTTTGGTGACGAGGAAGACTATGAGGATGTTGCTGTAGTTGATAATACTGTTTATATTGTAACCTCAACAGGACATATTCTTGAAATTCCAAACTTTAAAACCAAGCCATCACCTACAAAAGTTTATAATACACCGCTAAAGACTAAAAACAATATTGAAGGTTTAACTTATGATAAGGACAATAATCGTTTGCTATTAGCCGTAAAAGATGAAGGCCTGCATGATGATATAAATAAAGATATTTATGCCTTTGACCTCAAAACCAATCAACTTAATACTACTGCAGTTTATTCGATTAAATTAAAAGAGATTGAAGAATTTTATAGGGGAGATAAACTTGAGGAAACTTCCAAAAAATTCCTAAAAGCTTTTGGAAACGAAAAATTGAATAAAGTCTTCAGAACATCAGCTCTTGCTATTCATCCAAAAACTAAAGACATTTATGTCTTATCTTCATTAAATAATATGATTGCCGTTTTGGCCGCAGATAACGGTAAAATTAAAAACATAATCGAGCTGCGTGGAAAAGATTACAACCAACCTGAAGGCCTGGCGTTTGCCCCGGACGGTAGATTATATGTTTCTAACGAAAGCAATGGTAAGATTGCAAACATTATCCGAATAAAACATGAACAATAATTTTAAAAACAGACTAATTCCATTTTTTTTTACTGCCATACTTCTGTCATCATGCCTTTCCTATAAACCCTATTATGCTAAAAAACAAGCCAACTGGGAAACCGCCAACAGTCCGGACTCTTTAAAACTAAAATATTCTGTTTATTTAATTGGCGATGTCGGCAATCCTGACAAAGACAGGCAGGAGCCCAGTCTTAAACTTTTGCAATCACAGATTTACTCCAATGATACCATAAAAATCAAAGGCTCGAATATTGATACGATGGTACGCTCGTCTAGCAAAAAAGATGTGGTAATTTTTCTTGGGGATAATATATACAACGCTGGTCTTCCAAAGCCTGATGATGCAGATCGAAAAGAAAAAGAGCGTCGTATAATAGAGCAAATGAAGGTTGTGAAAGGCTTTAAAGGGCGTGCTATTTTTATTCCGGGCAATCATGACTGGAACGAGTGGAGGCCAGGCGGACTTGAAGCCGTTAATCGCCAGGAAGAGTTTGTAGAAAACTATCTGGATTCGGCGGATGTCTTTTTACCCAGTAATGGCTGCGCAGGCCCTGTGGAACTTCAATTAGGAAATGATCTGGTTGTTATAGTTATAGACACCCAATGGTGGTTACATCATTTCGAAAAGCCAATGGCTCCTGACAATGGTTGTGAAACCGGAAGCAGGCTTGATGTTATCCAGGCTGTTCGGGATATCATGTTGCGAAATAAGGGGAAAAATATTGTAATTGCCCAGCATCATCCGTTGTTTAGTAACGGGCAACATGGAGGATATTATTCCTTTAGCGATTACCTTTTCCCATTAACCCTTATTCGTGATAATTTATTTATTCCATTACCAGTTATTGGAGCCATTTATCCTTTAATGCGCCAATATGGAGTTTCCCCACAAGATATATCAAATAAAGATTATCAGCAGCTTAAAAGAGGTTTGCTATCTGTTCTTGAAGAAGAGAAAAATGTAGTTATTGCGGCCGGCCATGAACATTCATTACAGTTTCATAAATACAACGAGCTGAATCACATTGTTAGTGGCAGCGGATCAAAAATTAAAGGCATTACTACTGCAAATAACGCTTCTTTTGCTGCCGCAGAAAAAGGTTTTGCAAAATTAAACTACTATGATAACGGCCAGTGCTGGGTAGAATTCTGGACACCGGTAGGTGATGGATCAACGGGAAAAGTGTTATACCGAACTCCTTTATACGCTATTGCACCAAAAGGCAATGCAGAATTGCGTCAAGAGGCGCTTATCAGTTATAAAGACAGTGTAAAAGTAATTGCTGCAGGAGAGCAATATTCGGCAAAAGCCGTTAAAAGTAACTTTTTGGGAGAACATTATCGCGAGGTTTGGGCCACACCCATAAAAGCTAACTATTTAGATATGAGTTCCTTTGCCGGAGGATTAACCCCGATTAAATTGGGAGGAGGCAGGCAAACTACTTCTCTTCAAATGAAAGGAAAAGATGGTAATGTTTATCAATTCAGATCAATTAGTAAGGATCCTTCTGCTGTATTACCAGACGCATTTCTCAGAACATTTGCTGATGAATTTATACAAGACCAAATCTCTTCCTCCCATCCTTATGGAGGACTAATAGTGCCCGATATGGCAAAAGCTATTGGAATATACCATGTAGTGCCACAATTAGTTTATATGCCCTTTACAAGTTCTTTAGGGCCTTATTTGCAAGATGTTGGCGGAAAATTAGGCACTATTGAGGCGCGCCCGGATGATGACGTATCTGATTTTAAATCTTTCGGTAATGCTGCAAAAGCGGTTAGCACTACTAAAATGTATCAAAAAATCACGGAAGACAACGATAATATGGTTGATCAGGAGATGCTTCTGAAATCACGCTTATTTGATATTTTAATAGGCGACTGGGATAGGCATGAAGATCAATGGAGATGGGCAGAATTTGATGCAGGTGACACTACGCTCTATCGTCCTATAGCACGTGATCATGATCAGGCATTCGCTAAGTATGATGGAATCATTCCTAAATTATTGAGTAAAATGCTACCTGATATACAATCCTTTGAGTTGAATATCGGCACTCTTACAAAAATTTCTCTCGCTGCAAGAAATCTTGACAGAAACCTGTTAAATAAATTAAGCAAATCTCAATGGCAATCTGCGGCAATTGAAATCCAAAATAAACTAACTGATCAAGTGATTGAAGCTGCTGTTCGTAAAATGCCGGCCGAGGCCTTCACTATTTCAGGACAGGAAATTATAACCAAGCTTAAATCCCGCAGAGCCCAATTAAATAAAGCTGCTGATGACTATTATGACATTCTTGCCAATAAGGTAACCATTTATGGTTCTGATAAAAAAGAATTTTTCCAGGTTTTTCGTAAAGGCGACGAAACTCAGGTTACCATTCATAAGATCAACAAGGATAACAAGATCGATAATATGATATATGACCGAACATTCTATCCATTTGAGACTAAAGAAATAATTTTTTATGCTTTAGATGGGAAGGATAGTGTATTAATGGAAGGCAATGGAAGTAATACTATTAAATTTAGAATAATTGGGGGGCCTGGTGAAGATGTGATCATAGATAATTCCACATCCGGAAGAAACCTGGTTTATGACAGTTCTACAGAAAATAATACTATAAAACCAGGAAACAATACAGTTATGGAAGTTTCTGACAAATACTATGTTAATAATTATGACAGAAATACTTTCAAATACGACAAATCAGGCATTATACCTTATCCCGATTTGAATGGAGATGATGGGATATTTATTGGCGCAGGATTTAGCTGGAAACATTATAGTTTCAGAAAAGAACCTTATAGCTTTGAACAAAAGCTGGTTGCGAATGCAGCACCTAAAACATGGGCGTATAATATAAAATATGATGGTACTTTTTACTCCTTGTTTAGTCTTAATGATGACCTGCTGTTTAATGCTTCGTATAATAATCCAAAATATATCCTTAATTACTTTGGTGAAGGAAATTCATCAGCATATGTAAATGATATTGATTTCTATAGAGTGCGGAGTACGAATTTAAGTGTCAACGCTTTTTATCAGCATAGATTTACTAAAGTGTTTAAAATTGGTATGGGGCCGGGGTATGAATCTTACAGAATAGCCAGAACTGAAAACAGGTTTGTGAATTCTTCAACATTTCCGGAATCTAATAGTATTGACAAACCTTTCAACTTTGGAACCATCCGAACTTATGCAGATCTGGATTTCGTTAATGATCCGTTATTTCCAACTTCAGGTGTTAAATGGCGAACAGAAGCTAATTATTTTAATGAATTTGAAGGGGATAAATCAAAGTTTGGCCAGCTTAAAAGTATCGTCTCGGTTTATGGAACCCCTAACTTTAACTATCCGGTTACTGTAGCACTACGGTTCGGTGGAGCTATGAATATCGGGAAAGACTATAAATTTTTTCAGGCAAACTCTCTTGGCACTAACACTTATTTGAGAGGATTTAGAAACAACAGGTTTACTGGCGATTCTTATCTATTTCAGAATACCGAGTTAAGATTTAAAATAAACACCTTACGCAACTATTTATTTTCAGGAAACTTTGGGCTTTTTGGATTTTTTGATTCAGGAAGGGTTTTCTCAGACGTTGCTGAAGATAATACGTGGCATTATGGATATGGCCCGGGTTTATGGATGAACTTTTACAATAAGATAACCGTGTCTGCCGGATATGGGATTTCAAAAGAAGACCGTGTAATTTCTTTAAAGGCTGGTTTAAGCTTTTAACAAAAGAGCAGGCGATTTTCCGCCTGCTCTTTTGTTAAACTGTTGGAGACTAATTTACTACAACTTTAGAAGAAGAAACCTTTTCAGCTTGTAAAAGAGCATTGTATGCATTTACTATGCCGCCTGAAACGGATAGTTCTGAGAAAGATATTTTACGTTTGTCACCATTCTCGTTTATTTTTACTTTATTATCTACCTTGGTCACTGAAGACATAATTATATTCTTAACCTGAACTGCAGTTAGCCCGGGATAGTAAGAGCGGATTAACGATGCTAATCCTGCAACCACTGGCGCAGCCATACTTGTACCATCATTTTCTTTATATTTCGAATCAGGCATAGTAGAATTAATTTGAACCCCTGGTGCAAAAACATCAACCGCTTTATTACCATAGTTAGAAAATTCCGCAGCTAATGTTTCATCATTAACCCAACCCGAAGCTCCAACCTCAATCCAGGATTCTGCTGTACCTGTTATTAAATCAAGGCTGTCTGTAAAGTTTTTGGATGGATAATTTTTTTCTACGTCAGTATTCTTAGCATCATTACCGGCGGCATGTACTAGTAATACATCTTTTAAAGTTGCATATTTTATAGCCTCATTCACCACTGCTTTATCCCATGCGTATCCTTTTCCAAAACTCATATTTATTATAGAAGCACCATTATCTACCGCATACCGGATAGCATTAGCAACATCTTTATCGCGTTCATCTCCATCGGGAATAGCCCTGATAGCCATTATTTTTACATTAGAACCTATTCCGTTAATACCAATATTGTTATTTCGGGATGCAGCAATAATACCTGCTACGTGTGTTCCATGTTCAGAATCCGGACCCTTTACATCAGCATTCCCATAATTACGCTCTTTACTATTAGCATAATTATCCCCCACTACGCTTCGCGGGTCAAAATCTAAATTTAAATGATATTTCACTTGTGTATCATAATACTTGAGTGCCTCATCAATACTTTCTGCAACCTTTTTATAGTTAGAATCTTTTTTAAGTTCTGACTTAATAATTTTTATAGCCTTTCCCTGATTATCATTTTTAGGGCGATAATTATCAAAATCACTATATGTAGGATTTTTCTTTCCTATTGATGCTACAATTTCATCCAGGTATTTCTTTAATAATGTTGTATTTTCAAATCCCATCTGAGCCATTTGTAATTTAGACATGTAATCTGTAATCAATTTTTGATATTGTCCAAATTCCTTACGGTCACCATCTGATAAAGGAGTAGAATTTACTACTGCAGAATACTTAGGCTGTAACTTCCGCACCAGCCGAGTCAGTTCCATATTATCATACTGTACATTTCCTTTTGATGAGCCAATAAAATTCCAACCATGTATGTCGTCAACATATCCATTATTGTCATCATCTTTATTATTGCCGGCTATTTCCTTTTGATTAACCCACATCACACTTTTAAGATCTTCATGAGTATAATCAACACCGCCGTCTATCACTGCAACAATAACATTTTTACTTTTTTTGGATTTTAGCAATTCACTATAAGCCTTTTCTGTGCTTATACCGAAGATTCCATTAGTCTTCAAATCCATATTTTGCCAATTAGAAACGGCTTTCTTGGAAGTTTGTGCTGATAATAAAATCGGGAAAACAGCAACTACTGCGTACACTATTATATTCTTTAACATATACATTTCTTTAATTTTGATATATAACGTATTTCCTCTACCACATATATTGTAATTATAAAGAGAATAAAAATATTACACAGATATGGTATTCTATAAGTTTTATCTTTTGATATTAGATACTTTAAATTTTAATACCCCACCAAAAAAGCCCTTAACGTGGGTTACACGCAAGGGCTTTAGGGTCTAAGACCTGCTTTAAGCAGATATAAGATTGGGCACCGACCTACTCTCCCACCTGTTACGGCAGTACCATTGGCTCTGGCGGGCTT